>NZ_JBSLYA010000003.1:0-579793 GCF_053749995.1 Neobacillus sp. K501 | reverse complement strand
CTTCTCTGATGCCCGTCCACATGTTTTTTCTGGTGAAAGGGGAAACAAATATCTTCTCTGATGCCCGTCCACATGCTTTTTCTGGTGAAAGGGGAAACAGATATCTTCTCTGATGCCCGTCCACATGCTTTTTCTGGTGAAAGGGGAAACAGATATCTTCTCTGATGCCCGTCCACATGCTTTTTCTGGTGAAAGGGGAAACAGATGTCTTTTCTGATCCCCGTGCACATGCTTTTCTGGTGAAAGGGGAAACAAATATCTTCTCTGATGCCCGTCCACATGTTTTTTCTGGTGAAAGGGGAAACAAATATCTTCTCTGATGCCCGTCCACATGCTTTTTCTGGTGAAAGGGGAAACAGATATCTTCTCTGATGCCCGTCCACATGTTTTTTCTGGTGAAAGGGGAAACAGATATCTTCTCTGATGCCCGTCCACATGTTTTTTCTGGTGAAAGGGGAAACAGATGTCTTTTCTGATGCCCATAAAGGGAATTTTCGAGTTCCATGGGAATCACTCTGAAAAATCTCCAAAAGCGTGCTATTTTTGTATTTATCAGGTGAATCCTCGAGAAGTAATTGAAACCAGGAAGGGTGCGATAACACTGTTAATAATAAGGAAAGTGGGAATTATAAGGAAAAAAGGAGTTCCTAATAATGATAAGACCACCTGATCATGTAATAAAGCTTATAAATGAAAAGTATCAAACACTTGATGATACTCATTCTAGATTATCGGAAATTTGGCTCAATGATATTCTTTTCTCTTTCGGGTGGATGACAACAGTACTATTAACAGTGGTTCCGTGGATAGTGTGGTTTACTTTTAGGAATAAAGAAAGTTCAACCCGCTTAATGTTAGGTGGGCTGTGGGCAATGCTTATATCTTCATGGCTGGATTATGTTGGGGTAACTCTGGGTCTTTGGAGATACTATAATAAATTAATTCCGTTAATCCCAGACTATATTGCATGGGATTTTGCCCTTATGCCAGTTACGATTATGTTTTTTTTACAAATTAAACCTCAGGTTAGTCCGATAATTAAAGGATTAATCTTTGCTGGCATGACCGCTTTTCTCGCCGAACCTCTTTTCTTATGGTTAGGGTACTATAAATATCCAGGCTGGAACTCCATTTATTCATTTCCATTCTTTGTTGTCATTTATCTTATTGCTCATAAATTGGCTTACAGCTCAGCAATAAAACCTCTTTAATAGCAAAAGAAATAAGAATAAATACTTAGAGTTAAAGGAACGGTTGGGATGGAATCTAATTCACCCAACTTTTTACTTTTTGGTGTCTTTTATAAATGTAAGCGCATACATTATAAGTATATGATGGAGGTGAGACCTATGTATATTTATGGCTATGATTATATCAAATATTTAAACGATGACAGTTCGGGGCTGTTAACGTACGATCAATGGAAAAATAAAAACAGCCTGCAAGCCTCTGATCTACAAATCTCATCTGAGCGGGTCGAAACTAAACGATACAAGGAGAGATACTCTTCTCAAAGTTTGAATCAATTTAAATAGCTTACTAATCGAGACAGCGGTTATACCGTTGTCTTTCTTTTTGGACTAATGAATGGAAAGAATCCTAGTATAAAAGTAGGATTTTCGCCTTCTTTTCTAAACAGAACAAACGTTTTGTTGTAAGATAAGAAAGCAAATATGAAAAAGGTGGAGTTAACTTTGAATGGTACCGGACATGCAACAATTGGAGCCGCAGCAGGATTTATCGTGGCCAACACTTCTCAGGCTACTATTGCTGAGACTTTATTATTCGTAGGGATAGGGAGTGTGTCTGGGTTAATGCCGGATCTAGACATTGATGGAAAACTTCGTGGAAAAATCACCCTATCACATAAAGTGATCCGGGCAGTGGCCCCGTTAATTGGGCTTCTAATGATATTTTATAGTTTGTATGAAGGAAGTGCAGCGGAGAAATGGTTTGGGATCGCGAGTGGATTGGCGATTATGGCTGTCTCCACGATGATTAAACAAAAGCATATGCTGACGATAACCGGAATCGGTGTGATCGCGGGTGGTGTTTCATTAACGGAAACATGGTTAATACTGCTTGGAGTATATATCATCATCGCGTCGATTGTTTCGCACCGCAGCTATACCCATTCTATACTCGGTGTAATCTTCTTCGGAGTGATCGCCTTACAATTAGAAGCCTCACTAAGGATAGATGGAATTTACTATACGTGTATCGCTGGATACATCAGTCACTTAATCGCGGATTCAAAAATTCTTCCGTTTAATAGACGCGGGGTTAAGCTGTTTTTACCCTTTACTTCGATAGAATTATAGATTAAGAAGCGTAAATCCCGCATGAAAATGGAGATATACAATAAAAGCTCCAATCTCACCATCTGAGTTAGGTGAGATTGGAGCTTTTTCCATGATTACAAATTTAATATTGTGGCGGGTATGGATAAGTACCGGAATACGGGTAGGGAGCAGGGTAAGGATATGGGTAAGGAGTTGGTACTGGATAAGCACTAGGTGATGCCGCTGCCCCTAAGGCTAGACCGGTTAATGTACCGACACCAAATCCGCTAGGATAGTAGCCTCCATGCCAATGTCCACCCTGTCCCCAACCAGGATAACCGCCACCGTGATGCCAACTAGCATGGCCGCCACCATGTCCCCAAGAAGCATGACCGCCGCCCCCGTGTGGCCTCAAATGTTCAGGATAATAATTCATCATATTCATCTCTCCTTTAGCCGTGAGTTCCCTATACTATATGTCTATGGTGCCAAAGTGCCTTTCTGTTAACCAGAGTGGCTCTGGATGTTAAATCTAGTATTGCAATTTTTTTACAAACCCTGTTAAAATTAGTGTAATATTACACTATTTGGAGTTGGTTTGGTGAATACACCACCTATAAGAAAAAAACAGTCTTTACATAAAAACCCTTGGTTTCTTGGTACAGTAGTGTGTATCTTTGTTATCGCCGTGGTTTTAAACATCCCTATTCAAAAAAGAAAATACGGCCTCTCACAGAGCAATTTGACAACCGATTATGCAGGTCTGCTGCCTGAACGGATCGAAAGAATTGTCAAAACTGGAGATCGGATTGAATTACAAAAAATTGTTAAGGAAGCCAATGAAAAGGGCCAGCATATTTCTATCGCTGGATTGCAGCATTCGCAAGGCGGTCACACGTATTACACGGATAGCATTGTATTAGATATGAAGACGTTTAATAAAGTCCTTGAAATCGATCAACAGAAAAAAACGGTAAAAGTTGATAGCGGGGCGACCTGGGAAGATGTTCAAGAAGCGGTTCAGCCTTACGGGCTCGCACTTAAAGTGACCCAGTCCCAGTCGATTTTCACGATAGGTGGATCACTCTCCGTAAATGCACATGGGCGGGATATCCGTTTTGGGCACATGGCAGGAACCGTCAAGGAAATGACCATCTTGACTCCAACAGGGGAGATCAAAACCGTTACTCGAAAAGACTCAGAAGATTGGATGAAGTATGTATTGGGTGGTTATGGATTATTCGGTGTCATTTTGGATGTCACACTTGAATTAACGGAAAATGACACTTACACCATCCATACAAAGGAAATCAAAACAAGTGAGTATGAAGCCTATTTTACTAAACTGCTGAGGGAAGAGGAGGCAGCGATGCATTATGCGAGAGTCAGTGTGGCCCCGAAATCATTTTTGAACGAAATGTATGTAATAGATTACAAGAACACTGGAAAAGAGGATCATCAAACACCGCTAAAACAAGAACATGGTGCCCGGATTGGCAAGCTGGCACTGGATATTGGCCGACAAGGCGGGGGATTGGAAGATCTTTTCTGGGAAAATCAAAAAAGGCTGATGAAGTCCCTCGAGGGAGAAGAGGTAACCCGCAATAATGTCATGCGTGGAAATTCTGCCTTTATGGAATTCACTCAACCTGGCCGGGTAGAAGTGCTGCAGGAGTTCTTCATTCCAGTCGATCGATTTGATGAATATATTCGAGACTTAAAGAAAATTCTCCCCGCAAATGATAAAGAGGAAGATTTTTTAAATTCATAACATCACCGTTCGTTATTCGGTAAAGGACGATTACACTTCTTTAAATTATGCCAATGAAGATATGTTGGGACTCGTGATTTTAATCCAACATGGTTTAAAAGATAAAGAGATTGAGGATGCGAAAGTCATGATTCAAGAGTGGACAGATTTGACTCTGAAGCACAGAGGGACCTATTATCTCCCGTATTATCCTTATCAAACAAAGGAGCAGTTTCGTACGGCTTATCCAAACTGGGAGACGTTTCTTGAAGAAAAATTAAAAAGAGATCCCAATGGTGTTTTTCGAAACATCTTTTATGAAAATTACTTTTAAGGATGGAGCCTAGGATGAAATTATTGCGTGAACGTTATGTCCCTTTGGTAGTTTCGGTCGGTCAGGTTGTGATATTTCCCTATTATATCCTTTGGTTAAAAGAAGCCTCCTTGACCTTTACTTTATTTACTTGGTTGTTTGCTGCTTTTTCTTTTAGTGCGGCCTTTGGATATCGAATCCACCAAGCTGGAAAGAAGCCTACGCAGCATTCCTCAATCGCATTTGTTTACCTTGGGATGGGTTGTGTTTATCTATTCGTAGGCAATTTAAGAACTTCATTCGAAACTTTTCCTTATATGGCTCTGCTTTTTCAGGTCTGTCTCGGATTCTTGCAAGGTTACCATCACGCCTGGCATATCGAGCAGCATACCTTTCGGTTACACGCCATCCATCACTATCTTCTTGTAGGGGTCATCATGGTAGGGCTCTCATTTATAAAAATCATCTCCCCGTTAGTCTTCATTACGGCCTTCGGGGTTATATTATTGCTTTGCGGGCTGGGATTTCTTCTTTTTGTGAAAAAGAAGGATAGCACCGATTAAAATAGGGAGAAGAAGGGATTTATATATAATTAGAATAATAAGTTGGGGGAGATTTAAGGATTTTTGCAGTATTTTATTCAGTTACTTTTAATTAATGGGTGCATTTTAAATTATTTCTTTACAAATAGGTATGATTGGGAGTAAGATTTCTTCATAAAAAATATATTATTATCGCTTAATTCCGTTTAGGAAACGGGGGAACCAACTTGGCAATAGTTAAAATCACTCATAAACTATTGTCTTGGGGTGAATCTTAAGAAAAGATGTTTTACGCATTCTTTCTTGGTAGGGTTACATTCAGATCCGAGTCCGACAGCTAACCTCGTAAGCGTTTGAAGAGACATCAATCATCGTGTTTTGGCATATTTTTTATCATGCAAAAAGTAGCCACGTAGAGATATTCTCTTCGTGGTTTTTTCCTTTTAAAATTATTTAATAAAAAAGGAGAGTCTATTTTGAAGTTGTTAAAAAGAAATGGGAATTTAATTAAATTGCATCCTGCCCAAATACTTGTTATTGGTTTCGGAAGCCTAATATTATTAGGTACGTTACTCTTTATGCTACCAATAGCCACACATGAAGAGGGACGTGGACTTAGTTTCGTTGATGCTTTATTTGAGGCGACCTCTGCGGTTTGTGTAACAGGTTTGGCGGTAGTAGATACGGGAACTACTTTTACATTATTTGGAGAAATCGTTCTGCTATGTTTGATTCAAATTGGTGGTTGGGGATTTATGACCACAGGAATATTTATGTTTATTATTCTGGGTAAAAAGATTGGACTAAAGGAACGTTTATTACTTCAAGAATCATTAAATGTTTTTTCTCTTGCGGGAGTTGTTAGCCTGGTAAAACGGATCATTTTCATCACTTTTATTGTGGAACTATTGGGTGCAGCTGTTTTAGCCATTCGTTGGTCATTTGAAATGCCGCTGACGAAAGCCATTTACTATGGAATATTCCATTCGATCTCTGCTTTTAATAATGCTGGGTTTGGTCTTGAACCGGACAATCTGAGTAAATGGGTAAGTGATCCCACTGTAAATATAATGATCACCTTCCTTTTTATAACGGGAGGTATTGGTTTTACAGTAATTCTCGATCTCTTTTTTAAAAAATCCATTCGAAAATTATCCTTACATTCAAAAGTGGCACTACTTATGACACTCATATTAAACATCTTAGGACCCTTAGTCATTTTGCTCTCAGAATTTAGCAATCCAGCTACTATTGGAAATATGCAGTTCGGAGATAAGCTATGGGCATCATACTTTCAAGGCGTTGTAACAAGGACTGCAGGCTTTAATACGATTGATATTGGGGCGATGAACCTTTCATCCCTTGTATTCATGATGGCTTTAATGTTTATTGGTGCATCTTCAGGGTCTACTGGAGGCGGTATTAAAGTCACAACTTTCGCCATCATCATTTTCGCTTTTTGGGCTGTGATTACGAATCGAAATGAAGTAAATATTTTTAAAAGGAGAATTTCGTGGGAATTGGTTAATAAATCATTATCGATTGTTGTGGCAGGGATGTTTTTTATCTTCCTCATCTTCTTCCTATTAACTTTTTCCGAAGATGCTGATATGAGTATACTTCTATTTGAAACGATTTCAGCTGCTGGTACAGTAGGTTTGTCTGCAAATTTCACTCCCGAACTATCTACTTTTGGCAGAGTTTTGATTACCATTATGATGTTTATTGGTAGGCTTGGACCTTTAACCATGGCTTTTGCGCTTTTATATAATCGAAAAGAAGCCAAGGTGAGATATGCGGAGGAAAAAATATTAATTGGCTAGGGAAAAACGAAGGAAGGGACTGCAGTGGCAGTCCCTCAACGATAACAATTGGGCTGGTCTTCAGGTGACCCAGAAAAGCTTATAGTAACGAGGGCGTAAATCCATGCAGGATTAACGGCCTTTTTGTTGAGTTATAAGTCCATAGACTCTGCCCTTCTACTCAACACCTTTAAGATCAAGCTACCATTTCGGTGGCTTTTTCTTCTTGAACTAAAGGAGTTTAGTTGAACAAGGAATTTATACTTTGTCTGTTGAATTTGTAATACTAAATAAGGTTTTTTAATATTCCTAAAGTATATTTTACGGTTAATTTATTTTCTTATTGCGGAGGGGTTTTATTGCAAACACTTTTTAGATATAACTGGATGGTAAGAGAAGACTGGTATCGTTGGTGTGAAGAGTTAAGTGAAGAAGAGCTTTTGCAAAAACGAACGGGTGGAATGGGAAGTATATTGCAAACACTTTTCCACATTGTTGACGTCGAGTGGAGTTGGATACGTATCTTACAGGGTAAAACTGACTTTCAGGAGAGTTTCGATAATTATAAAAGCTTGAACAAGGTTCGAAAATTGGACGCAGAATTTCATTTAGAAGTAGAGAACTTTGTGAACAACTGGGATGCTAGTATGGAAAATCAATTATTTTACGATACCCTGCCAGATGGAAGAATTGTAACGGATACTTGGGGTGAAGTTATGCGACATGCCATTGCTCACGAAATTCACCATATAGGACAATTATCAATTTGGGCAAGAGAATTGGGAAGAAAGCCCATTTCTGCAAACCTTATCGGTCGGGGGCTTTCCTCTTATTCGAAAAAATAATTCAAATAGATATTAATTTATTTAGTTTCTGTTCATTAACCGATGCGATGCTCTAAAGTGGCATCGCCTTTTCCATTGGCAATTTCAGGACTGTTTTGTGGAGCAAAAAGGGTTTGTGAAGTATTGTACTTAAACAAATGGGGGCGTTACTCGAAGATCTGGCTGCCAAATTGGTGGCCTTTTCTTATTGAACAAAAGGGGAGTTTAGTTGAACAATCGTCATTAGCTTTTTTTAAAAATCTGGTCATATAGTGAGTATAGACATATTGATACCAGGTAAATTGAATTTAATGCTAAGATCAATTAAGCACAAGATTATAATGAGTTGCTTTCTGAAGTGTAGGTACAAATAAAAACATTAAAACAAATTTAAACCACTTAGGTAATTGGGATTATTTAGGGTGTCTTTTAATGATGCTGCCTGTATAAACGGCAGCTTCATTACGTTATTGGTGCCTATTACTAACGGATTAATTCGACGTAGTTGGCTAGTAAAATGTCGCCCTTTGCTAGTTACAAGGCTATATTGAATAGGTAATATAATATCTGTCCCGTTAACTAGGCAGAACACTATCACAACCAAAACTAGTGAATGTGTAGATAGCTAAAGGAGGACCCATTATGAAGTCTCATACTCGTATTAAAATCCCAGCAGGATTTTGGGCAGGCATACATCAATTAGGGATTGCCCCCCACGAAGTTGCTCGAAAAGCACGACTACCGCTCACCATTATTACTGACCCAGTTGTCACTACCGACCAATATTTCGCGATTTGGCAGGCTTATTCCGATCTCATTGATGACACTGCCAAAGGAATTATCAAGCTTACGACCGTCTTTGAAACAGCGCATTTTCCACCCACAGTCTTAGCTACTTATCATGCTCGTGACTACCGTGACGCTCTAAAACGAATGGCACGGTACAAACAAATGTGTCCCCCTGAAAGCTTACGTATCACCGAGGGAGGTGAGAACTGTACAATTGAACTAGATTGGTTGTATACCGAGCAACCAGGTCCACCGATGCTGGTTGGAATCACTCTGGCATTTCTTTTGGAGCTTGGACGTAGGGGCACAGGCCAAAAGTTGATGGCGAAATCTGTCGAATTTACACACTCAATGGGCGATATACAATCACTTGAAGCTTACTTCGGCTGCCATATCCGGATTGGTGCAAATTGTAACAGGTTGACGCTACATCGAGGAGATCTGGACCTCCCTTTTGTCTCGTACAACGAAGAGTTGCTGGAGATTCTGACTCCCGTAATAGACAAATCGTTGGATGAGCAGCAACGCAGTCGCTCAATCACCGAAATGGTCAAGTGGATTTTGAGACGTAGCCTAACAGGAGGGCGCCCTGACATTCAGACTGTCGCAAGCGAGTTGGGGATGAGCGATCGTACCTTGCAGCGACGCCTTACTGACGAAGGCACGAGCTTCAAGCATCTTTTGTCACAAGTTCGACATGAGTTAGCTCGAGAGTATCTCGCAGACCCCTCGTTCGATATTAAAGAAGTAGCCTTCATGATTGGATATGAAGACCAGAACTCGTTCTACCGAGCCTTCCGCATTTGGGAAGGTGATACTCCCTCAAATTGGCGTACTGAACATTTTGATACAAACTCGATAAATTAACTTTGTCTTAAAAGGAATTTTTTAACAAATTATTACCTCAAAGGGTAGAAGCGAGTTATTTTAACTTAATAAATAAAAGGTAAATGAAATGGAGAAATGTATTATGGATATGGGATTAAACAATAAAACAGCTTTAGTTACAGGATCAACGAAAGGTATAGGTAAAGCAATTGCCATTGAACTTGCCAAAGAAGGTGTCAATGTACTAATAAATGGACGAAATTATGAAGAGGTAGAAATAATCGTAAATGAAATTAAATCGGATTTCCCGGCTACCTCTCCTCAAAATGCTACAGCCGATATTGTCGATATTCAACAAAGAGAAGTTTTATTTAAAAAATACCCCACTATTGATATTTTAGTTAACAATATGGGTATATATGAAATTATGCAATACGAGGACATTGACGATGAAGTATGGGAAAAATACTTCCGTACTAATGTACTTGCTGCAAATGGACTATCTAAATTTTATTTACCTAAAATGATAAAAAACGATTATGGTCGCATTATTTTTATTGCGAGTGAAGAAGCAATCATGCCATCAGGACAAATGCCTCAGTATTGTATGACAAAATCAATGCTATTATCATTGTCAAAAAGCTTATCTAAATTAACAATAGGAACAGAAGTAACAGTCAATACAATCATGCCAGGACCAACACTCTCTGAAAATGTTCATCAAATAATTGAGGGTATATACCCTAATGCTGATATGACTTTTTCAGAAAAAGAGAAAGAATTTATGACTACAAACCTACCTCAATCTGAAATACAACGATTTATCAAGCCAATTGAAATAGGTAGACTAGCTACATTTGTTTGTAGTCCTTATGCATCCGCATTTAAAGGTTCTCCTATCCGTATGGATGGGGGAATGGTACCGACTATTTTTTAGTATTTTTCTATTTTAAATATTGTATATAAGTTTAACAAAAGTATAACAATAGTATGCTCTAATACTATAGAATTGGAGTTTCCTATTTCCTTTCTTATTCCACAAAAGGTCGCTTTTCTTTAGTAAGAAGGCGACTTTTTATATTGTGAAGATTATCACTTAAACTATAGGGGGCAAGAGTCGAAGAAGTGATCGCTGTGGCGATCATTTTTCTTGTTTCACTAACGGAGCAGGTTAGTG
Source organism: Neobacillus sp. K501 (assembly GCF_053749995.1). Taxonomy (NCBI): domain Bacteria; kingdom Bacillati; phylum Bacillota; class Bacilli; order Caryophanales; family Bacillaceae; genus Neobacillus; species Neobacillus sp. K501. Next base: position 569,486 of record NZ_JBSLYA010000003.1, on the reverse strand, counting down.
CAATAGCAAAGTTGTAATCTCTTTTTTTCGTCGTACACTATTTTTCAGGGGAGCAGTACCATTTAAATTCTGATGTACAAAATTGGGATTTAGATGACTAAACTCCAAACTGCTTTAAATGATGATCAAGGTGCTTATAAATTCCTTTCCCCCATTCCTCGGAGCTAAGTTTGCCGAAAAAAGGATGTGGATGAGTTGTACATTTCTCTGGTCCACCATTTTGAAATGCAATAATTTTTTGTTTCAGTTTTTCTCTTTCTGTATCAAAATCTTTTTTATCTGTTATCAAAATGGTTGGAATAGTGGACATATTGTGAGGTATCGGCTTGTCATTGTACAAAATTGGTTTTACAAATCTTCCTATTAACCTTCCTAACCAACCTCTCGGGGGAAAAGAATTCCCCATCGCTATGTCTTGGAACGATGAGCAATGAGCTAGCATTTGAGCAACATCCATTCTTCCCCATTGCGGTTGTGAATTCGGATTTAACTTGTCTATACGGTTTAAAATTTCCTCTGTTTGCAAATGATTAAAAATATTTTTCATAAGCGAAATCCCCTTTACATATTGACTATTATTTATATTCACCCTCATCTGCACTTAATCCTTCTTCAACAAACTGGTGCGTTTCTTCAAGATCAGCTGCCATTTTTGGCGGCTTTTTCAAGGAGCAGTTTAGTTTAAGAAGGGATATTGATGTCTTTAGACGAATATTGTTTTTTAGATACAAACTGAAGGGGTGAAGGCGTGTGGAGGATATAATTAATGGAATAAACCACTGGATACAAATATTACCGAAGATATATAACTCAATGTCAGAAACAGAAATATCAAATCGCCCATTACCAAATAAATGGTCAAAAAAAGAAATTTTAGGACATCTATGCGACTCTGCAATAAATAATATTAATAGGTTTATAAAGATTCAGTACGAAGAACAACCATTTGATATCCAAACATATAATCAAAACCAATGGGTATTACTTCAGAATTATCAAGAAAGACCACTTGATGAGATATTAAACCTATTTTTAGCATTAAATAAGCAAATCATAAATACAATATCGAAAATTCCAAAAGAGAAATTATCAATTCTTTGTGATATAGGAAATAATCAACAAGTAACATTAGAGTGGCTCGTAAAAGATTATCTTAAACATATGGAACATCATATTAACAACCAAATCCTTATTAAAAATAATGCTTAATATTGATACTGCTTCTTTAACGAATGGGTGCAAGAGTTGAAGATTTGGGAGGAACGGTTATGAACGAATGCCGTAAAATTATAAATAACTTAATTCCACTTAATTTACTTTCAGGGGTATCTGGTGAACAATATAAGTTGGATTTAATGTTCCATTAACAGCTGCCAAGGAACAGCTGTTTTTCTAGATTTTAATATACCAAATGATTATAAATATATTGGGGTGATTTATTTTGATACATGTAAAATATTTGGAGCAAAGTGAGCATGAACTAGATTTTTTAACGGATATGATGTATGAAGCTTTTCATATTCCTGAGAATAAACCACCAAAAGAAGAACTGTTAAATTTACCTCATATCAAAAAATATTGTGAAGGATGGGGAAGAAAAGGTGATAGAGCAATAATTGCTGTTGAGGATCATTTACCTGTTGGTGCTGCATGGTATCGTCTATTTACAGAAAATCAAAAAGGTTATGGATATGTAGATGATAAAACTCCTGAACTAGGTATAGCCGTTATAAATAAAGTAAGGGGTAAGGGAGTAGGTAACCTGCTTATGGAAAAGTTATTTGAAACTGCTTCTAGAGATGGTTATTCATCACTATCTCTAAGCGTTGATCCTAAGAACACACAGGCCTTACAACTATATAAAAAACTTGGATTTGAACATTGTGGTTCATCAGGATCATCGTGGACAATGATATATAAAATATCATCCAGTTAGAAATTTTCTAGGGTAAAAGAGTATCGTAGGGGTTGCTCAGCAGCTCTTTTTCTTATTAAGTTAATCGAGGTTAATCCAAGGAGGATTAATGCCTTTTTATTAGATTTATTGAACTACCGTGCCAGGTTCGATGACCTATAGGTTTATAAAGGCTAATGGAACGTGGAGGATCCGGAGACACCCTGTAGAATATGATGCAATGAAACAACTAACTAAATTCAGTTAAATGTAGTGTATCCAGAAAAATTGAATTTAGAGAAGTGTGGCTTCCTACTTATGGATGAGGACAAATGGACAGAAACCTTCAATAATGAATTGTGGTAGTGGTAAAACTTAATTGATTAGGAGGAATTCTATTGGGATTTATAATGATTTTAGTTGCTTTTTTGGTTTGTATGACTATTGGTTCGGTACTAAACATACTTTTAAAGACAACCAAAAAAATAAATTGGCTCATGACCTTCTTTATAAGTCTTTGTGTATCATTATTTGTTCAAATCTTAAACGTTATCTAAAAAAATCCAATTAATACAAAAAATATACGATGGGAACGCTACTGTGCCCTTTTTTCCTTGATGTACTAACGGGATTGGTTTGATGAATAAAAAAATACTATGTAGAAAAGGTTCCCATAATCAGGGAACCTCATTTGAAAATGCATTAATGAAATGAAATTAATGAAGAATATGGCAATTGACATATGTGGTAACAGTGAAGCGAAATGAGATTACTCAGATCTGGGAGACGCCTCCGTCGACAGGACTATCATACAACTTAAACCGAGGTTTAAATCAATAAAAAAAACCGAAAAATTCATTCGAAAATTCTTTGGATACATAACAAAGATGGAGAAAAGGTGTACTTTAAACCTAGAACCTCTAAATAAAAAAAACACCCCTGGAACCAAGTGATATATCCGAGGGCACATCTGATAAAGTCAAGCTTCCGCAAGGGCAGAGAGGATTTTCTGCGTTGTGCGAATGCGCCCAATGCGTGGAAAAATATTATCCTTCACGTAATCGTGCTCCGCTTGAGAAAACCCGGTCATTGCATCGATAGCAAAAATCTGCTGATACCCGTGCATAAATGCCTCCCGAGCGGTCGTATCTACACCAATCCCGGTAGCAATGCCGCATAAGACGATAGTGTCGATTCCTCGGCGGCGCAGTTGCAGGTCGAGCTCCGTTCCGTAAAAAGCTCCCCATTGCTTCTTGGTGATGACGTGATCCGTTTCGGCTACTTTCAATTCTGGGACAATTTGATCCCATTCTTCTGGCAAATATAGTGGTGGGGCAGGTGAATCCAGCTTCGGCTTCGGGATATCCTTCATATCTTTGCTCGATACTCGGACTAGTACAACCATCGAACCGTGCTCACGGAAGGCATCTGCCAAGGCGGCTGCGTTAGAAACAACCTGCTCAGCGGAATAGGGGGCATATTGGCTGCCTAGCCATTTTTGCAAATCAATGACAACCAACGCTGTTTTTTGCAAATCCAACCATTTTTCCATTTTCATAATTCTCCTCGTTTTCAATGTTTGACCATTAGTTATAAATCATAAACACACGGTCATTTGACTTTATGTTCTATATTTTGTACTCTAATTCATAAATAGTCAAGTGGGGAGATTTTGTTTATGAGTGTGACAAAGGAAGAGGTTATAAAATCGGCGACGCTGCTTTTTAAAGAACGGGGTTTTCTTTCAACGACGATACAGGATATTGCTGAGGATTGCGGCATTGCCAAGGGATCAGTTTATAAATTTTTCCCTTCGAAGGAAGACTTATTCAGCGAGGTGTTTAATCAATGCCTTAATGTCTATTTTGATCAAGTCGATGAGTTGGCACGCCTTCCAGAACTCGCTTCAAAGGAGAAGTTTCTGCAACAGATCATTCTCCGTTTTCGTTATTTTATAGAGTACAAGCATATTCTTGTCGAATTTACGGAGCTCCCCATACAGCAGGATCCCAAGTTCGGACCGCTAAGACACCAGTTTAGAGGGCGGCTCATTCGATGGCATAGAGACTGCTTGCTGGAAATGTACGGCGAAGAAATCTATCCGTTTCTGTGGGATATGGTTTCCATCTATCGAGCGATTTTGAAGGAGTATCTATTTTGGCTTGTTTATGAGGAAAAATCGTTATCACTCGAGGAAACGGCAAATTTCATTTTGGACAAACTCAATGTGCTCTCTAAGCATATGAGGGATTCCAATCGAAAGCCTCTTCTGAAACAGGCTTCTTTCGATAGGTATTTAAGCTGGGGGCTCGAGGACCGTCAAATAGAGAAGGAACAAATCCTTACTGAGCTGTTTCTGCAGATGAATTTGGTTCTTGAGACTCATCCGTCCAGTGCCAAATATCGTTCGGAGCTAAAAGAAATTTGCCATTTTATCCAGACGGAGGTTAGAAAGGCGGAACCAAATCTCCCTTTGGTACAAGCTTCGCTATACTATTTGGAAAGGGAGAAGGAGTTTAAAAGTTTGGTCGTCCAGTTGAGGAATATTGTTCATTCGGAATATTAGATTTTTCCCGCTTTTCAGTCTATCTAAAGGGGCAATACCAGCAGTTTTGAAGGAATACGAGTCGTGTCAAATCATACAATTTTGACCTGGTGGTTCTTCGACTAACGGAGCAGGATAGCTGAAGAAGTTTTTAAGTTTTGGTGCTTATATCATGAGCAAAAAGGAGATTAGAATGTTCTAATCTCCTTTTAAATTAACCATTTTTTCTGCTATTAGTTTAAAATCTTTTTCACTTATCTCTATATGACCATATCGAAAGGAATAACCCCAGTATTTTGTACTTTTAATAAACGACAGTTTGGAAATTAGTGGTTTAATGGGTGTTTCAATACAAGGAATAAAATCAATATTTCTTCGGAAAGGGATAAAATTATTCCCCATATTCACCTGATAAACATCATCATCAATAATTTTTCCAATAGCAGTAAATTTTTGATGAGGAGTACTTTCATTATAATTGACTTTAGGAGAGTAATAAATAATCCAATCACCCGAGCTCATTTTTCTTAAAGGTGCATGTTTGCCATGACAAAGCTGAGCGAATCCACCTTGAACTGCATTAAAAACATGATCACCTGAAGCAACACCAATCCAAAACCGCTTTCTATTCTGCATTAGCGTTAACATCCACAGTTATCAGATGGATTAGCATTTAGTGGAGAATCAGAGACAGGAAAATTCATCTCTTTCCAAGCTGCAATCCCACCAGTTAACTCTTTTACTTTATAGCCACGTTCTAACAAAAAAGCTGCTACTTTGGCTGCTGTGTTACACCAGACATCCCAACAGTAAACAATAATTTCTTTATCTTTCGGAATTTCATGTAAGCGTTCTGGTAGCTCTTGTTGAGGAATGACATTAGCATCCTTAATTGTTAAACTTCTTACCTGTTCAGGACCGTTTCTGACATCAATTAAAAAGTATCTTTCTGGTTCAACTTGTGCCAATCTTAAATAATCCATAGGACTAATAGTTGCTTCCAGACGTGCATTAAAATAATCAAGTGCATTCATAAATAGATTACCTCCTGTTTCAAAGTGTACTCCAAATTTTTACAAGAAACTCCTTCAGTAAGTGTTTTTCTTGATTGTTTAAAGGGGTTAGTACTTCTAACTCCGTTTCAATGAGAAATTCCCAACGTGAATCTAATACTTGAGTCCCTTTTGGTGTGATTAAAAGACTATAGGATCTTCTGTCATTTGGATTCCTAGTTCTCTCTACAAATCCTAAAGTTTCCAGGTGATCAATATGGCTTACCATAGTTGTCCGATCAATTTGTAGATTTTCAGAAATATCCTTTTGTGAAGAATAAGGGTTTCCCCTAATAAATAAAAGGACTCCATATTGTCTAGCGTTAATTTTATAAGGAGTCAGTCCTTCAGCAAACTTAGTTTCCATTTGTTGAAGAACTTTTCCTAGCAAAAAACCATAAGATTGATTCCATCTTTCCAACTAAATAATCACCTCGGTATATAATCAGTAAAATATATAATCAGTTTAACTGATTAATTTTTAGAATTCAAGTACTTAAGTCAATTTCAGTTTTGAAATACAGTAACTTTGAATGGCAGGGGTTTCCTTAAAAGTTTATGAGGAAATAAGTGATTTGGTCTTAATAATAAAATATTAAGACTTTCATTCACATTGCGGTAAGATGCCTCAGCAAAGGCATGTTTGCTTATTTTGTGATAATTGTAGTTGATCCTTTATTAACCTTTATCGATGCATAAATGAAAAATAAACGGGGGCAATTCTTGAATTGGAATTGTGCCTTTTTTAGTGCATTGGACTCTACTAATCTTTTTTGGAATTTAACACCATACTTCGAACAAAGTATCTAATGTATTATACTATTATAAATAGGTTTATAATGTTAAATTATATTTTATTCAAAGATTTCTAGAATGTTCAGTAAAAAATACGGTTAGGAGACCTAAAATGAAAAAGAAAATAAACTATTTAATCTTACTTTTTACTGCCTTATTAATAGTTGGTTGTTCTAACGTAGAAGATAAATCAAATACTGATGGGAAAGCTGATTCACAAGAAGTAACTAAAAAAAATAGTGAACAAGAACAAACTACGTCTGAAAAACAAGTAGTAGAGGAAACATCAACTCAATCAAAAGATCAACTGTTTCAGGGTTACAAACGAATTGAAGTTGATGGAGGTGATTTGTCTGGACATCGCGAACCTAACGTCGTCGTAAAGATTGGTTTTGGAGACCGGGAGTATTGGGCCTTTACGAATGAATACGGGCAACTAGTGCGTGTCATTGCTGACGAAATCATTTTACAAGATGATCGTACCGAGCCTATAACATCTTCTGGCAGATACTTCGCTGATGAAGCAAAAGTTCCTGGTGTAGAAAGAGCAGATTTAGATGAAGGACATATCATTGCAGATTCTCTCGGAGGGGTTTCCAATGCTTACAATATTACTCCACAAGAAAGTACGCTTAACCGACATGGTGATCAAGCTTATATGGAAGATGCCATACGTAAAGCTGGTGGGGCTACTAATTTTGAAGCTATTATTACCTATCCGAATAAGGAAACACAGATTCCTTCTCATTATAAGTACACTTACACTTTAAAAGGAAATAAGATTGTAGATGAGTTTGATAACGTCAACCCTGATGAGATAAATAAATCTCTAGGCTTAACTGAAAGTAAATCAACTAACTCAAATAATTCGAATGTTACTGAAGATATTTCCAATGTTGATACAGATGGAAATGGACAAGTGACGATTAAAGAAGCAAAAGCAGCAGGTTATCGCATGCCAATAACGAGTGATCACTGGCTCTATAAATATATGGACGATCGCGATGGTGATGGACTAGTGGGTGAGTAAATAAATTAGCTATATAAATATTTAACAAAAAAGTGAAGAAAGGCTGCTATTTTTATAACGGATTCCGTTGCCTATCATCAGTAAAAATGTAACGTAAAATGACCTACAAAATGGTATCCTAATTTGTAGGTCATTTTTGTTTGATTTTAAGGGTCTAGTTATAAAATCAAGGTTAATTATTGTACAAATTGTATAAGAAATGTAGGGGGACAATAGCCAGTGTAACCCTACATTTTGAGCTGCATTTTCACGTACAAATGGGGATACAGAAATTTATCAAATAGAAGAATAGGGATTGAAGTGATTTAATCTAGACTATAACAATAATATTCTACGAGCCATAACAAAACAACAAGTCAGTAAGGAGCAGCATATGCTAACGATTTTAAAAGAAGAACAATTTGAAAATCTTTATCAATTAATAGAAAATTCTTTTCCTAGTGATGAATATAGGCCCTACCAAACACAACGAGCATTACTTTCACATCCTCACTATCAAATTTATGTTTATGAAAAGGATCATGAGCTTGGTGCATTTTTTGCCACATGGAATGGACCTCATTTTATCTTCCTGGAGCATTTTGCCGTTAAAGAAAGCTTTCGCAATGGCGGCTTAGGGTCGAAACTACTCCAAGAATTTTTTAAGCAACAGACAAAACCTGTTGTGGTTGAAATCGAACCGCCGGAGGGGGAAATCGAAAAAAGACGAGTTAGTTTTTATGAACGAAATGGCTTTAGCCTTAGTCAGTGGGGGTATGTTCAACCACCACTTGCAAAAGGGCAAAACCCGGTCTCACTTGTACTAATGTCTTACCCGAAGCCATTCCATGAACAAGAATATCAATCTTTTAAAAATTGGGTATTTAAACATGTCTATTCATTAGATTATTGTTGTTTAGAAAATTAATGCCGATAAATACTAATACCCATCAATTTATGAAGGGTCTTTCAATATAGAAAAATGTATAATGGAGTTATTTAAATCAGGAAACAGACTTATCTGATACAAATCAACTACCGGTGCGTTGATCCAGCAAGGATTAACCGCCTTTTTTTGTTTCATTCCGTAAAATATCATGCGTTTAAATTAGGCGATAAATAGAGGATATCTAGTTTATATGTAGAAGTCCTATTAATCTACAACCTATAATATAAAAAATGTTGGGAAGTGAGCTAGGTATGAACAAATTTGCACTACCTCTTTTAATTCTAATAATGAGTGGAATTTATATCTTTTTGATCCCCGAAGATCCTAAACCTCTTAAAGTCACTTTCAAATTGATTCCTATGGTTTTAATCATTATTTATGCATACCTTCATTGCATGCCAAAACCTAAAGCTACACATTGGATTATATTAACTGGATTGTTTTTTTGTATGTTGGGAGATGGTTTAATCGCAGGTTCTTTTATCTTTGGATTAGCAGCATTTTTAATAGGGCATTTGTTTTACTTATTCGGATTCCTTAGAACATGGAAGTTTTCTAAAACCCGCTTCGCAATGATCATTCTTATTTTAGGTTATTCTTACTTTATTGGTAACTCGCTGATCAAAGCTATGTTGGAAAATGGAGATAATAATCTTGTTATTCCTGTTGTTGCTTATGTTTTGGTGATTTCTCTTATGGCCTGGTCAGCCATTATGACAGGAGATAAATGGGCAATAGGGGGAAGTATTTTATTCGTCCTATCTGATTCTATCTTATCGTGGAATATGTTTGTATCGGATGTGCCACAATCAAGTTTATTTATTATGTCTACTTATTACACGGCACAGTTTTTAATTGCTCATAGCCTAGGAAGCTTATTAAATAATTTTAGAAAAGAAGAGTAGCTTTTCTTTCATCTAAAGGGCAAGATGGTTTAACAACAATACCATTAGATAAAGAGATTTTATACCTTTTCTCCAGAAATATAGTTAATAGTTAATAAGAATAGGGGGATGGGAAAACTTGAAGGCAATTAACGATATGGTTCAAATAAAACCTTGGGAGGATAGCGATCTCGATTTACTTTTTCATTTAAATGCTCCTGAAATGATGCATTATCTTGGAGGTCCAGAGAGTACCAAGCAGATTATGAAACGACATAAACGATATCTTGACCTTGGAAATAAAGGACGAATGTTTAGTATTAAATTGTTACCTGAAATAGTACCAGTAGGTTCAGTGGGTTATTGGCAAACTACTTGGAATAATGAAAGTGTATATGAAACGGGATGGAGCGTTCTTCCACTTTATCAAGGAAAAGGTATAGCATCAATAGCAGTTCAGCTGGCAATAGAGGAAGCATCTACTGAAAATATATACAAATACATTCATGCATTCCCTTCAATTAATAATCCTGCTTCAAATGCAATTTGTCGGAAGGTTGGATTTGAGTATATTTCTGAATGCGAATTTGAATATCCTCCAAGAAACTTTATGCAGTGTAACAATTGGCGTTATAAATTAATAAGTGGACGATAATTTCTAATACAGATAAAAGAGTGTGTAGAAGTGAATTTAAATTAACAGGGGCACTGATTCCAAAGCAGGATTTTTGCCTCTTTTTTTGTCGAACTTCTTATTGTGTTAAAGGATAGTTTAGTTTAATCATCTATTTACTCTAGTAATACATTTGTACTTTAAAATTATGATTTTGTAGTTGTAGAGGTAGTTTTATACTAATTGGAAGGGAGAGTTTAGAGTGAAAAGAGTAAATACGCGGACAATCAAAACAGAGCGATTAATTTTAAGAAAGTTCACTGATGATGATTTGCAAGATATGTATGAAATCTATCGCGATGAAGAAGTAAATAAATTTCTTCCATGGTTCCCGTTTCAATCTATTGAAGAAACAAAGGATTATCTATATAAGAATATCTATAAAAAATATGAACAAGAAATAGCTTATTTTTATGCGATAGAAGAAAAAGAGAGTCATAAAGTCATTGGTTATATAGGTGTTTCTGGGATCGATGAAGGAAAAGAAAGCGCCGAATTAGGATATGGAATTTTAAAAGGTTACTGGGGTAAGGGTATAGCAACTGAAGCAAGCAAGGCTTTAATACAACGTTTAAAACATGATGAGTTTAAGTTCATCTTTGCAACTCATGATGTAAATAATATCGGAAGCGGTAAAGTTCTAGAAAAATCAGGTATGACTTATAGATATTCTTATGATGAAATATGGCAGCCTAAAAATATCCCAGTGACTTTTAAATATTATAGAATCGACTTTTAAAAAAAGTAGGAAACCAAGAAATATATATTCTTAGCGATTAGATTAGAAAAGGGGGATATTATTTGAGATTTGAGTGCTTTATTTTCAATTCAATGCCTGATGCTGATGTTTTAAATGGAATTTTAGAACTACATAAAGATATATTCGGTACTACTAATGACTTGATTAACAAAATGGCAAGTAAACCTCAATTATTAGTAATCACTGCAATGGATGGCAAAAAAGTTATTGGGTATAAGATTGGATATGCAATTGATAGTAATAAATTTTATAGTTGGTTAGGTGGAGTTGATACTAATTACAGAAAACATGGTATTGCTTCAGTGTTAATGGAAAAGCAACATCATTATTTAAAGGAAAATGGTTATAAAGTTGTTCAAACAAAAACAATGAATAAATGGCGTAAAATGTTAATTATAAACATTAAAAATGGTTTTGATGTAATTGATACTTATACGGATGAAAAAGGATTACATAAAATCATACTTGAAAAAAATTTACTCAACTAACAGGGGAAAATACTTTAAGATCTGACTGCCAATTTGGTGGCCTTTTCTTATTGAACAAAAGGGGCAGTTTAGTTGAAAAAGGAATGGATAATTAAAAGAAAACTCGCTACGTTTGAGCGAGTTTTGCTTTTTCATGTTCCAACATGAATCAAAGATAGTTATTCAATGGTATTTTTCATTGCATTGTACATATTTGCTACGTGTTCATCAACTTTATCTCGTGACATGCGTAGTCGTTCCACTGAAGTACCATATCCAATTTCTTGTTTACCCTCTTCTAATCCTTTAAAAATCCCATCTGCGAATTCATCTAACGGTTCTCCATGAGTATGCAACCCTGCTCCGCCTAAATCTGTATTCACTGCCGGAGGAGCAACTTCAATTACTTCTACAGATGAATCAGAAAGTTGGTGTCGTAGACTTATTGTAAATGAATGAAGTGCCGCTTTCGTTGCTGAATAGATCGGAGCAATGGCAAAAGGAGTAAAAGCTAACCCCGATGTGACGTTAATGATAGTCGCTTCTTCTTTAGTAGCAAAAAATGGAGCAAACAGCATAGACAGATGGAAAGGTGCTTCAATGTTAGTTGTAATTTCTTTATTGAAATAATTCCAATTGTTCTTCGCATCTGCTTTTAACACATTAAAACGTTGTTGAATCCCTGCGTTGTTCACTAACACATTCACTTCTGGATAGTTCTCTGTTACCCAATCAAACAATGATATACGATCAGATTCAGTGCTCAAATCACTTACATGGGTAATAAGGTCCGGGAATTTTTCTTTTGCATTTTGGAGTACATTTTCACGTCGTCCAGTAACGATAACTTTATTTCCAGCTTTTATAAAGCGCTCTGCGAAAGCTAATCCTATCCCAGCACTTCCACCTGTTATAAGTATTGTATTTCCTGAAAGTTTCATTTTAGTTCCTCTTTTCCAATTATTTTCTTCACTTAATAAAAACAAATTTATACCTTTTCTGGAACAGTGCGTTTTGTATAACGTGTAATTTTCAAGTCAATCCTCTTTAAAGATTCTGTCATTAACGAAATTTCATCTAGCACTGCCTGCTTGTGGTTCCTCATCATTTCAAGTCGATGTTCAATGGTATTGTCTCCTTCTACTACCCAATCAATATATTGTTTAATACCACTTATGGGCATGTGCGTATTTTTTAAACAAATAACGGTTTCAAGGAGTGAAATTTGATCTTCTGAAAATAACCGCCTACCAGCATCATCACGCTCAATCAGTGGCAGTAGTCCCTTTTTTTCATAATAACGTAACGTTGATTCTGTAATATTGAATTTTGCTGCAGCCTCGCTAATTGAACAATATTTCATCGGGAGACCTCCAAATTTTATCTTTACTCTTGTCGACAGGATTATAATACGACTTAAACCGTGGTTTAAGTCAACAAAAAAACTAAAAAATATTTGATTCTGTACCAGTTAATGAATTCAGACATATGGTCACAAAAGGAACATTAAAGGAAAATAAAGTATCCTTTAATAGATTTATGATGTGAACCACAATAGTTAAATCGTTAATTATTCCCACTAGAAACAAAAATGTGAAAAGGTGAACTTAAACTACGGGTGCAATAGTTGAAGAACGAGGATTGCTACGGCAATCCTTTTTTGTTATTGAGCTAAAGAAGGAGGATAGTTGCAGAAGGACATTCTTATCCTTTTGACGAATAGGATAAATAACTAAGTTTTTGGGTAGTGATAAATTTGAGCAATTTAGAAAGCATAACAGAACTTTTACATAAATAAAGTCCAAAAGTATAAGTTGAAGAAGAACAATCCTAACCTTCCTAATATATTTTTGGATGAGATAAAAGGGTAATTATCATTTATTTTTTTTCAACTAATGGGTGCTAGCGTTTAAGAACTGTGGCTGCTGCCTCAGTTTTTTCTTGTTCCACTAAAGAAGCTAATAGTTTGTCAATATTTTTCAATAAAAACTTAATATAGCTCATGCTATACTAAAAATGTGCATATCAAATAACCTTCCTTAAGTCTGCTTTTGGAAGGTTTTGTACTATTTAGTTTAATTTAGACTCTAAGCTATATCTTGGAAAGTCGTTTTGTTTTTTAAAAGGGCAAATATCCAGTGTAAGAGTTTATTTACACAAGCAATAACTGCTACTTTAAAAGGTTTTCCTTCATCACGTTTCTTATCATAGAACTCTCGTAATTTCTTATTTCGAGGAATGATTTCATCACTTGTTTTGCTCTTACGACAGTCACGTATTGCACAACGCACAGCCATATATAAGGCGTGACGAAGCCTACTAGAGCCTCTTTTCGTGATTCGATTTTTGGTGGCTGTAAACTTACCAGATTCGAATACACTAGGATCAACTCCAGCGAAAGCTACGAGCTTTTTAGGATCAGTAAATCGATCTATCTCCCCAATTTCTGAAATGATCGTTGCCGCGATCTTTTCACCGATACCAGGGATAGATTTGATAATATTATATTCTTCAACTTCTTTAGCGAGGGCATCTATCTCAGACTCTAACTTGGATAGGTGCTCTTTGTATTGAAGAATGATGTTTATATACATACCAAGACTCAAAATATGACTCTGATACAAAGTCCTTTCAAAAGGATTTCTTTCTGCGGCAGCTTTGAGTTGTATGGCTTTTTCATTAGCCCATCTGTATGAACGGCTTTTACATAATCGAGCGATTTTGTCAGCTATGGTTTCAACACTTGCCTCTAATATATCTTCAGATGAGGGAAACTCTGAAAGAGTTAATAGTGATACTACTGAATATAAGTCGCCAAAAACCCCTCTATATTCAGGAAAGAGCTGGTCCAGAATGGCTTGAAATTGTAGCTTTGTTTGGATTAATACCCCAGTTATATTCTCGTGCTATCTGGTAAGATTTCGAAGGTTTAAAAGTTGAACTCCACGCTTTTTATATGGCTCAAGATCCTCTTTATAAAATATCTCGCAGAGATGGTAAGCATCGACCGCATCTGTCTTTACTTTCCGAAGACTTGAACTTTTAGCTTTATAAGAAATTAGTGGATTAATGATGATCATTAAATATCCACGGTCCTCCAAGTATTGAACAACAGAGGAATGATAATGTCCTGTTCCTTCTAGAACGATAGGTGGTTTCTTACCTGTTTCTCTCTTTACGACCTCCAGAAACTCTACAAGTAAATCAAGACCTTCAATAGTATGAGACACTTTAAAACTCTTACGATATGGTTTGCCTTTATCTAAAAATGCCTGAACTTGACTTTCCCCTTTTGAAACATCCAGACCAATGACTGGATTCATTTCTAATTCCTCCATGCAGTATCATAGCTTCGCTTGTTATACGAGATCTAGGTCCCAACCAGCCTCAATCATGTTTCTACAAGTAGGGGGCGAACCGTTTAGCTGACGGGGTCGAAGCCCCACGGGCAGTTACGTTCTACCCTGGCTACTGATATAATAAGACCAAAATAAATAAGGTCAACCAGAAAAATTTAGCATTCTGGCTAACCTTATAATACGAAAGAAGCAGATTAGTTGAAGATCGTTGTTTAACTTGTGCTCCACAATCTGTCCAGATTGTGGAGCAATATTAAAAGGAAACTCTATAGTTTTGTTAGCGTTAAATAAATATGTAAAAGATTCTATCTAAACTGAAGCAAAGATTCATGGACAAAAAAAGATGGGTAGGATGACTCTACCCATCTATTTATAAATATTTTTCATGTATGCAACAAATTCCTTAATCACAACTTTGTCTTTTTTTCGCTTAGAGTAAGCTAAATAGATTGTCTTCAAGGGAGTTCGATGTTTTCCTATATAGGAGATTTCCTCTAATTCTCCATTTTGTATATATTTTTTAGCTAAGTTTTCAAGGAGAAATCCTATTCCTATGTTTGATTTTAAGAGTTCGATTAATAATGTTGAAGAATCAACCTCTAGTCCCCAAAAGTTCATGCCTCCAGTTTCTGTTTTGAGCCAATCAGAAAAAGGTGGTCCCCAATCCATATGTATCATCGGAAAATCCGTAATAGATGCAAGTTTAATCGTCTTCATATTCAATTGATAGGAAGGAGACTTCATTAACATTATTCCCTCATTATAAAGAGGTACAGTTTCAAAAGAATGATTGGGAGCAGGTGCTGAGACGAAGCCAATATCAATTGTACCGTCTCTAATTTTTGAATATATTTCGTCTGTATGGCCGTTTACCACTTTTATTGCTATATCTGGATTTTGATTTATGAACGAAGTTAAGTAGTTTGAAAAGGTTTGATCCCATAATGAGTTTAGTCCTCCTATTATGAGTCTCCCGCTAAATCGATCAGATAACTCCACGACACTTTTCCCTTCATCAATAAGATCCATAACCCTTTCGATATATGGATATAAGGCTGTACCAGCAGCGGTTAGTTCTAAACTTCGAGTATTTCTATCAATTAATTTTCTTCCTACTTGACGTTCTAGTTGTTGAATCCTGACAGATACTGTGGTTTGAGCTACGTGAAGTAATTCTGCAGCACGGGAAAAACTTTTGGTTCTAGCTACGAATAGGAATGTTTCCATTTGTTCAAATTCCATTAAACCCCACCTGCTTATCAATACTTTTGATAAATTATAGCATATTTTTTCGTTTTTCTAATGAATAAGTAAATATTAATATTAATGTAAGTGAAGAAATACGGATGCGATAATGGAAAGGAGGACCTGATATACAAAAATACTTATATTTAGTGAATAGAAGGAATGGAATTTTATTTATAGATTTTATCGTTTCATTTACCTTTTTTATGTTTATCCCTTATATATCAACATATTTTAGTGAGTCTAGGGGATATTCTGTAAGCTTTATTGGTTGGATATTAGCGATTCGAATAACCGCACAACAGGGACTTGCCATTTTAGGTGGTTTACTAGCAGAGAGGTTTGGCAATAAAACAATTGCCATTATAGGTTTTGTTATGCGAGGCATTGGTTTTATGGGTTTGGGAATCGGAACACATGGTTTAACTATCCTGATATCAGCAGCTTTAAGTGGATTAGGAGGTGCTTTTTTTAGCCCATCCTTGAGAGCAACACTAGCTTTTTATTCTAATCCAATTAAGCAAAAAGATACATATGCTCTTATGAATATGGTTGAAAATCTTGGTGCTGTTTTAGGACCCATGATTGGAATGATATTATATAAAAATCAATTCGATACTCTTTCCTTTGTAACGGGAGGTATCTTTTTTGTCATCGCATTGATCTATACCAAGTTTCCGGACTTTAAGGTAGAGCCAACCAGCGTTAAATGGATTAGCAAGATCTCTCAAATTGTGAAAGATAGACAATACATTTCTGTTTTTTTTATTATGATTCCATTTTATTTCATGAATCAGCAACTTTATTTATCGATTCCTATTATTGCAGAGAAGGATACTGGTTCATCAAGTTGGCTTTTTCCGATTTTTACATTACTAATTATATTCTTCCAATTTCGCGTTAGCAAAATAGTCGAGAAACGGAGTATATGGTTTATCTTTCTAAATTCATATTTGATTATGGCACTACTATTTATTCCACTAAGTATATTATTTTCTAATATGTACAGTATTATTTTAAGCCTAATAGGTATATCGATTGGTAATATGATGTTATTACCGTGCTACCATTCAATCTCAATAAGTTTAGCTCCAAGCAAGGGATTAGTAGCAGCTTATATCGGATTTTCAAATATTTCGATGGCTATAGGAGGAACACTAGGAAACGTCCTGGGAGGGGATATATTTGGTTATCTAAATTCTATAAATCAACCAAATCTATTTTGGTTATTCTTATGCCTGTTGAGTCTACTTTCAGTTATGATCGTAAGTATATCTAATAAAAATCTAAATCGTAATAAGGAAATGAAAGGTGTTTACAATGAATAATAAAATAAAATTAACCAGTTATGATGCTCAATATGACTCCATTTTAATGCATTTTTTTCTGCCCGATGAACAAGCACAATTTACAGGAATGCCTTTAGAAATGGTTAGTAAGGCTAAAGAAAATCCTACAAGAAACCCTGTTATCATTCTTAATAATTTACACCCAGTTGGTTTTTTCGTTCTTTGTTCAGGAGAAATTGTTTTGGATTACACGGATAATCAAAATGCCTTATTATTAATTGCATTTTCTATTAACCATACTGATCAAGGAAACGGATATGCAAAGGAAGGATTAATGAGGTTAAGAGATTACATTAAAAAACATTTCTCCAATAAAAACGAAGTTGTATTGGCAGTAAATTGTAAAAATTCCCCCGCGGAAAAGTTGTACGAAAATGTGGGATTTAATGATACAGGAAAAAGAAAAATTGGGAAGAATGGAGAACAAAAAATAATGTCACTTTATTTGTAATATAAAATTTGAAGAATGTATGCCAAAAATACTTAAATTAGTTAGACGATTAAGTTTCTAGTCTTATGTTGCCTTGGAGTTATATTAAGGTGTAAAAGCGAGTTAAAAAGAGGATGCAGTGCATACTGTATCCTCTATTCTTTTAGTAAATGTTGCAGCTACAAAAGAATCTGGGATTGAGGGCTTATAGATTATCGATCTATATCTACACGTCTTTAGTTAGATCATACTTTAACAAATGTTGAGGCTTATAAAATTTTTCAAAAATAATACCCATTAAATAGAAAAATAACAAACCAAAACAAATGTGAATGAGTGTAAATTTAACTCCAAATGAAGCTAATTCATACACAATAACCGGTAATTTCGCAGTTGTCCAAACTCCTAAAAAAAATACAATATAGCGTATGCTTGCTCCTTTTTTTAGTAATAGTGCCGCAATTGGAAAAGCTACGTAGAGGGGACCGGCTGCAATTACTCCTAATAATAGGGAGAACAAAATGCCATAGATCCCGGATTTTTCTCCCATATATCTTATAAGTGTTTCTTTCTCCACCCATTTGTCAAGCAAACCTACAAATAGTAAGACAGGAGGGAGTAGAAACAGCATATCTAAAATGCTTTTTCCTGTTAATTGAAATGCGTTCCATCCCACCGATTGGTTTATTAAGGTAAGGATAATGAGCCCAAATAATAAAATGAAAAAAAAACGATACCTTTTTAATTCATTCATCCCATCACCACCCAAATAATAAATGAAAATAGTAGAGACATTACCACTGCAGAAACGTTACGAGAATAGGCAAAACTTCGCCCAAATATCTTTTGTTCCATAGGTAAAGTTGTGATTCCTACGGACATTAATGTAGACATTAATACAGCTACTTGAGGGAGTCCTGCACCATTTTGGACTAATGTGTGTCCAAGAGGAAATACAACAAAGCTTGGAACCAGTGCAATAGAACCAATTAATGTTGAATAAACGATACCTGTCAATCCAGATTTTTCTCCAATAATGGAAGAAATTAAGGTTGGAGTTAATATTGATAGAGATAGCCCAACGAAAAGCATAATTGATAAGATGTCAGGAAGAATATTCAGAAAGCTTTTCCATGACTTTAATAGAGCATCTCTTGTTTTATTTCGATCTTTTATAAAAGAAATACTGAGGAGAATGATAGCCAAAGCATAAAGAATAGCACCATTAATCATGACTAGACTCCTTCCATTCTTTGAATTTATTTAAGAAGAATGATAAGTTTTTCATTTTTTCTTCGATATCTATTTGAAAATCTTCTAATTTTCTTTTCCCAACTGTAGTAATTTTGTACATTTTTATCAGCTTATCTTGATCAGATGTGTCCAAATAAGACTCAACAGCACCTTCTTTTTCTAATGTTTTTAATGTGCGATAAAGAATGGCACTATCAATTGGGTTGATGGGAAGCTCTTCTTCACATTTCTGAAGGAGTTTTCCTCCATAGCTATCTCCCTCTGTTAAAAACAGCAGAAGAAATGCACCTGTATGTCTCCCTGTATGTTTCATGATATATAACCTCCTAATGTAAATGTAAAATTTTTTGGTAATTTATTGCTGTTAATAACAGTATACTGTTATTGACAGTAATATGTCACTGACAGTATGTCTTTTTTTAAAAAAATTCTTGTTTATTTTTTCTGTTCTGCTTTCTTATGGGTTAGTTGGATGGTGGATTAAGAATGGAATAACAGTTCCATCTCTTGTGATAGCAAAACAACCTGGGAAATAGAAATTAGAATGTGAAGGATTGTACTTAAACTAACAGAGGACATACTTTAAGATCAGGTTGCTACGGCATCCGCTGAAGCGGATGCAAAAAGAGTAGCAGAAGAACAAGCTAAGAAAGGCAATGATACTGGGATCACCTACGATCTATTAGCAAGAACTCTTGATCATTATGTCGCTTAAAAAGTTAAATTCCAAGGCAAGGGTGTTCAAGTAATCGAAGGTGAAGGTACGACTCAAATAAGGTTAGTTGATGGTGATAATTATGATACAATCCTATTTGGAGAGTTTGATTCTCCTATTGTCACTTCTAGGGTTTTAGAAGATGAAACCATTTCGATCATGGGAGTATCAACTGGTTTACTCACCTACCAATCCACAATGGGTGGAAATATATCCATACCTGGTGTGTCTATTGAAAAATAGAGCAATAAAAAGATTATGACCGGGTACTATTTATTAAAACAATTGGTGAGACGAGGAGGAAATATATTATGGCAACAGTTTATTCATCAATACTTCCAAAACATGAAGAATTTATAAGAAAACAACGGATTTTTTTCGTTGGTTCAGCACCACTATCAGCAGACGGACATGTTAACATTTCACCTAAAGGTCATGACGTACTAAGGATATTTTCACCAAATGAGGTTGCTTATTTAGATTTAACTGGTAGTGGAAACGAAACAAGTGCCCATTTAATAGATAACGGTAGAATCACATTTATGTTCTTAGCTTTTGAAGGTCCCCCTATGATTTTACGTCTATACGGAAGAGGTAAGGTAGTATTACCAGACTCACCAGAATGGAATGACATGGCTAAGCATTTTGACATCCTACCTGGTTCTCGTCAAATAATTCATGCAAAGATTGAAACGGTAAAAACGTCTTGTGGTTTTAGTATTCCTTTTTATTCATACAATGGTGAACGAGATACTCTTCAACAGTGGGCTACCAATAAAGGCGAACAAGACTTAGAAGAATATCGTAAAAAGAAAAATTCTATTAGTATGGATGGAATAGTTACACCAATTGGAGAAAAGTTTTATTAACGGTAAATAGTAAAGTCCTAGTTGAACGTACGGGTGCTAGAGTTAAAGATGAAGATCGCTGCGGCGATCTTTTTGCTTTTTCCACTTAGGGGTAGGTTAGCTGAAGATTAAAATAGTACTATCCATTAAAAAGATGGATGGGAATATTAAAAAAAGAGGAAGAGTTAACTTTTAGTAGAATGTTAGTACTTTAAAAGGAGGATGGTAAATTGAATAAAAAATCGTTACTTGTATCTTCATTAACAGGATATGAAGCAGAAATTGGCCGGTGGTTATGGTGTTTAGAGGATGTTCGTCGTACCCTTATAACTGAATTAACGGGAATGAGCCATAGCTTACTAGATAGAAGAATAGGTCAAAGGCAATCAATTGGAACTCTTTTGTATCACATTGCATTAGTCGAGGCAGATTGGCTATATGTGGAAGTAATTGGGACCGATTGGGATCCTGAAATTAGCTCATTATTTCCGTTAGAAAGTCGAACTGAGAATAATTTAACTCACTTTGAGGGGGAAAGTTTAGAACAACATTTTTATCGCCTAAAAAAAGTTCGTGAAGTATTTCTTACCTACTTTCGTTCAATGGACGTAAACGATTGGCGAAAACCTCGGGTACTTGAACAATATGAAGTAACCCCAGAATGGGTTGTTTATCATTTGGTTGAGCACGAATCACATCATAGGGGACAGATTTTCCAATTACTTAGGGAATTACGTGATAATTAAGTAATCGATGAACAATTGACAAAAGGCTATTAAATTGGGATTTATAGGTAATCTCGATCAATTGAAATCCTACCTTTCGAATTGTGGTGCTTAAATGATGTTATCGGAGCTGCCGTTGGCAGCTTTTTCTTATGCAAACGGATCAGGTTAGAGGAAGAAATGGAATGTAAATGAAGTGTTTAATTTTGGTATAATCTTTTCCATTTATTCTTCCTACGTTTTTTTAAAAATTTTTACGAAATTGTTTTTCTAATAGCTTGTTATGAACGTTTGTGAACAGGAGAAGGGAGAGGATTGAACCAACAAATGTTAACGACATATCCCACTGTGCATCCCAAATATCTCCTTGTGCTCCCAAAAACTTTTCAGTTGCTTTAGTGCCTTCCCCTATATTAGAAGCAATCCATTCAATAATTTCATATAAGGCTCCAATTGCTAATGAAAAACTTAATACCACTGAAACCAGCCAAGGGCCCCTTTTAAGAGGGCTTTTTCGTATAAATAGTTCTCTTATGACAATCGCAGACATTCCCTTAAGGAAATGTCCAAAGCGATCATAATGATTTCTCTTTAAATCAAAGGAATCTTTGATCCAATTAAAAAATGGAACTTCTGAGTAAGTGTAATGACCTCCTATGAACATCATGATGCAAAGAATGGCTATGATGAGATAGGACAATGTGGTTAGACGAAACTTATTATATATTACAAGGACGATAGCAAGAGTAACAATGCCTGGTAGTACTTCCATAGTCCATATTAAATATCCAGCTGGTTTAATCATAGACCAAATAAAAACAGCAATGACCAGCAGTAACAGAAATACATGATATTTTGACCATCCGTCTTTAGCCAATTTTTTCACTCCTTATGTTTATACGATATTTAATAATTATATTTTTTTAAGATTTCCATCATCTATAAAACCAACTTTAGCGTGGGTAAAAAGTACACAAGCACTATTGAAACTTTTGCTTTAAAGGCGCAAAACAATTGTAGCAAAGCGCAGCTCAACAAACTCAATCCATCAATGACAGCATTAAGCCCCCGTAATCAAGAAATTCAAAATGAAGAACATCAATAAAAAATAATCAATAATTCTTGGAATAGCTTTATGACAACCTCAACATATATATTAAATTATCCAATTTAGGTTTCTTTATTAGAATCTATAAGATAGAACCTCCAAATGGCTAATTACTACATGAGAACAATTAGATTGTTTGGTACGTCTTTTGAAAATTTACATTCCAATGATGTTGGGGCTTCGGCAGATGCTTTCGATTTAGAATCCGGCAAAATTGTTGAAAGTGAAATGCCCAAGGAAGCATCAAATGTTAAAGGAAAATATCATTAGAAATATGAAGGAGTTTTCAGAAGGGAGACGAATATAGAATCTATCATTAAAAGGAGTGTGATTCGTATGTCTCACGCTAAAGATGTTTTGGCAGATCAATTATTAGCAAATGCAAACGACCCTAGCTGGTACGTTCCGTTTTCGGAATCCGTTGAAAACTTATTAGAAGAAGAAGCCTTTTGGAAACCTAATGATGAAAGCAACAGTATTGCAGAAATCGTACAACATCTTCTTTACTGGAATGACACTTGGCAAAAGAGGTACAAAAAATCTAATGTGAATGTTGTTGCTCCCTTAAGTGACAATAATGAAAGCTTTATGATTAGGGATAATAAAAAGTTTGTTGACTTAAAAGACGCCCTCTTAGCGGTCCTGCTTCAATGGCAGGACCTTCTGATTAATGAAAAGGTAGAAAACGATGTGAATGGTTTCCCTGAGTCCGTAAAATGGTGGGAGGTTTTAGGGAATTTGTCCACGCATAACGCTTACCACATCGGACAAATCGTTTACATACGGAAGCTACAAAAAAGCTGGAAAGCAAATATTAATGGCGAATAAATTTGACAACTTACATTATATTTGTTCATCACTCTGAAGCGTTACTTGAAAATCTGGCTGCCAAATAGGGAGCCTTTTCTTACTGCACGAATGGGGCAGGTTAGTAAAAGAATTGATATTATAATACAAGTTGAATTATTATTTAGAAAATAGATACTAAAAGGAGTAGATTTATTATGGATAAGGTCACACCATTTTTAATGTTTCAAGATGGCAAAGCAGAAGAAGCAATGAATTTTTACACATCTCTGATTGAGGATTCAGCAATTACAAATATTGTTCGATATGGTGCAAATGAAAGTGGGGATGAAGGAACTGTCATGCAGGCTACTTTCACCTTAAAAGGTCAAGAATTTATGTGCATTGATAGTAATGTAAAACATCAGTTTTCCTTCACACCTTCGTTCTCAATATTTGTTACTTGTAATACTGAAGAAGAACTTGACAATCTTTATCAGAAACTGAACGAAGGTGGACAAGCACTTATGCCACTAGGAGATTATGGATTCAGTAAGAAATTTGGCTGGTTAAATGACCGTTTTGGAGTTTCGTGGCAACTAAATCTACCTAAATAATATGAAGAACTTAATATCCTGTTCATACCAATAATAAAAAGCATATATTGTTAAACTAACGGGAGCGATTCTTTAATTGGATCGCTTTTTCTTATTTATGTGACGGGTCAGGTTACTTCAAATAATTACAATACTTTGAGATTTAACAATTTCTTATTTCGTCCAAACTATGTGTTAAAATAATAGTCAAATTATTAAAAAGGATGTTGGATGATGTCAAGAGGAGAACATTTACTTCAAGAACAATATGGAACAACCAAGAGAGCATCCTCTTTTTATGAAAATCAAATGCTTAATTACCTAAACAATAAGATGACAGATTTTATTTCGAAACAAAGTATGATGTTCATAGCAACGGCTGATTCTAATGGAAATTGTGACTCCTCTTTTAGAGCTGGCTCAACAGGTTTTGTACGTGTTATTGATGATAAAACAATCATTTATCCCGAATATAAAGGGAATGGAGTTATGGCAAGTTTAGGAAACATCATAGAAAACCCACATATTGGACTAATGTTTATAGATTTTTTTGAGAATAACATAGGGTTACATGTTAATGGTAAAGCTGCCATTATAGAAAATAGCCATTTATGCTCATTTAATATTCCTGAATTGATATTAAATGATATTGAAGAAAAAGAAGGAAACAAACCCAAACGGTGGGTGATGGTTAAAGTTGATGAAGCGTATATTCACTGTTCAAAACATATCCCAAAACTACAACAAATGAACAAAGAAATGTATTGGGGAACTGATGATGAAAAACAAAAGGGTGGGGACTTCTTCAAGACAAAACAAAGTATGAAACAGTAAAGATAGTGAAGAGATGCCCTTAAACTAAAGGGAGCGTTTCTTCAAGGTCAGCTGCCATTTCAGGCAGCTTTTTCTTATTGAACGAACGGGGCAGGTTAGTTGAACAAGCATAGACGACGGGGGATATAAAACAATTGAGTGATTAGAGATAAGAAATGAATATCCAATAAAGAAAGGGTTTTTCTATACATCTATTGAATAAGTAGTTATATTTTTTAAAGGCGGGTGTTTTGATGCTTCAACACGAATATGGATGGGTTCGACAAACCAGAGGAACTCTGATAGATTTTTGTAGGAAATTAGATCCTGATCATTTTACTCATACAAATGGTTTCGGTTGGCAAAGTGTAAGAGACACATTAGTTCATATAGCAGATTGCTATGTTGCTTGGCTTGGCTCATTTGTTTTATTGAAGACAAAAAAACCACTTACTCCAAAGGAAGAAATACAGAACCTCGGTTTAGAAGAAATAATAACACTATTTGAACAAGTAGATTCAATAGTAAATGAATTATTTGAACTATATGGTCATAAATTAAACGTACTTATTGAAAAAGAGATCCCTTGGAGAGAAGCACCCGAACTAATATCTATTACTCCAGGTAAATTGTTAACGCACACCATTACCCACGAGTTTCATCACAAGGGACAAATAGTAGCTATGCTCAGACAGATGGGATATGAACCCCCAAATACAGATGTTATAGGAACAGAAGATTAATTTTATTCAAGAAGTTTTTTTTAGAAATGTTTAAATGATATTGCCTATTTCGTTGAGTAAGGTTGTGAAGTTTCATACTTAAAGTAACGTGGGCGTTTCTTTAAAAAGGAATGCTCTTTTCGTATCCAATTAAAAGGAAGTAAATTTAATATGGATGCTCTTCTCTTATAGGTGGCGAAAGCTTTAATATGATAAATGCTACAATATTAACTTTGGAGGCATACCACTGTAATAAGACTTAAAACGATATTGAGTTCTTGATATATCCTGTCAAGTACATATTATGAAACACTGCTTTACTAAAGGAGTTGTGTAAAATGAATGAAAAAAAAGGTACAGAAATAAAACGCTCTTCAAAAGCAGAAAACATTCTACTCCAGATCAATAGTAAAACGAAACTAGGCGACTTACGAAAAATCGCGAAGGACATTAAAAAAGATCACGAATTAGCTATGGAACTTTGGTTGACCGAAGGGTTTTTACCCAGACTATTAGCCATCTTAATTATGGACAAAAGACTTCTTTCACAAGAAGTGCTAAATAAGCTTGATAAGGATATGCAGACTCACACTTTTGATGAGCGAAATAACTTAATGGATTGGTTAATGGCCAATCAGCTCACCAAAGACAAGAAGAACATTGCCTTGATGGAGTCATGGGAAAATAGTCCTTCTGCTCTTCAAAGGCGAGCTTTCTGATATTATCAAGGGCGATTGAGATGGACTGGACAAACACCACCTGATAACACCGCATACTTGCTATCTGCATTAGAAGCTAATATTACGCAGGAAGAACCGGAAGTTCAATGGGCTATGAATTTCACTGCAGGCTGGATAGGCGTTTATGATGAAAAGAATCGTGTACGTTGTATTAAACTTGGTGAGAAAACGGGTCTTTACAAAGATGAAATAGTATCAAAAGGATGTACTCCCAGCTATTTACCGGAGTTCATTAAGATTGAAGTTAACAAACGACATAATAATTAGATACCTCTGAAAGGTTCATTAGGGTTTGATGCAAAGAATAAAGGAATTCAAAGACTCATTTGAAACATCATAATTAGTGTTGATTTTAACAGAAAAATAGCCATAGAAAAAGCAATGGAATTCATTCTCCATTGCTTTTATTGTTGAATTATCACCATTTGTTGGTAATAGTAAATATCAATGATTTCAAACAAAAGATGCTAGAAAAAAAGTAAGACTAATCCATACACAAAGGGGTGAATAGAAGGCAGTATCTTGTTTTGCAAATTTAGTATGTTTGATTTTCTTGAAAAAACCTACATATTTTCCTTCACCAATAGCACGAAGCAAGAAAACAAGTCCTCCTGCCATACAAAGCCATTTTGAAAGAGGGGAGGAGTTAAAAGATGCGAACAAATCGATTTGAACTAATAGAAGGATAGATGCAAAAAAGCAAAGGAATCCGATAAAAAGTGTACCTAACATTCTTGGTTGTAAAGCTGGCAATTGACTGTCATCTTTAGTTGGAAGAACCGAATTGACTCCCCAACTTCCACCAAATGCCCAAAAAACGTGTAACACACCGATAATAATGAATATTAAAGAGGTTATTCCTATTAAAATCTTTATCAATTTACCACCTCATCCGTATCTGCTAAATTGGTAAAATTAGTATACTCTATTATCAAGTATTTTAGCAAAATATTCGCAAGGAGTTTACTGAGCAAACTTTTGATAATTGACTCGTTAAAATAATTTTTTCTTCCCGATTGCCCTTTTTTAAGAAAAGTTTAAGATAGCCCCTTCATAATAGGGCTAACCAATGAAACTTGCATAGGATAAAAAAGTGAGAAACTGGAGGAGAAATTGATTGAAGACGAACGTTATTTCATTCATGCTCGCGATTGGGATGCTTATTTTTGTAGGTGTGCATTATGCTGAAGCGCAAAAACCATCCAATACTAAAGCTACTGAGAATCATAATGTCATAGAAGAAATGAACCAAGAAGGACAGGAAACAGAAGCTTTATCATCAGAAAATATAGTGGAACCTCATACAGCTAGTCAAAGCATGATCGAGAACGTCCCGCTGATTCAGCAGCTGCCTGAACTGCCGCGAGGCTGCGAGGTAACCAGTCTCGCGATGCTTCTTCAGTTTGCAGGTGTTACGGTCGACAAAATGACGCTTGCCGAAGAAATCAATACCATTCCTTTCTGGGATGAAAATGGCTTTAATGGGAATCCCAATGTTGGATTCGTGGGTGATATGTATAGTTTTGATCATCCAGGTTTAGGTGTATACCATACTCCTATTGCCAATTTGGCTGAATCCTATTTACCTGGTAGAATCATAGATTTAACAGGAGAAGAAATCGAATCGATTTATTCGATGATAAACAATGGTTCTCCTGTATGGGTGATTACCAATTCTCGATTTGCAACGCTTCCGGAAAGTGAATTTAAGACTTGGAATACCGCCTCAGGGGAAATACAAATTACTTATCGTGAGCACAGTGTATTAGTAGTGGGTTATGACGAAGAAAATGTCTATTTAAATGATCCTCTAGCGGAACAACCATACAAATCGGTCCCAAGGGCCAGCTTCGAGGAATCATGGATTCAAATGGGGAAACAAGCTGTCAGTTATCAATAATCGTTTAAATCATATTAAACATGTTTTCGTTTCGGGAGTTGAGAAAGGATATGGAGAATTTTTCTGCTATCGCGGGGCATTTTGTGGAATCATAAATTGAGTTTACTGATAAAGCACGTGGTGAAAACTTTTCCCTACGTGCTTTTATCTTTTTCCGAATCAACGACGCCCGTGGTGGGGATCAGGTTTGGCCGCGAGTTGGAAATAGGGGAAGTATTTTCGCTAATTTTAATATATTTTTAAAAAACAAGTCTTATAGAAGTAGAAATTTCCCTTATTGATTCGTAAAGTTTAAAAAAAGGCATTTTTTCCTTGCATAAGCAAAAAAACTTCGCTAATTTATCCCGAAAAGAACTCACCTTTGCAAATAATAACGGAAAAAACTTCTCTTATCCCCCATGGAGAAGAAGGACTTCAGTTAACCAACTCACAAGGTAATGAGAACCTAACAAAGGACATTCTACAAAAAATGAAATCGTCCTTGTTGCCAAGCTTCCGAAAACTATTTTTAACAAGGAAAGTGGTATTATTGAAATATTCAGATTGCAACTGGACATATGTGAGGTTACGATGTCATTAAAACAATCATTGAATAAAAGGGGATTTTTCGGGTGTCATTCTATAATTTTTTCCTTTAATGAGGGATAATGAGAAGATGGTTAGTAAAAGGGGTAGCAAAGAAATAAATGTAGAAATAGAAAAAACGGGGTACTAGAAAGGGGAATATAATCATGGATTTAGGATTAAAAGGAAAAGTCGCTATTATCACTGGTTCGAGCAAGGGGATTGGCCTAGAAACGGCACTTCATTTAGTGCAAGAAGGCGCAGAAGTAACGATATGTGCCAGAAATGAGGAGCGTTTAAAGGAAGCCGCTGCCTATATTTTTGAACAAACGGGTAAAGAGGTTTTTTATGTGGTAACGGATGTCACACAGGAAGACCAATGCAAAAATGTAGTAGAGGCAACGGTCAAAAAATATGGACGTCTAGATGTATTAGTCAACAATGCCGGAACGGCACAAGCCCATCATTTTGAAAAAGTTGAAACAGAGCTGTGGCGACAGGACCTCGATTTAAAATTATTTGGAGCGATTCATTGTTCCCGTTACGCCGTACCTTATATGCGCCAAGCGGGAAAAGGAGCCATCGTCAATGTGACTGCAGTTGGTGGGAAGACACCGCCGGCTACATCTATGCCTACTTCCGTTAGCAGAGCAGCAGGCATGGCGCTGACAAAAGCGATGAGCAAGGATCTTGGCCCGGACAATATTCGAGTCAACACGGTATGCATCGGCTTAATTCGTAGTGAGCAAATCGAAAAAATGTGGAAAAGAGAAGCACCAGAACTCACATGGGAAGAATTCTCCCAAAAAGAACGTCAAATTCCATTAGGACGTATCGGAAATACAGCAGAAGCAGCGAACGTGATTACGTTCCTTGTATCTGAGGCTGCCTCTTATGTGTCGGGTACTTCAGTGAATATTGATGGCGGTGTGGCAGGAACATTGTAGGTTACATATGCGATGCTTGGAGTATGGTAAGATACTTCAAGCATTTATTTATGATTGAAATTTTGATGGTGAATTTTGGGTAAGGTTAGTATGATTATAGGAAAAAATAAATATAGTAAAAGAAATATAGAATTACTTCGATCTGAGGTGTGAGAACGAATCGGTTACAAAGGGGAAAAGGAACGTATGGAAATCACATTTAACGATATTTTCATTCATGGACATAAAGTCGCTGAAGATAGTTTATTAAAACAGTATCATTTTCCAGAAATGCTAACTCGATATGATAGTAGTTTTATTGAATATAAACATTATCCTACACTGGAGGAATTGAAATTAGCAGAAAGCTATTTAAGAGACTATCATCAGAAACATGGTCAGAAGCATATCAAATTTAAATTTCCGGAAAATGAGAGAATTCCTCTCGAATTAGAGTATTATCTCAATCAAAAAGGCTATGATATTGGTTTTCTCGAACTATATGCCATTCAACCTGATCAATTTCCAGGCGTGGAGCATAACCCGGATATTGCCATTCAACAGGTAACCAATCAAACATTAGAGGCATTTCTGGAATTACAGTATCAACAGGATCTTATCTTTGGTAACCGTTTTGCCAATCAAAAGAAAGAATTAAACAAAAGCATTTTCCAAAACCCGAGAATCATACAGCTCATGGCATTGTACCAAGGGGAGCCTGCAGGTGCCGTGGATTTAATTCTATCGAGAAAAATGGTCGAAATCGATAATTTGGGAGTGCTCCCGTCGTTACAAAAAAAAGGGATCGGCAGCCGAATCCAAAAATGGGTGATGGACACGTTTGACGATAAGACGGTGATCCTAGTTGCAGATGGTCAAGACACCCCAAGAGATATGTATCAGAAGCAGAACTATCAGTGTGTAGCGTATCAATACTACACGCAAGTAGTGGAAGTATAGGAGCAGTGGATGTCCACTGCTCTTTAACGTGTTCTTGGTTTAAAAACAGGAGAAACGGGCAGAAATGAAATGATGTTTTTTATAAATATAGTAGGATAATGGTGGAAAAATATAGAAATCAGTAACAGGTCATAAAGGAAGGAGGACCATCAAAATGAGTAAATTTAGTCTATTTGGCAAGTTTACGGTACAGGAAGGCGAACGGGATAACATGGTGGATATTTTGCTACAAGCAGCTGAATCCATGAACAATCTCGATGACTGTGAAATCTATCTCGTCAATATTGCTGAAAAAGAACCGAATTGTGTTTATGTCTACGAAGTGTGGACGAATGAAGTAGCGCACCAAGCCTCGTTAGCACTTGAAGCGACCCAAACGTTAATAAGTCGGGCAAAACCGATTATTACGGGAATGGAGAGAATTAGCACCTTAGTAGCAATGGGAGGAAAGGGGATTTCGTAGAAAATGCACCAACCTCCCAACTAGGACAACACATAAAAGCTTGAGATCTTGAATCTCAAGCTTTTTTTGGTTTCTACTAATCCCTTCGTGGAAATGGGGCAAAGTAAGGAATGGGCAACCTGTCTTGTTAAGGGAAAATAAGTCAGACCGAACTGTTATTTCACTTTTTGTAAATCCAAATACTGAACGGTTTTTCCATCCCGGTCAATCCCAACGATTAATTGTTTTTTATTAAATTGATAAACGATTTGTTCACATTTGGCACTTTCATAGCAGGTAACGATCTTGATTTCATTTGGATTTCCATACGCATCGAGGATTTTGCTTTTGTCTGTAGGAATAGAAGTGGTGTTTAAAAACTCTGGATACACTTGCAGTTGATCAATCGGGTCGTTGGCTGCATTAAAAGTCACCCGAACCCCAGGAGCTTCACCTTGATAATAAAGAGCTCTTGAATTCTGATCGTCTTCTGTTTTTGTGGGTTGACCGAATTTATTCACTAGCTGATTATAGGTGGAACCTACGGTGATTCCATTAATTTGAAGATCCTTTTCTGTATAAAAATAAGCATCTTTTATCCCTTTATCTTTTAACTTCTTACTCATTTTTTCAGCTTTGGATTTACTGGAAAAAACCCCTGTCTGAACACGATAGTAGATTTGATCATCGATAACTTTCTTCACAACAATCGCTTCAATCCCTTTCTTTTTCAAAAAAGTGACGCGTTTATCGGCATTGCTTTTCTTGCTAAAGGAACCACCAACGACAACATAAAACGGTTTGCTTTCGTCAAAGTCTGGGATTACTAATTTTTGACCAGCAATAATCTTGTCGCTCGTCAATTGATTGTATTCCTTTAAATCAGCCACGGAAATATGGTATTTTTTCGCAAGGCTGTATAGTGTATCTCCTTTCTTTATCGTTATATATTGATCCTTCGCGATTGCCTCGCTAGTAGAGAAATAAAAGACCGAACCGAACAGCACCGTACAAAGGAAAACCTGCAGGAAACGTTTTAACTTCTTCATTTTTTATCACCTCATATCATTTGACGAGGTGATTTTCCATTTTGATTCCAATAAGTAAGCCCATTTTTGCGGAGTAACAAAAATGGGCGATGTTCATTAATAAATCCGTTAGTAATCTAATACATACCTCTTACACAAGGCAATCAACCGGTCTTGATGATGTTGAATCCAATCACAGCGTCCGGCACACCTTTGAATATAGGTCTGTACGGTATCACTAGGGTTAACCCCATCCCAGTAGCGGCCGAGGAAATGGATGAACACGTCGAGACTTCTTAGCTGGATTAAGACGGGTAGGGCCTGAATTTCCGCTTTTGTTAATCTAGGAGTTTGACCATATCCGGAAAGAAAGGCCTCAATTTTTGAAAAAGTAAGGGTCTCCTCATTGTTAGGACGGATAAAGTCTGATAAGCAAACTGCCAGCTCCATCACCCTTAAATCATGGGTAACAAATTCGAAATCCAGGACAGCGGACACATTTCCGTCCTGATCAACCAGAATATTGGACCCGTTTAAATCACCGTGAACGAGTTGATGTGGCAATTGTTTTAACATGGGTACTTGCTTGATGAAGGTAACTAGCTGATTAGAAATCACCTTTAATTCTGAAGTCTGCTCCAAAAATTCACCAGAAGGGTGGCTGCAAAAGTTCAAAACCTCTGGTAATGGACAATGGGGATGAGCGCTCTCAATCTCGTAGTACGGTCTGTAAACCGGAAGCTTGTTCATTTGAACCTGGGCAAGCGAAGAGGATAACTGACCAGCCAATCTTCCATAAGACACAATTTCTCCCAACTCTTCAAGAACTGGATTGACACCCTCCAAATAGTAGAATAACCCAGCAAGTTTTCCCTCTTTCGTTCTCACGATCGAATGGCCATCTTGAGTGAAGACCGGCCTAGGTGTAGAAAAAGGGAGGGATTTCTCCATTAAGGCAAGGAGAATGGCATGCTCATAGATGACCTTTTTTTCATCCTGATGAGTTTCGTAAATGCGAAGCACGAATCGTTCATCCTGAGCTTGAACAAATCGGGTGGTATTATTGGCACCACTTTTTCCAACCGTTGTCGTCCAGCTATCAGGTGCGAAGTAGTGGGCGAGGATTTCATCCATTTGTGTAGTTTCTTGTGCCATGGGTTTGCCATTCCTTTACGATAAGTGTTTGAGGATAGTCTATCATGCTGTAAAATTCATTACTAGAATAAGAAAGAAACTCATATTTTATGGTAATTATCAAAATGACATTAATCTGAAAATTGCAAAATATCCCGCATTATTATAAATACAATTTTTTTCTACCTCTGTAAGCTTAAGATAGTCAAATCTTAAGGAGGAAACCGAAATGAAACGAGTGTTTGGGATTTTTATGACTCTTATTCTCTTGGCTGGTATGTTCAGCCCACTCAGCGTGAGTCATGCAGCCGATCCGACGATGGATGGTCATGGGTTATTGGGTGAGTTTTTTAAAGTAGAACGAAATCCTGATGATCGGGAGGATATCACGGTATTCAAATTCAATGACTTCCGTGGAGAAAGAGCCATGGCCAATTTGAATGGTGACTCGTTCACTAGCATATTCAATGAATTTTCTGGTACCCCGGATTATAATACAGCCCGATTTACGGGGACAATCGTACCGAAATATTCTGAGGACTATACCTTCCACATGGTCGGGGATGACGGCTTTAGACTTTGGATCAATGGTGAGTTAATCATTGATTTCTGGCAGCAAAAATGGGAAATCCCACAACAAAGTGCGCCCATTCGATTGGAAGCTGGAAAGCATTATGATATCAAAGTTGAATATCTCCAAGGCTGGGGCGGTGCTTGGCTGAAAATGGAATGGGAAAGTGCCAGTCAAAAACGAGAAGTTGTTCCAGAATCAGCGCTGTATTTCCCAATCAATCGTGTGATTGAAGCGAAAAAAGAGGACTTAGCAGGAGAAATCCAAAAAGTAGACTATTTAACAAACAACTTTGCTGATAAAGTAAATGAAACCGTTTTAGAAACATTAAGGACAGTAAAAGCAACGGCAGAGGAATTTCTTCAGACAATTGATGGGACAGAACTAAATAATCGGGACAAGGCAGAATTACTAATTAAAGAGGCCGAAAAGGTTTCGGTCGCCCGTTCACACTTTATGATGGAGATGGGAGTGACAAGCTCTTCTGTTTTTGATAAATTTAACAATCCTTTATACCAGGGGCAGGATCCGTTTGTTACCTATAAGGACGGGTATTATTACTTTGTATCTTCCAGTAACCTAGACTCGAACAACAAGGTTTATGTATCAAGGTCTCGGACTCTGACCGATCAAGGGGAAAAGGTCATGGTTTTTGATTCAAAAGGAACACAGACTCGTATTTTTGCCCCGGAAATCTTCTTTTTTAACGGCAAATGGTATATCTACTATTGTGCAGATTTAAAAGAATATGGCTACAAGCATATGGCCACGGTATTGGAATCTGTTTCGGATGACCCTCTAGGTGAGTACGTGGATAAAGGGGCTCTCTATACAGGTGAAAATGGCGAATATAAACAAGCCAATGATTTTACGGTATTTGAATATAACGGGCAATTGTATGGGGTATGGGGAACATTAGGTGCCGGTGAACCAGAAGGTCCAGCCATTGCGCCGATGGATAATCCGTATACGATTTCAGCAGATCGTTCTTTCTTACCAGGCGGTGGCGGGGAAGGTCCACGTGTCCTGCAAAGAGATGGAAAGGTATTTATTACCCTATCAGAAGGTGATTATCAATCCAATGCCTATCGACTATCCTATTTTATGAATACCGATGGCGATATTTTAAATCCTGCCTCTTGGACTCGTAAAGAGGATGTGTTCGTTGCAACTGGTGATGTCTCTGGTCCTGCCAGAGCTGGCTTTGTGAAATCGGCAGATGGTACGGAGGATTGGATGATTTACCATTCAAGAGTTTACAAGGATGTCGAGCGCAACTGGTGGCGGCAAGTGAATATTAAAAAATTTGGTTGGAACGCTGACGGAACGCCTGATTTTGGTGAACCGGTATCTCCTTATGACTGGCAAGATTTGCCTTCTGGTGATTTAGGTCAAGGGGATATGTACCAAGCAGAGGAAGCGATTCTCTATGGGGAAACCGCAAAAGGTAATTCTTATGCAAACTATCAAGGAAAAGGTTATATCAATCTTCCAAAAACAGCAGGGGCAGAAGCGAGCTTTACCGTCAATGCTGAAAAAGCTGGAGATTATATTGTTGGTCTCAGGTATGCCTATGGAGAGAAAGTGAATGGCGAATATAACCATAATCCTTCCACTCAATTGCCGGCCAGAGCAAAAGTGAATGTCTACGTTAACGGAATCCATGTTAAGACGATTTCACCTGATAAAACAGCGATTAGTTGGGAAGAATGGTTTACCGCTTCCGAGCGTTTATCCTTAAAAGCAGGGAAAAATGTAATTAGTTATCGGATTGACAAAGGATCCATTGGTAATGTGAATCTAGACTATATTACGATGTATCAAGCAGATGTTCCAAACCCAGTCTTACCAACCGTGGATTCGGTCACCATTTCTGCTGAGAAGTTGAACCTGCACCGAAATGAATCAACAAACGTAACCATTAGCGGAAAGGATACGAATGGGAATCCTGTTGATTTATCTAAAGCTGCCATTGAGTATGTGAGCTCTAACAACGACATGCTATCCGTAAAAGATGGCGTAATCACGGCACATGGCCCAGGTTCAGCCAACATCTATGTCAAAGTAACTTTAAATGGCAATACCGTATCCTCGAATGTTCTCGCGTTTACGGTCACCACGAGTGTGGATACGATTGATCAATTGGTAAGTGAGTATGAAAAGAAGGGTGAGATCCAACACCCATTGGCAAGCCAACTTCACAATACGCTTGACCAGGTAAAACATCACCTCGATAAAGGCCATCAGGAGCAAGCAGAGAAAAAACTAAATGATTGCTTAAAAGCAATCCACATTAAAGATAAATTTATTGACGAAGAGGCAAAGGAAAACCTAGTTACGGATATTCATGCTGTGCTAGATTCGATGAAATAGAGATATTTTTCAGGATGTTCTAAAGGTAACTTTGGAACATCCTTTTTTTGTGTGTAAATGAGAATCCGTTAAGCGGAGAATTTTCCGCTATTGTATTTAGAGAAGCTAATAAGCAGAAATAAGCGGAGAATTTCCGCTTAACTGCTCAAAATATGACAAAATCCATAGATTTGGGAAAGATAAGCGGAAAAACTTCCTTTATTTTGAAGGAAATAGTGGTATTTCCCAAAATAAACGGAATTTTTCCATTTATTTTCATAATCACATTGAAAAAGGAAATACTATAAAACTGAAAATTGCAAATATTACCGTTTTATTATAAATACATTTTTTTCGATTATTTGTATTCTAAAGGAGACAAAAACTATTGGGGGGAAAAGAAAATGAGGAAAACGAAAACACTACTAACATACCTATTTTCAGCCGTGATCTTGGTACTATTACTGGCCGCGTGTAATAGTGATTCCACTAGTACAGGCAGTAAAAATGAAGAAGGTGGCAAAAAGTCAGAAAAGATCGTTGTTGGCTTCTCGCAAATTGGGGCAGAAAGCGGCTGGAGAACTGCAGAAACGGAATCCATCAAAGAGACCATCGGAAACGATCCTCGCTTTGAATTGAAATTCTCCGATGCCCAGCAAAAACAAGAAAATCAAATTAAAGCACTTAGAAGCTTCATTGCACAAAAGGTAGATATCATTGCGTTAGCACCTGTTGTGGAATCAGGCTGGGAAACCGTACTCCAAGAAGCAAAAGATGCTAAAATTCCGGTCATTCTATTAGACCGCGGTATTGATGTAAAAGATGAATCCCTCTATACCAGCTTTATCGGTTCCGATTTTATCCTTGAAGGTGAAAACGCTGCCACTGAATTAATCAATCTCATGGGTAAAGATACAAAGGTAAACATTGTAGAATTACAGGGAACCGTTGGCGCTAGTGCAGCCAATGACCGTATGGAAGGCTTTGCAAATGTCATTAAGGAAAATCCAAACTACAAAATCCTAAAATCTCAGACTGGGGATTTTACCCGTGCTAAAGGAAAAGAAGTAATGGAAGCTTTCTTAAAATCGGATGGAGAGAACATTGATGCTGTTTACGCCCATAATGATGACATGGCTTTAGGTGCGATTCAAGCGATTGAAGAATACGGATTAAAACCAGGCGAAGACATCAAAATTGTTTCGGTTGATGGGATCAAAGATATTTTTGAAGCCGTTGCAGCAGGAAAGGCCAATATCATCGTGGAATGTAATCCATTACTTGGACCACAACTTGCACAAGCGGCCATCGATTTAAAAGAAGGAAAAGAAATCGAAAGATGGATTAAAACAGAAGAAACCGTTTTCGTTGGAAAAGAAGCAGCAGAGGAAGCATTACCATCACGCAAATATTAATAGACAGAGAGAAATCGAAATTGTGAGGTCGCAATTTCGATTTTTTATTAACGAAATATTAAAAATGTTTGAAATCCTTTGCAAACTTGATAATAATAGAAAGATATAAGCCTGAATGAAAGGGTGAGCCATATTGTTTCAAGAATGATTTCGCGCCTTAGAAACGTTAGTATTCGATTTAAACTATTATTCTATTTTATCGTCATTATTATCCTATGTATAGCAACGTTAAGTATCTTAGGTGGTAACATTTATAAGCAATCGATGGAGGAAGAGGCGAATGCCTACACCGATCAAATGCTCGAGCAAGTGTGGGATTCGATTGATAGTACGATCCAAGAGAATGAGAATATCATGTATTATTTAGCAAATGAAGTTGATGTGAAACATTTTATGGAACAGGAAACCACATCGGAAGAAATGACCAGTCGTTTAAAAGAACAAATGGAGGTCTATCAACAACGCCATCCTGAGATTGCGGGTACCATCATCGTCAATCAATACGATCAATCCATCAGCAATGAATTAATTCGCGTTTCCAGAGATCCGCTTACAGAAGAGAGCTGGTACAAAAGGGCCGTGGAATCCCCTGGGAAAGTTCAATTAATCAGTAACCCCATTGGTAGAAATCTAAAAAATCAATTCAGTTATCAAGTAAATAATGTCTTATCGTTAGTAAAATCGATTGTCAATCCGGTTACAAACGAAGTGACAGGAGTCATTCTAATCGATTTAAAATTGGATTTCATAAAAAATGAGATTGAATCAATCAAGATTGGGAAAAGTGGCTTTATTTTTATAACGGACAAAGATGGTAACGTTGTCTATTCACCAGTG
This sequence comes from Neobacillus sp. K501, assembly GCF_053749995.1. Taxonomy (NCBI): domain Bacteria; kingdom Bacillati; phylum Bacillota; class Bacilli; order Caryophanales; family Bacillaceae; genus Neobacillus; species Neobacillus sp. K501. The sequence goes on along the minus strand of NZ_JBSLYA010000003.1, from coordinate 531,639 downwards.
AATTCCACGGTTTATCATATCCATCCCTCGTGGATTGCTGATAAAGTTTCACCACCGATTGAAAAAGAGATGGATGGCCATAAGTTCCAAATCATTTACAATACCATTCCCGATATCGAATGGAAGATTGCCGGAGTATTTTCACTCGACGAAACGACTGAGGTGGTTTCGAAAGTCCAAGGCTATACCTTAATCATTGCGTTCGTGACATTACTGATTGGTTCGATCATTTCTCTGTTTTTTGCCAGTACCATTACCAAGCCAGTGAAGAAGTTGATGGACCTGATGGGGAAGGTAGAGGAAGGAAGATTCGACCTGAGATTTCAGTCCAAATACCAGGATGAAATTGGTCAGCTCGGTAACAGCTACAATAAGATGATCCAGCAGGTTGAAAAACTGATCGAATTGGTCTATCAGGAACAAAAAAGTAAACGAGAAGCCGAACTGAAAATACTGCAGGCACAAATTAAACCACACTTTCTCTACAATACGCTCGATACGATTCAGTGGATGGCGCAGGAATATAAAGCCTATAAGATTGTCGATATCGTCAATGCCCTGACGACATTATTTCGAATTGGCTTAAATAAAGGAAATGAATTCATCACCATCGAAGAAGAAATTGAACATATCAAAAGCTATCTTATCATTCAAATGACACGCTATGATTCGAAGATTGAGTATGAAATCGAAATGGATCCAGCCGTGAAGCATTATCAACTCCTAAAGCTAACCTTGCAGCCACTAGTGGAAAATGCGATTTATCATGGAATCAGAAATAAGCGCGGAAAAGGGAAAATTACGATTCGTATCCGACAGAAGAATGATGCACTGGAATTGACCGTCCATGATACAGGGATTGGCATCGAAAAAGAACGTTTGCAGCAATTAAATCACGCTCTAGAAACGATGAGCGATGAACATAAAAAAGGGTATGGATTATATAATGTGAATGAACGAATTAAATTGACCCATGGTTCCCCATTTGGCTTACAGGTGGAAAGCGAATATGAAAAAGGGACGACCATCATCGCATTACTTCCTATTAAATTACCATAACTAGTTTTTATATAGATAGAAAAGTGAGGGGGGTTACGATTGTGGAAATTATTAATTGCCGAAGATGAGCTCACCATTCGGAAAGGCCTTAGGTTTGCAGCTGATTGGGAGGCTTACGGCATTACCGTCGTCGGGGAAGCGGAGGATGGAGAAATCGCCTTAGAAATGGCGATAGAAAGACAGCCTCACATCCTATTTGTGGATATTAATATGCCTTTTTTAAATGGATTAGAATTAATGAAAGAATTAAGGGAGAAGCTACCGGAAGCCATTTTTATCGTCATCAGCGGGTATGATGAATTCAGTTATGCCCAGCAAGCACTAAAAATGGATGCATTTGACTATCTATTAAAACCTGTCAATAAAGAAGAATTGATCAAGACCGTCGAGAATGCGGTTAAAGTCCTTGAGAAGAATAATAGAAATAGACTATTAGATTTACAAATCGAAGACAACCGAGCCTTACTAAAAGAGAAATTTCTACAAGAATGGGCAACAGGTCTTCTTTCACTGGAGGAAGTAAGGAAACAATCTCAAATATTACATATTCATTTACAAAATCAAGTCGGAATCGCTCTTTTCAAAGTCGTTAGCGAAATTGATGAAACGGCCACAGGGGAACAATGGAATGATTCGCTGATTTCTTTTTCGATGAAAAATATCATTTGGGATTATTTGAAAGCGCATCCAAATGCTGAAGTGTTTGAAGATCCACTGGGACACTTGATTTTCCTTCTACCTAATGTCGATAGTGAGGAATTGTTGCGAATCAACCGAGAGATCAAAGACTACGCAGAAAGCTTTTTAGGAAAAGTGATTATTTGTTTCGAAAAAATGATGGGGAATGTATGGGAGCTTCCAACGCAATACAGATTGTTAAAAGAGGAGATCACCTCTTATCATACGCTTTCTCCTCTCGTTATCCTGGCAAAGGATTATATCGACCATCACTATTTTGAACAAAGCCTCTCTTTAAATAAGGTAGCGGAAATGGTTCAGGTCAGTCCGACGTATTTAAGTAAAAGGATTAAAACCGAGCTAGGAGCATCTTTTATTAATTACCTTACAAAAGTACGGATAAAAAAAGCCCTTTTGTTAATGAAAGATCCCCATTTAAAGATTTATGAAATCGCCGATCGAGTAGGCTATAGCACGCAACACTATTTCTGTAACGCCTTTAAAAAAGAAACAGGCATTTCGCCAACGGTGTATAGGGGCGGTGCAAAGGTCTATGAATAACAAGCTGATTGTTGGCACCGTTCTATTGGGATCGAGTGTGTGCCTTTTCCTTTTCTATTTATGGGGACAGGCAGAATCAACTGGAAGCGCTTCCTTAGGTAAAGAAGTGGACTATGTGATTGGTGTATCACAGCCTAATTTGCTAGAACCTTGGCAAGTTTTGATGAATGAGGAATTAAAGAACGAAGTGGCCAAACATGATAATATCCGGGTCATTTATACAGATGCCGCGCAAAGTACGGAACAGCAAATTAAGGATATTCAAACCTTAAAGGATTATGGCATCGATTTATTAATTGTTTCCATTGATAATTCTTCCAAACTTACTCCCGTTATTTCTGAGATGTATCAGGAAATCCCTGTGATAGTGCTTGGAAGAGGAGTGACTGGCTACAATTATAGCCTCTATATTGGATCCGATTATTATTTTATTGGTGAAATGGCTGCTGAAGCCGCTATGAATCTACTGGATCAAAAGGGTGGCTCCATTGTGGAAATCCAAGGAATCACGAATGCACTGCAAGCAGAGGAAAGAAGTAAAGGGTTTCAAGAGTCATTACTTAAAAATCCAGCTTTTAAAATCAGCGATGTCCTGGTGGCCAACTGGCAACGGGATGCGGCAGAGGATCAATTAAAGGTTGTGCTGCAGCATCGTGAAAATCCGCCAGATTTGATTTATGCCCATAATGATGCGATGGCATTAGGTGCCTATCGAGCGATTCAATCCTTAGGACTGAAGGATATTGTCATTATTGGTAGTGACGGGGTCAACAAGCCGAATGGCGGTTTGCAATTAGTGCAGGAGCAGAAAATCAATACCACCTTCATCACGCCTACAGGTGGTAAGGAAGCGATTCAGTATGCCATCGAAATTCTTGGAAAAAAAGAAGTCATTCCCAAGAAAATCATTTTAAGAAATCATGAGGTCAATAAAGAGAATGTAAAGGATTATCTTCAAGAAAAAGAAAAGCTCGTCCATACTCAAGAGGTTGAAAATCGTCCAATAACCCTTGGCTTTGCCCAGGTGGGAAATGAAAGCGAATTTCGGGCGGCAAATACTCAGTCCATCGTCGAGGCAGCCAAAGAAGCAGGAGTCGAACTGCTTTTAGAAAACGCAGATAACGACCAGGAAAAGCAAATCGAAATCATACGAGATTTTATCAAACAAAAAGTAGATGTGATTGCCTTTTCTCCAAAAGTAGAACATGGATGGGAAGAGGTGCTAAAAGAAGCCAAAGCGGCCGGTATTCCCGTCATTCTTTCCGACCGAGAGATCAATGTAAAGGATCCCTCCCTTTGGACATCCTTTATTGGTTCGGATTTTGTCGAGGAAGGGAGAAGAGCGGCTAGATGGTTAGTGAAGGATGAATCACCTAAAACCGTACAAATCATTGAATTAGAGGGAACGCGGAATTCGGCTCCGGCAGAAGGAAGAAAACAAGGGTTTGAAGAGGTATTGGATGAAAGTCCAAACTATCAAATTTTAGAATCCTATCAAGGGGATTTCACCCTCGGTTTAGGGAAAAAAATGATGAAAAAGGCGCTGAATCAATACGGCAAGGAAATCGATGTCGTTTACGCTCATAATGATGATATGGCGATTGGGGCCATTGAAGCGATTGAAGAATTCGGTTTACGGCCGGGAATCGATATTAAGATCATTAGCATTGATGCGACCAAAAAAGCCTTTAGTGCTCTTAGTACCGGAAAATTAAATTTTTCGGTAGAGTGTAGCCCGTTGTTAGGACCACAGATCATGAAATCGGCGAAAGATCTCGTGCTTGGAAAAGAAATCCCGATGAAAATTATTACTTCGGAACGAACCTTTACCCAAGAGGAAGCACGAAAGGAAATGAAGAAACGAAATTATTAATCGTGAACGGAAGAGACATGTATGCAAACCATACGTGTCTTTTTAGCTTTAGTTAACTGAAAATTATAAAAAATGACGATATATTTTAAATACTTCTTTTTGGGGCTTCTTTATACTTAACCTATGAATGAAATGAACTTGGAGTGAAATTGACAAAAGTAGGTGATATAGATGAGTTCTGCGATTTTAATAAAAGCTGTAGGGATATCAAAGTCCTTCCCAGGGGTAAAAGCATTATCAAACGTAAATTTCCATTTGCGAAGAGGAGAAATTCACTCCCTTATGGGGGAGAATGGGGCTGGGAAATCGACGTTAATCAAGGTGTTAACAGGCGTACATGAAAAGGATGAGGGCTCGTTCTATTTAGAAGGAAAACCAATCAATCCTGTTTCGCCACTAGATGCCCAACGTTTAGGAATCAGTACCGTTTATCAGGAAATCAACTTATGTGAAAACCTTTCTGTCGCCGAAAATATTTTTATCGGCAGGGAACCGAAGAAACGAGGAAGAATTGATTGGAAGGAAATGAATCACCTGGCCGAGAAGATTCTATCCGAGCGGCTAAAAATTAATATTGATGTGACGAAAATCCTATCCTCTTATTCTACGGCGATCCAACAAATGGTGGCGATTGCCAGAGCGGTCGACATTTCAAGTGGTGTTCTGATACTGGATGAACCAACCTCTAGTTTGGATAAAAACGAAGTGAAACAGTTATTTGAAGTGATGAAAAAGTTAAAAAATGAAGGTATGGGTATTGTCTTCATCAGCCACTTTTTGGACCAAATCTATGAAATTACCGATCGAATCACGATCTTAAGAAATGGAGAACAAATTGGCGAATACCTCACAAAAGAAATCTCAAGAACAGAGCTTGTATCGAAAATGATCGGCAGAGAATGGGGAGAAGATACGAACAAAAAGAACAAGAATATTAGAAATGAACAGCAGGTGTTTGTTAGCGGGCAAAATTTAGGACGCAGAGGGATGATTAGTCCGATTGATTTTAGCTTGAGAAAAGGAGAGATATTAGGGCTGGCAGGGTTGTTGGGCTCTGGTCGAACAGAGTTTGCCAAGGTACTGTTTGGGATTGAAAAGGCTGACCAAGGGATCCTGAAGATTGATCACCAGCAAATCCGCACCATGACACCAAAGGCAGCCGTCGATCATGGACTAAGCTTTTGTCCAGAGGATCGAAAAGTCGAGGGGATCGTCAATGATCTTTCCATTCGTGAGAATATTATCTTAGGTCTACAAACGAAGCGAGGGATGTTCAAGTACATTCCGATGAAAGAGCAGAGGGAAATCGCTCAAAAATATATAGAGCTGTTAAACATTAAAACTCCGAATATGGAGGAAAGAATTGAAAATTTAAGTGGTGGTAATCAACAAAAGGTAATCCTCGCCAGGTGGCTGGCAACCGACCCTAAGCTATTAATCTTAGATGAACCTACTAGGGGAATCGATGTTGGGTCCAAAACTGAGATTCGCAAGTTGATTATGGACTTGGCTGCTCAAGGAATATCCATTCTATTTATTTCTGCCGAGCTGGAAGAAATGGTGGCTTGCTGTGATCGCGTCATTGTTCTTCGCGATCGAAAAAAAATCGGAGAACTCAATCGGGATGAAATGAGCGAATCCAGAATCATGGATATGATTGCGGAAGGAGTGCCAATACATGAAGGATAATCTTTACAAGTTTACCCAAATGAAAATTTTCTGGCCGCTTGTTGCATTGGCCGTTCTCCTCCTAATGAATTTCTTCTTATTGCCTGGCTTCTTTTCGATTCAAATAAAAGACGGTCATCTGTTTGGAAGCGTTATCGACATTTTAAATCGAGTCATGCCCTTATTGATTATTTCCCTTGGGATGACCTTGGTCATCGCCAAAGAGGGAATTGATATTTCGGTTGGTTCGGTACTGGCCATCTCGGGCGCATTAGCTGCTGCTTTAATGGAAAACTCCTCCGTTTGGGTTGCACTCATAGCTGCCATTTTAGTGGGTATTGTTTGTGGATTTTGGAATGGGATTTTGGTGTCAGTATTTGAAATCCAGCCGATGGTCGCAACATTGATTTTATTGACTGTGGGCAGAGGGATTGCCCAATTGATCACGGGCGGACAAATTCTCACGATTGACAATGAAGTTTATCAATATCTGGGCTCAGGTTTTCTCTTAGGACTGCCATTTCCGATTTTTATCGGGGCTGCGATTTTCCTCATCATGATGTATTTAAAGAAGAGAACCGCGATGGGACTGTTCCTTGAATCGATTGGAAACAACATGACCGCGAGTAAATTTGCCGGAATTCAGCCAAAGAAAATGATTCTGTTGGTTTATACCATTTGTGGTTTATGTGCGGCAATCGCTGGGATTGTGGTCAGTGCGAATGTGAGCAGTGCTGATGCGAATAATGCCGGCTTGTGGATTGAACTGGATGCGATCTTAGCCGTCGTCATTGGCGGGACATCGATGCGAGGCGGCAGGTATTTCTTGGGTGGAACCATCGTGGGTGCGTTATTTATTCAAACTTTGTCTACCACCATTTATTCTGTCGGCATTAATCCTCAAATTGTTATGGTCGTAAAAGCAATTGTCGTCATTCTTGTTTGTCTATTCCAATCTCAGGAATTTAGAAAGCTATTTTTGAAGTTTTCGAAGAAGAAGGTGAGCTTCTCATGAGAACACTAAAAGTGAATGTGAAAGAGAATCATATATTTATCATTGCCACCACCGTCCTTATTCTTCTGTTATACGGATACGGTTCCTTCTCTTTTTCAGGATTTTTCAGTACCCAAGTTTTTCTCAATCTTTTCATTGATAATGCCTATTTAATCATCGTTGCTACCGGTTTAGCCTTTGTCATTATAACAGGTGGAATCGACTTATCTGTGGGCGCCTTAGTTGCCTTTGTCAGTATGGTTTCTGCCTCGTTATTGGAGCAGGGTGTGAATGCCTATGCGGTGATCCTATTGACCTTGTTAATCGGAATTGTTTTTGGTGCCTTTCAAGGTTATATGATTGACCGATTTGATTTACACCCTTGGATTGTTACCCTTGCTGGGATGTTCTTAGCCAGAGGAGCCAGCTTCCTTATCAGTACAGACAGCATCGTCATTACCGATGAAACCTATAGTGCAATTTCACGAGCAAAGGTTTACATCGTGGGTGATAGTTATGTATCCATCGGTTCGATTGTGGCCATTGTAGTGGTGATCATCGCGATTTTCATGGCGAAGTTTACGAAATTCGGCCGCAATGTGTATGCGATTGGCGGAAATGTCAAATCGGCGAAATTAATGGGATTACCAGTGAAACGAACAATTATTTTGGTTTACACCCTTTCAGGATTCTGTTCTGCCTTAGGCGGATTAGTTTTTACCCTGTATATGCTGTCAGGCTATGGGTTGCATTTACTAGGGATGGAAATGGATGCGATTGCAGCGTGTGTCATTGGCGGGATCTTGTTAACAGGCGGGTTCGGTTATTTAATTGGACCGACACTTGGTGTGTTGAGTATGGGAATCATTCAAACACTGATTATGTTTCAAGGAACACTAAGTTCTTGGTGGACGAAGATTGTTGTCGGTTTCCTGCTCTTCTTGTTCATTCTCCTGCAACGCTTGATTGTGATGAGAAGAGGCAGAAGGAAAGTCATTCGCCTCGAGAAACAAACGTCCACTCTCCCTGTTCATTCACAGCCTGTTTCGAGTGATTTTAAGTAGGAACTATCATCGCTTGCCCTTATCTTTTGACAGGTAAGGGTACGTGTATGTTGTTCATTGTTTACCATTTTCATGGTTTGCTAGAGTCAATTATTAAAGTGAGGGAGTGTTCACATTTTGAAAGGAAATTCGCCTAAACGAAAAACAATATTTCACAAGGTTTTAGTGTTTGTTCTTGTTCTTTTCACGTTTTTACCTTCTTTTATAAAAGAAAATGTGGAGGCAGCTGTAGAAGGAAATACCTCAGCCAATACCTTTAAGAATCCAATCGTTCCTGTTTCTGGCCACGCGGGTTCGGCTGACCCCAGTGTGGTCTATCGGGACGGGTATTATTATTACGTAAAATCGGACAAAGACTCCTCGATTATTGTGGCAAAAGCCAAAAGACTACAAGATATCGGAACCGCCCCGCGAGTGACTGTATATACCCCGACAAGCGGAACGATGTATTCAAAGGAGATTTGGGCACCTGAAATACAATACATCAATGGCAAATGGTATATCTATTTTGCGGCTGATGATGGACGAAATGAGAATCATCGGATGTATGTTCTGGAGGGGAATTCTCAAGATCCACAAGGTACCTATACCTTTAAAGGGAAAATAGCGGACCCATCCGATATGTGGGCGATTGATGGAATGGCCTTCCAAAAGGAAGATGGTTCCTTGTACTTTGTCTGGTCCGGTTGGCGCAATGTGAACGATGGGATGCCGCAGCGCACCTATATTGCCCCAATGAGTAACCCTTGGACGATTAGTGGACCTCGAGTTGAAATCTCCTCACCAACCGAGCCATGGGAAGGGACGATTCAGGAAGGGCAGGAAGTCATCATCAAGGATGGAACGATCTCCATCATATACTCTGCTAATGGAAGCTGGATGGATGATTATGTGTTAGGTCAATTAACCAATACCGATGGCGATGTTCTGAACCCTTCTTCTTGGACCAAGAAAAAGACACCCGTATTTGTAAAGAATCCTGAAGGGGGAGTGTACGGCCCTGGGCATCATGGCTTTACCAAGTCACCGGATGGGAAAGAGGATTGGATCGTTTATCACGCTTTTAAAAATTCCAATGGCGGCTGGGCGAACCGCAGCGTAAGAGCACAGAAATTTACTTGGAATGAAGATGGAACACCTAACTTTGGTGCCCCAGTTGCCTATGGGGCAGAGCTTCAAGAACCGTCGGGAACACCCGTCATCCCAAGATATGAGTACGAAGCAGAGAATGCCCTTGTCGGTGGAATTGCTTTTGTTCGTAATTCAGCCAATGCTTCCGGAGGGAAAGTAGTTGGCCGGCTTGATAATGAGAATAGTGATTATGTTCAATTTGAAGTCGATGTCAAAGATGCAGGATTATACAGCCTTGTTGTTATGGCAGCGAACGGAACCGCCGCAGGTGCTCCGACACAGCACCATGTAAAGGTGAACGACGGAGAGAATCAAGCAATCGAGTATAAGAATTATGGTTGGGAGAATTACAATCCAACTTCGATGGATGTTACGTTAAAGGCTGGAAAAAATACGATTAAGCTTTCAAAGAAGACGAATTTTGCCGAAATTGACAAAATTGTTCTGCAACCAGTGGAGACTACTGAAACAGAGCAAGCGATCGAAACCATAGGCTTTGAAAACAAAGAAGTGTCAATCGCTAAGGGAGAAACGGTGACAGTGAATGCGAGTATCCGTCCAATTGTTGGAACGGATAAGAATCTAAAACTTTCATCATCCGATCCTAAGATTGCAACGGTTTCCGAATTTGGAAGAGATTCGGCTACTGGTACGGTGAAAATAGCTGTGAATGGAGTTGCTCCAGGTATTGCGAAAATCAAAGCCGAAAGTGCGGATGGAAAAGTGACAGCTGAATTGGATATAACGGTTCGCGGTGAACCTGGAGAGCCAGATCTTTCTGCTTTTACAGTGGATCACTTTGATAAAACAACTTTAAATAACCAATGGTCTATTTTTCAAGAAAGCAAGGAAGATTGGAGTTTAACGAAGAACCCTGGTGCGCTGACGATTCAAACGACTCCTACAGATATTTACCAAAATAATAACAGCCAAAACAATGTCTTTTTACAAAACATCGAAGAGGGAAAAGATTTTGAAATTGTTACCAAAGTAACCGCTTCAATCACGAAAAACCATCAACAAGCCGGCTTGTTTGTCTGGCAGGATGCCGATAATTTAGTGAAGCTGGCCCATGTATGGGTGGATGGACCGACGATTGAAACGGCTTATGAATTAAAACAAGTGTACCGAAAGCCAGGTAACTTTGCAGCACACCCTGGTGGTAATACGATGACGTTAAAAATAAAGAAGATAGGAAATCAATATACCACCTATTATTGGGATGGATACCAATGGATCCAAGCAGCTGATCCTGTGACCGCAGACCTTAAGGATTTGAAAGTCGGTTTCTTCGCGAATAACATCGTCGCCTCCAATGACAGAATCGATGCCACATTTGACTATTTTGCGATTCGGACTATATCCGGTGGAGTGGAATTAGACGTAGAAAAGCTTACTTTAAACGAATCGGAAACAAAGCAATTAAAGAATCTAGGTCCAAGTGAAACGGTAAAATGGAGTTCTGAAAATCCTTCGATTGCCACGGTTTCGGAAACAGGATTGGTCAAAGCGAAATCCGCAGGCAGAACGATTATTAAGGTAGAGGATGAATCAGGTGTCTATCATGATGAAGTCGTTGTCACGGTTGAAAGTGATAAAGAGCAGCCAGTATTCCAAGAAAATTTTAATAACGGTGAAGCAGATGGTTGGAAGACCTATGGTGGTAGCTGGTCGATCCAAGATGGAAAGTACACCGTTAAAGGTGGAGCTGGGTTTAAAACGGCCTTAGAGAATCCTGAATTCACGGACTATATTTTAGAATCAGACGTTCAGATTACCAGTGGAACGGAGGCAGGGATGATTTTTAGAGCCTCTGATTTAGCCGTTGGAGCTGATGCACTTGAAGGGTATTTCCTTGGAATCAATACTCAGAACGAGTATGCCGTCCTTGGTCAATTTACCGATGGCAAATGGACAGAAATCGCGTCTAGAAAAATGCCGATTAAATACAATGAAATGTACAAACTGAAAGTCGTGGTATCGGAAGGTCATATCCAGGCATTCATTAACGACAATCCGTTAAATACAAATCCATATCCGAAATTCGATTTGGTCAGCAATACGCACTTGACCACGGGAAAAATCGGGTTTCGAACTTGGCATGCGGATGCCACATTTGATAATTTGAAAGTGACTCCTTATCAAGAGGAGGTTACGGGTCCGACCTACACGAACTCAGTCATGCCGGGAATCGCGGATCCTTATGTCCTTTATCATGAAGGAACCTATTATTTATATGGGACGCATACAGCGGATTGGCCGATGATGACAAATGGTATCAAGGTTTATACCTCTACGGATCTAGTAAACTGGAAAGAGCATGAGGAATGGGCTCTGCATCGAGACAATTCTTGGGGTGAGAACCGTTTCTGGGCTCCAGAGGTCATTGAGAAAAATGGAAAGTTCTATATGTATTATGCGGTAGAAGAGAGATTAGCAGTGGCAACAAGTGATTCGCCATTGGGTCCGTTTATTCAGGAAAAAATGGAACCAATACATCCTGATACGCCAGAAATTGATGCACATATTTTTACCGACGAGGATGGCAAACAGTATATGTATTTTGTCCGCTTTGAGGGAGGAAATGTCATTTATGTCGCCGAGTTAAACGACGATATGAAATCCATCAAAGAAGATACAATAAAATTTGTGATGCGGGCTTCACAGGAGTGGGAAAAGAGTCCAAAACAGCCTTCTTATCCTGTGAATGAAGGAGCGTTTGTCATCAAGCATAACGATACCTATTATTTAACCTACTCAGCGAATCATTTTGAAAGTCCTGATTACGGAGTCGGCTATGCCACGGCACCTACTCCAATGGGGCCATGGACCAAATATGAATACAATCCGATTATGAAATCCAATATTGTCGTACCAGGGGCCGGACATCACTCGCTCATTCACTCGCCAGACAAGACGGAATTGTTTATGGTTTACCATACCCATAATAGTACGAAAGCGACTGAACCTAGAAAACTGGCGATCGACCGGGTACAATTTGTGCAACAAGAAAATGGACCGGATATTATGGAGGTTTGGGGACCGACTGTTACTCCGCAGCCGATGCCGTCGAGCAATAAGATGTTAGATTCCGTTAAGCTTGATACGGAAAAAAGCACTCTTGTTCGCTTTGAAACCTCTAATCTAAAAGTAACGGGCAAGCTTCGAAATGGAAAGGATGCGGACTTAAGCAAAGCAAACATCGAGTTTATCTCAAGCAATGAAAAGGTCATTACGATTAAAGATGGGAAACTAACGGCTCATCAAGTCGGAACGGCCGAAGTTTATGCCAAGGTAACTTTGAACGGCTTTTCGGTAACTTCCAATAAGCTGAAAATTAAAGTGACCACCAGTATTGAATCTATTAAACAACTGATCGATCGGTTTGAAACGGAGGGAGTGATCAAGCAGCCAATAGTCGCCCATTTAAGGACTCATCTCGATCAAGCAGAGCATCAGCTTGAGAAAAAGAACCAACAACAAGCTAGCAAAAAAATAGAAGATTTCTTAAAGCATTTAAATAACAAGTCGATGGATAAATTCATCGAGGAGGATGCGAAGGAGATTCTCAATCAGGATGCAAAAGCCTTAATAGAATCATGGAAATAAACTCTTTTTAAAACGGATAGCGGTAACGAAATACAGTTTTTCGTTACCTTTATTTTAGTTTTTGAGCGTAAACCCCCAATCAAACAACGCATATAAACACGCAGCTCTTCTTGGTACTATGAATATATCAATTTAAGGGAGGTGCTTTCATATGCCACAACAAAAACTAACCATTGCTATTCGGAGTTCACATTCCTTTTGGATATCCATTTAGTCCATTAAAAAACCTCCTCATTTATTTCCTTGAGGAGGTTTTGACATAAGATGGAGATTTATAGCTAGGTGGGAGGAACTTGAAGCTTATGTTAAGAAAAGTTAGACTAAATGGTCACTTTAAATATCCATTGCTGTAAAATAAAAATCAAAAAGGTGGAAAAAATGAAAAAGTTAAAATTGAGGTTTGAAGCAGTAGTATACGGATTACATCCCATGGAAAAGGATTATAGTGTGGACGAGTTTATTTTCAAACTAAAACAAATAGACTTAACGAAATATGAAGAAGCATTTAATGCTAATCCATTTTTAGCAAATCCTAATCTCTTCTCTTGGTTAATGCAATTTGAAGGTGATGAAAAACATTATTATTGTTGCTTTGAAAATGATGTTCCAATTGAAATTGAGGTTTCAAATAAAATTGGGAAATCAAAAGATCGTATTAAAAAATACTTTGAAGAGAACTTAATTGAAGTATTTAACAAAGTCTTTTACCTTGAAAACGTACTTAGATTGGTAACAAACCTTGATATTTTTATCCCTGTAAGTAAACTTGAGGTTTATGATGAAGAAATGAACCTGATAGAAAAGCGCAGTTTAGCGAAAGATTTCTCGCCATTGGACCATAATTCAAGGTTTTCAAAAAAAAATTTGGAATTACAATCTAATAGACTAAAATTGCATATACGTTGGGATTTAATGACAGAAATGATGAGTGTAAATAGAGAGTATATTCGTGCACTAGAATATTTTAATCAATCCTTTTCTGTTAATGATATCCCAGTTAAACTTTTATGTTTATTCGCATCACTTGAATCATTATTTAATAACGACGGTGAGAAAATTACTGAAAAAGTTGCAACATTTACAAGTAAGTTATATTTTGATAATGATAAGAAAGATGAAATCTATTCAAGAATAAAAAAGTTGTATAATGAACGTTCGTTGTATATTCACGGACAAAGAACAGATAGAATAACATACAATTTCTATGGAGAACTTAAAGAAATTGTGAGAGTTGTTCTATTAAATTATTGGTTTGTTTCAATGTTCAATGATGTAAAAAATAATAATCAAATGATTAGTTTTCTAGATGAAGATAAGCCACTAAACCCGGCTACACAATCTGCTATTCTAGCAACAAGGGAACCGGATTACACTAAATTTTATTCAGATGTAAGAGAGAAACTTGAGAGTGGTGTTACAGATATTCTTTAAATATATTGCAATCCCCAAAAAGGATTGCTTTTTTATTGAAACAGGAAGCCCGAATTATAAAAATTCGCACCTTCCGGTAATAATTACAGTTGGCCGTTTTGGCATATGAAAGCACCTCCTTAAATTGATATGTTGATACTACGGGATTACTTTTGAGCAATGCAGGTAATGAAAGCCAACGATTCGTTCCCAATTAACGGAGAATTTGTCCAGTTGCAGTAACGAAAGCTTTGGATTCATACCCGCTAACATCGTATCTGATCCGTGACGGTAACGAAACTCACTATTTCGTTTCAGTTACCGCCACTTCTTATCGCGTTAAGGATGATTCTTCATACTTTTTCATAAACAATAGGCTGATAGAAATAGGTCGTTTTTATTATCAGAAAATTACAAAACTTAACCTCTTATTGTAAATATTTTTATTCAAAAGCTTGGTAGAGTAGGGAGTGTAGATAGGAAAAGGAGGAGATTGGGTAGCTGGCTTTTCTCGCTCAAGTATGAAAGCGGGTACATTTTTATGATTAAAGGTTGGGAGGCAGAGAAAGAATAATGAAGAAAAAGTTAATAGTCTTTTCATCAATTTTGACGATTGTTTTTTCACAAGGAGTGGGGCTTAGTGCCATTTCGCCCTCATCTGTGAAAGCGGCCGATTTGAAGAAAGCACATGGACTAAAAGCAGAGTACTACACCTCATCAGGACCAGGAAAATTTGATTTTAATGAACTGAAAACGACCATTGTAGATTACGATATTAATTTCCCAGATTTAGAGCCAACATTAAATGCTTTTACCGGGCAACAGGATGATGTAACGGTTCGCTGGACGGGAAAAATTGTTCCCGAGAAATCAGAGGATTATACCTTCTATATGATTGGGGATAATGGATTCAGAGTTTGGATTGACGGCAAATTGGCGATCGATTTTTGGGAGGATAAATGGGATCTTGAGCAAAAAAGTGCACCGATTACGTTAGAAGCGGGAAAAGAATATGACATCAAAGTGGAATACTTTGAAAATTATGGCGGCTCCAATCTCAGACTCTATTGGTCTAGTCCGAGTACCGAAAAACAAATTGTCCCTAGCAGTGCCTTTTTCCTGCCAGATGGCTATAGTGTTAGCAACGATATTAAAACGATAACTGTTTTAGAAGACGGGAAGCATGTGGAATTAGCTTTTAACCATGAGCTTGAAACATTACCGAAAGGTCTTGAACAATATTTTAAGGTGAAGTTAAGTGGTCGGGAATGGGAACTTACCAATATTTCCTTAAAGAAGGATGACCCGTCAACCATCATTCTAGAAACGAAGGCCCCAATTTATGAAAGATCCGCGAACAATGTGCTCGTAAGCTATGATGGCAAGGGAAAAATCCTAACCAAAGAGGGGAAGGAGGTAGCTGCTTTTACAAACAGAGCTCATAACCTCTCGCAATTTAACATTGAATCACCGTTCGCAGATCAAGTCGATCCTAATAATGTATTACCAGAATACCCACGTCCGCAACTAGCCCGGGAGAAATGGTTGAACCTGAATGGCAAGTGGGAGTTTCAACGGGCAACAAAGGGTGAGGCCGTTCCTACTGGTAAAAAACTAAATGAATCGATTCTTGTCCCATTTGCGGTCGAATCTGAGCTATCCGGAATCGATCGGCAGGAAAAGCATATGTGGTATAAGCGAAGCTTTACCGTACCATCCGATTGGAATGGCGACCGCGTTAAATTGAATTTTGATGCCGTTGACTATAAGGCCATTGTCTATGTGAACGGAACAAAAGTAGGTGAGCATAAGGGGGGATATGACTTCTTCAGCTTTGACGTTAGCGATCATTTAGTAAAGGGTAACAATGAATTGATTGTAGAAGTCTATGACGAGACATCCGGCGGGCAAGCCAGAGGAAAGCAAACCACGAACCCAGAAGGTATTTGGTACGAATCGACTTCAGGAATTTGGCAAACGGTATGGTTAGAACCCGTTGCCCAGTCACATATTGAATCGGTTAAAACAGAAGCTGATATACATGAAGAGAAGGTAAATGTCACCGTTTCGGGTCAGAATCTGGAGAACAAAATCATTGAAGCGGTCGTCTATCAAAAAGGAAAGAAAGTAGGAGTGGCGACAGGAAAAGCAGG
The DNA here is from genome assembly GCF_053749995.1 of Neobacillus sp. K501. NCBI lineage: Bacteria > Bacillati > Bacillota > Bacilli > Caryophanales > Bacillaceae > Neobacillus > Neobacillus sp. K501. The sequence goes on along the minus strand of NZ_JBSLYA010000003.1, from coordinate 515,439 downwards.
GGAAAGCTTTGCTGTACCTGTACCCAACCCACATCTATGGACAACAAAGGATCCGTTTTTATATGACGTACAAATCCAGATAAAAGAGAATAATAGAGTTCTAGATACCGTGAAGAGTTATGTTGGCATGAGGGAAATCTCTCTTGGAAAAATCAATGGCCAACTGCGTCCATTATTAAACGGAGAATTTATTTTCCAAATGGGACCATTAGATCAGGGCTACTGGCCTGAGAGTGGTTTAACGGCGCCAACAGAGGAAGCGTTAAAATTTGATATTGAAAAAACAAAAGACCTTGGCTTTAACATGATTCGTAAGCATATCAAGGTGGAGCCGGAACGCTGGTATTATTGGGCCGACAAATTAGGGATGATTGTCTGGCAGGATATGCCAAGCATGGAGGGTTCAGGTGCCGGGCCGCGAGCGACCGATGCCGATCGGAAACAATACGAACTGGAATATAAGGAAATGGTTGATGAAAAATACAATCATCCATCGATCTTCCTATGGACAGTCTTTAATGAAGGCTGGGGTCAATATGATACCGTCAGAGTGACAAAATGGGTAGAGAGCCTTGACCCAACGCGATTAGTCTCCAATGCCAGCGGTTGGACCGATGCCGGAGTGGGCGATGTTTTAGACTGGCATACCTATACGGCGCCAAGATCCCCACAAGTGGAAGAAAATCGGATTGCCGTCATTGGGGAATATGGTGGACTTGGATTAGCCACTCCAGGACATGAGTGGGGCACAACCGGTTGGAATTATGTGATGATGAAGGATAAAGAAGAAGTCACCAAGACGTATGTCGACTATATTGAATCGTTAAAACGCTATATGCATGAGAATGGTCTAAGCGCAGCCGTCTACACGCAGACAACTGATGTTGAAGGTGAGTTAAATGGGCTTTTAACCTATGACCGGAAGATTGTGAAGATGGACGAAAAACGAGTTCGTGCAGCCAACCAGTCCTTAATCGATTTATCCTCCGCAAAAGTGGTCTTAGGTGGAAAGATTGACGAAGCTAAAGAAACACAGAAGAGTTCAAAGCAAGGGGATGGACCTGGGGAATATTCGAAGGACGCCATGAAATTTTTGAAGGATGCCATCCAAGCGGCGAACAAGGTATACCACAGCCCGCGCTCAACTACGGAAGAACAATTTGCGGCTGTCCACACCTTAAGCCAACAGCTGACAGAATTTAAGGATAAGATGAACCCTCCAATAGAAGCAGGAGCGACGGTGGATCAATTTGACACCGCTCCATTGTCACCCGCTTGGTCGATTTTCCAAGAAGATGCTTCCAAATGGAGCTTAACGGAGAATCCAGGAAAACTATTGATCACATCCCAGCAAGGCGATTCCCATGAAGGCAGCAATGCCATTAAGAATGTCTTCCTTCAGGACGCCCCATCTGGTGACTTTGAAATCACAACCAAAGTGAACGCCTCTATTAAAAATAACCATGAGCAAGCTGGTTTATATCTATGGCAGGATGTCGATAATTATGTCCGCCTTGGACACGTCTGGGACAATGGCTTAAAGCTTGAAACAGCGAAGGAGGAAAATGCCAAATACAGCAAAGCCCAAAACATGGCAGCACATCCTGGTGGAGATACGGTTTATTTAAAAATCAAGAAAACCGGGAATGTCATTTCCACCTTCTTCTGGGCCAATGGGGCATGGCAACAAGCAGCCGACGCAATTACAACAGAGATAACTGTAAGCAAAGTTGGGGTTTTTGGAACCAGTACGGTTAGCAGTAAACTCGTCCCAATGACGTTTGATTATTTTACAGTTCAAGGTCTTCAATAGAGTTGGATATGGTTCAAATTAGGCAACGGAATTTCTCCGTTGTCTTTTTTGGATTAGCTTTGTTATACCCGATTGTTGATTTCACATTGTTTGAAAATTAAGCGGAGAAATTCCGTTTAAATTTGGAAATACCAATATTTCCTTTAAAATAAAGGAAGTTTTTCCGCTTATCTTATCCAAATCTATGGATTTTGACTTGTTTAAAGCAGTTTAGCGGAATTTCTCCGCTTATATCTGCTTCTTAAGCTTCCTCAAGCAACATTAGCCGTAAATTCTCCCCTTATAATTTTTCCTATCAACACCATAATCAACAATGAAAGAAAACAGTGCCTTTTGGTTAATACTTGCAAAAGATGAGTAAGTCGTTCTGGACCCAAATAAAGAAAAGGATTATATTCTTTTTGCTTGTGGAAATATTAAGGCAATAAATACTGTAACGAAATAGCGGAACCATTAAGTTGGCAAAAAAACAGGAGGTACTCATCATGACAGTGAAATTTGAACAAGAGTTAGTTACATCACAAGGAAGTACTCAACCAAAATGGTCCAGTGAAGCAACACACTATTTTGAAAATGAACATGGTGAACAATGGATTGCAAAAAGTGATGGAGAACAGATAGTGATTTCTGGACTTGATATTGACTGGAAAGAGATTGTTTTGAACTATTCTCAAGTACTGGAGTTTATTGAATTTCAGGAAGAGCTTCCGTTTGCTACAAGTGATAAGAAACTAGTTGCATAGTAGAAAAATGGAAGGGAAGTGAGAATCCTCTAAGTAAATGGGTTTTTAATACAGGAGAAAAATACTGGCTTCTTGCCGTTCTCCATTCATCCAAACTAGAAATGGAATATCATCAATCAAATACTCAATAAAACAATGTTCCAGATAGCTGATCTATGGTAGATAGTGACGATTCCTAGTTAAGCCAGTGAAAGTAGCTTTCCAAATGATCGATTGTTCTCACTATGATTATTTTCATTGATAATGGAAAATCTAACCACTATAGTAAAGTGGGAGGAGATCAAGTTGAAAACATTCGATTTCAAATCTGGAACAAAAGTAATGGTGGACGAGCATCAAATCGTGATTGAAAGATCAGGCGGGAAGAGTGCAATGAAAGGGTTGTTTGCTGGCAGAGCCATGGGGCATATGAAGATAAAAATGTCCGCATTGACCGGTGTGATTTTCTTTGCGGATTATATAGTCATTTGTGCTTCGGGGTTGCCCACACCGAATGATTTTAAACTAACGAATATTGGAGAAATTAAACAGTATCCCAATTGTATTGTGGCAAAAGAGCAGGAGTTGGAAGAACTGTATCAATATCTCTGTGGTTTTATAAAATAAAAGGTATTGTTCTTCTATTATCTATATAACAAAGCTTTGCTCAGTCTTAATAAGGCTGAGTTTTTTTCTTTAAAGGGGACGTTGGTCAGCGGTATTATTTTTCTCACTCAGCCAAATCAAATTGAATAAACTGACAATGGATTCATTGATTCACGTATATAAGGGAGAGAAAAATAAACATGAACACATTTCCAGATGGGGGATTTACCTATAGAGTACAGTCAGGAGATCATTATTCGCTATTAGCACAGCGGTTTCATACGACAGTCGGGAAATTGATGATGGCGAATCCTGGCGTGAATCCCTATTATCTTCATGTTGGCCAGTATATTACGATACCTAATGCACAACCTGCTTACGATTATGCCCGCCAAAATCAAAGCTATAGCCAAGCAGCAGTTGATCTTTTAAGTGATAATCGGAGCCTTTGGGAAGAGCATGTTGCTTGGACGAGAATGGCGATCATCAGCTTAGTCTTTAAATTACCGGATGTTGATTTTGTTATCGCACGTCTTTTGCAAAATGCAACGGATATGGGTGAAATGATTAAGCCGATTTATGGGGAGGCTGCAGCTGCCAGATATTCTACGTTAATCAAAGAACATCTTCTATTCGCGGCCGACTTAGTAAAAGCAGCGATAGCCGGTGACCAGCAAGCAGCGATGACGGCAGAGAAAAAATGGTACGCCAACGCCGATGAGATTGCAGCGTTTCTAAGTAAGATTAATCGCTTCTTGCCAGAGGAAGAAGTTAGAAAAATGTTCTATCACCATTTGGATTTAACCAAGCAGGAAGCAGTATCGATGATAAACAAGGAATATCAGAAGGATATTGCCATCTATGATGAAATAGAAGAACAAGCCAGGGACATGGCGGACACCATTTCTAAAGCAATGATCAAATTGTATCCTAATATGTTTTAGTGACAACCCACAACAGCAAAGAGCAAATGGCTTATTAAAGGGTTGTACTGAATTCGCTTCCATGGTATATTAAAAAATAGAAATTGTGAACAAAATGTGAAAGATAATATTAATTACAAAATATGGTTGGAGATTTAATCCGAAACAGCGAACCTGTTATCGGTTAAATCTAGTAATCTATATTTTTTAGAACTGTTGGTACTTAACAGCGTTCCTGTTTAAGGCGAACCGTTGTAATGATTTTCTGTTTTCTGATCCTTTCAGAAACTACATAAAATCTTACAACGGTTTTTTATTTTTGTTCACAAAACATCATTACATATCAATACCAAAGGGGAGAGAAGAGAGAGAATGAAAACGACAAAAAATCGATGGTTAATTGCTTTATCAGCTGTTGGAATTCATATTTCCATAGGGTCCGTTTATGCATGGAGTAATTTTACTGCACCACTTAAAGACATGTTTGGCTGGTCTGACTCACAAGTTGCCATGACTTTTAGTATTGCGATTCTTTTCTTAGGTTTATCAGCAGCATTTCTAGGTCATTTCGTGGAAAAATACGGACCCAGGAAAGCAGGGTTACTGGCGGCGACCTTCTTTGGGATCGGAATCACAGGTTCAGGTTTAGCTGTAGCTTTAGAATCCAGATACTTATTATACTTTTTCTACGGAGCACTTGGAGGCATTGGTCTAGGAGTAGGCTATATTGCTCCGGTTTCAACACTAGTAAAATGGTTCCCTGACCGAAGAGGACTAGCTACTGGCCTGGCAATTATGGGCTTTGGCTTTGCAGCGGCAGTTGCAAGTCCAGTTATGAATATGCTGATTGAATCAGTGGGGGTAGCCAATACCTTTTATATGTTAGGGATTTCCTACTTTATTATCATGCTTCTATCCTCACTATATCTTGAAAAGCCTGAGGAAGGGTGGCTTCCAGAAGGATATAAAGACAAAATCAATAGCGGAAAAGCAAAACCTAACATGGATTTATCACAATTAATGGCGAATGAAGCGGTCAAAACAAAGCGTTTCTGGTACTTATGGATAATGTTATTTATTAATATTACCTGTGGAATTGCGATTTTGGCGGTAGCCAAGCCACTTGCAATGGAAAGTATCGGCATAGATATGGCGCAAGCAGCAGCACTGGTTGGAGCCATTGGAATCTTTAACGGATTAGGAAGAATTGGATGGGCTAGTTTTTCAGATGTTATCGGACGACCAGCTACTTATACAACCTTTTTTGTTCTACAGATGGTCATCTTCTTCGTTCTGCCAGACATATCGGTTAAATGGTTATTTATTGGTTTATTGATTGTTGTATATACCTGCTATGGCGGAGGTTTCTCATCGATTCCAGCTTATATCGGAGACTTATTCGGAACGAAGCAATTAGGAGCGATCCACGGATACATCTTAACGGCCTGGGCAGCGGCAGGTCTGGTTGGACCATTATTTGCTGCATGGATTAAAGACACAACTGGCAGCTATTCCGGCAGCTTAACATTTTTCTCTGGATTGTTTGTTTTGGCGTTTATCATCTCGATGCTGATCCGCGTAGACATTAACAATCTGAAGAAAAACCAAAAGCAAAATCAAGTGGGAGTGCAGAATAAGGTTAGTTAACTTCTTCTTGCAATTTAAAGATTAACCTTATAGAATTAACACTATTAACATAGTGAAAACCTTATGTATGCAAGTGAGATGACGTTAGTGAATAAATATGAAGCAGAATTTAGTAATATTGTTCGCGCCTTTCGGAAACGCCATATGGGTAAAGGTCCTAGTCAAGTGAGGACAACATTCTGCAAGAACTGGGCGATTTGTGAACTAGAGGGGAATTTATCTCCTATCGAGAAATTTATCGCTACAGCAGAAGATGGCAAGCAAATGCTACGCTCCGCTCGTACGGAAATGGTCAAAGACATTTATAAGAAAAATCATCCGCAAGAAATGGAAGAATTGCTTGGTGCAAAGTTCCTTCGTGTCTTTGTGGATATCGATATTGAAGACGACAAAGGAATGTCCATCTTTATATTTGACCAAGATCTTGAGGAAAAGTTTAACGTGTAAACATATAACTACCTATACCTCGTTGGCACTTGACAGCGAACCTGTTAAAGACTAACCACCATGGAGAACACAACCTTGTTAGATGACTAGGTGCTCCTTGGTGGTTTTTTATTTGCTTTTTAGGATTAGAGGAGGAAATCAGAATGGGAAAAACATTACATCCAGGTCCACAGAAGAAATCCAAGATACCATCCCCAAAACATTGGGTAAGTCCAATTCCATTTGGCCTAGGAAAAATTAAGCCTAAACACATCCGCGATACGATGAAAATCGCGTGGGACAATAAAGATAATATCGGATATGCCACTAATATCATTACAAAGGGAGTTTGTGACGGCTGTGCCCTTGGGGTATCGGGATTACATGACCAAACACTTGACGGGCCTCATTTATGTACCACACGTTTGAATGTTTTAAGACTAAATACCATGCCTGCAGTTAAGCCAGAAATTCTTCACGCAGACATTGATGAATTGAGAAAGTATGACAGCACTGAGCTTCGTAAGCTAGGGCGCATCCCATACCCAATGATTCGCCGAAAAGGAGAGCGGAAATTCTCCCGCATCACATGGGATGAAGCGATGGATATGATTGTAGCAAAGATGAAAACCTTAGATCCGAAGCAATATGCTTTTTATTTAACGGCTCGAGGGATTACAAATGAAAGCTACTATGTAGCAGGAAAAGTGGCACGTTTCTTAGGTACCAATAACATCGATAATGCATCCCGTATTTGTCACGCACCTAGTAAAACTGCTTTGAAGCGTTCGATTGGTGTCGGTGCATCTACCGCTAACTATCTCGACTGGATCGGAACAGACGTATTATTGTTCTGGGGAAGCGTAGCCTCAAATGCATCACCTGTATCGTCAAAATACATGTTGGAAGCAAAGAAAAAAGGGACCAAGATCATCGTGGTCAATCCATACCGTGAACCAGCAATGGATAAGTATTGGATTCCATCTAATCCGGAGTCAGCTCTGTTTGGAACAAAACTTGCAGATGATTTCTATCAAGTAAATATTGGTGGAGACATTGCCTTTATGCACGGAATCATGAAGCATTGGTTCGATATGGAAGAAAAGGAATTCGGTTCTGCGATTAATCATGAGTTCGTGCATGCCCATGTGAATGGGTATGTCGAGCTTAAGAAAAAAGTCCAAGAGCAATCTTGGAAGGAGATCGTTGAATCTTCTGGTGTTACAAAGGAACGAATCATTGAGCTGGCGGAGCTGTTGGCAAACAGCAAAAATGCGGTTTATGCCTGGGCACTAGGTCTAACCATGCACTCATTTGCAACAGACAATATATCTCAGGTTGCCAATCTAGCCCTTCTACGTGGCCATTTAGGTCGTAAATATGCCGGCCTAATGCCATTCCGTGGACACTCAAGTGTACAGGGCAGCGGAGAAATGGGTGCTGACCCGTTCGTGTTACCTGGAGGCGGCTGGGATGCAAAAAATGTGGAACGGATTGAAAAGCTATGGGGCTTCAACCTTCCAAACTGGCAGGGTGATATTGTCGGGGTTACACTCGAAAACATAGTCCTTCCTGAAGACCATGAACGAAATGTGAAATTGTACTATTTATCGGGCGGAAACTTCTTGGAAACAATGCCGGATCCTGATTTTGTGGAAAAAGCATTATCTGAGTTAGATATTCGTGTACACCAAGATATTATTTTAAACACTTCAACGTTAGTCGATGCCAAGGAAGCAGTCATTTTATTACCGGCAAAAACTCGCTATGAGCAAGAAGGCGGCGGTACAAGTACTTCTACAGAGCGGATGGTGTATTTCTCCCCAGAAATTCCAGGGAACAAAAATGCCATCGCCGAAGCCCGTGCCGAGTGGAAGATTTATATTGATCTTGCTAAACGTGTGAAACCCGAAACTGCTCATTTAGTAGATTTTACTGATGGCCAAGCCATTCGTGATGAAATCGCGAAAGGGAATCCGGATTATGACGGGATTCAACACTTGAAAAATCAGGGAGACGTCTTCCAGTGGGGCGGCGCTTGGTTATGTGAAGATGGAATTTGTCCAACATCTGATGGAAGAGGAAGCTTAATACCTGTAGACATTCCTGATTTAAATAAAAAACCAGAGCAGTTTATTGTAACCTCACGCCGAGGCAAACAGTTTAACTCAATGATATATAAGGAAGTCGACCCGTTAAACGGTGCTGGTAGATATGACGTATTAATGAGCGCAGTAGATGGTCAGAAATTAAGTATTGCTGAAGGAGAAGGAATTGTTGTATACAACGGCTTTGGTGTCTTCCAAGGACGTGCCAAGTTTGTTGATATTGCACCAGGGAATATTGAAGTCCATTTCCCAGAAGGAAACTTCTTGTTACCACGTGGACGTTATGAGAAATTTGCGGGTATACCTGATTACAATATCACCGTGAATGTGGAAAAAGCAGAACGTTATAATGCCCGAAAAGATACTCAATATGTAGAAAGACCGATTCCGGATCTAGAAACAGAAGTCAGTTAATTTTCAAAAGAAAGGAGCGGCAGCGCCTGTGTCAAAGGAAATCACCACCTCACAAAATATTGTCAGATTTAATGGGCAAAGCTTCATCGAGGAAGAGGATGATATTGCAGTCGAATCAGCCTTAACCATCATGTTAGATGGGGAGGAATTTGCCACGATGGTATGCACCCCTTCTGAGTTAGAAGAATTAGTCGTTGGCTTTCTGGCTTCGGAGGGTGTGATTCGTGCCTATAAAGATATTAAATCTCTTCACATTGATGAGGAAGTAGGATTTGCCTATGTCGATCTAGTAACGAAGTTCAACGTCGAAAAGAATTTCCATTCGAAACGATTTATTGGTTCATGTTGTGGCAAAGGAAGACAATTCTACTTTCAAAATGATGTCAAGACTGCGAAAACGATTATGACAAAATTTTCGATTACACCTGAGCAATGCCACAACCTAATGAAGCAAATGCAGGATGGTTCCGCCTATTTTCAACAAACGGGTGGTGTTCATAATGCAGCATTATGTTCAAATGACGGTGTCGTTTTTGCTCGGACAGATATTGGCAGACACAATGCCCTTGATAAATTATTCGGGTACTGCTTGATCCATCGTATTCCATTAAAGGATAAGATCATTGCCTTTAGCGGCCGGATTTCTTCTGAGGTTTTACTCAAAGCAGCCAAGATCGGTGTGGGGATTATCCTTTCAAAATCGGCACCAACGAATCTAGCCATTGATCTAGCGGATGAGCTTGGAATCACAGCCGTAGGATTTATCCGTGGAAAAGGGTTTAATGTTTATACACATCAGGACCGAATCCAAGGACTAGATTATAAGCCCGTAACAACAACATGTATTTAAAGACGGAGAGATGTGAGAGGGGGGATAACTTGAAGAATGAGCATACACCTATAATGGATCGTTTGGGTCGCCCGCTTCGAGATTTAAGACTCTCCGTTACCGACCGCTGTAATTTCCGCTGTCGGTACTGCATGCCTGCTGAAATTTTCGGACCAAACTATCCATTCCTTGCTCAGGATAAGCTCTTGAGTTTTGATGAAATGGAACGGTTAGTCAAAATCTTTACTACTTTTGGTGTAAAGAAACTGAGAATTACAGGCGGAGAGCCTCTTCTTAGAAAAAATTTAGCTTCCTTTATTGAGCGAATTAAGGATATAAATGAAATAGAAGATATCGCCATCACCACGAACGGTATACTATTGAAAAAATATGCAAGAGAACTGAAAGATGCTGGTCTTGATCGCGTTACGGTCTCGTTGGATAGCCTTGATGATGAAAGGTTTGGCTATTTAAATGGTAGAGGAGTGAAGGTTCAGCCGATTATTGAGGGTATGGATGCAGCAGCAGAAGCAGGGCTTAATGTGAAGGTAAACATGGTGGTTCAAAAGGGAGTGAATGACCAGGATATCCTTCCGATGGCTAAGTTTTTTAAAGACAGAAATTATACATTACGGTTTATTGAATTTATGGACGTCGGCAATTCGAATGGATGGAAATTAGACCACGTCCTCCAGAACGCTGAGATTCTCAAGTTAATTCATGATGTAATGCCGCTAAAAGCAGTATCACAAAATTACTACGGTGAGGTCGCAAAGCGGTATCAATACCTCGACTCTGAGGCTGAAATCGGATTTATTTCCTCGGTCACACAGGCCTTTTGTTCAACCTGTACTAGAGCAAGAATGTCTGCGGAGGGGAGTTTATATACCTGTCTCTTTGCCACCGAGGGGACGGATCTTCGCACACCTTTACGTAAAGGATTATCGGATGAAGAAATAAAAGCCATCATTCAGAATGTTTGGTTGAATCGGGAAGACCGGTACTCTGAAGTGCGCTTAAGTCATACGAAGCTTCCAAACAAGAAGATTGAAATGTCGCATATTGGCGGGTAATGATAAAATTTTTAAAGAGGTGTGCCATACATATACATGGTACACCTCTTTAGATTGGGGAATCACAAAGTGAAATAATCTTCAGGTTTATAAACAAAAGAAATATTGACTTAGAAGATCCTACACGGAAAAAGTACGTGATGTGATCCCCATCTATTGATGAGAATTTTGATAACGGCTATTGTACCTAACACCATGTCCCTAACAGCTTTTTCATGCACATTTTCTTTGCACTTTTTATTCGTTCATAGTAAAGTGTATAATGGTCAAAATTAATTATCGCATGTTTCAATGTGCATGCTATAAACATTATAGCAACCGTATTAGGAGAATTTGACCTTGGCATCATAATGAGAGGATTGAATATATATATGAAAGAAAATTTTTGGCGTGATTTACCACGGCCATTTTTTATACTCGCACCAATGGAAGAAGTAACAGATGTTGTTTTTCGACATGTCGTAAGTAAAGCAGCGAGACCGGATGTATTTTTCACAGAGTTCACCAATTCGGAGAGTTATTGTCATCCAGAGGGAAAGCAAAGTGTGCGTGGTCGTTTGACTTTTACAGAAGATGAACAACCAATTGTGGCCCATATATGGGGAGATAATCCTGACAACTTTCGGAAAATGAGTATCGGTATGGCGGAGCTAGGCTTTCGCGGTATCGATCTCAACATGGGCTGTCCGGTCCCGAATGTGGCACAGAGAGGGAAGGGAAGCGGCCTGATCCTCCGTCCCGAAGTGGCTGCCGAACTCATTCAAGCCGCAAAAGCAGGAGGCTTACCTGTCAGTGTGAAGACAAGACTCGGTTACACGGAAGTGGACGAGTGGAAGGAATGGTTAACCCATATCTTGAAACAAGACATCGCGAATCTTTCTATTCATCTGCGTACTAGAAAGGAAATGAGTCTAGTCGATGCTCACTGGGAGTTAATTCCGGAGATCAAGAAACTTCGTGATGAGATCGCACCGGATACCCTTTTAACGATCAATGGCGATATTCTTGACCGTCAAATGGGAATGAAGCTCGTGGAACAATATGGTGTTGACGGGGTGATGATTGGCCGCGGCATCTTCAAAAACCCATTTGCTTTTGAAAAAGAGCCGAGAGAACATAGCAGCAAGGAATTATTGGATCTCTTAAGATTACATCTCGATCTTTATGATCAATATTCCAAAGAATTAGAAACACGCCCATTCACAGCTCTTCATCGCTTTTTTAAGATCTATGTGAAAGGATTTCGCGGGGCTGGTGAATTAAGGAACCAATTGATGAGCACAAAGTCGACGGATGAAGTGCGGGTAATGCTTGATACCTTTGAATGAATAAATGTTGGTAAGACGCAGTTACAGTTGAATATTATGACCCCCATAAAGCACTCACAATGTTGTTTGATCAATGTTTGTGAGTGTTTTTTTTGTATTCAAAATCTAAAAAACCTTGAGAAATCAATTTTTATCTTAAAAGGATAGAGTTTTATCGCATCGCAGGAGAAATTGATAATTTTATATTATAGTTCTTTGAATTCTGACTTTATATTATAATGAATCTATGATTTTTTTCCTATTTATAAGAGAGTACACTTTGTGAAGAAAGTCTAATTACCTATAGCTTCTTCATCCCAACTTAATCTACATTAATAACCAAAAAAGAGATAATTAATTTATTGAAATGAATCACATATGTAATCGGATAATTTTCTACCAGGGAGAATGGATATGACAATTTTTACAGTAAATCAGAACAACTTATACCAAAAGTATATTAGAAAAGAAGTTTTGCAACATTACTCAGATGGATATGATGCCCTTCAGCATGGTCAGTACTTCTCAGCTGCTGTATGGGGAAGTGTATTCCTAGAAGCATTTGCTTTGGAAATCATGAAAAAGTTTAATATCTCACCATCAAAAAAAGATGACCTAAACTCTAGAATTCAAAGAATTAGAAGTGATATTGACAAAATACCTGACGATATTCCTAACCGATTTGATGAAATACGAATCATGCGGAACCGTCTCGTCCATGATATGGGATTAAGAAAAACTGACATAGAAGATGATGCAAAAAGAATCTATTCCCATTTAGATTTTGTACTAGATTGGTATTGTAAAAACGTACCATTTGAAGAAAAAGAAAAAGAAATAATAGAAGCGGAAATGGAAAATGACCTCATACCAGTTTTTATAAGTACGTTAAATCCGAACAATGAACGGCAAAGATTCTTTTTAACAGGTTTTATGGAGAGGTTAAAATCTATTGGGATTTTACCTGTAAGATGTGAATTTAATTTCTACGATGGTAAGGATCCACTTAAGGTTGTGAGAGATGAGGTTTCCCGTTGCAAAGCAATGATTGTTATTGGCCTGGAAAGAAGTAATGCCTATTATATAAAAGATAAAGAGGGTTCTTTAAATGAATCCATTGACACTCATCGAAAATATACTTCTGGCTGGTTACACCTTGAAGCTGGAATTGCTAATGCCCTTGGTAAAGAAATATTCGTCCTATGTGAAAAGGAGATCTATAGTGACGGTATTTTTGACCGTCAATGGAATTCCTATCCTGTATTGGAATTTTCTCATTTAGATGAGAACAGCCGAGAATTTATGATGTTTTTTAGCTACATGGAAGCATGGGTGAAGGTAGCAAAACGAAAAGAAGAAGAACTTGCTGTTTTGAATTAAAAGGAAGTGTTCAAAATAAATATTTCAGAATACCTAAAAACACTAGGACTTCAACAATATATAGAAGCATTTGAAGAAGAAGCGATCGATTTAGAGGTACTGTTTGAGTTAACAGAGGCTGATTTGAAATCTTTAGGAATGAAATTAGGACATATAAAAAAACTTCTGCGGAGTTTGGATTCTCTTCAAAAGGAGAGAAAGAGTACCTATCCTGTTTCAGCAGTCATCAAACAAGCGGAAGATTTCCCTTCGCTCATTTCTGCTCCATTATTTGATTACATAAAAGAACCAAATGCAAAGTTGCGATTATGGGATATTTGTGATTTTGTCGAACTGTCCTTACGGTTAATTGTTGTAACGGGTTTAGCACAAATACGGAACGATAATGACAGACTTCCCGATTATATCGTGAACGAAATTAGAACTAAAATTGAGCATCCGACACTTGGAAAATGGTTAGGGATGGCCATGGCGATTTCAAAAGATAAAAGTGTATCGGCGTCATTAAAAGAAACCGTATTTATCCTTCAAAAAGAACTTCAGGGCTCAGGTTATAGAGATGAAAAAAGCTCGCTTCTAACCCTGCGTAATTTTTTAGCACATGGAGGTAGTATTTCTCAATTACTTGCTCATCAATTAATATCCATTTGGGAGCCGAAATTTGAAAGATTAATTGCGCAGTTAAAATGGTTCAGCAGCTTTCAGATCATTGCCAAGGACACAAATGTTTTCAAACTTTTAAAAGGGAATATTGAAGATATTCAATACTATGAACCTAGTTGTTCCACTCAAGAAATGAGATTGAATACCTATTTTACGGAATCGAACAATGTTGTATTAAAAGTGGGTGATGACTTCTTCTCGCTCTGGCCCCTTTACTTTTATGAAAATTCAAGTGAATATATAAATCCAGTACAAAATATGTTCGTGCGCCGCGGAGAATTGTTTTTGGAGTATACACCGGTGGGCAGCCTTGATCGTTGTCAGTCACAATCAAACAAAGAAGCCCTAGATACGTTCATTAAGTTGTTTCAACTGGAAGATCGCAGGAAAAATGAAGAGGAAAAGCAATATAAGGTTCGTGGCTTTGAGTCTGAAATTCTGTCAGACTCCAAAAAGTTCGTTGGAAGGGTGTCTCATTTAACTCTCATAAAGTCAGCTATACAAACTGCCAATCATCGTGTCTTTTGGATTACTGGCAACGCAGGGATCGGGAAGTCCTACTTAATGTCCGCCACAACGATTGATTTGCATGAGGATCGGAACCCTTACCTGCTCATTCTACCTTACCGTTTTAAAGCCGGTGATGATCGCTGTTATCGAAATGAATTCATTAAGTATTCTGTGGAACGCTTGAATAATTGGGAGGGAGTATCTTCGAGAATCCTTAAAGCTCCCGCAATGATTAATATGGAAGATCTAAAAAAGCATCTAATGATGATCAAGGATGGATATAACGTTCTGTTTATACTTGATGGCTTGGATGAATTACCTGAACGCGATCAATTATTAGCAACTGAGATATGTAATGAGCTTTCATTACCAAAAACGAAATGGATATGTTCAGGGCGGACCAATCCAAAACTAGATCGCATATTTGATTCTTCAGCGTATCGTGTTTTTCCAGAGGGAGTTCCTGGAATGGAGAAAAGCGATATTCAAAGCATGATTTATGAAAAAATCGGATTGTTAAGGAAAAAAGTGATTATTCGTGAATTTGAACAGGATACATTCGTAATCAATCCATTTGTCGAGCAAGTATGGAAATATTCAAAAGGAATTCCTCTTTATGTCACCTATGTAATCGGTGATATTTTGTCAAACAAAATTAAAGAATTCGATGGACATTCCGACGTATTGCCGCCATCGATTTTTCATTATCATCAAGAGTTAGTAAAAAGATGTTCTGTGGGGCTATATCAACAAATATTACCACGATTAATCGCGAATATCGCCATTGCAAAAGAGGCTTTGACACAAGGAACGTTGCTGGACATTTTGATGAAAGAGGATTATTTACCTCAGACTGACAAAGCAAAAGAAATTTTGCATAAGTGTTTGAGCTTTGTAAGTCCAATGCTGAAAAAAGTGTCTTCCAGTGATGAAGCAGGCGAAGGCTTTATTTTATATCATACTAGTCTATTAGATTTTTTACTGCAGGACGAAGAATCGAAAATTCTGCTCTATACTGCTAGAAAGAGCCTCATAAAGTTAATAAAGAAAGAGCTGCATCTAAAATCTGAGTCAGATATTTATCTTCTAAAATGGGGGATCGTTCACTTGCTTGAGGATGATCAAAACCAAGACGAATTGTTAGCTTCTTTATTGGGTTCATCTCAATATTTACAGGAAAAATTTCAATATCAGCAACTCGAATATTTGTTAGATGATGTAAATGAGGGTTATTTATCGATTGGAAATAGTGATAAACAAGAGCTGATCCTTGAGTCATTTCTGAATTTTATTCTCGAAAATTCGGGGAATCCATCCGAAAAAATTGCTATCGAGGATATTCACTCCTTATTTGTTTATCGACAAAACGTACGTTTTTATGAAGACTTTTTAAACTTTGCAACCAAAAAGCTCGAAGTAGAAAAAGGTGAATTGTCACCAAACATTTTTGAAAAAATCTACCCATCTTTCCTTTTACGAAAAGGGAACTTATTAAGAAGAAACGGAAAATTAAGTGAGTCAAAAGTATTTTTAGAAAAAGCCTTGGCTGTTTTTGGAAAAATAGGTAATTTAATGGAAATTGAAAAGCTAGAATACGATTTAGCGTATGTTCAATATTTGCAGGGGAATACAGAGGATGCCTATTTTCATTTTGAAAAAAGTAAGCAGCATGCAATTGAAAATCAACATGAAGTAGGTTACTGGATTTCGAACTGTATTCAAGCTCATACAAGAACATTCTGTTCAAAGAACAAAATGACGAATCAACAATTCATCGAAATCTTAGCAGAAGCTCTGCCTTACTTTGTCAAGCATTCACGCAATGGAAATGAAAATGCGAAACGATGGATTAAGAACATTTATCAACATTCGTTTTTAGCTGCATATGAAATAAGAGATCGTTCATTAGCGGAAGAATGTTATGAAAAGATGAGGAATAATGAGTGGATTCAAAAATTTGATGAGGGAAACCTGGATAAGTATAAAGCGAGATTATTTATTCTAAGAAATGAGAAGGAAAAAGCACTCCAAGTATTCTCAGGTTATTTGGATGAAGGAATCCTAGATAAAGAATCCATGGCAAGAGAATATCTAGAATATTCAAGGTTATTAAAAGAAGCAGGCCAACACGAAAAATCGATAAAGATGGCCGCAAATGGTTTGGCCTGCCCTGTCAATTTTGGAAATAGCTTTTTTCAGGAGGGTTTGAATGAAGTTGTACACAATGCTTTAAAGCAAACTTAAATAAATTTATGAATTTTTTACTATTATTAGGAGGAAAGACATGGGTAATGAAAGTCTAATTCCTCATTACATCTTCAACTCACATATATCTCTAAATCAGAATATGAAAAAAAGGGGACATTCTTTTTTTCAATATGACATAGACGAAGTGATTCACCAATGTAATGAATTAAACGACATTCTTTTAAACTTGGATTATTTACATAAAGAAATCTACTGTTGGTTTACGGTTGATCAACATATTATGCAACGTCAAATAGGGATAATAGAAGGTCATTTGGAAAAGGTATTGGAGGATAAATTACAAAATGGCCAGGAAATCCATGTAATGCTTATTCCAATTTGTCGAGTTTTATCATTAGATCATTGTTTATCAAAGCTCGAGCTACATTTACTTCCATTGCGAAAAAAATATCCAACCGAATCTTTCGGCCAAATTGTAGGTCAGACAAATGGGGTCATTTCTCAAGCATTATTAATAGAGGGATTACGTCAGTTTCCGAATCGATACATAAGCCTATATTGGGATGGCAAACAACTGATTTCTATCTACAATGATTCGGAAATTAGTCCAAAAACATGGCTAAGTCTATTTAAAGAGTTTATTCAAGATTATGATTATCAAGGTGCTTTAGAATTATTAACCGATATCAAGAGTGATACCTCTGAATACCAAGTTTTAGAAGCCATTCTTCATACCCAATTACAAAGGATGAATTTTGCTTTTGATGAAGCTGCGCAATCTCTTGAGAAGGCAATGAATTTAGTAAAATCACATCAGGTTCTAATGGAAACGGATGAGATTTTAAAAAGGCTTTTAAGCGGAGAATCCTATCAAAAGGAGTTAGAGCTAGAGCGCATCGCAGAGTTATTTAGGCAGATAGATGTCTATATTCAAACAGACGATATCCCTTCTTTTCTAGTGCGCTTTTATCGGGCCAGGGAAGCTGTGTTATATTTTCTGCTTAAATATGGTCGCACAGATGAAGAGGCATCCATTGCCATAGAAAAAAAATCTTCCATTTACCAAGTGATAGAAAAGTTAGAAGAGCTATATGATAGCTGGGAAATCGATGATTATTATGGGGCGTATTTTTTTCTTAAAAGTAAAAATGTCGCAAGTATCTTAGAAGTCCGTAATAAAAGCTTTATTGGGCATTCGAGAAATTCCATTAATCCCAAAGATTTATGGTATGAATTTGCCGGAACAACGAAAACAACGGTGGTAAAAGCGAAAAGAAGATTTCAAATGGATGTAGATTTATTGTTAAGAGACTTAGGTATTCAAGTTGACGATAATTATTATTCCATGAACCAGCTCCTGTTACAATTGGCAGAGGAAATGAAGACGGGGGGCGGTTACGTTGAAAAGGGGTAAACTATTCATTACCTGGTCGGAGACTGTGTATTCCAAAATTAGAGATTGTGAAATAAAGATTCATAGGGATAGCAGAGAATTACAAGAGGTTTATGTAATCTGTACCTCCTTCGAAGAAGAAAGGATGTGTCAGAAATATAAAATGGATTCTCTTTCTTTAAATACGTTTGTTATTTCACATGAACAAGATGTACTTTCTCAATCAGGCAAACTGAAAAACTTTTTAGATTCATCTATACATGGAGATGATCAGGTGTTTTTATTGTTGGAAAATCACACAAAACCAGTAAATCACCTATTAACACATCTATGTGCAGCAACCTTTCAGAAACAGATTTATTATCTATCTGAAGACGATTACCGAATAACTAACTTTGGCTACACCCAACAAGAAGAGATTTCCATGGACTTAATCCAGCATGTTCAAGAATTAATATATTCTGGAAACTATCATTCGGCACAAGTGTTTTTAAAAGAAAAAGCTGGGAACTCACCAAGAATCAATCAGTTACTGCAACTTGGGAATCAATTATTTTTCCTGGATTTTAATAATCAAAATATGCAAAGAGAGCAAACCCCATTAGAGTTGCTCTATGAGATTCTAATTACGCATAATATTGCGGAAGCGGGGGAGCTAAAGTATTTAGAAGCGTTAAAAGAATCGACGAAAAAACAAGAAACATTTATCCAGCTTTTACACAACTATGCTTCGTTTTTATATGAACTGAACGATATCATTGATTTTATCGTCCTTTATTATCGGTTAGTTGAGGAGTCGTTATTATATGCGCTTGGATGGGATATCAATGAATATAATGAATTTGTGTATCGAGACGACGCCATTTATCAGCTTGACTTCCCAAACTGGCGCTTAACGAAACATTATCATCGCTATAATCAAGCACTTCAACAGTACATCTTAACCATTGAAAAAAACAAACAACTAACGATCAGTCATAGGAAACAAGGCTTTGAAAAACTATCAACTCGTGAAGCGTATTTTGCTGACATTTATCTTGCATTCACGGAAAAAGGAATCTCATCATGCATTGATTTCCGGCATGAAGGAGTCAGTGGACATGGTTTTGCAGATTTAACGAAGACAGAATTAGAGGAGAGGTGTAATGGCAGTACACCTATACAAATTCTCAATGATATTCTAAAAAGCTTACAATTAAAACCATGCTATTCGATATTTGAATTACTGAACAAAGCCATTATGGCATTACTTCAAGAGGAAGTTCAAAAGTTGGAACTTCGCATCTAGATGTCAAGGATATTGAAAATTGGCTATTAAAGACGACCAAAAGAGGAGATAAACATGCAGGCAGTATCAAATAAAACAACATTTATCTACGACTTCGTCAAACCAGGCACGAAAGTAACAGTCGATGAAGCAACAAATCAGTTTCATTTTGATATAAGAGGGAAAAGGACCTCCTATGATAGGTCAACAACCCTCATTTTAGATGTAGGGAATTGTTTAACCAGAGGAGTTGTAGATGTTCATCATATTGCGAATGGGTTTCAGTGGAATAATGAGCGCATTGTAAGTACAGCAAAACTATTAACTAGTTTTCCTAGCTTAATGGAAAATATCCAACAGGATGTAGGAGAGGTTCGAATCATTGTCCATTCTAACCCTGATTTTGATTGTTTCGCGTCTACTTATCTAGCAAAATACTACATAGAACACAAGGAATTCCCAGAAAACTATCAGGAAATTGTTGAATATGCAGAACAAATAGATGCAGGTCGATTAAAGTTAAATCCAAATCAGGTATTTACACCGTATACCATGACTCATGTTTTATATTTTTCGGTCGGCAGTAACAAATTTAATAGCTTTCATGATTATCAAACCGCTTACTTAGAAAGAGGCTTAGAATTAATTGACTATATTGTAAAACGTCTTCCTGAATTAATGGATAAAGAGCGCTCAATCCATAACCCTGTTCTTTTTAAAGATAATCACCCATTTAGGCAGGAGGAAGCCTTAATCGAAGAAGATTATCAAAAATACCAGGAGGACTTACGTACCATCTGTGAAAAGCGTACCATGCGGTTACCGGCTATGGATGGTTCGGCAAGGGAGGTGGATGGTCTCTTTTGGAATCATATACCAACATGTTCATTGGATCGACTGTGGGCTAGAGGAGATACAAACTCTCCTTCAGGGACAGGATATGTATTTACTTTCGTTCCGAAAATGATCCATCAGACTCCGGATGAGATCATCGATAAGTTTAAGTCGGAGAAAATACAAGCAGCCATTCAAACCACCAATCAAGTGATCATTTCTGTGGATGGAAATTCAAATCTAACACTAGCAGACTTAGGAAAACGTTTGGAGCTTGAAGAACGAAAACAAGAAGACGCCATCTTTGGAGATACTTTGAAAGAAGAATGGCGAACGAGAGATCCTAAGAAGAGGAGATTTCAGGAAGAATGGTTTGATAGTAACGATCCTTGGTATGACGGGAGAAATAATCAGTATCAAATTGTAGATGCACCGCAAATTGGGAGTCTATTAAGCTTTGAACAAATAAAAGCGATCGTCATTAATTATACGAAACCAAGGGTAAAAGGAAATCATACAAGGATCTTATATCCATTCCATTTTCCAACAAAAGACTTTAAGAAGCTGCGAAAATCGTTAGAAAAGAATAACAACTTTGATACGGTTAATTTAATGCTAGACAAAGATTTAGTTCACTATTTTAGACCTTATGTCCGTGAATATTTATTTAATTCCAAAAGGGATAAACAAGGGTATAGCCATAGTTTTTCCTATAAAAATAGCAAAAAGCTTCGACTCCAGCTTTCGGTTGAAAATGGAGAAGTTACTTCAGGAACGAAATTTGAAGGGATTGTGAATGAAAAGTCAGATGATATCTTTCTTGAGATTGGAAACACAACAATTCATCTGTTCCGTTATGGAATTGGCTTTATTGTGATAGAGACAGACATATTGTCACAGAAGTATAAGGATGACCTTCTGCTAGATCTATTATTAGAGATGAATAAAGAGCTTTGTGAAGGCAAAAGTGCAGAAGTCATTCAAGATTTTAACCAGCAGCTACTAGGGGAGAAAGCAATTAAGTGGATTGAGGAATTTGAGGAAGGGTTAATGTATTCGGATGTGACTGTTAGCACTGCTTCTTATTTTGAACCTGCTAAAAAGGAATTATTATATAGACTTTGCTCCCATACGGAATGGAACTCCACGATCCATACGGAGAATAAACATATGTCATCCACATTAGATCGTATGTATTATGACATAAATGAACATACCGTCATGGGCTTTAGCAAGAAGGGAAGCGTTCTTCTAATCTTTGAAAAAGATATTGAACATATGTCAGAGGAACAGGTTAGGGATTATCGAAAAAAAATGGAAGAAGAGAGAACAAAATATCATAAATGGGATTATTATATTTTTCTCATGGTCCTTCATCAGAGGTATGGATTAATGAATTTTTCGAAAGAATTATCGGAAATCGGTGTGAAGAATAAGATTAGAAGAGTCTCCAAACTTCGCGAGGTTTTATTCGAATTTATTATTCAAGGATGGTTTAGTCAAATCACCAATAATGAAAGTGGTATGGATATCCATAAAAAATGGATCCATGTGTTTGAAACACAGACCCTTCATGACGAAGTACTCGAGCAAGTCTCTACGATTGCAGACTATCAAAGTGCAAAGAAGGACTCAGATTTTTCATTGAAATTTACGATTCTCTCTTTTGTTTTCCTAATCATCACTGGAGTGACTGGTTTCTTTGGGATGAATATTCCGTATGTTGATAAGTTCGATAAAAACAGTGAGGCCATTTGGTTTTCCGTGTGGTCATTAATGGGAGTACTTGGGTTTTGGGGGATTATTTCAGGGAGCTACTGGTTATTCAAAAAATTAAGGGGTCTTAAGTAAGAACAAATCGAATTATTATTACGAGTATTATAAGAAATAAACATCCGGCCAATTTTATTGGGCGGATGTACTATTTGTTAATAGTAAATCTAGAAAAGGAGTTCATCTATGTTAAAAATTATCCCTAATCATCCTCAAATCAATAAACTCATTGAACTATTTGAAAAAGAGACGGAGCCTTTCCGCAAAATACATAGAATGATTGATTTATTTGAAACGCTTATTAAGACCCATACAGCTTTCTTAGTGGGAAACTATTTTCATCATAACGAAATATCTGATGAAATAAAGGAATTATTTGTAGAAGGGCTCCGAACCCCATCTCTGGGTACCTGGCAACTATTTAGTCGGGAGCTTTATTATGAAATCGGATTTAATTATTTAACAGAGGCAGAGTTTTATAGATTAGACAATCAAATCGAGAAGCCGGATCAAAAGGATAGACTACAAGCATTATTTGTTAAAGTTAACGAACGTTATCAATTTGTTCCTTTTAACAACAGAAAAAAAGGGTGGCGAAAATTTCTCTATCAATTGGTGGAAAAGGCGCAGTCTCAAGATTCTACAATGTTTCAAAATCGGTTTTTGGTAAAAGACTTTTATCAATATTTTATTAACTGGGATAAATCCGTAGACATCATCGTTCAAAAACGGAATAAGTATGCGCATGGAGCTACACCAACAAATGAAATATGTTCAGAAGACGTGAAAGAATTAATGCCCATACTTGGTACCTGGTTAAATGCACCATGGCTACATAAAACACATATTTTGCTAGGGTCTGAACAGGATTATACTCTGGAAGGACAAGAACCATCGATTCAGCCAGCGATTCTTACATCTAAAAATGTTCATAATCCTTATATTGTGAACAATGAATATGAAGGATTTTCGTTGTTCCCGATTATGGTGGCAAACACGAAGGATGGTAGAGACTTTAACTTGTTGTTCTTTAACGATTTAAAAAAAGTTCATACGGAAAAAATCTCTTATTTACATTATCCCTATGCGGATCATATTGTAGACTCAAGTTATTTCCATGAATTTTTTTCTATCTTTCAATTAGAAGAATGGAAACAAAAGAAACATCATTACTTTACCCAACGAATCGAGGAACTGACCGAAACCTTTAAAGGAAGACTGAAAGAACAAGCGTACATAAAGTCCTTTATTTTTGAAAAACAAACTGGAAATCTCTTTATCTATGGGAGCCCTGGAATCGGTAAGTCGGCTATCTCTGCGAATGTGGTGAAGAATATAAAGGGAGAAGAACTCCATATTATTCAATATTTTATCAGGAGAGGGACCATATTTTCGCAGCCTCAGTTTTTTCTAGATTACTTGATTAAGGAATGTGAAAGAATTAGTCCCACAACCTTTCCACTTGGTACTTCGATTGAAGAAAAGCAACTAGAATTGCTAAAACGACTGCAACACCTTTATGAACAAGACAAGAAAGTCGTGATTTTCTTAGATGGTCTTGATGAAGGGGAAGAGATCCTGTCTTTGATTCCGAGGGAAAGCTTATCCAATATTATTTGGGTGTTTTCGTCTCGGTTAACGGAAAGTACCTATAAGCTCCTAAGTGAACTCTCGATTGAACATACGACAAAATATGAAATTAAAGGATTGCGGAAAGAGGATATATTGGCTTTACTGTATGATGTTGTCAATAAATATGAATTAGAAATGGAATATGTGGATGTGATTGCGAGGAAGTCAGAAGGAAATCCTCTTTACATTAAGCTGCTTTGTGAAAGTCTAGAAAGTGGCGAGATTCAACTAAATGACAGCTCGAAATTACCAAGTAAAATAGATGATTTTTATGAGTATTTACTTGACAAAGTAAGCGGAGAAGTAAATGGAAATGACGTTCTAGATGTTTTATTTGTCATTGCCGCAGCAAAGGATTATTTATGCAATGCCCAGCTCGAAATAATATTAGATATGAGAACCAGTGATATCAAAAAGATTATCAATCGATTATGGGAAGTATTATTTACACCTGAACAAGGCGAAGGTTCAAGGGTTTATCAGTTATTTCATGAGAGCTTTCGTGATTATTTATACAAGAACTATCGAAACCAAATTATGAAAGCCAATTTGAAGATTATTAAGTATTGTGCAAATTGGGAAGAGCTTCTTTTCTTTGACGAGTCAGTGAAGGAGTATTGCTTCATCCATTATGTGAATCATCTTCGAGATGTAAAGATGGACCAAAGGATTATGGAATTGGCCAAAAATCAACACTATATATCCGAACAAATGAGTGTCACTTATTCCTCTATATACAGCTTTCAGCTTTACGGGGAGGCTTTAGCTATAGGATTGAGGCAGGGAGATGAGGACAAGGTTCAAGACATTTCAACGAAGATTCTTAAGCTGCATCATGAAGGTGATTTCAAAATTCGAATGAACCAGTTCAAAGTGGAATCATTCACAAAACCTTTATTAACCAAGTTATTAGATCAATTACATTATCAAAACATGGAACAACGAATAACAGGTTATTTCCGCATTCTTGATTCCATTTTAACCTCCAATCTCAAGGGAAAAAGGGAATTTCTCGTATATGTTATGGATGACATTGATACACGAATGGTCCAAAACACCAATATTATTAACATACTGGACTATATCCCCATTCAACATTTTTACAATACTTGCCTTAAGCTTTATAAGCATGGGATATCATATGTGCCTTTGATAACTCGGATTTCATGGAAGTCATTAATTGGGTTTCGATTTAAGCTTAATTTGCTTATAATCGAACCATCGAAGGAGTCCATTGATGTATATTTAGGTATCTATAGAGAATTATTCAAAGAACCAACCCTATCTGCTTTTGCACGGGTTATTAAGGACGCTATCCAATTAAATAACATAGCTCTTCTCCAGTACACATTGGAACAAATAGAAAAAAATTATAGCTCCAGTTTTAATCACTTTTATAATCAGATGGTAATAAAACTATTACTGCATGGATATACAGACATCTTACCAATGGTTAAAGGGAGTAATCGATATAGATTAGATGAGGCTTTTACATTTTTTATTTATGATGACAAATTGGAAATTGCCTCCTTATTATTTCATACAGGTAAGATTCATGATAATAATATTTTACTGTTCATTTCTAAAGCGCTAATGTTAAATGAGTATTCAATAGTGGGAAATAGATTGGTGATCCACCATGCGGAAATTGATTTTGCACCTTTATTTTCTGCATTGGAAGAGAAGGTAAGAGACTACTTTTCTTATAATTACTCCTTTAAAATAAAGTCTATGCTGTATTTATGTTATTCAGTGTTAGGTAATAAGGATAAATGTAACAGTATTATTAAAGAGTCAAGTGAAGCTTTCATGAATAGTACAGAAGAGGAGTATTTTCAAAATCAGGAGTCGATTACATTACTCGATACCTATTTACAGTATCTGCAAACGGATGACGATGAGTATTTATTGAAACTAGATGAACAATTTATGTTATGTAAAGAATTTTACTTAGAAAAAACGAATTTAAACTATTCTAAAATCAGAACAATCATTGGCGACGATAATTTATTTACACTTTTTTTAAAAATATCGAAGCTCTATTTTAGAAAAGGTGATATAGATCAGTCATTCTCGAGATTGACCGATTTTTTTGAAAATCAAAGTATGGTTGGTATGGAATCAGCTCAAGTCATAATGGCTTGGTCCGAGTTGGAATTTTTTATCAGGAATGATCAATACAGGGACGAACTGATTGTTATTTTGGAAAAAAATAATTTAGTATGCTATTTAATGGAAATGCTATTCTTATTAGATAAGGATAAAGATCTTACTCTTATACTGGAAAGCTATTTGAATCAATTCTTCAGTAGAGCATACAGTGAAACCGAGGTTATGAGTTTCAACTTTGATGTTAGATGTTCAGATCTTAATTTGATTACTTCCTATATCTTTTCAAATAATGATGAGATGGTTTTATTGAATAAAGTGAAAGAGTTTGTTAACAGGACATCCAACAGCATGATAAGCTATGAAGCTATTTATTCGTTAGCGAATATATTAGCTAGTCATACGTCTTTAAGTCTGGGACTTGATACCCTTGAAGCATATTTCTTAAATAATAGAGTAAACGAGATTGTAAAACTGACAGAGAAAAATAGTGAAAAAGCTCAAGATCAGATCAAGGACGAAATCACAGGATATCTGTTTTCCGATCAATTTGACAAGGCAAAAGAATTGACAGAAGGAATTGAGAATGAATTCAAAAGAAGTCAATGGCAAGAGCTTATTGATATTATTCAAAATGGACAGGATTTGACTGAAACATCCATCAAATTGAATGAATTCTTTTCTGAAGGAAATTTAATGGGAGAGGATAAGTCCAAAATTGTTATGAAATTTGGCATGCAAAATCTCTTAAATGGAAATTATCAGTTAGCTTGGGCACTAGGGGAAAATACAACAAATGAATTATTTTTTGAAAAATTTGTATTAGAAGTCATTAATAAAGAAAATGTAAAGGCGGGTTATTTTTACTTATTGAATAATCGATCCTATCATTTGGAAGAGAAATTTGTATTCCGATTATATAGAGAACTACCAGATTGCTTCGTTCAGGGAGACACGCTGCTTTCCTTAGATTGTGAGGGTGAGTACTTTCATTATTTTCTATTACTGGATTGTCTGAAGATTTGCAGAATGCAAGATAACGGAATGGTGGAATTGGTAAAAGATTGGTTTGATCAGATTGAAAAAAATATGAATCTGAAAAAAAACAAGGGCAAAAAAGAGCAAAATGCGAATCTGTTAAATGCCCTTAAATTAAAATTGAATGTAATAGAACCCGAGCAATTAGATCTGAATTATTTCTATTTCAGATCAGGTCATAGTGTACTAGACTATCTAGTCCTCTTTGGAGAAAAAGAGAAAGCATTTGCCGTTTATGAATGTAATCAATCAAAATTCAGATTTAATGTCTCATTTATTTGGCATCTTTTGAGACAAGGCTTTATAGAAGATGTTTATCGTAATTTTGGAGATGATTCGACAGTCTATAACGTATTATTTGAATATGCTTTAGAGGTAATGATGGAACAAGACGAACAAGTTGGTTTGAACATGCTAAAGGAAATAAGAAATCAGTTTGAAAGCAAATTTAATGTTGATAAAGGTTATAAAGTGAATAGTGACCAAGTCGTCAACGCAGCAAAATCTATTTTAGAGCATACGACTGACTCCCAGGTTGTTAGAGAGATATACAATTTATTTATTCTTATGGAGATAAATGATCAACAACTTGTTATGGTTATAGAAACATTATTTAAAATAAACGATTTGACCCGTGCAGAGAGAATTGTCAATAAAGTTATTGAGGATTTTCAAGAAGATCAGCTAGGAAATGTCGAACAATTAATTTGCATCCTTATAATAAATAATCAATGTAAACATTTAGAAACATTACTTCCAAAAATTAAACAAGGTGAGATGATTGTTTCTGCGGTTGAAACTTACCTGCATTCGACGAACCTCACAGATGATTTTTATAACATTTTACTTTTAATAGAAAAAGTAATGAATAGGAAAGAAATACTAGATCAAATGTATGAAAAATGTATTTTAACATTGGTACAAGCAGATAATCCACCAAAGAAAGTCGTTCATCATATATTACAAAAGGTAATTCATAATCCGAAGTTATTTGAACTAACCTTTTATGTGATAGATAAATAAAATATGCGCGTGATTTCTTACTATCAATGGAGGAATTATTTTTAATGAAAACAAAACACCCTCAGATTAACGCTGTTCTTAAAAGGTTTGAAGATGAAAATACACCTTTTGTAAAAGTTCACCGTTTAATCGATTTATTTGAAACCATTATTAAAACACACGCAGCCTACATTATTGCAGAATACTTGAAGCGAAATATATTTACTGATCGCATTAAAGCACTGTTGGCACATGGGTTAATTACACCATCTTTAGGGATGTGGCAATTTATCAGTAGAGAAATCATGAAAGAGTTGGTGATTTCTCCAGTACTAACCATTGAAGAGATGGAAGAATTCAAGAAGTCCTTAGACAACAATCAAGCGAAAACCTTAGAAATTTATTATGATTTTGATGGGACAAAGTATGCTTTACGCAATGAATTACGTTCAAAACAAGTAACGAAATTAAGAAGCTACTTCAAACAAAACAAACATCAATTTTGTACACCGTTTTTGGTTGATGACTATATTGAGCTATTCGATATTTTTGACGATCTAATAAGTAAGAAGCAAGAAGATGAGGAAAAAACGGAATTGATGGATATCGTTGCTTTCCGAAATTACTATGCTCATGGTGCTACTGCGGCTCCTGAAAAATGTGAAAAGCATATTAAACAGTACACACCGTTATTACATAGATTACTAGATCATCCGTTATTTCAACAATATGAAATCGTGGTTGTCGATGAATTGGGTCAATATATTTCTTTGGAAAATATAGAACGTACAACGGAAGGTCGTAATTTATCGCCTTATTATGTCTATCTTCAAGGTCAAAAAGATGAGATCAATTTAAGTCCAATCATGTTTTATAAGCAAATAAAGCAAAGTGCTGTTCAATATTTTTTCTTAAACGATTTAAAAAAATATAATCAACAACAAATTTCGTTACTAGAATATCCACATGCTTACCACCTAACGGATGATTCATCCTTTAAAGAGTTTAATGAAAAAATTCGAATCAATGAGTGGAAAATGGCAGAGAATGAAGATTTTAAAGCACTTATCCAACAACTTTCGGAGTATTTTTACGGCCGTATAGATGAAATACAACAGTTGAAGAAGTTTATTACAAACGAATCAAAAGGATATGCCTTTGTATATGGTCATCCAGGCATTGGAAAATCTGCTTTAATGGCAAAACTCTTAAATGAAATACGATTTGAACAGGACCAAAAGGACAAACGTGATGTCGTAACCATTGAGTACTTCGTAAGACGCAATACGATATTTGCTGACCCTAGTTATTTCTTTGATACATTGCTTGAAAAACTTGCTTTAGCGTTTCCTTTTGTAGAAATAAGACCTGCAGGGTCTTTATCGGAAAAGAAAAAATGCCTTCATAAAACATTACAACAAATTTCTTTAAACTTAAATAAGCAAAAGCTGGTTATTTTAGTTGATGGATTAGACGAAGGCCGCGAGACAGGCTTGTTAGAACATCTCATGACACAAGCATACGATCATGTGTTAATCATTTATACTGGTCGTCCGGATGATGATGTCCTACAAAAAGAACGAGGATTAGAATGTAAGCAGGATCCGGTGGTACTAGAGAAACTATCGTCAAATGAAATTCGGGCACTACTGTACAATGTTACAGACAAATACCAAATATTTGGGAAAGATGAGTATTTTGAGAACCTAATATTAAAAAAATCTGATGGGAACCCGTTATATGTACGTTTGTTATGTGAGGCGTTTGAAACTTCTTCTGTAACCTTAGAAACAATAGAACAAATTCCAGAAAAGCTGGATGGCTTATATAAAAAAATGTTAAAGCGTTTTGCAGCTTTTGATGATGTTGATGAAGTATTTGATTTACTTGCACTCATCGTTGCAGCAAAAGATTATGTTGATGGATCACTGATAACGGCTATCTTTAATATATCTCCTTTAAAAGCACAAAAATTGTTTCATAAAGTGGGCGAAGTTTTATTGGAAGAAATGGAAGGTAATGGGCGATATCAAATTTTCCATGAAAGCTTCCGTGACTTTTTTAATAGCCATTATCCTAGAGAAGTTGAAGGAGCAGTAACTAAATTATTAGCACTTAGCGGAAGATGGGAAAATCTTTCTGATGGGGCTTTAAGTTATGTGCTTGAGCATACAGCAACACATCTGTTTGAAAAAGTAGAGAAAGAAACCATGCAAGCGGTTGTTAAGGACCGTTCATTTATAAGAAAGCAAATAGAGCAAACTAACCGCTTTGATGCGAGTGTCCAGCTTTGTCAATTAGCACAAATGCTAGCGAAAAAAACCGGTTATGCATCCCTTTCAATCGATGCGTTTCAAGCTTATAAATTTGTCCAGTTGCAAATTTTAAAAAATAAATTTATTTCTTCAAATTCTTTGAATAAGTTCTCTCTTGAGGTTTGGCTAGATCGGATTAAACATTTTACAGATTTTGAAAAATGTATTACCTACTTATTCTTACTAGACCATTATGGTAAAGAAGATAATGAGGAAGTAATTTTTA
Source organism: Neobacillus sp. K501 (assembly GCF_053749995.1). Lineage (NCBI taxonomy): Bacteria > Bacillati > Bacillota > Bacilli > Caryophanales > Bacillaceae > Neobacillus > Neobacillus sp. K501. The sequence continues at coordinate 485,221 of NZ_JBSLYA010000003.1, read as the reverse complement.
CTGTTTTGAATCATTTGGAGCAGAATAACCATCACCTAAAATTAAATACTCAAATTCCAACCATCATCGCATTACAGATTTGTCATACATTAAAAGCACGTAAAATGGATATTACTCCTGTTTTCAAACATATAAGCTGGAACTCTGAAGAAAACCTGCTTGAATACTATGATTTCTCATTTGAAGTTGAACTGATTATCGTGGACCTATTCAATTGCAACGGGATTAATTTTTCCAGTTCAGAAAAGATCTTTAACCGTTTATTAGAATTGGGATTTAAGGATCGAGCAAAAACATTTATCAATCAGTTTAAAGCTCATGTTCAATTTGTACCCTGTTATATAAAATTAGGTGAATATGATCAGGCTGCTTCATTAATAGAACAATCCAAAAGTATTTACCATAAGCTAAATTATTTAGTGAATATGAAAAAAATAGATCAAGAAATGGTTGAAGAACAAGTAAGAAAATTAAACATCAAACAAATAAAACAAGTGTTTCATGGTGATTTGATTGAATCAAAGGATATAATTCCTTTAATATATCAGTTAAATTATGATCTTTTTAAAGAATTATTAGGTCAGTATAAGAATCTATTCATCGAAAGTAAATTTATATTAACTGAAATAGAGCACGGTGATTTCGAACGGACCCTAGAACTTATAGCATCTCCATCCACTAAATTCGATAAAAAGATTGAATATTTGTCTTATATTTATGGGAAAGCAAAAGATGAAAAACAGGTAAAACGTATTCGGCAAATTGCGATTCAAACCATCAAAAATTTGAAAACCATTTTTAATAATGATTCAGAGATAGCAAGAATATTAAGGGTTTGCAGTGATGAGGGCGACGAAGAGTTAATAAAATTAATATTATCCAAAGATATAGAATATTACGCCCTTACTACACTATGTATGGCGTTGGCAGAGGGTTATGCAAAATCTGGAAATACCCAGGCGCTATTACAACTAATAAAGCAATACGAAGAGCAAATTCCTATCTATACAAGCGTTGTTCAGCATTTGTTCAAGACAGATCAAGTTCAACTAGCTCTTGAAATCGCATGTAAAGGTAAGCGGCTGTACATTCGAGAAGAGATATATAAAATAATAGCAATCGAATCAATAAAAAATGGAAATAAAACAGCCTTTCATCAAGCTTATTTAAGAATACAATTACAAGATAATAAAGAAATGGTCCTTTTGGAAAAATTCGCTGATCAAGCTGGTCATAATCAGTCAGTAATGGAGGAAATGATTGAAGAGCTATCAACAGTTGCAGAACTATTTACTAATGCTGAGAATGATGAAATTTTATTACAGGTGAAGGATGTAGATTTTTATAACGGGAAGATGGATTTCAATTTCGAATGGATTCATGAGATAAACTTTGGACTGCAGGGGAATGCATATCGTCAAATAATTATGCGTTTGCTGGAAAAAAAGCAATTCGATCCGGCCATACAATTAGTTTTAAGGATGGATCCGCGGGAATTTCTACCCTATAGTAATGATTTTTTTGAGGAGTTAATGATTCTAATTCTACGTTGTGCGGCTCAATCGGGGGAACCTGAAGTAGATAATATGATTAAGAATCATTTTCTAAGCCAAGATTATCATATATCTATTGATGTGATGGTTGAAAATTCTTTAATATTCGCATCTTTTTGTCGGGAGAATCATCTACTGCAACAGGAAAAAAATATACTCATTGCGATTGAAAAGAAAATTACACAGAAGCAAAGAAAAGATCAATACTTAGAATTAGCTTTATATTATAAAAAAATAGGTAATGAGAGCGATGCGAAAAGATTACATCGCAAATGTTTAGAGGGTTTTAAATACTGGCAAGATATTCGATTAATCTTTGCGACTCAGCAGATACAAATGGAATCAAGTTTAAAGAAGCGATGGAAGGATGCCGATTGTTCTAAATCCATTTCTGAATTGTATGAAGAGATTCCCGAAGAATATAAAAAAGATTTTTATTGGAATTCTATCAGACATTATGAGAAAGAACAAACACCGGAAAGGATTGAACAAATAGCTTCACAAGTACCAGACCGCAATCATCCTTCGAATTTAATGAAGATGGTAGAATTCTATTATATAGAAGGAAATGTAGAAAAGGTAAAAATGTTTCTCCAACCACCATTTAGTACACACACAAAACGGGAATTATTGAAATTTTTTATTAAACAAGCAACATCATCGGATCATTGGCGGATGATGAGCTTTTTTGAACCTGAAGTCATTAAAGATGTTGATATTTGGAGAAATCAACTAACCTTATTGTCACCACAATTTTATGAAATCGCCTTAGATGCACTACCATCAATGCCGATATATATGCAAGAAGTAGTGGTGGAAGCATTGATGTTTCATATCTTTAAAACACCTCATTTAATTGAAAGACTTATGTTAGAAATGCCAATACACAGAGTGCTTACACTACAAATTCTACAAATCTTACAAGAGACAGAATTAATGCCAGAATCAAAAATATTGGATTTTACACCATTGTACGAAGCATTAGATAAACTAAAAGCTGGAGAATGGAGGTTACATGAGTTTAAACAGTTTGTTAATGGGTTTGAGATATAGATATCGGTCCAGAAGTGGCTGCCGAACTCATTCAAGCAAATAGAACTTTTCAAGAGAGCTACCCACTATAGTAATTACTAAAACAGAAACGATGAGAACAAAGGTATTTCAGGAATTAGTTCTGTTGCCAGATAATTAAAAAAGTGCTGATCACTAGTCTCTGTGACAAATGATTAGCACTTTTTTTCTTTTACAATAATATGAAAAATTATAAAGGAAGCTATATTTTATTAAAATGTATCTGTAATAAAAAGGTTTAAGCTTTTACTTTTGCGACTCTTTCAAAACCTTTTTTTACGGCTTGTATATATTCGTTCACAGCGCGAACCGATATGTCGGCATTTGGATTAATTCCTTCAAAGCCATGATAACAGCCTGGATATAAATGAAATTCGACATCAACTCCAGCTTGCGCAAGTTTCATTACATAGGTTAATGTTTCATCGCGAAAGGGGTCTAATTGTCCCACACATGTATAGGTGTAGGGTAAATCACGATAATCCTCTGCGCGAGCAGGGGCTGCGTAGGCAGGAATATGATCCGTGCCAGATAATTCTCCTAAATACATTTTCCAGCCAGCTTCATTAGTCTTCTGATTCCAAACAAATCCTTCTTTAATTTCATTCGTTGAAGGTGTATTATTTCGGTCATCAATCATGGGATAAAGCGGCATTTGAAAACAAAGGGACGGATATTGACGATCGCGGGCCAATAAAGTCAATGCTGCGGTTAGTCCGCCGCCTGCACTAGCGCCTGCAACACCAATACGATTTGCATCAATGTTTAATGATTCTGCATTGTCTGCGATCCATTTTAAAGCTGAATAACAATCTTCAATTGGCGCTGGATAAGGATGCTCGGGAGCTAAACGATAATCTACAGAAACGACAACACAGTTGGCTTCTTTTACAAATCTCATACAAAGATCATCATTATCATCAATTGACCCCAAAATATAACCACCACCATGTATCCATAACAGGACAGGTAAGCATTCATTACTTAATTTTGGACGATAAATTCTTAAGGGTAATGGATTAGCATCAGGTCCAACGATGATTTCATCCGTTAATGTCAGAGATTCATCAACCACGAAAGGTGGTCTCATTTGTGTTGCGCCTTCTCTCATTGCCGGTAAATACTCTGGGCGTAAGTCGAGATCTTGAAACATTTCTAATCCGGATAATAGCTCTGGATTGACACGGTTCTTCATTATAACACTCCTTTTGTAAATCGTTTTCAAGAATGAAGTGTATTCTAAGTAGTTTAATTGTGATAAAATCATCACAATTAAATTATAGATGAGATATGGTATAATAGTCAATATAATATTCTGAAAATTATACCTTCTTTAAGGGGAGACGTTTCATGCAATTAATCATTCAAGCCGGTGATTTAGGACCTAAGTGGTTTCATGTCGCATTAAGAACGCTCGTTTTACTTGCCTCCACAAAGAGCATGTTAAAAAGTCATATAATAGCAGAACAATTGGGCGAAGACCCAACCTTTATTCGAAAGATCCTTTCAAGACTTGCAAAATCCGAATATGTGAAATCCCATGGTGGTAGATACGGGGGATATAGTATCAATACTTTACCTGAAGAAATAACAATAAAAGATGTTTATCAAGCACTAGGTGATACATCACCTACTCCATTTTATACAGTTCCTTCTACTGGAGTAGAATATTTTATTTCTCAAATTATTGAAAAAGCAGAAAGATGTTTTCAAGAGGAATTGAATGAATTTACCATTCAAGATTTATTAGATAGGAAGGAAAAGAAATAGCAACAGAAATTTTATCCAAAAAAGAAAATATAATTATTAAAAGCGAATGTTACCCTCCATTTATTTGGGAGTAACATTCGCTTTTTTCAATATGTGAGGCCCTAAGAAATCCATATCGCTAGCAAAAAAAAATATTCCATAGTTATCAACAGTAGTCGTGTTTAAATTATCAAAAAAATCAGTGATTGACATAATTCGACCTATAGGTGTAAAATACATATATGTTTAATAGGAAAATATAAGTTGGCAAAATGCAGCTAAGTTTTTACTACATATTCAATTGAAAAACAGGATACCATTGAGAAATGATTGTAAAAATGAGGAGGAATAAAAATGAATTCAACCACGACAAAGAAAAACAAAAAAGGACAAGTAGTTAAAGTGCAAAAGGAAGCTGAACAACATGAGGAAGTAATTGTATCTACTCAAGTTGAAGAAACCGAAACACCACTGAATGCCGAAGTTCAAGAAGAGGCAGTTCAATCTTCTACCTATGTCGAATCACTTTGGAACCAATACGAGCAACTATTGAATGGAGCAAGAAACTTCCACAATCGTAGTGAAGATGTCTATCTTAAGACTGTAAAAGATGTGATTAAGTTTAATAGACAATATAGAAATTCAATCGCTGATTTTTATATAGGAGCAAGAACGAGTAATAGGGAAATCATTAAAGGAGTTTCCAGCCGTTTTGCTGAAATGAACGTTTTGAATCCAAATACAGAAAATCTTACAAACAAAGCGGACGAAGTTTCTGCACGTTTAGAACAATTGGCTTCAACTCCAATCAAATTTACAGTTGACCTTATCGAACGAGTAGAAGACAAGGTCCAAGAATCGAGCGAAACATTGGTTCACTACTCACGCGAAGGTCGTAAAGGCTTGCAAAAAGTGACGAATGAATATGTGAAGCTAGTAAAACACAATCAAAATATGCTACTAAATTTCGTTGAAAAAAGCACCAAAGCAGTAATTAATTCTAATAGATAATAAAACTCCAATAAAATCACATACATGACTCGCTGATCTATTCCCCAAGATGAAATTCTTTCATTAGGGGTTTTTTTATGAATGGTTTGTAAAGTAACGATTTGGAGGAATTTGATGAATGTTAGTAATGCAAATGCTTCAGCCATTCAAGTGGAAGTAATAGAGGATTCAGAGGAATTGAACATTAGGTTAAATGAGAATAAGGATGCAAAGATACTAAACATTCTATATAAATCGATGATTATTATTGATGAGGTTGTTTATCGAGACTGTTATTTAGTTATTTATAAATAATCGCCAGGACAAACAAATATTTAAAAAGTGCTAAACACTAGTCGTTTCGACAAAGGTTCAGCACTTTTTTCTTTAAGAATACTATGAAAAATTTTAAAGGAAACATTATTTTTATTAAAATGTATAAGCATTTACTTTTAGGGCTCTTTCAAAACCTTTCTTTACGGCTTAAGGGTTTAATTAATCTTTGCTCTCTTCACGGTTTTTAGAAGCTGTATGGTTATCTAGTTCATCCCCTTCCACCATCTGATTACCAATAACACCGCCTGAAACACCGCCTACAACCGTACCAACTAGTCCAAATTGAGAACCGATCATAGCCCCAGCAATGGCATCAGTCAAAGTCCCTGCTCCTACTGCTTCACCCAAGTCACTGGTGCCTTGATTAACTTGACTATCAGCTTGGTTATTACTATTTTCTTCTATATTTTCTTGGAAATTATCGCGTTCGTCATTCTGATTCATGTATTCTCTACACTTCCTTGTCTATGAATAGGGAATTTGTGAATGCTGAAACACATCATCCTAAACATATACTACCCAGCTAAAATAGATTTACTCAATTTAAGTTCCTTGGAGATTTCAACACCCAGGGAATTGTTTAATTTCCAGCGGCCGTCCCTGTGCCCAGAAGGATTCTTCACTTAAAAATTTGTGGACAGTATCAACATTTAAATACTCTTTATTGTCATAAATCCTTCACATTTTTTGATAAAAAACCTGACCTTTTTCTTCCTTAACTTCTATATAGAAATCGGAAAGAATTTTTTGAAGAAAGGGCAGTGATTTAGTGATGGCAAAATACAGAATGGTGCGGACAGATTTTTGGAAGAATCCGATTGTTTCAGAAGAGATGACCCCGGAGGATAAATATTTTTACCTCTATTTGCTGACAAATCCAGCTACAACTCAAATTGGTATCTATAAAATCACGAAAAAACAAATCGCCTTTGATATGGGCTATTCGATTGAGAGCGTTCATTCGTTGGTGGAACGATTCATCGAGCATCACAAGATGATTCAGTACAACACAGAAACAAGAGAACTGGCAATCAAAAACTGGGGGAAATATAACCTGCAAAAAGGAGGGAAACCGGTTATGGATTGTATTGAATCCGAATTAAAAGAAGTGGAGGATTCCACACTGATTCAATATGTTTCCGAAACCATAGAAAAAAAAGAAATTCGAGATCTTTTTGACTCTTTTTGTGATCAAAGTAAGTTGAATGAGTCTATTAACTTAGCTGAAGCGAATACATATTTTGAAACTACAAGTAAGAACTTGGACGATACGTACACGACTCGTGAGACGATACGGGGACAAAAAGAAAAACAAAAAGAAAATAAAAAAGAAAAACAACAAGAAGCTGTTTATCCAAATATAGAGAATCATCCAGACAGAGTGTCGAATCATACCGCTGAAGATGTGAAAGAAATGATTGAGTTTTGGGACAACAATGGATTTGGATTTTCAAATATGAATGCGAAGGAGCAGCTGTTAGCTTGGTTAGATGATTCTAGCTTTTTACAGCCGAAAGCTGTGGTCTTAAAAGCCTTGAATATAGCCTGTGCGAATAACAAACGAAGACTGAGCTATGTACTAGGGATATTGAAAAACTGGGAAAATGAATCCTTACTAACGATTGAAGAAATAGATTCGTATCTGGAAACCCCAAAGACGATATCGAAGCAAAGGCAATCAACGGAGTCCTCTCATATCGGAAGTGCGATTCCAGGAAAATTTGTACTAGACTTATCGGCAGGTGAAGATTTATGTGTATACCGGAAAAAGCGTTCTTAGGGAGCTTAATGAAGGCAGAGTATTTACTTAAAGACACGACTATTCAACCGGAACAGCTGGAAAGTACGCGGCATCAAGAATTAATGCGGAGAATGATCGAGTTTAGCCGAGCGGGTAAAAATATTGATTTGATCGCCTTGACGACCTTACCTGATCTCGAGTCATTTGGGGGAATGTCCTACCTTTCAGAGCTGTTAGCACATGCAGATCTGGAGAAATTTGACGGGGTTGAAAAACTCATTCTCGATCAGTGGAAAGAGCGGGAAAAGAGGCGCATCTTAACCATTGCAGCGATAAATGATTGGGAGATTGCCAAGGTCATGTCAGAATTGGATAAAATTAACCAAGCGAGGATGGATGACCACACACCATTACACCAAGCACTGTCGGATATTTATGAGGCGCCTTGGCAAGATGTAGCAGCAGTGATCAGTGCCACAACCGGTATTAAAGAGCTCGATGAAATGACGGGTGGCTTTCAAGATGGGGAAGTGACGATCGTAGCAGCAAGACCATCGATGGGAAAAACCGACGTCATGCTGCATTTTGCCAAAACGTCGGGGTGGGCCGGATACTTGCCGCTTGTCTTTTCCTTAGAAATGCCTGAAAAGCTGATTACCAACCGATTAATGGCTTCTACAGGGTGTTTTAACCGGTCAAAAATGCGCGATCCAAAAAGAATGTTAACAGAAGAACAAAAGGATATATGGCCCGATGTGATACAGGATCTTTGTAAAACGCATATCCAAATTTTTGATGGGGCTGGTCAAACGATTGCCGAGATAAGAGCGAAAATACGAAAAATGATTCATCAATTTCCAGACAAGAAGCCGATCGTTTTCATTGATTACTTAACATTAATAAATGCTGGTCAATTGTACGGTGGGAATACCCATTTACAGGTAACGGAAATATCCAAATCTCTCAAAACGATGGCGAAGGAGTTTCATTGTCCCGTTATTTGTTTGGCACAGTTAAATCGGTCGGTGGAATCTAGAGGGAATAAACGACCGTTAATGTCGGATATTCGGGAATCCGGTAGCGTGGAACAGGATGCCGATGTCATCATGTTCTTATATCGTGATGCGTACTATAACAAGGAAACGGACAACCATTCACTTGAAATCATCGTCTCGAAAAACCGTAATGGTCCAGTAGGATTCGTCGCAGTCGATTACCACGAGAAATTAGGAAGGATTGAAGACAAAAAGGAACAGAGTCTTACCCAGGAAGAAAATTGAATGAGCCAGTAAGCCTAGTAAGCTAAAAAATGGGAAATAGAGGTGTATTCACATGCTTGTCAAAGAAGTTTACCAGGATAGTCTCGTTTATGAAGAATCTGCATTGGCCCACTACCTCCACCATTTACTAACAGAGAAGAAAATTTCATTAGAGGATGACATAGACCATATTGACTTAGAACAAGCAGATCATCAAAAAGTAGCGCAAATGATCCATAACAATTTCCTAGGTTTTCATCGGATTAACATCTACTCATTGAAAATGAACGAGAAGGATTTTGTGTTTATTTTTGCTGGCAGTACGCATGAGGCGATTCATTACTTTGAAGAAACTTTACATCAAAGCCCATGGAACTGCCACGAATATCCACTCGATTTCCAGCTTGTTAGAGGCAAAGAAGTGTTTTCATTTCGTGACATGAAGAAGGGATTCGAAAGTTTTCCGGCGATAGCTGGATATTTTAAACGGGAGTGGTGAGGGTGAGAAGTGGATACGGTAAGGGTGGAATCGTGATGATCGCAGCAGCTGCCTGTCTAGCATTCTATTCACCACCATCACAGAAAGAAGTAACTTCACAGGGGACAAGCGATAAGGTTACGGAGAATCAAAGAAGTGAATAAATGAGAGGAGAAGGGCTTGTTCTATCAACGAACCAAGTACCGATTACTTTAATCGATATCATAGATGGTGATACGATAAAAATAAGAGTAAAAAGCAAGGTTGAAACAGTTCGGTATTTACTATGAGATACTCCGGAGTCTAAGAACCCAAATACATGTATCCAGCCCTATGCAAAGGAAGCTTTCTTTAGGAATAACGAGCTTGTGAAGCGTGGTATGTTAACAATGGAATTGGAACAGGGAAACACGAGGGATTCATTTGGACGGCTGTTAGCCTATGTTTATGTAGATGGAAAATTGATTCAAGAAACCCTTCTAAAAGAAGGATACGCTCGAGTAGGATATATTTTGGATCCCCCCTATTAATATCTAGATCAACTTAAGAAAGATGAGAACCTAGCAAAAAGGAATAAACGTAACATTTGGAGCGTGCCTAATTTTGTTACAAGATGGGGATTTAATGCGTGTTTACATAGATAAATAGTTAAATTGTTGTTTTTATTATGTTGAGAAAAGACTGAAAAAGGTATTATATGAATTTGTTCATATTGGTTCCAAAGTGATTCGACATATGTAGTAGATTTAACTACCTCTTCTTACCCTTCGGCATCCATAAGACTGTGCAAGTATATATTTGAAACGATGATATAAAGCCATTATGGTGGGAGCTGCAAATTGGTACTGGTGTTCTCAGCTGTCTTCAAAACCGCTTGTGACCTGCGTGCCAGGTCAGGTGGGTTCGATTCCCACGCAGTCCCGCCAACCTTGATATATAAGGGTCTTTGAGGGATTTCTATGAAGTTATAAGAGGGGTTTTAAGTTTAAAAAAAGTAAAAAATCCGCCTTTTGGTCACAACGTTATAATTAAAATAATCTCTATTTTATAAGTTGCAAGAAGCCTTTAATCTTTGATGTTAGGTATAAATCAAACATTTGAAAAGCCCTCATATTCTTTAAATTTGAGGAGTAAAGATTTATTTAACATATTATGTGGGAAAACTATCCTATACTGACTTTGAGGAGTGAGAGGATGTTCGTGAAAGGGAACATTATTGCAGGTGAATTTGATTCGACTATCAATGAATTTTCCTTACAGAAAGTTAAGAATTTCGAAACAGAGTCGGTCCTTAATGAAGACCAGTTAAATAATATTTATCATTATTTAAAAAAACATCAGCATGAAGAGGATGGACAAATTATTACTTTATACGATCAAATGCTTGTACGCTTAGCACAGAATGAAGTTAACCAGTTAATTGTTGATTTAGAGAAAGTAATGTCCTTGTATCACTGATACATATAAGAGTATTTTGTACGAATTAAAGAAGCAGACCCCACTGGATCTGCTTCGTTTTATGATGGATTTGTTGACCATAATCCAGCTGTTTTAACGAATACTCTTGGATTAAATTTTAAACTAGCCACGACTAATTCTGCAAGGTCTTCTGGGTGCATCACGTTTTCTTCATTGCCTTTAACAAGATTTGTATCAATGGCTAAATCTGTAACGACCGTACTTGGTGTTAAAGCAGTAACACGGACATTATGTTTTCTTACTTCTAGCATAAGTGATTCTGTTAGTCCTAAAACAGCGAATTTAGAAGCACTGTAAGCACTTGTAACAGGAGCACCTTTTTGGCCAGCAGATGAAGAGATATTGATGATATCTCCTGATTTTCTTTCGATCATTCCTGGTAAAACTGCTCTTGTTACATTATACACACCCATTAAATTGACTTGGATGATTTTTTCCCATTCTTCTGGTGTTAGATCAAGGAACCCGCCAAATTTAGCAACACCCGCATTGTTGATTAGGATATCAATGGGGCCTAAGTCTGATTTGATATGTTCAACAGCATGGGTAACGGATTCAAGATCGGTCACATCTGCTGTTGCTGCAGAAACCTTTACATCAAATTGTGCTAGTTCAGCAGCTACCTTTTCTAGATTAGACATATTTAAGCCGATTAGGCCTAAATGAACGCCTTCTTTTGCTAAGGCGATAGCAGTAGCACGTCCTATGCCTCTTCCTGCGCCAGTAACTATTGCAGTTTTTCCATTTAAAGAAATCATTTTATCACTCCTAAAATTATTACAAATTGAAGTAGTTCATTCTAACAGAAAGACCACAATCTTGCATGGAAACTGCTTGCGGTCTTTCCTATTTATAACTCGAGGAATAATATATTTATTCTAAGTTGGCGTGTCTACCGTACATTTTATTGGTATTCAAACCTTTTTTCTCCATGAACCGAAGAATCACAGCGTCGTAAAATAGTAAAAGTGTTTGCTCAAATAATGAGCCCATTGGTTGAATCGTCTTAAAATCACTCTCCGACTGATCTTTAGGTGAGCCAGGCAACTTAATTGTGATATCCGCCAATTGTCCAATAGTGGACTCAGGGAAAATGGTTACAGCTGCAATCGTCCCACCAATGCTTTTTGCTTTCTCAGCCATGGAAACTAAACCTTTCGTTTCTCCTGAACCTGATCCAATGATTAAGATGTCATCTTTTTCAAAGTTAGGGGTTACTGTTTCGCCAATCACATAGGCATTTATCCCCATGTGCATCATTCGCATGGCGAATGATTTGGCCATGAATCCAGATCTACCTGCGCCAGCAACAAAGATTTTTTTTAATTCAAGAATCCCATTAACTAATTTTTCAGCTTCATCATTCGAAATTAAATCTACGGAGCGATTTAACTCTTTTATGATTTCTGCTAGGTATTGAGTTGTATTCATGATCTGAATTACCGTTGATTAATCATTTGTTGCATTTTGGCAGCCGCAGCTTTTTTATCAGCTTGTCCAGTAATCCCGCCACCTACAATGACAAGGTCTGGTTGTACTTTGATGACTTCTGGAAGTGTGTCTAACTTAATACCACCTGCGATTGCAGTTTTAGCATTTTTTACAACACCTTTGATGGTTTGTAAATCTTCAAAAGAGTTCTTTCCAACTGCTTGAAGATCATAGCCAGTATGAACACAAATATAATCAACGCCCATAGCGTCCACTTCTTTTGCACGTCCAGCAAGGTCTTTTACAGCAATCATATCAACAAGGATTTTTTTACCTTGTTTTTTCGCTTCTTCAACAGCACCTTTGATTGACATATCTTCAGCCGTTCCAAGAATTGTGACGATATCGGCACCTGCTTCAGAAGCTTTCATTACTTCATAACCAGCTGCATCCATGATTTTTAAATCTGCTAATACCTTTAAGTTAGGGAATGCTTTTTTAACTTCTTTTACAGCATGAAGACCTTCATTGATTACAACCGGTGTACCGATTTCAACGATATCAATGTGCTCCTCCACTTCTTTAACTAACTCAATTGCTTCTGGGATATTGACTAAATCTAATGCTAATTGTAATTCCATCTATATTCACTCCTATAATTTTTTTTTGTAGTAAAGTGATAATATCTCCAAAGGGAAATAATACTTTTGCAGTAATATTATCCTTATAGTGCATTATCTGTACCTGCCAGCAATAAGGGATATCCTGTCCTCTCGCTGAACAATTGCAAGTATACAACGTATATAACAACAATAAAAGTACGCACTTTTATTTTACATAGTGTTAAAAAGTATACTATAAGACAAACCGCTTATATTGTCTTACTATTAACTTTAAAAGAAACAATGCACCATTCCGCATGGCCAATTTAGCGTGTTTCTATTGCTACTGGTGAGACGCTTAAACAAATTCAAAAAGCTCATTTGGCATATTCGCAGCAAGGAATTCGAGGGCAGATTTCTCAACGATGCATCGTGAGGATTGGGGTATAAAATCAAGACGCAATATGGCGCATTAGGGTGGAGAAATTCGATTCTGTTACTGAGGTCGTGGATAATTCAAATGTTCAAGATTTTATTGTGGGATATCGTTTTTCTCCAGAAGAATAGGAAGAACCTGGAATAAAAATGTCAGATACCCTTTATCTTGTTGATAAATTAGCTGATAAAAAGTTAGACTATTTGCATATATCATTGGGTGACTTTAAGCGAGTATCTGTATCTGAAGATTATAAAGAAAAATCTATTATGCAATATGTTCATGAGAAAATAAATGGACGTGTACCTTTAATTGGTGTTGGTGATATTCGTACTAAACAAGATGCAGAGGATACATTGACAAACGCTGAAATAGTGACAGTAGGGCGCTCATCATTGACCCTCATTGGACAAGTAAAGTGCTGGAGGGAAAAGAAGATATGATCAGAAGAGTACTAGTTGATCAAGATAGAGAAGAACTCATGATAGGGAATGGGATTGTAGATTTTCTGAGTATTATGATGCCTGATCGATTACGCTAAACCAAATTCAATAAAAGCGCGGGTTACAAGTAAGGGTTACATTTTTGAAATACAGCTAAAGGAAGTATTAACAGTTGATTAACTTTTTACATGGTTGTGACGAACGTAGAAAGTTTACATTCGTCACGATATTCTAGAAAAATCATATCATACGGCATCATTTATTAGTTAGAGTACGTCAATTGTATAAGGAATGTGTTATCTATTAGAAAGGGAAGATGATGAAATGGTTACAGAAATCCAACTAAATGATACTAAAATTAATATCACACAATATGATGAAAAAAAGATAGAAGGTAAAACTCAGATATCGTTAACTTTTTATGTTACAAGTGACAACTACCATGACATAGCAACATTATTATACAAAGGAACATTTGATGTAATCGTACCCGAGAGACATCTTGAGTTCCGCGGAACGATTCAAGAATATTCAACATCAATTACGAATCTATACGAAAAAGGGCAAATTGGTGAATATAAACTGACTTTGAAAGAAGTGGAATAATAGAAAAGGGGATTTTCATCTTATGAAATTAAGCATTTTAGATCAGTCTCCCATTTCAACTAATCAAACGGCAAATGAAGCATTACAGGAATCAATGAATCTCGCACGCATAGGGGAGACATTAGGATATTCACGTTATTGGATTGCTGAACATCATGCAATGCCAGGGCTTGCATGCTCCGCGCCCGAGGTAATGTTAGGGTATATTGGGGCAAATACAAAAAATATACGAATTGGCTCTGGAGCAGTTTTATTGCCATACTATAAGCCGTATAAAGTAGCAGAAACCTATCACATGTTATCCACTCTATTTCCTAATCGAATTGATATAGGGATTGGAAGGGCACCGGGTGGTCCTGCTGAAGCAACAAATGCATTATCGGATAACTATTTGCAACATGTCTATAAAATGCCTGATTTAGTAAATGAATTAATTAAGTACATAGATAATGAAGGGACCGTATTAGAGGCTTCTCCGATACCGCAAATTAGTCCTGATCTATGGATGTTAGGTACAAGTAGAAAAAGTGGAAATTTTGCTGCGGAAAACGGTTTAGCCTATAGTTTCGGACAATTTATGAGTGATGAAAACGGAGCAGAAATCGTCCAACAATATCGTCAGTCATTTCAACCAAGAAAAAAAGGCCAAAAACCATACGTCATTATGGCTTTATCAGTAATATGTGCAGAAACTACTCAAAAAGCAGAAGAAATTGCTTTAAGTTCAATTGTTTGGGAACTACAAAATGAGAGTATGGAAGGAAACAAAGGAGTTCCTTCTGTTGATGAGGCAAAAAAAATTCTATTAAATCTACGTAATCAAAAGTCTATTGAAAGAATAAAAAAGAAAATGATTATAGGCACTCCTGATGAGGTGAAAAGTAAAATATTAGAAATTCAATCTCATGTATTAGCAGATGAAATCATGATTGTAACTATCACTTATTCATCAAAGGATAAGCATCAATCATATCGATTAATCGCAGAACAATTTATTAAATGAAAAAGTTAAGATTAAAAGGAGGAAATTGTCATTAAGAAAAAATATCACAACAAGTCTTGAATCCAGGGATACTCCCTTATTTATCATGAGTTGATCAAACTATTATTTAAATCATGACTCCAAGGCAATTTTGAAAGATCCTCGTACATTAACGGGGATTTTTCTGTTTTAAATCCCCTAATGAAAAATCGCATCACTCTCAATAGTGTATAAAAGTATACTAAGTACTTTTTTGTTTACTATATAACATAAAAGTGCGTACTTTTAATTATCTGTTGTAGATATTATACTAACATCAATACTGCAACCAATTCTTCTTAAGCGGCGATTGTTAAGATGAAAAGACACATATACCATTAGACATTTTAAGAGAGAATGAAGAATTCTCCTTTGTATTTTGTAAATAAGATCGAATTTATGATAAATCTAATTTTTTATTTTAACTGTAATAATATATAATACAGTTTTTAGGTGGAAGTTATAGATCCTTATTCAATATAGATCGTCAATTAATGAACACAGAGAGAATGAAACGATTATGTTAAGGCCAAAAGCAAAGCATCGAAAAGTTTGCGAAAGATGTTTAACGATTCTTACAAATATCAATGTCCTCAATGTGGTCATGACCAATTCAGGAAGTTCATTTTCATGGTGCAAGCTGGGAGAAAAAAATCAGGTGAATAGAGCAGATGTAGGGTAGCGAAAGTCTACAATCATTTAGATCGTAAAAAATTTGAAATAACCAACAATTATCAAGCATTAGAGTAGGTACCTATATTTTTCTATCTATTGGAAAATGTTTTGAGGAATGGAGGAATGAAAAATGGATTCTATGACCTTTGTTTTGTTTGGAGCAACGGGCGATTTAGCCAAAAGAAAAATTTATCCCGCCCTTTTTAATTTGTTTTTAGATCAAAAGATGCCCCAGTCATTTTCGATTATTGGTTTAGGCAGGAGAGAACTATCGGATGGTACATTTCAAACAAATGTAGAACATTCATTAAGAACATTTTCTAGACGTTTTATCGAAGATAAAGCTAAATTAAAAGAATTTATCGAAGCGTTTCGTTACAGCCAATTAGATGTAACGAATGTGGAGGGATATCAAGAACTGCTTACTTTGGTTCAGAGGCGTGAACGGGAGTTAAACATTCATGAAAATCGATTATTCTATCTATCTGTTGCACCCGAGTTTTTCGATGTAATTGCCTCCAATATTAAAGAAAGCGGATTGGGAACGACCAAGGGATGGAAACGCCTGATTATTGAAAAGCCGTTTGGGCATGATTTGGCTTCCGCACAAGAATTAAATCAAAGGCTAAGTAAATCTTTTAGCGAAGAGGAAATTTACCGGATAGACCATTATCTTGGCAAACTAATGGTTCAAAACCTCGAAGCATTGACATTTGCCAATCCTGTGCTTCAATCCTTATGGAATAAACAGCACATAGCCAATGTACAAATAACGGCGAGTGAAACGGTTGGAGTAGAAGACAGAGCGGGCTATTATGAGCAAGCCGGAGCCATCCGGGATATGTTCCAGAATCATTTGCTGCAAGTGTTGATGATGACGGCCATGCATCTACCAAAAACGATAAGTGCAGCAGATATCCGGAATGAAAAGAGAAAGGTGATGGAATCATTGCGGCCTTTGCAGAAAGAGGATGTCGGTTCTCAAGTGGTACGTGGCCAATATGGTGCCGGAGAAACGAATCATGAGCCAGTGGTTGAATACAGGGAGGAACCTGGGGTTGATTCTTCCTCTGTTAACGATACATTTGTTGCCGCCCGTTTATGGATCGATAATGATTTTTGGCGAGGAGTTCCTTTCTATATCCGTACAGGAAAGAGAATGAAGGAAAAGTCAACGCGAATCATCATTGAGTTTAAAAATCCAGTTAAAGAATTGTATGGATCCGATCTACAAACGGAACCAAATCTATTAATTGTCAATATCAATCCCAATGAAGGGATATCGTTGCAATTGAATAGTAAGAATCCGCTAAAAAACGGAGAAATTGAGCCTATTTTAATTGATTTCTCAACAGGAGCAAAAGACATACCCGAAGCTTATGAACTCTTAATCTTTGATGCATTACGCGGTGACTCGACATTCTTTGTTCACTGGAATGAAGTAGAATTATCGTGGAAATGGGTGCAGCCAGTTCTAGAAGCGTTTGAGGAAAACACAGTCCCCTTACATTTCTATCGTTCAGGTTCGATGGGTCCGGATGCTTCGGATGAACTTTTAAAAGAGGACGGGTTTTATTGGTGGGAATACCAAGGGTCTAAGTATGAGATGATTTCAAAAGATCAATCAGTAAACGCATTAATAATTTGATAACAACACGAATCGTTCAGGAGGACAAGAGGCTGCAAGTTGGATTAATCGGGTTAGGGAAAATGGGGTTAAACTTAGGAAAAAATCTAATTGATCACAACTACAAAGTAGCCGCCTTTGATTTAAATGTCAATGCTGTAGAAGAATCAGCAGATCATGAAACTTTACCTGGAAAGTGGTCGCTGCTCTTCGGAACGAGTTTGGTGGACATGCAGTCCAAAAAAGCAATTAGCCTAATATTGAGTGGATTTTAGTAAACAAGCTACTAAAAATATTTAAACAATCCGCAAAGTGAAAAAGGGAGTGAAATCATGAATGTAATGGATGCAAAAATCATTAGTACCCAATATGGTTTGGAGACCTATTTAGACGTTGTAAAAAGTGTTGATGTAAGAGATCTTCATTATCCTACAGAGACACGACTCTTTTATGAAATCACAGTAGGGATAGAGTATTTTATATTAAAGGAAGAAAGATATTATGACAGTAGAAAGAATTATTTTCGTATCCGTATGGATTCCGATTTCGGTTCCGTAACGCTCGTAGAAACAAAAACGGAAAGTTTATTTGCTGTCAAAAATGAAGGCGAGAGAGACACAACAAAGGAACTGGTTGGAAAATGGTTTATAAAGACCGATGCTTTCAAACAAGTTATCAATGAACTGATTGTTCAAAAGAAAATGGAAAACGTTAAAACAGAGGGAGATATTCAAGTAGTACTAGGAACTATAAGATTCCTAGAGAAATTACTCGAGATCAAAACAGAAGACATTTTAAGTACCAATGTTGAGAGAGACCTTGAGTATGTTCATTAGTAACTTTTAAGGTGATGGGAAACATTTATGTACTTCTGTTTTGTCATTGAAAGGAGGTGAATGAGCATGAGTAAAAAAATCGCTACACTTATAACAAACCTATTTGAAGATGTCGAGTACACTGAACCGGCACAAGCCTTTAAAGAAGCTGGTCATGAAGTTATCACGATTGACAAACAATCAGGTAACCAAGTAACTGGTAAAAAAGGCACAACCGTAAAAATTGATAAATCCATTGATGAAGTTCGTCCTGCAGACTTTGATGCGTTGCTTATCCCTGGTGGATTCTCTCCCGATTTATTGCGTGAAGACGATCGTTTTGGTGAATTTGCAAAAGCATTTATCCAAGATGGAAAACCTGTTTTTGCCATTTGTCATGGACCACAAGTGTTAATTGATACAGACCTTTTAAAAGGTGTCGACATCACTGGCTATAAATCCATTCGTAACGATTTGAAAAATGCTGGTGCAAATTATAAAGACGAAGAAGTTGTCATCAGCAAAAATATTGTAACAAGTCGAGAACCAAAAGATATTCCAGCATTTAATCGTGAATCACTAAAACTTTTAGCTAAATAATAATGCTGAGGTAAAAACGTAAATATTTCTAACTTGCGGATTCTTTAATCAGAATCCGCAAGTTGGTTAAACAAATATATGAATAAAGGAGGTTATGACGTTGTCATTAAAAGGAAAAAGAGTGGTTGTTTTAGGAGGTACATCTGGTATTGGTTTAGCCGCTGCTAAGGCGTTTCTCGATGAATCCGCTCAAGTCATTATTGCTAGCCGTTCTGCTTCAAAATTATCTGACGCAAAAGTGAATCTTGGTGGTAACGTAGAGGGCTATGAAATCGACTTTCGCAGCGAGGAAAAGGTTGCAGACTTTTTCAAGAAGGTTGGGAAATTTGATCACCTGGTGGTTACTGCAGGTGAAGGCACTATGGGTCACTTTAGCGAACTGCCTGTTGCAACCGTAAGAGAGGCTTTTGATAGTAAGTTCTGGGGGCAGTATATTTCGGTTCTTGCTGCTCTTCCATACTTGAATAATGAAAGTTCTATTACATTAACTTCTGGTGTATATGGTTTGCGTCCTCCTCAAGGTGCAACGACTCTAGCTTCCATTAATTCAGCAATCGATGGATTAGTACGAGGACTTTCAATAGACCTGGCACCTATCAGAGTAAACGTGGTATCACCTGGTATCGTTGACACTCCTCTTTACGGCGGAATGCCAGAAGATCAAAGACAAGATATGTACCATGGGATTGCTAAGCAATTACCTGTCGGACGTGTTGCTCAACCTAAAGATATTGCAGAAACCTATGTTTACCTAGTGAAAAATGGGTTTACAACTGGCACATCGGTTCTGATCGATGGAGGAGCTCATCTGATCTAATCCATTTGATATCAAAGTCGATTGATAAATTGATTTAGAATAGAAGTGGTGAGGATGACTCAAAGTGTAACACTTATAGGCCATCCTCACTTCTTTGTTTTTTTGCACAGACGGAAGCAGAAATGGTCATATAATGCAACTAAGAAGGAATTTGTTGGTTGCGGAAATTCTAAATAAATGCGACTTTATACGAAGACACGTTAACATTCTACATCTATGATACCCAAATACATAAAAGAAAGGGTCGAGCCTAATGGATGAAAAGAAAAGAGCGGAAATTAAAAATGCATTAGCCAAACACGTTGTAACCCTGCCTGATGGCACTTCTTTACCTAGTTTAGGACAAGGAACATGGTACATGGGGGAAAATCCCCAAGTGAGAGACAAAGAAATAAAAGCCTTGCAGCTCGGCTTAGAATTGGGTATGAAACTTATTGACACTGCTGAAATGTACGGAAATGGCGACTCTGAACGCTTAGTTGGCGAAGCCATTAAAGGACTCAGAAATGAAGTCTTTTTAGTCTCAAAAGTGTATCCCCATCATGCAGGTTTAGATAAGATTTCAAAAGCATGTGAAAACAGCTTAAAACGACTCGGAACAGACCACTTGGACTTATATCTTCTCCACTGGAGAGGACGTGTTCCTTTAGAGGAAACAATTGAAGGAATGGAAAAACTACGTGAAGAAGGGAAAATTTTAAGATGGGGCGTCTCTAATTTTGACACGGTTGATATGGAAGAGCTATGGAACACAAGGAATGGAAAAAATTGTGTGACGAACCAAGTGCTATACCATTTAGGTTCAAGAGGAATCGACTTCGATCTCTTACCATGGCAGCGTGAACTTAACATGCCAATCATGGCCTACAGTCCCCTTGCTCAAGGAGGATCTTTAAGAGGACAGCTTTTAAACGATCCAGTTATTCGTGATATTGCTGACAAATACAATGTCCAACCATTACAAATCGCTCTTGCTTGGACCATCCGTTCGAATAACGTCATCGCTATTCCAAAAGCGGTTCAAGATGAACATGTTATTGCAAATGCTGAAGCAGCAACAATTGAGTTTACTGAAGAAGATCTCAGTAGAATTGATCAAGTATTTCCTAAACCTACTAGGAAAATGCCATTGGATATTATTTGAAAATTCACTTTAAAAAAGGACTCTTGTTGGAGTTGCTGACAATCTAATAGGAATTTCAAAAAAACTGTGTAGAATTTATTCCATACAGTTTTTTTATCGGGGAAATTTAATATCCATCTGTCACATTTAATAGAAAAAGTGAAGAAAAATAGCTTATTATATGATCTCATCTCCTTCGCGGAAGCGTGAATCTTGAGACGATACGACTATACCTGCTAAATCAATACCTGGAATAAATGTAAGGTTGTGACGATTTTTCCATTTGGAATACTAGCTAAACCGTCTTTATAGTTAATCGCAGAATAGAATTATATATTCACTGCAAATATATAATGTATGGAATGATATTACAATTACAGGCTTTTATTTCATATAGTGAAAAAAGTATACTATGGGTTATAATAAATATGGAGGTGATGTGAAATGTCGCGAATGCAGGATAAGATGTTTAATTGTGAAAAAGAATTAACTCTTTCCGTTATCGGTGGTAAATGGAAGATGCTTATACTATGGCATCTAGGAAAAGAGGGAACGAAGCGATTTGGTGAACTGAAAGCTCTTATGCCAGGGATCACGCAGAGAATGCTAGTTAATCAATTGCGAGAACTGGAAGAAGACTTGATTGTAAAACGCGAAGTCTATCCCGTTGTTCCTCCAAAAGTAGAATACTCCCTTACTGAACAAGGAAGAAGCTTGATGCCGATTCTCGATGCTATGTATAACTGGGGAAAAGATTATATGGAGACTGCTGGGTTGAATCCTTTAGTAAGACAAGAGTCGATTAGGTAAATTTTAACTGGTAATCTAAGGTTGACTCCGGCCAAGGGGGGTCAACCTCTTTTCATGAAAATTTAATAATTATTTTTAGTATTTTGTAATGTCTCAAAATAAAGCTGATAATTAACTTTTATTTTCATTTTTCCCCAAGCGGCCGACCATACCTTTTCGTTGATGGGTTTGGAAAAGGGGCTAAGGGTGTGTGTCCCGATTTGAAGAGGATCCACCTTAAGCTCTTGCATTTTTTTTATGAGGTCCGTAGTTTTCATTTCTAATTCAGTTTCAATTTCCTTCTGAAGCTGCATCAGTTCATTTCCGTTGAGGATATTTTTATTACCTTGATATTCCTCAATTCTTCCATTTAGTTTCACGTTTATTGTAACTAGGGAAAGATTTTTATCTAAATCCACATTTACTCTTGAGCGTGTACGTCCAATAACCACATCTAATTTGGGTATTGGAAAAAACTTCAAATAGTGATCATTGTCAAGAAGTTGAAATATTTGATCTTCGATACTTGTGACCGTTTCTATTAATTTATCATTGCTAAAAAAAGCAGTCCCCTCATAAGTAAAGTTATCTTTCGCTACTTTGAAAACAGGAAGAACGGGATCTGAAAATGGTGAAAACAACATATTTTTATATTCATGCAAATTGACAATGGTCATTTCACCTTGTTTTTTCCTCTCATAGTGTCTTAGCATCCGATACAGGTAATAATCAAGGTTTTCTTGCTTCTTTGCTTGTCTGTTAATATATTCGTCAAAATTACCTTTAACGATTACTAAATACATTCTTTGCGAAATATCATAGTCTGTCAATAGTGTGTTAATCAACTGAATAATCCCTTGTTTCGCTAATTCCTCATGAATTAAAAAATACCGGAGTTGTCCAACCTTCAATTCACGATAATATCTTAAATTAAAATCTTTTCCTCCCTGTTTAAGGAGATCAACTTCTAGTGTTAATAAGCTTTTTGGCTCATTTACTAATGGAGGGACTAATGTACTCATTTTTGTTTTTCCTTTTTCGCCTTTACTAATTGACCAAAAAGTGACAGGGGCAATATCTTCAATTGTGTTGTTCTCAACAAATGGTGCACATCCTGGAATCATGACTAATGAAACAAAGATTCCCCAAACAAAAAGCATTTTCTTTCGTCTCATGCTTTTACACGCCCTTTTAGCTTTGTCAATAGGAGCAAGAATGTTGGGACGATTAAGTAAGTTATTCCACTTAACCAAATTTGAATATTCAGGAGAATATTCTGTTCCGTTTCAATGGACCAAATCCAATTATTCACAATTACAAAGCAGAGAAATAACATAATACAAGTGACAGCAAAACCCATACGTGAAGGTTGGGTACTTGTTTTTTTTAGGATGATTCTTGTAGCCCCATATATACATAACAAGAAAATTGATATAGCAAACACCAATACAAACATATGTAGTGAAATCAGGATAATATCCAGTCGTTCAAACATGGGAGATTGTAAGTATCGAATCATATGAATAATAGGGTATTTACTTTTACTTAAATAATTTGAACCGAAAAAGAATAAACTCGCAATAAACAATAGCAAATACTCTGAAGCAGAAAGAGCATTCGCATAGGTTAAATATTTACTCATTTTTTGTTGTGGTTTGATCCAAGGAATTAAACAGATTAAATACTCTGGTCCTGAAAATGAAGCCCAAATGAGTAACAGTCCTTTCCATGAATCAGTTGTCCAATTTGTTGGTATCAAGGGATACAAATCATGTAATGCAGCGATTGGTGGAATAAAAAAGGAATAATATAAAAAAATCATCCAAAAAACACATAAAAAAACAATTACCACTAACCGTATGGTATTTTTCATTCCTAGTGAAGCAACATAGGAGCTCGTAAGAAGAATCAAAAAAATAATCCAATTTGAATTCATTGATGGGAAAATAAAATCATGAATAACTTCTAAGTATCCGAGTGTAATCACCGTTATTTTGATTAGCATCAATATTAGGCCTATAAAAGTCAAAAGCCTTACCATTTGAACACCAAAAAGCTCTACAAAACCTTGATATCCCTTTTTAGCATAATTTGATTCTAGCCATTTGCATAACAGCATTATATTGAGTTGGGAAAAGATTGCCATTGCAACAATGCCCCAAATCATATACGGGTGTAATAAGTAGTTAGGCATTAAAAAAAATAGGTAAAGCATTTGGAAACGGTTGACGATGAAAAAGGCATAGATTCCGTCAAATTTAGATGATTTATCAAATAAGGAAAATGTGGTCAACTTTGAATCACAACCTTCGTTTGTATCTCCATTTCTGTAAAGGGTGTAAATGATCCGGACGGGATTTCATCTTTATTAAAGGCCCTCTAATAAAGAGATCGATCCAGTCCTTCCAGTAAAATGGAGCGACTGGTGAAAAATAGGGTTGTTTTAAGGAAGTAAGACCATTTAGATGTGCCAAAATGGCAACAGCTCCCATGGCAATGCCAAAAACACCAAAAATGGATGAAAGGAGAAGAAAACCAAATTGAATGAGTGTATTTGCCTTCGTCATCAAATAGTTTGGTACTAAAAATGAGGCGATGGTTGAAATACAAACTAATACAATTAATACTTTGCTGGCAAAACCTGCTTGAACCGCTGCTTGACCGATAACTATACCACCAATCACCCCTAAGGTTTGACTTGATTTGGTCGGCATCCGTAAACTCGCTTCTTTTATGATTTCAAGAATAGTTAACATCAGTATTGCTTCCCAAAATGGTGTAAAAGGTAGTTTACTTCTAGATTCCACTAAAACAAATAGTATTTGTAAGGGAATCATTTGATATTGGTGAGTTGTTAGTGCAACATATAATGGTACCAGTGCGACGGACAGAAAAAAGCTTAAATATCGAATAACTCTTAAAAAACTTGCAACCGGCCAACGATTAATATAATCCTCAGGTGATTGGAAAAGGTGAAAAAAGGTGATTGGTGCAATTAATACAAACGGTGTGTTCTCTACCAATATAGTTAATTTACCGAGCCCTAAGGAATAAGCACAAACATCTGGGCGGTCAGTTTGTTGGAATTGTGGAAAAATACTGTGATTATGTTCCTCCATAAATGCCGCTACCTGGGATGAATCAAAAAATAAATCAAAGTTAATTTCAGAGATTTTCTTTCTTGCTATTGATATATATTCAGGATTGGTTAACCCGTCTATGTACATTAGGATTACCGTTGTTTCACTTAACGAACCTACTTTATATTTCTCTGTTTTTAATTCAGTAATAGGAAGTCTTCTGCGTATGAGGGTGATATTTGGTTCTAATTGTTCAGTGAAACTATCTTTTGCACCGTATAAAATTGTTTCTGTTTCAGAGGTTTCAATCCCCCTACTTAATTCGTTAGGAAGAGGAATGGCCAACCATTGTTCTTGGATACAATCATTCAGAAGTACAGCACCGGTGAGGAGTAATTTCTGTGCCTCTTCAAGTAATTGGATCTTCATTACTTTTGGTGTGGCTATGCTTTCGTAAATCATGGCATGTGTACATTGGATAACAGGTTCTATTATTGATTCATTCAAACGATCCTGGTCAATTAAGGTTCTTAAATAGATTAAGACAACTTTTTGATCGTTAAGTGTAGTGCGTTCGATTATCTCTACATCGTCCATATTGTCTAAAACCTGTTTTAGAGAGTCTAGTGATATCTTCCTTGGCACAGGTTGTTGTGTGTCACTACTATCATTAGCAATGCTTTTACCCTTTTTCCAAAACATAAACATCCCTCACTGATATAAGCTGCCATTTGTTCACTTTAGAAAAAGTGTAATGGTAATTCTTCCTTTTAGTATGAAAAAGAAAAGATTATTTTATACTAATAAAATAAGGTAGGGGGAAACTATATAAATTTTACAGTATAGTTTTGTTCAATATGTAATGAAAAAGTGCGTACTTGTTCAAAATATCATTTCGCTAATAATAGGATTAAATAATTATTACAAATAGAAAGAAGGGGATTGTATGCAAATGAGAGTATCAGCCGTTCAGTATTATCTTCATACCATTAGCTCTTTTAAAGAGTTTGCAGACCAGGTGGAGCATTATATTAAAACAGCAGAAGAATTCGGATCCAATTTTATCATCTTCCCTGAATTTTTCACTACTTAACCTATGTCCCCCTAATGGGAATACCTTATACGTTGTCGATAAAGGTGTCCCTCCAGCTTTTCGAAAGTTAGGTTTAGGCAAGTAGTATCGAAATCTCTCAAAACGATGGCGAAGGAGTTTCATTGTCCCGTTATTTGTTTGGCACAGTTAAATCGATCGGTGGAATCAAGAGAGAATAAACGACCGATCATGTCGGATATTCGGGAATCCGGCAGCGTGGAACAGGATGCCGATGTCATCATGTTCTTATATCGTGAGGCGTACTATAACAAGGAAACGGACAACCATTCACTTGAAATCATCGTCTCGAAAAACCGTAATGGTCCAGTTGGAATCGTCACAGTCAATTACTACGAGAAATTAGGAAGGATTAAAGACAAAATCGAATCGAGTCTTACCCAGGAAGAAATTTGAATGAGCCAGTAAGCCTAGCAAGATAAAAAATGCGAGATCGAGGTGTATTCACATGCTTGTCAAAGAAGTTTACCAGGATAGTCTTGTTCATGAAGAATCTGCATTGGCCCATTACCTCCACCATTTACTAACAGAGAAGAAAATTTCATTAGAGGATGACATAGACCATATTGATTTAGAACAAGCAGATCATCAAAAAGTAGCGCAAATGATTCATACCAATTTACTTGGTTTTCATCGGATTAACATCTACTCATTGAAAATGAACGAAAAGGATTTTGTGTTTATTTTTGCTGGCAGTAAGCATCAGGCGATTCAATACTATGAAGAAACTTTACATCAAGGCCCATTGAACTGCCACGAATATCCACTCGATTTCCAGCTTGTTAGAGCCAAAGAAGTGATTTCATTTCGGGACATGAAGAAGGAATTCAAGATTTTTCCGGCTGTAGCGGGATATTTTAAGCGGGAGTGGTGAGGGTGAGAAGTGGATACGGTAAGGGTGGAATCGTGATTATCGCAGCAGCTACCTGTCAAGCATTCTATTCAAAACCATCACAGAAAGAAGTAATTTCACAGGGGACAAGCAATAAGGTTACGGAAAATCAAAGAAGTGAATTAATGGAAGGCGAAGCGCTTGTTCTATCAACGAATCAGGTACCGATTACTTTAGTCGATATCATAGATGGTGATACGATAAAAATAAGAGTAAACGGCAAGGTTGAAACCGTTCGTTATTTACTTGTCGATACTCCTGAGTCAAAGAACCCAAAAACATGTATCCAGCACTTTGCAATGGAAGCTTTCTTTAGAAATAACGAGCTGGTGAAGAGTGGTGTGTTAACAATGGAATTGGAACAGGGAAGCACGAGGGATTCATTTGGACGGCTGTTAGCCTATGTTTATGTAGATGGAAAATTGATTCAAGAAACGCTTCTAAAAGAAGGATATGCTCGATTAGGATATATTTTGGATCCTCCCTATAAATATCTAGATCCATTTAAGAAAGATGAGAACCTAGCAAAAAGGAATAAACGTAACATTTGGAGCGTCCCTAATTTTGTTACCAAATGGGGATTTAATGGGTGTTTACATAGATAATTAGTTAAATTAGTGTTTTTATTGTGTTGAGAAAAGACTGAAAAAGGCATTATATGAATTTGCTCGTATTGGTTCCAAAGTGATTCGGCTTATGTAAAGATTTAACTACCTCTTCTTGCCCTTCGGTATCCATTTGTATTTCGTTTTTCAAAACTGGAGTAGATACATTACTTCTTCTAGTTGTTCTACTTCCTTTTGAATTTTAACTACTTGACCTTTTTTGTTCTTCTTTGTCGTGGTTGAATTCATGCTAGTAAATTTCCTTTAAAAAAGCACAAAAGGATTAATTAATTCCAATAGATAATAAAACTCCACTTAAAAATATCATACATGATTCGCTGATCTACTTCCCAAGATGAATTTCTTTCATTAGTTTTTTTACGAATGGTTTGTAAAGTAACGATTTGGAGGAATTTGATAAGTGTAAGTAATGCAAATGCTTCAGACATTCAAGTGAAAGCAATTGAGGATTCAAGAGAATTGAACATTTGGTTAAAAGAGAATAAGGATGTAGAGATTCTAAACATCCTATATAAATCCATTATTATAATTTATGAGATTGTTTATTTGGACTGTTATTTAGTTAATTATAAATAATTGCATTAGTTTAATTAAATTGAGGAGAGGGTGTCCCCAAAGTATAACTTTTTAGGGGGCATCCTTTTTTGGGTTTCTCCAATAGCATAGTCTATGAAATTCTGGTTGAAGTACTTCGCTTTTTATTAGTCGACATCTTATATGAGTTTTCGCTATTAAAAAAAACGAAGGAGTTTGACAGAAAATGTCGAATAAATAGGTGTTTGGTGATATAAACAAATTATCAATAGGTGATTGAAAATGAAAATAGAAATATGCGAATCAATGATTCTATCCTGGTTGAGACATATCCAGCATTGCCAAGCTGTTCCAGTTAAACTGGAAACCGGATGTCAATGCTTGGGAAATGCACAACGAAGACTTGATAATAAAAATAATGAAAATTACAAGTCATTACAAGAAGGAGAGTATTTATTAAATATCTTTAATAATAATCAATCACATTCACAATTTTTCAAACAAGGTGAGATTGATGTCCTCGGTCTTATAATACGGAATGGCAGTGTGGTTGATATTTATGGGAGTGATACTGCCTTTCATGAGAATGGATTAAATTAGGCTGTACGGATCAGACTCTAGAAAGAGTAATGTAATGATGGAAGGTTAGATCTTCAGTGTAAATCCAAAAAATTTAAATTAAAAAGAATTGAAAATGGAAAAGAGTCACTGGCTAATGCTTCTTGGTGTTAGCTTAGAAGTGGGTACGAATGCTTCACACAAAACTTTTCAGCATATATTGGTTGATCATGGTGTAGCTCGTTGGCCATATGGAAGTGAAAAGTTATACATTTTATAAAATGCATTTCCGTTTTCGTTACGGGGTGGTTCTCTATTGTTAAAAAATGAATATGACTAATAAAAATAACAATTATTATATTATTTCACTAAAATGTAATTATTGAACATAATTTTTGAACATTAACAATGTTATACTTTCCTTGACTTTCGATATTGTTAGGAGGAAATGTATGTTTCAAACTATTAATGGTGTACAAATAAGGGAATACGATGAAACAAAGGAACTACCTAACATCATAGACAAATGCTTCGAGATCGAATATTTAGATAATTTATATTTGAACAAACTTGTTTGCTTAGACTTAATTAACATTAATGTTAAAGGATATGATAGAAGATATGGATTTAAGCAACTCAAGGCATACGGACGTAAATGGATGTTCGTAGTGAAACATAAAGATTATGCTGAGAATAGAAGAAAATATGGTGAAGTGGGTTGTATCGTTCATGATAAGATAGCGGAATATCTTAGGGGGGAATATGGATATAATCCTGTTGGTGGAAGATTGATGGATTGTGAGGAAAATGTATATACTACTTCTTAAAAAAGTAAACAATAAAGCTGATTAGGCTGTTCCATTTTATGGGACGGATTATTTGTTTTAAGTTAGTAGATTAAATTTTCGTCCTCGATAACTTCATTACTATCATCCTCTGTAGTTTCTAATGGAGAGGTGTTATCATAGCCGATCCAAAATTCTTGAACTTTTCACCGATGGCTGAACGAGCCAATCAAGAAGCAGAAATTAGAACCTCTTCGTTAGAATTCTATAAAAAAGAAGGATCAGAGTTGCCCTATTAAAGTACGACTATATGAGTGAAATTAAGTGTATTATTAAAAATCTTCATACTCGCTTCCTTGTTGAATTGACAGTGGCTATAATTAAATATTGATAAATGAACTTGGACCAAGTTTGGTCCTTTTATTTTGGGTTAAATGCAGAACGATGATCATTTTGGCGATAGGTTGCAGAGGCAGAAAGAAGTGGCAAGAGTCGTTTTGTATTGTAGGATCAGTTACAGACTCAGGGTGAATTAGAGGCTTGTTTCAATATGAAAAGGAGAAGTTATGACCACCGAATAGGAATAGCAATCGAGTAACATTTTCGGGTGAAGGTAACTATTTGAAGTAATGGATTCACTGAGGTAATTACAGGTAGGATTAGATGGACTTATTATGTTCAATTCCTATGCAATCCAAAACGAACCAGGTGTTTTCCTAGTTTTTTACACAAAATAGATGGTTTGCAATAACAGATGGAAAAAAGGGGAAAAAATCTTTTGATTTTTCTCCCTTTTTTAAAAATAATTCCTAAATGTTAAATTCTATCTCCAAATTATCCAGCAATAGAGTTTGGCTGAGATGTTGAACAGCCCCAAGCAATAATAGTTTCACATATTTCTACAATATGTGGTTTTATAAAATCTGGTATGTTATTAAAAAGATGATCTTTTATCTTAATTTTGTCTTCTAACATAGTAATAATTATAGGATCTAGACTACTCAATTCTTTTTTTGTCTTTAATTGCTTATCTAATCCATCTTCTAGAACGTTTGTTACAAAGTTATCCATTAAGCTTGTCCCGATTCCTCTAATGATAAAGTCCTCATCATGTAAATTGTCTATTTCATCTACAGTACATGAAATTAGTTCAGGAATTTCCCTAAACATATCTTTATAATATTCCATTTGACTACTATTATTTTTCAACTGCTTTGCTTGTAAACCATCTTTAATGTCTAAATAAAATAATTTTTCATAATGTTCTTTTGATGATTCAATCATCATTAATTTATTAATTAATTCATCTAACGAAGAATTAGAACATAATTCATAAATAGATGGAGGGATTAGGTTTTCTTTCTCCCTAACACTTAAGCCAATTAAATCAGTAACCTTATTTTGTCCAAATCTATTAAAACTGCTTCGTAATCCCTTCAATGTATTTCCAATATCGCCGTGTGGAACCTTCTTGTCACTATCAGCGATAGCTAAGGATATCTGATTTTTATCAATTAATAAATTTTCATAATTTAATCCACTTCGATCTCCACCACCATTTACAAAATCAAATGATAGAGAAAGATTATATGTAGTATGATGTTCCTTTATATATTTTTTTGCTAGTTTAGTATACAATTTATAGTCACTAATATCTTCACATAATAACTTTGTAGGATTAACGCTTAATATATGGCTAAAATAATTCAGTGGAACTTCAAAAACATTGTTTACCCTTTTTAAGGTACAATTGGTATCTTTGACAACTATATAACTGTTAAATAAAGATTGATAAGAACCTAACATGGAAAATCTAGTGAAAATTGAATTATATATTTTTCTAGAACTAAAATCTAATAATTCGAGTTTCATTAAAAATTCTAACGCCGGAAGAGTTGCAAATACTATATGAATACCATGCATTGAAGAAATTGCAAGGTTGTTCAGTGCACTTATTTCATCACTTGATTCTGTTAAATTGTGGATATTGGTTTTAATAAAATCTACTACTGATGTATCAATTTTTATTAACACTAGACTTCCTCCGGGCTAAAGAATCCAAATGGCCATTTTTGTAGAAATCCCTCTTCTGTATATGAAGTGGATTGAATTTTTGTATCATAATTATTTTCAGTATTATCAAGGATTAATATATTTACCATATCTTTATTAATTTCTTCAAAATTCTTTGCAATTAAATAACCAATTCTATTAATAATAGTCTCACTATGAGTTTCAATTATTATACTAATATTTATATCATGGCTTTTGCAAAGTTTTATAATTCTTACGAACGAATCCATTAACATTGCTTGTAAAGCTGGATGTAAGTGCAGTTCAGGTTGTTCTATAACAATATTAATAACTTGATCAAATTGTTGTTCGACATACCAAAACTGTTCAATTTCTGTGTTTTTAATTTTTTTGTTATTGTTATTGGTGCCATTTGCTTGCCAGAGTATTAATAATATTGGAAGTATTTGTGAATAACCAAAACCTGTATCAGCTAGATTAACTTCGTACCCATTTTTATATTGTATTTTTAAAGAGGAATGTCCACTTTCTAAATTTGAACTTATCTTAAACTTGAAATTTTCTAAAAGCCAATTGTCAAAATGAAACTTTTCACTATCATTCATGTTTTGTATTAACATCGGAATATTTTCACCTTGGGGATCAACTTCATCTAGAGAAATCCCTTGAATTCTATAGTATCTTTCAGCACTTGCTCTTAAAGGTGCGATATACTTTACTGAGGAAAAATAGCGTTTAAGATAATTATTGATGGCAGATATTATATTATTTAAATATAATCCTACGTAACTGTTGTTTATTTTTTTAAACATCTCATCATTAATATCTAAATTTCTTACATTATTAATTAAAACTGTCGCTGATGATCTTTTATTTTTTAAGCTATTAAGTATTTCCTTTTGCCCACCAAAATTTATAAATGAAAAATCTTCAATTGTTTCGGCTGTCGTACTTTGATATGCCATATTTTTAAAAAGGGTAAATAATTCTCTCCTAAAATACTCATCTAAAATGGTAAATTTATTTTCATTTACTTGGGAAAATATTTGTGGTATTAAATTGCCAACTTCAGTTTCATTCATAAAAAAGTTATTTTTAATTTCCATATTATTAATTTTCAAGTTTATTGTTTTGTTATTCTTTAGTGATTTGTCAATTTTAATTTCTTGATCTGCACACTTTATATACAGACTCTCAAAATTCTGTTTGTTAAATTCAATGCATAAGTTGCAATTTAGATATTCATGTTTTTGTTTAGTATTTTCATTAGTCAAATAATGATCTGCGTAAAAAAAACCTCTTCTGAAACGAGGTATGTTTAACCTCTTTCGGTTTAACTCGAATTCGAAAGAAAAACTGATTAGTTTGTTTTCACTGGTTCTATTAAGACTCTCCTCGAAACTACCGAAGTCAACATATCTCGAACTATACCAAAGAACAGGCTCATTTATTCTTGTTTCTAGTGTCTGTTTTAGTAAAGGGAAAAATCTCAAAAATGTACTTTTCCCAGAGCTGTTTTTACCAACAAGAACAGTTAATGGTTTTATAGCAATTTCAGATGTATCTTTAAGACTCCTAAGGTTTTTAATTCTAATACTTTTCAAATTTATACCTCCAAGACCATATTTAACCATAAATATTATATCCTAACTTCTTGGTTTAATAGAATAAAGTTGTCTTGAAAATTTAAATTTAATTAAAAATTCCTGGAGAATGTACCAGAAGGTAATAAGACGGCTTAGGTGAATAATTGGATGGTACTACATATCGAAATAGTGTAAATACCTAAAGGATATGACACCAGACTGTTGAGTTATTATCACAGAACGATAAATTCACATCTGGAAAACAATTATGGTTAGCTAAAACTAAAATTGAAAATATTTCCTTAACTGTTGTTGTTGTTGTTATAATAGGAATAAATAACTAGAGTGTGAGGTGCTATTTCTTGTCTGAAAGTAATTTTTCTTTTTTGATAAAAAAGTGGGAAATACTTGCTAACTTAGGGGAAACGGCAGAAAAGAACGTACATATTGATCCAAACATTACTTTGATTAAATTAAGAATGTTTGCAGAAACAATTGTTAAATATGTTTTGGCTTATGAAGAAATTAAGGAAACCTTTGATACAAATCAAGTTGACCGGTTGAACGCTCTTAAACGTGACGAGCTGATATCTGATGATTTACATGAGATGTTCGATACAATTCGCAAAAAAGGGAATAAAGCTGTTCATGAAGCTGGATTCGGAACTGAAAAGGAAGCTAAAACCTTAGTACATATGGCGTTTCGTATTGCAGTATGGTTTATGCAAGTATACGGAGAATGGGACTTTAAAGAACCAGAGTATAGTGAACCTCAAAAATTAGCAACTATAACTGAGGAAGAAATTGAAAAACTTTCACAAACATATGAAGAAAAAGTTTCTCAACTTGAAGCTCAACTCAAAACGTTACGTCAGGAGCAGAGCATTGTTCCAAATGAAGAAAAACTAAAAAGAAAACAGGAATCGAAACGTTTAAGTAAAAATATTAAATTATCCGAAGCAGAAACAAGAATTATTATAGATGAACAGTTAAGACGAGCGGGGTGGGAAGCAGATACAGAAAAACTTCGTTTTGGAAAAGGAACAAGACCAGAAAAGGGTAAAAATTTGGCTATAGCAGAGTGGCCCTTAAAAAAGGGTTTTGCTGACTATGCTTTATTTGTTGGATTAGAATTTATCGGAATTGTTGAAGCGAAAAGAAAAGGTAAAAATATTTTATCGGATATTGAACAAGCGAAGGAATATGCTCGATTAGTGGTTCAACAAGATAATGAGATAATTAATAAGCCCTTTGGCGATTACTTTGTTCCTTTTCTATTCGCCACTAATGGTCGTTCATATTTAAAACAATTAGAGGAAAAATCGGGTATTTGGTTTTTAGACGCTAGAAAACCAACAAATCACCCTCGGGTATTGAAAGCATGGTACTCACCCGAAGGTCTGAAAGAATATTTAAAACATGATATTGATAAAGCGACAGAAGATTTACAAGATGAAACCCTTGATTATTTAAACTTACGCCCATACCAGGAAAGTGCAATTTCATCAGTTGAACATGCACTTTCAAAAGGAAAGAATGAAATTCTACTAGCTATGGCAACTGGGACAGGTAAGACACGTATGGCAATAGGGTTAATATATCGTTTAATAAAGCACAATCGCTTTAAACGAATATTATTCCTCGTGGATCGTTCGGCTCTTGGTCGACAGGCAGAAGCAGCTTTCAAGGATTCTAAACTGGAGAATTTCCATTCCTTTACCGAGATTTTTGAGCTACAAACTCTAGATGACCAAAAGCCCAATCCGGAAACAAAAGTCCAAATTGCTACTGTCCAAGGAATGCTAAAAAGGCTTTTCTATAATGAAAATGATTCATCTATACCAACAGTAGACCAATATGACTGTATTATCGTAGACGAAGCCCATAGAGGATATACCTTGGATAAAGAAATGACAGATGTTGAGCTTGAATTTCGTGATCACAATGATTATGTAAGCAAGTATCGAAAGGTATTGGATTACTTTGATGCTGCAAGAATTGGACTAACTGCTACACCAGCCTTGCATACCGTTGAAATTTTTGGTGAGCCTGTTTACACTTATTCCTATCGTGAAGCTGTAATTGACGGATACTTAATTGACCATGAGCCACCTTACCAATTTGAAACTACTCTTAAAAAAAGTGGAATCAAATGGGAGGGAGGTTCAGAAGTAGAGGTATATGATTCAAGAACAGGTGAAATAGATAAAGAAATACTTGAAGACGAAGTGAATATAGAAGTTACTCAATTTAATAAAACCGTAATAACAGAGAGTTTTAATCGTGTTATTTTGGGTGAATTGGCTAATCATTTAGACCCTTATGGTGAGGGAAAAACACTTATCTTTGCTGCTACTGATGACCATGCTGACATGGTTATTCGCATTTTAAAAGAAGAACTTGAAAATGTACATGGACAAATTGAAGATAACGCTGTGATGAAAATAACTGGTTCTATTAAAGATCCAATCCAAGCAATTAAGCTTTTTAAGAATGAACGTTTGCCCAATATTGTTGTAACAGTAGATTTATTGACTACTGGTGTTGATATTCCGAAAATTGTAAATTTGGTGTTTCTCAGAAGGATTCGTTCAAGAATTTTATATGAGCAAATGTTAGGTAGAGCTACCCGACGAGCTGATGAAATTGGAAAGGACCATTTTTCAATATATGATGCAGTTGGTTTATATGAATCATTAAAACCATATACAAGTATGAAGCCTGTCGTTACAAGCCCTAAAGTTACATTAACTCAATTAGCTGAAGAAATTGACCAACTTGAAAATGAGGAGCATTTAAAACAACATAAGGATCAGTTCGTTGCAAAAATGCAAAGAAGAAAACAACAATGGACTGAAAAAGAACGGGAAGATTTCAAGGTCTTATCTGGTGGCAAAACTATTGAGGAGTTTATTGAAACTATAAAAAATACAAGTGAAAGTCAGATTTCACAAAGACTAAAAAGTAGTCAGGAGTTAATTAACTATATTGATGAAAATAGGGAACGTCCTATTCGTCAGTTAATATCACGTCATGAAGATAAGTTAATTGAAGTAACAAGAGGGTATGGAAATGCAGAAAAGCCAGAGGATTATCTACAGAGTTTTAGTCAATTTGTAAAGGAGAACATGAATCTTATTCCAGCTTTACAAATTGTATGTTCACGTCCTAGTGATTTAACGAGGGAAGAGCTTCGTAAACTTCGTATTGCTTTAGACCAAAAAGGCTATACAGAGAAGAATCTACAAGCTGCATGGCGTGATACTAAAAATGAGGATATAGCTGCAGACATTATTAGTTTCATACGACAACAAGCACTAGGCGATCCACTTATCAGTCATGAAGAACGTATTAAAAATGCCATGAAAAATATCTATTCAATGAAAGCCTGGCCGAAAGTCCAAAAACAATGGTTAGAAAGAATTGAGAAACAGCTGCTCCAAGAATCAATTCTTGATCCAGACCCAGAGCAAGCATTCAACGTCGAACCTTTTAAAAGTAAAGGCGGCTTCAAGCAATTGAATAAAATCTTCCAAGGTGAACTGCCGGATATTGTAAAAAGAATAAATTTCGCTTTATACAAACAAGATGTACAAGAAAAAGCGTAGTTCTTGACCTCTAAAAAAGAGGTCTTCTTTTTTGGGGATTTTGCTATAATGGAAAGGTTAAGTTAAAAGAAGATGTAATTTGTAAAGGAGAAAGCTAAATGGGCAATCAAGACATAGTACAAAAATTATGGAATTTATGTAATGTTTTACGTGATGATGGGATTACCTATCATCAGTATGTTACGGAATTAACGTATTTGCTGTTCCTAAAAATGATGAAAGAAACTGGGAATGAGGATTACATACCTGAACAATTTCGCTGGGATTCATTAACCGATAAACATGGAATCGACTTAAAAAATTACTATAGAAAATTGCTGTTAGACCTGGGCAATGAATCACACGAAATCTTAAAACAAATTTACCTTAATGCTACAACAAATATAGATGAACCAAAAAACCTTGAAAAAATTATCCGTTCTATTGACCAACTAGACTGGTATAGTGCGAAAGAAGAAGGGCTAGGGGATTTGTATGAGGGTTTATTAGAGAAGAACGCTAGCGAAACAAAATCAGGAGCAGGGCAATACTTTACACCACGCCCATTGATTGATGTAATTGTAAAATTAGTTGATCCAAAACCAGGAGAAAGGTGTAATGACCCAGCTGCTGGTACATTCGGTTTTATGATTGCAGCCGATAGACATGTCCGTGAAATGACTGACGATTACTTTGACTTAGGTGAAAAGGAAGCAGAATTTCAAAAGTATAAAGCTTTTTCTGGTGTTGAGTTAGTTAAAGATACTCACCGTCTTGCAATGATGAACGCATTACTACACGACATTCATGGAGAAATCATTCTTGGAGATACCTTATCTGACATTGGTAAAGATTTAAAGGGTTACGAAGTTATTATGACTAATCCCCCGTTCGGTACAAAACAAGGTGGCGAACGCCCTACACGTGATGATTTAACTTTTACTACTACAAATAAGCAGTTGAATTTCTTACAGCATATTTATCGTGCTTTAAAGCCGAATGGGGAAGCTCGTTCAGCAGTTGTCCTACCGGATAATGTGCTATTTGAAGCCGGTACGGGAGCCAAAATTCGTGAAGATTTAATGGACAAATGTAATTTACACACAATTCTCCGGCTTCCTACTGGTATTTTCTATGCTCCAGGTGTTAAAACAAATGTTTTGTTCTTCACTCGTGGCAAGAGTGATAAAGATAATACTAAAGAGGTTTGGGTCTATGATTTAAGAACTAAAATGCCAAGTTTTGGAAAGAGATATCCGTTAACAGAAAAACACTTTGAAGGTTTCTATGTTGCATATAATTCTGAAGATAGAGCTAGTGTAAAAGATGAACGATTCAATATGTTCACACGGGATGAGATTCGTAAGAAGGATAATAGCTTGGATATAGGTTTAATTGCTGATGAAACACTTTCGGTATATGAAAACTTACCGGATCCGATTGATTCAGCAGAAGAAATTATAGTAAAGCTAGAACAAGCTGTGGGTTTGTTGAACAAGGTTGTTGAAGACCTACTTGCAGTTCAGAATGGGAGTAGACTTGAAAAAAGCAAGCCTTCAGAAAGTGTAGAGGTGGGAAGTAATGAGTAAAAAGGTTAAGAAGCAAATGTCAGTTAATGATATAGTTGATCTTGCCTTAGTTCCGAATGAGAAACAGCCCTATGAAATCCCAAAGAACTGGGTTTGGATAAGAAGTGAATATGTTGCTAATTGGGGTTCAGGAGGTACACCTTCACGGAAGCACCCAGAATATTATGGTGGTGAAATTCCTTGGATAAAAACCGGCGATTTAAAAGATTCATTTATTGAAGAAGTCGATGAAAAAATTACGGAACAAGGACTGAAAAATTCTTCTGCAAAATTATTCCCTAAAGGTTCTGTAGCGATTGCAATGTACGGTGCTACAATCGGTAAATTGGGAATCTTTAATTTTAAAGCTGCAACAAACCAGGCATGTGCAGTTGCAACACCTTTAGAAAATACAACAACAAATTTTCTATTTTACTACTTTAAGCAACAGAGAAATAATTTAATCAACATGGGTAAAGGAGGGGCTCAGCCCAATATATCTCAGACAATAATTAAAGACTACCCATTTCCACTTCCACCTCTACAAGAACAATTTCGAATTGCTGAGAAGGTAGAGCATCTTTTAAGTAATATTGAAGAAGCAGAAAAATTAATTGAAGAATCCAAGAAAACATTTGAGATTCGCAGAGCTTCTATTTTAGGTCAAGGACTTCGAGGAAAGCTTACAGAAGAATGGAGAAAACTTAATTCATCAGAATTATCATTCGAAATCAAAATGATAGATGAAATAGGCATTGAGGAAGAACCATTTGTTTTACCAAATGAATGGAGATGGATAAGACTTAGGGAATTATGTTCAGTTTTTTCTGGTAAGGGGTTCAAGAAATCTGAGTACACCGAAACAGGTGTTAGGCTACTTAAAATCCAAAATGTATCATATAGAAAGATTAATTGGGAAGATACTTCTTACTTACCAATGGATTACACCAAAAAAGAAAGTAAATTATTATTGAAAGAAAATGATATTTTAATTGCTCTGAATAGACCGATAACAAATAATAAGTTAAAGGTTGGCATAATAAATAATGCTGATCTTCCAGCAATTTTGTATCAAAGAGTTGGGTGCTTAAGACCAATTGCAAATCACATAAATATTGATTATTTATATTTAGTCTTAACTTCAAGTTATTTTCTTGGAGAAGTTCAAAAGAGGTTAATGGGTTCAGATCAACCTTATATAAATTTGCCAGATTTAATGGATATACCAATTCCTGTTATGGATAAAAAAGAACAAACACACCTAATAAATATTATTAATAATATTCTCATTAAAGAAACAGAAGCTTTGGAACACTTAAATGAAATTGTAAACATTGATTCTTTAAAGCAAGCAATTCTTCATAAAGCTTTTAAAGGAGAGCTTGGTACTAATGAACCTTCAGAAGAAAGTGCTATTGAATTATTGAAGGAAATATTACAACCAAAATAATCGTAATTTTAGCACCCCTTTGAGGTGCTTTTCTTTTTAGGTATACAAATATTAACCTTAGTGGTTCCTACTATGTTTTTTCTTTTACAAATAGCCCACTTTAACTTTCGGTGAAGTTCGTTTGACGGCTTGCCGTTTATTATTGAATTTCCTTTCGGTAATCAATACATACCTTTACTTTTAATTCTTTAAGTAATTTAGAATATTCTTACCTAAAATCTCTTGATAAATATAAATTATTATACGATAATTAGACTGTCGTGATTAAGAGTGAAACTGTCGAGAACTTCGCAAAAAGACTAGCGAGGTACACGTTAGAAACGTTGATATAACAGGATTTGTAGACGGCTGAATGGGGTACTGGTGTCCTCCATAGTCTTCAAAACTGCTTGAGACCTGCTGTGTAAGTTCTGGTTCCAAGTAACTCCCTAAAAATGAACAATTAATTCTAAATTGGACTAATTAGTTCGTGCTCACTTATGGATTTATTAAGTGAGTTTTTTTATTTGCGAAATATACAGTAGCATTCCTCAAATTAAAGTAAATTGAGGAATGCTAGTACAATTTCTATAAAAAATTATCTACTATCGATATAATACAAATATATGCATATTTTGGAGGAGGTACCTAACATTGCCAATTTACAATAAGCTAGTCCGTGACCGAATACCACATGTCATCGAAAACACCGGAAAAAATTATTCAACAAGAATACTAGACCAACAAGAATACATAAATGAGCTAAAGAAAAAAAGCCATGAAGAACTACAAGAATACATAAGTGCCAATAATGATGAGAATGCCATTGAGGAACTGGCTGATCTCCTTGAAATCATTCATACCTTAGCTAAATACCATGGAGCCACTTTTGAAAAGGTGGAGAAAGTAAGAAAGGAAAAGTTAGAAAAGCGCGGCGGCTTCGAAGAAAGAATTTTCTTAATAGAAGTGGAAGATGATTAACGCCTACTATAGTAAAATGGTAGGGAATTGTTAAAATTAGAGATACTAACCCAATTGTAATGCAGGTGAAGGTTCCATGAGCCATAAGCTACAAGTAGGAGAAATGAAAGCGACCTATTTAACTGATAAGGAAATATGGTCACATTTTAATTTCATTTTTTCTTCAAAATCAAAAAATTCTACAACCTATAAGTTTGTTTTGATTAAATCCATTCTTGAAAACTTATACAACGTAAATGAAAAGCTGGAGTTGAATTATTCAGTTGTTTTTTCAAGTTTTGCGAAGATCTACTGGAATTTGGTTATCCATCATGATCTTAATCAAATTAATATGACCGATAAAAAAGCCGAAGTACAAAAAATCCTTCTCGATGTTCAGGTAAAGAAACAAATACCGAGAACTCTCGTCTTTGATAAGCTTTCGAGTGAATTGCAGGTGGAGATTATCACGAAAGTGAAGAAGCGTTGCAAACTGAATGTTATGGGAGCCATTTACGGTGATACCGGTTGCACGATTTATGATTTTGATAATGCAAAGGAGTATGTAAGACTGAATCCAACTTTTTACTCGTTTATGCAGCGGTTTCAACGAGTGTTGAATTATTTAACCAACTATCATCTTGCCTTATTTTTAGAAAAGTTTAATCAAGAGGGAGATACGACAAATCTCCTTTTAAAGGTAGAAAATGTTTCGAAGCGGTCTTCGTTAGATCAGTTTTACCAGGTGCTTGCATCCTTCTACAGTGGGAAATGCTTTTATTGCGGGAAGAAAGTTAAGAAAGAGAACGCTCATGTGGATCACTTCATTCCTTGGAGTTTTGTTCAAGCAGATCAACTATGGAACTTAGTAATTGCCTGCAGCGCTTGCAACTTATCCAAAAATGATAAATTAGCGGATAAAGTTTTCCTAGAAACTGTCATCGATCGAAATGATAATCTCATCACGATACCCGAGCTTCGGAATAGAGAGGACATGAAAGTCTATACCAGTAAGAAGCTGGTAGACTTGTATCATTACTCGGTTGAAAATGGGTTTACGGATATTTGGGTGCCTAAGAATAGGATCGTATAATGAAATTTAAGGATCATGATAATGCATAATAGGTTTTATATGTCCCACTTTAATGAAATTTGCTTATTTACTTTAGAAGAGTAGCCAATCCAGGCTTACTCTATTTTTTTGGTTTATTTTAAGGATATAATTGGCTAATACAAGTAAATATATTTGAATTGAGAATATGCATGGTTTTTACATAATGATTAAGGGGGAATGTGACAGCATGATTGATTTGGAAAAGATAAAAGCTGTCCTAGTAGATTACAAAAGAGATTTCGTTTCCAAGCAGTGGGTCAACGAGCGTTATAAATGGGAAGCTGTAAAGCACTTCCAAGATCACTGGGATATCAAAGCTCCTAACTTTGCGGAGATGTTTATGAAAGCAACTGATAAAACCTTTAACCTGCTTGCCTCCATGAACAACTTTCCCAGAGGAATGATCCAACAATTTGCTTCTGTGGATCCTGAGGCTACTAGAGCCATGTTTATTAATCTTTTTGATGAAACAAAGGATTTTGCAGAACGAGTGGAAAAATTTCAGTCCGATGCGGAATTATTGCGGTCAAAATATGATGATGGCACTTGGAAGCAGCACTA
The DNA here is from genome assembly GCF_053749995.1 of Neobacillus sp. K501. Taxonomy (NCBI): domain Bacteria; kingdom Bacillati; phylum Bacillota; class Bacilli; order Caryophanales; family Bacillaceae; genus Neobacillus; species Neobacillus sp. K501. The sequence goes on along the minus strand of NZ_JBSLYA010000003.1, from coordinate 443,155 downwards.
TCAGAATCCAAATTCTATCAGTACCTACTTATGGCTTCGTTATCCGGATACATACTATATTTACAAATACTCCGAGTGTCGTGCCGTTGCTAAAGAATTGGACAGTGAATTCGTACCAAAAAAAGGGGCATCTTCTGCTAACCTAGTAGGTGGATTTAAGCTGTATAATGAAATTTGTGAACAACTGGCTGCAGATGAAGAGCTAATTGGGTTGCTGCATTCTGTACTGACTGAAAACTGTTACCCAGATGAAAATCTGAAAACATTGACGATTGATGTTGGTTTTTACATCAGTCGGAATTATTCTAAAAAGTCTGTAGAAACCACCGCTCAGTGGTTCCCAACGGAATACAGCCCCAACATTTCAACTAAAACATGGTTGTCCCTTCTTGCGGATGAAACGGTGTTCACGAATAATAGTCTTGAAATTATGAAGCGGATGAAAGACTATGGCGGTATGGCTACCTGCAAACAACTTTCTATCAAGTACGGAGAGAATTATAACTTTTATAATTCAGGTTCTTCATCCCTCGCAAGACGCGTGGCTGAGAAAACAGGATGTCCGGTTTTAACAACTAATAACGACAATTCAAGATGGTGGCCAATTCTTTATGTTGGCAAGGATGCAGATAAAAACACAGAAGGAAACTATATCTGGAAATTGCGCGAGGAATTGAGTCAAGCACTGGACCAATTTGACTTTTCAAAGATTCCGCTTTACGCCGATGAAACATCTACCATGGGTGATAAAATCGGATATTGGTGGCTAAATGCCAGACCGAAAATTTGGAGCTTTTCAGATATTGGTATCGGTGAAACACAAAGTTATACGTTGTATAACGAAAATGGCAATAAACGCAAGATCTTCCAGAACTTTTTGGATGCAAAGGCCGATGATTTTGTTATTGGATATGAATCCAACCCTACAAAACAGGTTGTAGCACTTGCGAAAGTAGCGAAGGAAAATGACGGAGAGAATCTCTATATTGAAAAAGTGGAGGGCCTTGCAATTCCTATTGATTATGCAACATTAAAGAGTTTTCCTGAGCTGGAGCGCATGGAATTCTTCACCAATCCGAATGGCACTCTATTTAAGCTGACCAAGGGTGAATATGAATTTATCATGGATGTAATCCGTGAAGAAAATCCTGTCGAACAGAAAGAAATGTTAGAACTTTACACCAAAGAAAGATTTTTGGAAGAAGTCTATATGACTGGTGGACGCTTTGATACACTGGTCTCATTGCTGAAGAATAAGCAGAACCTAATTTTGCAAGGTGCTCCGGGAGTTGGAAAGACCTTTGCAGCAAAGCGTCTAGCTTATGCCATGATGAAGGAGAAAGACGATAGCCGCATTGAATTTATTCAGTTTCACCAGAACTATTCCTACGAGGACTTCATTATGGGCTATAAGCCGCAGGGGGAAGGATTCGAATTGAAAAACGGTATTTTCTATCGTTTTTGCCAAAAGGCGGCGAATATGCCGAACAAACCATTTTTCTTTATCATCGATGAAATCAACCGTGGCAACATGAGTAAAATTTTCGGTGAGCTGCTCATGCTGATTGAAAAAGACTACCGTGGTACAAAGGCAACGCTTGCCTATAACGGGATGCCCTTTACTGTTCCAAAGAATTTGTACATCATCGGCATGATGAACACGGCTGACCGAAGTCTTGCACTGATTGATTATGCTTTGCGACGCCGTTTCAGTTTCTTCGAAATGGAACCGGGATTTAATTCTGATGGTTTTAAAGCATATCAAGCGGAAATTGACAATGATACTTTCAATACTCTGATAGAGCGAATTAAAGAACTTAATAGGGAAATCGTTGCAGATAATTCTCTTGGAAAGGGCTTCTGTATTGGTCATAGCTATTTCTTAAGAATGGAAGAATGCACTGATGAATGGATGAAGGAAGTTGTTGAATACGAAATTCTTCCGATGCTAAGTGAGTATTGGTTCGATGAACCGTCTAAACTTCAGCGTTGGGAGAACATACTTCATGGTGTTTTCAGTGACTAATGATAAGGGAATTCACATCAAAAACATTTATTACATGCTTACATATGCTTTTCAGGTGTTGAAACAATCAAACTACGATGAAATCGCGTCAGAAGAATTTGAGAATATACAAGATTTGTTAGCTGCCATTCTTGCTAAAGGCATTGCCAAGCAGCTAAAGCAGGGGCTGTACCGAGAATATATTACGGAATGTGATAACCTTTCAGTCATGCGAGGGAAACTGAATATTCACGGTACAATCCATAATAAGCTACAGCGAAAACAAAAGCTCACCTGTGAATATGATGAGCTGTCCGAAAACAATGTGTTTAATCAGATATTGAAGACAACAGCTATCATCCTTATAAGGCAATCTACTTTAAGCATCAAACGTAGGACCGCTTTGAAAAAATTAATGCTATTCTTTAATGGTGTTGATAGAATTGAGCCGTCCTACATCAAATGGAATAAGTTGCAGTATCAGCGAAGCAACCAGACCTATAAAATGTTGCTCAATATTTGCTATTTTGTTCTGGAAGGACTATTGCTGTCTACTGATAAAGGTGAGTATAGAATGGCTACCTTCTTGGATGATCAACATATGTCACGTTTATATGAGAAGTTTGTTTTGGAGTATTACCGATACCATCATCCCTACTTGCGTGCAACAGCTTCACAGGTGGCTTGGAACCTTGACGATGGCGTGGTTGATTTTCTACCGATTATGCAGACGGATATCATACTCCGGTATGGTGAAATAATCCTTATCATTGATACTAAGTATTATGCACAAACCATGCAGGTTCAGGGCAGGTATGATAGCCGAACTCTCCATTCTAATAATTTGTATCAGATTTTTACATACGTAAAAAATCAGGATGTGGGTAATACCGGAAATGTGGCAGGTATGTTGCTTTATGCCAAAACAGAAGAAACAATTACGCCAGACTGTGATTTCATGATGGGCGGAAATAAAATCAGTGTAAAAACACTTGATTTGAATATTTCTTTCAATAATATCGCCTCACAACTGGATAGAATTGCAGAATCGTATTTTGGAGAATTCATAAAGCAAGAATCGAATATCAAATGAAAAGGCAGAATTCCTGCCTTTTTTTGTTGTTTTTGGAAGGGAATTTCAAAAATAAGCAATTTTGCATCATTTAGGGTAAAATATATGGTAAAGTTTTATTATATTAAGAAAATTTGTATGCCGTTTGTAACGCGTTGTCCTTGAAGGAGTGGTATAAAATGGTCTTATCCTTGATAAAAGGCCAAAAAATCGATCTGACAAAGAATAATCCGGATACTCAATTATTATCTGTTGGCTTGAATTGGCAGGCACCTGGGAATCTGGATATTGATGTTTCTGCCTTTATGGTTGGGCAGGATGAGAAAATCGTAAGTGAAGAAGATTTTGTTTTTTATGGACAGCCTAGCTCAAGCAATGGTTCTGTTGTGATAGAGGAGTCGATCACTACAAATGAAAAACAAAATTTCCTTGTTGATCTTCTACATGTACCAGAAGAAGTTCAAAAAATCATCTTTACCCTTTCGATTTATGAATCTGATTTTAATGGCCATACCTTTGAAGAAGTATCGGCTATTCAATTACGAATTTTAAATAAGCAAACCCTTGAGGAAGTAGCCGCATTTCCTATTCAATACTCCTTCACGAAAGAGAGTGCGATTGTCCTAGGTGCAATCTATCGATATTCCGGTGAATGGAAATTCCAAGCGATTGGAGCCGGGTTCTTTGGTGGCCTTGCTGATCTTTGTAAAAATTATGGTGTTGAAGTTGATGATCAACCAACCGAGGAAGCCCTAATTGAACTGGAGACAAATGATACCCAAGAACCTGTCAATCAGACAATTGAGGCAGTTCAAGAAGATGATATAGTCGAAGAGGAAATACCAAATCCTCCAGAAGAGTACATACCGCTTAACGAAGCTCAGCAAGTTCCAATAAGTGAACATACCATCGATCCAGTAGTGGATCAAAGTTCAATGAGTAAAGCTAAAATACAACCAATCGAAGCACAAGATTCATCAAGTGAGCATACCTTTGAACCAGTGATGCAGCAAGATCCAATCAGCGTACCTGAAATAGAACCAGAAGCGCAGCCAATTGATCATCCTATCTATCAGTTTGAGGAGAAACAACCAGCTGCTGTTCCAGTTACAACCGTAACATCAGAGAATCAAACCATGAAGGATTACATCGAAATACCAGAAATTATTCATGATTTAACAGAAATACATAGTGAAAATGTATCAACCCTGACTACGAATAGCACGATCATGGAGAATAAAATTTCTCTAGATTATCTTAGAGAAGTTTATAGAACCGATCGTACTCGATTTATCAATTTGGTGGACGAATTATCTCTTAGGGGCTTTCGATTTATCACCGATAAGCCTACCAATATTTTACCAACATTCTCACCACAACTTGCACCTTACGTGGAAGTGAAAGAGGAGAATACACGTTTTACCCAAATGAATTTCAGCACCCTTGGTCTTGGGGAATTCATTAACCGATTTCATGTCGACAATGATTTGTTTTTTCATAAAACTCCACTAAATGGTTTCAACTATATGAACGCCAATATGGACTTGAATAATTTAGCCGAAGAGTTTTTGAAAGCTGGTTTTGGCATTATTCATACGGATGCAGCCCAGGAGCATGCGACCGAAGATGAGGTAGGACCAAAAGAAGAAGAGACCACAGAAGTTACTCCTGGTAATGATTTCGAAGAGTTAAGGAATACCACCGCGATTGTTCAATTATTTGAAGACAACAAGTATAAGATTTTCAGAAGATTTTGTGAGAGAAAACAATTAATGTTTATTGCTGATATTACACCTGATGTATTGGAAAAATTCAAGCGTACTCCTGGTGTTGGGATCGGAAAGGTTCGGGCAGTGGATGAGCGCTTAGAAGAATTCCAACGCTTAGGAGAGCATCTTTTACCTGATCAATCTCAACCTCTTGATCCAGAAGCGCCAGCAATCGAGTTAACCAATAAATATGCCGGTGATAAGGAAATTTCGCAGCTGTTTTATGAAAATGGCTATAATAAGTTTCGAAATTTCTGCGAGGACAAAGGCGTTAAAATCGTTGGCCAATTAAAGCAAAAGCATATCGATGAATTCACGAGAAGTCCTGGAATCGGCAGGAAAAAGGTACAGGATGTTTTAGAACTCCTTGTGACCTACGCGAAATCAGCGGCTGATTTCATTCCTGCAAAATTTGAAGCAGGAGAATTGTTTGAGTCCATAAAAAAATGGCATGTTTCATCGCTGTTAAAACTTTTTGGTTATCAAACAATATCCAATAGTTCGTTAAAATTAGAAGATATCCAAGGAAAAGATTTTGAGATTTTTGAAGGGGAATGGGATGTTCGGTCCCTCATCGAATTCTCGAATAAGCTAAACTCTTTAAAGCATCCAAAAACACTGGCAGAGGGAATACCAGCGGTTATTAAAGAACAAGAAATGGCCGTGATCCAAGGTAGATTCGTTAAAAAATGGACCTTAGAAGAAACCGGACAATCCTTAGGGGTTACCAGGGAACGGGTGCGCCAAATTGAAGCGAAGGCGATCCAGAAGATTTTTAACTATTTAAAATTCAATCAATTTCGTCTCATTGTTAAGCTATTGTCGCATGCGCAAATCCTAATCCCGGAAGATGAAGTTCTAGACTTAATTGGCGAGGAGAACTCCTATCTTCTCGAAGTATTAAAGGATAAGAAAAGTATTTTTGCTTATTTTGATAAAATGGGTGTTTTTTGCACGGACCCAGAGGAATGTCAAAATTTCAATGAAATTGTAGAAGAGTATATTTTTGATTTACCAGAGATATTTAATTCGATTGAGTATCAATCGTTTTTCGAAGAAATGCTGGAAAAAGTGGGAGTAAAGGAACCATCCGATCATATGATCCAGAAGGTTCTTGAAAGCTATGGGTTTAAACACTATGGAGAACTTTACTCGAGGAGAAAGCTCCATATTCCCGATGTACTAGAGAATTTGTTTCGGAATTACATTCACCAGCCGCTGCGAATTGATGAAAATTCCATTGAGCAATTGAAAAAGTTGGCATTGGAACATTATCACTATTCGCTGGAAGGCTCTGTTCGTTCCATTGATGCCCGTCTAAGAGATACAAGCAATATGATCTTAGTGGAAAGTAACACGTATCAATGGTTTGATAGTGAAGAGTTCGATCAAACCATTGTTTCATTGGTGGATGCTTACTTAAAACAACGATTTTTAGAGGTAAATGTTATTAATATTGATGAAGTATATCATGCCTTTGAAGATCAGCTTAAACATTACGGGATTACCAGTAAGCTGCAGTTGTATTCGATAATCAAATATTTCCTAGATGATGAGTATAGCATTGGGAAAGGAAACACGTTAAATTTCTACCAAAAAGATGCTGAAAAGACCGATCGGAAAGAGACGATTGTCGAAGCGATTCGGAATCTGGGAGGTACATGCTCGAAGGATGAATTAAAAGAGCTTCTCCGAGTTCCGATGTATCGCATTGATCAATCCATATCTGCTTCTGAAAAGTTAATTCCTTGGGGTACGAATCAGATTAAATTATTTGAGTCGATCGGGTTAACAAACGAGGAAACGGATGGGTTGATCTCTTTAGTGAACCGCTCTCTTAAGGAAGGATACACAACGGCGGGTATCTTATATAAGGAGCTTATGTTTGATCGAAACCTTGCTGGACTCATTGGCAAAGGGATTGATACCAATGCCAAACTTGCGGCTGTGATTAAAAAACTGATGCCAACCTTAAAGGGTCATGTTAATTTTCTCTATGAGGAAGGCAGTCAGATTACCAGCTTTGATGAGGTGATCCTCTCTCACTTTAACGATGGAGCTTCCAGAAAAGAAATTCATGATTTTGCCAAGGAGCATGGATATAGTGAAGTCATGGCTTCCAATCTCATTGGCAGTCTTTTAGAACAAGAATTATTGATTGAAGTGGATATCGATTTGCTTTACCCAGCCCGTGAATTCCATATTCCTGATGAGGTAGTCCAAGCTTTAACCACTTTTATCGAAGAGCATAGGCAAGGAAAAAGATATATCTCTTTGAATCAGCTGAAAGGATACAAGCGGAAACTGCCTGTCATTGCATTTAGATGGAATCCATTTTTGATGCGAAGCATTTTAGTGAAGCATGGATTCAGACAGATTCAAAAAATTCATCGGGATTACCGTTATGACAAGATTCTTCTTGTCAAAGAGGATTCCGAAATACAAACCTTCGAGGAACTTGTCTACTTCGTATTAAAAGAAGAATATGAAGGAAATATGCATGAAGTGAAGGTTTATGATTTCTTAGTGGATAAAGGGATCGTACGTGAACAGGATTCTGATTATGATAAATCACTGCCTAGTGAAATCAAAGATAGTGGAAAATTGATATCCGTGAACACTATTGGAATTGTCACCTTAAATTAGACTATCCTAATTTCCTAAAAGGCAGAAGGAGGTAAGGGGTTGTCATTTCCCAATCAAGTAAAACCTAGACCCTACCAGCAGGAAGCCATCAATGCCGTGATTCAAAATAACTGGTGCGGCATTCTGGAGATGGCAACCGGAACAGGAAAGACGATTACGAGCTTACTGATATCGGAAGAATTTTTTAAAGAGAGAGGCAGAATCTTTCTGGTTATTCTTGTTCCGTTCACCCATTTGGTGGAGCAGTGGGAAAAAAATTGCCATGATATGGGCTATCGAACGATAACCAATTGCTTTGGCAATAAAAAGTCATGGGTGAATAAGCTTCAAACCGAAGTCCGTGATTTCAATCTTGGATTGATAGAGAAGCATGTCGCCATCACGACCTATAAAACGGCAGCATCGGATGAGTTTAATGACTTGATTTCAAGGATTAGGGGGAAGAGCTTTCTGATTTCCGATGAGTGTCACTATTTCGGGATGAGAAGCTTGAGGCAAAACAAACTCGGAAACATCGAGGCAAAGCTTGGTTTGTCTGCAACACCTGACCGCTGGTGGGATGAGCAGGGTTCTCAATATATAACCGATTTCTTTGGCGAGACCGTCTATGAATATGATATGGCAAGTGCCATTGCTAACGGGGCGCTCACGGAATATATTTATCATCCTCTAACAATCGACTTGACAGATGATGAGTTAGACAGGTATGAAAAACTTACAAAGAGGCTGATTTATCTCTACGGGAATAAAAAGGACAATAAAGAAGAAATTAGTGAGGTCAATCGGAAACGAAGTCTCATTATTAGTAAGGCGGAACAAAAAAAAGACGTGCTCTTTTCCATCTTTGCGGATAAAATGCGGGATGAGGTGTCCCATACCCTTGTTTATTGCGCTCCCGGTGAGGTTGAATTGATTACGAAAAATCTAGCAGATTTAGGCTACCGGGTTCATCGTTTTGATTCAGAAGTACCACTTGCCGAGCGAATGAAAATTCTTGAGGCATTTGATCAAGGTGATATCCAAATCTTGGTGGCGATAAAATGTTTAGATGAGGGTGTGGATGTGCCTAGTACGAAGGTTGCCTATTTTCTTGCCAGTACATCGAATCCGCGTGAATTTGTACAGCGCCGCGGACGTATTTTACGAAAATATCCTGGCAAAAACCTAGCCGTCATCTATGACTTTATTGTTCTCCCATCGGAGGCAAATGACCAGATGTATAAGTCAATTGCTTCCAAAGAACTCCCTAGGTTTGCGGAGTTTTCACGATTTGCGATCAACAATTTTAAAGCACGAGAACTGGTAGGGAATAAACTAAAACCTTACTCTCTTGAATACTTGATGGACAAGCTTCCATGGGATGTATACAGAGAATTTCAGCAGATGGAGGTATTGGAATGAAAATCAATAAAGACTTAAATGAAAAAATCCAACAGTTTCCCAAGGATCTTTCTTATTTGGCCCGAATTTTATTAGCAGAAATTGAATCAGGCAAAAAGTCTCATTCGCAAATAGAAGAGTTAATCCGACGGGAAATTAGAGAGATTGTATTGGAGGAAATGGGCGAATGAAATTACTCGAAATATCCTTATATAATTTCCGTCAATTTTATGGGCAGCAGAAGATTGAATTCGCAAAGGGTTCTCAGAACATCACGATTATATTCGGGGAGAACGGGAAAGGGAAGACGGGTATTTTTCGCGCCTTGATGTTTGGTTTATATGGCAGTACCCATATCCAGCAAGATAACCCAAGAGAGGTGATTCACCTCGTCAACTTCATTGCCTTGGATGAAAATGAAAATATCCCGGTCGATGCCCATGTTGAGGTCCTTTTTGAGGCGAACAACCAAACATACCGAATGAAGAGAACGCTTCAGGGGATTAAAACGAACGAGAAAATTACCGAACGCATCCTAAATGCAGAACTGACCACGATTGATGAACACGGGAATTATTCGGCGGATCCAATCACCGATCCCATTCAAATTAAAAGCGTCATGAATGAGATTCTTCATGAAAGCATTAAGGATTTCTTCCTTTTTGATGCCGAGAAAATTGAAACGCTCGCTAAAACGGATGCTAGGGTGAAAGAGGAAGTAAAAACAGGGATTGTTAAGCTTTTACAAATCGATAAGCTGGATGAATCGATCCAGCTATTAAAGCGGCTTTATTCTTCCGAAAAGAAAAGAGTTCTTCAAAGCTCACAGCATCTGGATTTAAACCGGAAAGAAAATGAGATCCAAACTTTAAGTCAGGAAATCTCTGATCTTGAGGAACGAATTGTTTTAAAAGAGGAGAACAAAATTTCATGCGAACGCGAAATTGTCGATATTAAAGAACGGTTGGCTGAGAATGAAGAGGTTCGCCAAATTCAAGAAAAGTATGAGCATGAAAAGGAAATGAAAAATCAAGAAGTCAAACTGGCTGGTGCTAAAAAAGACGAAATGAAACGACAGCTCCTCCAAAACGGATACCAGTTCATTTTGAAGGATACCTATCTTTATGTGAAATCATATTTGGAACAAATCTTGGTGGACCAAAGGGACTTAATTCCTTTTGAGGTTATTGAAAAATCGCTTAATGACTTTGTTTGTGCCTGCTGCAGCAGCGATTTGCGGGAAAATCCGGAATACTTACGACATATTGAACAATTAAAAACCAACTTTAAGCGTTCAGAATTAACCCCGCTGATTTCGTTAATCACTTCCAGCATTCACGATTTTGGTTTGGAAGAGGAAGAAATTTTAAGCAAAATCGCGAAAAATCTAAAAGAGTTCCGTGATATTAAGACCAACATCGAGGAATTCAACAAACAGCTCCAAGGCTACAAAGATGAAATCAACACCAAGGCTCAGGAGCAGGAGAACTTGAAAAATCTCGAAGCAACCCTAAAGGATAAAGAGAAATTCTTACATAATCTCGGTGTGGAGATTGAAGGGGCTAAGCTTCAAATTAAAGAAAAAGAAAAGGACAAAGACGCCCTTGAAAAGGAATTCAGCCGTTTGCTTCGTGCCAACGAAAGCTTACAAGTTGATTCCAAGGTTCTGGAATATATGGATGCTTTAAAGGAACAATTTGAAACAGTCTTTAAAGAATACAGCGATGAAATGCGCTTGAAATTGACGACCGAAGCTACAGCCATCTTTAAAGAATTAATTGACCGCAAAGACAAGAATCTTATTAATCGAATCAATATCAATGAAAAATATGAAATTGATATTATTGGCTGGGATCAAATCAATATTACCCAGGATATTTCACAAGGTCAAAGACAGGTGGTGGCCTTATCCTTTATCACCGCTTTGGCAAAAGTGGCATCAGGCGGATCCGAGGACATCAATTTCCCATTATTCATGGATACCCCATTTGGCCGAATCAGTGGAAATAACCGTGATCATTTGATTGATCATATTCCGAACCTTACTTCTCAATGGATTCTGCTCTTAACAGATACAGAATTATCAAAAACGGAAGAAATGCGTTTTAAAAGCACCAATAAGCTTGGTAAATGGTACAAGCTGGAGCAAATCACAACAGGGCGTTCTGAAATTGTTCCAATGGAACTGAATGACGCTATTGCTACAAGGGGGTAAAGCATGGACTTTTTAATGGAGCAGGCCCTTATTTATACAAGTAAGGAATACGAGGAAATTTATATTCATTTTAATACGAAGCTCGATATCAAATACCAAGACTTATTCTTAATTTGTGCCAGCATCGGCTTCAAAAAAAATCAAAAAAAGAAGATCGAGGAACGAGGCAGGGAGTTCAGAAGCAACTACTTCAGCTCCCGTCAAAAGGCTGCGGCCTATTCGATCATTTTGAATGATCCTGATATAGGGAAGAACATCGAAGCCTTCAATGACAATGAATTTCGTTTAAATGCCAGAAGAAAACTTGAGAATTATGCAGAGGGTGGAATGAAGGTACTGGTCGATGAGGTATTCGGACACCGTTGGGATGGAAACAAACTTGACCCTACCTACAGCGAATATGAGGTCGACTTACTAAGCTATATATATGCGGACTCAAGTGAAGTACCTTTTTAATATTGTCTTAATCAAAGAGTTGCTCAAAATGCTGAGCAGCTCTTTTTTATCTCTTCCTAAAATTCTTAATTTCGTATTACCAAAGGCCAACTACAATTCATTTATTTGGATGGTGCTGTATAAAATGATTTTTACTCCTATTAACAAACAGGGTTGTTAAGAATGTAACAATTAAGATAGGGGAAAATATACAATGAACCGATATATTCTAGGGGGGACATTTTTGAGTAAAAAAGAAAGAGTAGGCAAACCATTTTATAAAAAATGGTGGGTATGGGTTATTGCGATTATTGTAGTATTATTTATAGCTGGACTTGGCGGTGAAGAAGAGCCAGAAAAGGCAGAAGAAAGCAAGACACAAGAAGAATCGACATCCAAGCAAGAGGAAACAGCGTATACAGCAGAAAATGTGTATGATTGGTTAAAGGAATCAGGTTTAATTAAGGGTGAAGGAAAAGATAAAACTTCTGAATTTAAAAATAGTGAAGGCATTGTGAAAGTGATTGGTACCGGTGAAGTAGATATTCATGAATTTAAAAAAGAAGAACAAGCTAAAAAATACGATACAGGATCCGATTTGACAGTTTCTCACAAAAATATTTATATATTAATTATCCAAGGCCAAAGCCAGCATGATAGTTTTAAAAAAGTTTTAGAAGCTGGTAAGCCTTTAACCGATTTAGAACCGATTTATGCATCCGAGCAACAAAAGCAAGTGGCTGAACTAATGCAAAATAAATCCGATTTCTTCCCGTTGGTGGAAGCCTATTATAATTTACCAAACGAACAAAAATCACAGACTTATGATGATTTTATCTATGATGAAGAAGTTATTTGGACAGGAACGATTGCGGATTTAGGTGCAATTGGAGACAGTATCGTTGTTTATGGAAATCCACAAGGCTATAACGGTGAAGATTGGTCAACCATCAGTACAGCCAAGACGGATATAATGCCATATGTCTTTATTGTTGAATTAAAAGACAAAGCAATGAAATCGGGCTTGAAAAAAGGGGAACAAGTTAAAGTAAAAGCTATTGTAAAATCTCGTGGAGATAAACAATTACAATACAATTGGAAGTTGTATGAAGGGGAAGTAATGAAATAAATTAAAAGGCAAAGCACTTCAAAAGTTTGAAGTGCTTTGCTAAATAATGATGAAGTAAAAAAAAACCATATCGGTTAGAGGGGCCTTTATATTTACTTTTTCATTTCAAATATATAATCAGAGTTATCTGCACCTACCATAATCTGACCCTTGCTATTATAAGGAATTCTAGCTGAAGCCAATAGTTTTCCTAATGATTTATCAGTTGACTCTTTACCTTCATGAATCCACAACCAGGTAGCATCAATTCCAGTTGGTCTATCCTTTTTTACTTCATTAACTATCGTCCTCAAGTCGTCCTCACTGGTTGCCTCCGTGGAAACCCGAACATAGTTCCCGTTCCCTTGAATATTTTCTTCAATTACCATATACTCAACATCATTTGAAATGTCGACAATTAGGATTACTATTACAGCTAAAAAGAAAACGCCAAATATACCCCCGACTACTTTTAGAGTTTTTCTCATCATTCTTCCCCTTCGTCCTATTTCCTGTTACTTTACCCATCTGAATCCAATCCAATTCGATTAAAGAGACTGCCATTTCCTCTTGTTTAATTAGTTTGGATTTGAGGGAGTGGAAGTTGATCATGATATTAGATTGCGTTAAGATTGAAATGTATATATTGAAAAAAGCATTCTAACCGAAGATCTTGAGGTGTTAATATGAGTGAATTATTAAAGGCAAGTGAGAAGGATTTAAAAACATACTTATTAATCAAGAATGACAAATTATACATACCTTATACACAAAGACCTTACGAGTGGACAAAACCACAGGTGAAGAGGCTATTCAATGATCTCATCTCAGTTTACGAAGATTCGACAGAACAAAGGGTTCATATCCTTAATTTCTTTACCATTTACAATGAGGATGGAAAAAAATTCATTTACGATGGACAACAACGATCCGTTACCCTTCTTTTAATCATTAAAGCAATAACGGAGAAAATCAGGTCATTCGGTAAAAGGGACTTGGCTGATAAAATCACCAGTGATTATATTTTTGATGAGAGCTGGGAAGAAGATCAAAAACAATATAAGTTGCGATTCGACAATTCGAATACGGATCGGTTTTTTAGGGAGTTCTTAGAGAGTGGAAATTATAATGACGATGATAAATCAAGGGATAACACGAAACATATCATCGAAAATTTTAATTATGTGAGTGATTTATTACAGGAATATATTGATCTAAACAATCTACAGGCTGATGATTTGAAAGCGGTCTTAAAAGCCATCACGAATAGGGTCCAATTAGTATTGTTAGAGACACCTAGTGAAGACGTGGCGACAGACATGTTTGAAACCCTGAATAATACAGGTAAGAAAATTGCTGATTTTTACGTTCTTAAGAATTCTTGTATTAAACAATTAGGGGAAGAAAATACAAAGACCTATTGGAATGAAATAGAAGCGAATTTAGATGGAATTGATAAGTCGGATTTTTTAAATACGGTTGTCACATTATTTAATGGTAAAACAACGAAAGCACAGAACCTAGAGAAAATCGAGGAATATGGATACCTTTCAAGTGCACTATCTGTAGAAAAATTTTTGGATAATTTAAAAAGGGCATCCAAGTATTATCTTGAAATTAAAAAGCCTGAGCTGAAGAATCATTCCGACAAAAATTCTTTAAAATACTATAAGAAAATCTCAGAGGATTTACATTTATTTAAGTCCAAGCAACATATTCCGATCATCTTATCCTTGTTCATGAAAAATTATCCACTAGAGGAGATCAATCAAATTTTGAAGCTCGTCCTTGGGATTAATATTAGGAACTTTTTCATCAGTCAAAGAAAAGCAAATACGGTGGAGATAACCTTTACCGATTTATCACGAAAGATATACAAAGATGAAATTTCAATCGAGGAACTGAAGCAGCAATTAAATAAAATTAAGATTTCTGATAAAGAGCTGCTAGGTGCCCTTTCCAATCGAGAGTTTAGTTCTGGACCTGATGAAAGGAATGTTAAGTATATCCTTAGATCGATCTATGAATATGAAAACAACTCTGAAACGATTATATCTAATGACAATCAAAAGGTTAACTTAGAACATATTTTACCGGTAACACCGAGAACCAATAGTCAATGGCTTAACATGTTTCCGAATGAGGAAGAACGTAAAAGATATACGGCCAATATAGGAAACATGACGATTATTTTAGGAAATATCAATTCCTCAGCAAGTAACAAGGATTTTTCAGAAAAGAAAGATCTGTATATGAACAGTACCATTATCCAAAATAAAAATATCGCATCGCTGGAAAAATGGACAAAAAATGAAATTGAAGAGCGCCAGGAGAAATTAGGTGCTCTCATAACGAAAATTTGGTAAGAATCTAACAATTGTAAGAGATTATGCCCAGAGTAGTCAAACTTAGACTGCTCTTTTTTTCATTTACACAACTAACAGAGAATTAATCAGCAGGAATAAAACTCGTTTTGTAGAAATGTACAATCAAACAATAAAATAATATATTTTATGGGAGAATCTTACTGAGGAGGAAGGACAATATGAGAGTGAACTCTTAAGAATATATGATGAGAAACAGTTAAATAGGTTTGTTAATATATCCTTTAGTGGAATTGAGAGGAGAGTTATAGACAACCTCCATAAGGCAGCAAGTGCCCTTAGGCAAGCTCTTTTTCATTAACAATGTGTTCACAGGTTCATTCCAATCCAATACATTAACCTTTAGTCTCAAATTTAATAGAATAGATATAATAAATCGTTTATGAAGGATAGGGAGGAATTCAGTAGTGCAGGAAAAGAAAGTTACCTGGTTAGAGCTTTTTTATGATTTATTATTTGTAGCCTCTGTTTCGGTTGCTACCCATGTTTTACTTCATGTAGATGAAGGAATTATCCATTTAGAGTATTTATTTAAGTTTGTCTTAATTTTTATTCCGATTTGGTGGGCATGGGTAGGGCAATCCATGTTTGTGAATCGGTTTGGACAAGATTTGTTTCATCAACGGCTGTTTTTGATCCTGCAAATGTTTTTTGTTCTTATTATGACATCAAGCTTATCCGTTGATTTTGATACATATTATCTTTCATTTTTAATTGGTTATATTGGTTTGAGAGCGATAACGGCCATCCAATATCTTGTTGTCCAGCGCTTAGAAACAGATTCTCGTAAAGAGGCAGCACAATATTTGGGAAGGTATTTTTGGATAGGGATCATTATTTCCTTATTTTCACTGCTATTCGATACTTGGGTCCGATATATTTTCTTATATTTAGGGATATTTATTGATATGATGGTCCCAGTGTTCGGGCGAAGGTATTTAGTAAAAGTACCCACTAATATGGCACATTTATTGGAGCGATTCGGACTATTCACTATTATTCTATTTGGTGAGTCTCTTGTCAGTACGCTTGCGGTTATTCAGCCTACACAAGGAGATTGGAATTCAATCGGCTTTGCGGTTATTTCATTTATCCTGATAATAGCGATGTGGTGGCAGTATTTTGATAATGTAGAAAAGAAAGTAGATAAGTCGATCCAAACTGCCGGCCAAACCATTATATACGGTCATCTGTTTATATTAATGTCTTTAAGTATGATCGCAGCATCTATTAGACTATTGTTTTTACATGAAGTCGACTATATATTTATCCAATATTTCGTTTTTGGTTCTGTATTACTCTATTTCTTCTCCACTACGTTGGTTTTCCACCAATATAGACATCAGCACCACAGGTTAAAAATCTATCATTTAGGATTATTTATTGGGATTCTAGCATTCTTTTTTATTGTTAATTTGATTGTGTCAGTACCAAATATTGTAGTAATAGGGGAAATAAGCTTGTTTTTTGTTATTTATGCTAAATTAACAACGACTTAAATAGGTTTGTTTTTTGAAAGGTTCATGTGATACAAGATTTTTATAGAAGCCATGTCTTGATGAAATTATCTAAAAATCATGTGATTCTATTTCTACTAAATAATTATAGTTAATTGTGGCATAAACTTGTAGGGATAGGGATTCTGTAATCAGTAAAAGAGTTGCTCAGAAGCTGAGTAACTCTTTACTTTGTCGATTGTCTTACCCGTGATACGTTGAATACCATCCCAGTCTTTTGTTGGTTGCTAAGCTTCCATTTGGTACATACGAGAAGTGAACATTTTGTTCTTTCAGCTTTGAAATACGGTCAGACAGTTCTGTATCTCCCAAAAGCCAGAAGGCTCCGCCATTATCGCGCAGGTCGATCACTTCATATCCTATGCTCTCTAAATAGGTTTTCAATCCTACTTCCGCAATGTTTACCTGTTTCTTTTCTAACACGATATTTGGTTCTGATGGGGGAGTGATCTCTTTCGTTAGAATGGTAGATCTTTTGTTATTTGCTTCACTAGTCGGCGGAGTCGTAGTCCGGATTGATCCCTGTGAATTCAGGTTGTCAACGGATTTGCGTTCAGGTTCACTCCGTCTTGTAAGAGAAATAGTCATCGTTTTAGCTGGTCTCTTAGGCCATGGTTCCAATCTGATATTGTTTAAGAGTTTCCCATAGAGATTCAAGTGCTCTTTCTGGGTCATAATAATATTCGCTGCCACGGACTCGCCAAAATCTCCAACCACATCTCTCTAGGATCCGCTGGCGATTCATATCATAGTCATATCGATCGGGCCATGCCATTGATCACCACCACATTCTACGGCAATTCTGCCTTTTTCTCCTTCCACGACTAAATCGATTCGATATCCCTTTGCCGCAATTTGATCATAGACACTGCGTTCAAAATCACTTTCGCATTTTTCACGGTTGGTGGAGTGAATTTCCTTCTCAGGATTCTCGCAGTAAGAGATCAACTGATAGCGCATGTCTTCTTGATTTCTAAGATCATTCAAGGTTGGGGTATGGAAGAGCCATAATTGGTCTTTCACTCGTCTAACGGCAACATTAAAACGGCGTTTGTCTTTCTCCAAAGTGAGCGCCTTCATGGCAGTTTCTCCAGAAGCTGCCACCATACTAATGGTTTTACAGTGTCACGTTTTCATTAGCCACAGCATTTAACCCTTTGCTAAATCTTCTCGGTCAATCGCTTCGGGTGGTTGTTCCATCCATCCATGGTCAATCATAATATTAGCCCCATCTTCTACATAAAGACTTACATCCATTTGAAACTTAGCATACATCGCTCCAAGATCACGTCTTCCATTAAGTGATAAACCATTTGCATAAGACCTTATTTTCATGGAAAACATATCTATTTTGTGCCACAACATTAAGTTATCTGAAAAAGGTGAAAAAGTAGAAGTGCTTACAAAGTTATCTAATAATGGTGGTGACGGCAAATTATTTTTATGTAGTTGATGAGAACAGGTTTCTATATGATTATTCGTTATTTCCTTTCCTCTAAGCAAAAATTTCTGAACCTTTTCATCTTTAGCGACTTGACTAAAAGCGATTAACAATGCCTTACTTGTAACATTATTTTCGATATTATCGAAAAGATGTGCAATTTCAAGAGCATGGAGAGGTCTTATATCTCCAAAAAATCCATTTAAATAATTTTGTTTTTGTACAAAATCAACCTTTTGGGGCGTAGGAATGGTTGGAGGCTTTACGAAGAATCCTTTTGCTTTCATTACCTCATTCACTTGGGATACAAGTTTTACAGTAGAGTCCAGCGTATGAATAAAGAAATCTCTCACATCTGGTCGTATCATTAAAGGTACAGCAATTGAATAAATG
The DNA here is from genome assembly GCF_053749995.1 of Neobacillus sp. K501. Classification (NCBI taxonomy): domain Bacteria; kingdom Bacillati; phylum Bacillota; class Bacilli; order Caryophanales; family Bacillaceae; genus Neobacillus; species Neobacillus sp. K501. Next base: position 424,790 of record NZ_JBSLYA010000003.1, on the reverse strand, counting down.
CTCATTCCAGCTTTACTTGTATATTTCAAGTAGTGAAGATAAAACTCATCAGAAAATAATCTTGGGGCCCCTAAGTTTACATCTTCCTCTGTAAATCCAATTGGAAGAGGAAAGCCTTCTTGAATAAATATTTCTTTAATACTTTTCACAAGCGACTCACAAAGAGTTAGGGTATTTTCTAAAACCTTTTTAATGTCCTGGTCATCAACGTGTTGAAGATAATAACTTAGAACACACTTTGCCATCGTATTACCTGTATAAGTAGCCCAAAGTTTACCCATTTCGGCTGATGTTAAGTTTTCATTATTACCGATTGTTTTTGTCTCTATTTTTGTGGTTTTAATTGATTCTACCTGCTCATGATCCATAGCAAAAATTCCTTTCCAATTGAATTAATGTTTCTTTAGTTTCTATCTTTTAGCAAAAATCTATTCATTTCACATAATTCAATAAAAAGAATTGCATTTATCAATGTAATGTTGCGGATTCTATTCTTTTGTTACGAACTTAAACCTAATATAGTAATATATAAGAGTTAATATAAAGGATATCTATAAATCTAGAAATTTTTTAAAAAAGAATTTATTAATTGTTGGAGGCAAATAGATAATGCTGATAATCCGTAATGTAAAGATGGAAGATTTACCAGAGATTGCTATCATTGAAAGCTTATGCTTTCTAGGGGATGAGGCTGCATCGAAAGATACATTTGCCGAGCGAATTCAAATCATTCCTGATAGTTTCTTTGTAGCTGAAATGGATGGGGTAATTGTCGGTTTTGTAAATGGCCCTGTGATTGAAACACCCTACATTACAGATGAACTTTTTCGGGAAGTCAAGGCGAATCCATTAACTGGCGGTCATCAAAGCGTACTCGGAATAGCGGTTACTCCACATTTTCAAACACGCGGTGTGGCAGCAGCGTTACTTGCACATATTGAAGAAGCAGCGAGAGCAAAAATTCGGATATCTATCACGTTGACTTGTAAAGAGGACCTAATTGGCTTCTATGATAAATACGGATATGCCAACATGGGGATATCAAAATCGGAGCATGGGGGAGTAACTTGGTATAATATGGTGAAAACACTAGATAATAATGTGAAATGCTGATTACCATAAATACTTGAACCACCCCTTAAATCAGATAAAACGCAAGGTGTGAATGAACCTTGCGTTTTTCAAAGAAAATTATTATTCAGTTAATTAAACCTTTGTCCCCAATATAACCCCATTTTCCTTCAACTCTAGATAAACCGCAGCCATATCTAGTTTCCCTCTTCCATTCTCTTTTGCAGTACGGTAGGTCGTATCAGCGGCTTCTGCCAATGGTAATTTGGTTTCTAATTTATCTGCTTCTGCTTTGACCAGGCCTAAATCTTTGGCCATGAGTTCAAGCATGAAGGCAGCAGGGAAGTCATCGTGACGATACATGTCTTTTTTTCCTTGAAATAAAGGTGTATTCATGGCGGACTGTGAAATCATTTCCAGTACTTTTTCTTTTACCAATCCTGACTTTTCTGCTAGTAACAACGTTTCGCCGATGCCTTGTCCAAGAATACCGAGTAATAAATTGATCGCCAGCTTGGCAGAGCTGCCTTTACTATTTGGACCAAAATGTATCGTTGCTTTTCCTAAGACATCAAAATAAGGCTGGCAAATATCGATCGCTTTCTTCTCACCACCAACAAGGATCACTAATTGTCCCGCTTTGGCAGGTCCTACTGAACCGGAAACGGGAGCATCTAAGTATGTACCGCCACTATCCGAAATCAGCTTTGTAAACGACAAAGAATCATCTGGTGAGATCGTACTCATGTCCACGACGATTTTCCCTTGAAGATCAGCGCTTAGCACACCATTTACTTGTGTTAATACATCTCGAATGGCGTTGGAGTCTGATAACATTAGAAAAATAATCTCTGATTGCTCGACAACCTCTTTCGGTGTTGTCAGTTTAACCGCTCCCATTTCGACAAGAGCGGTGGTCTTATCCTGGGAACGATTATATACATTCACCTTAAAATTTACCTGTAAAAGATTTTGAACCATCGGAGTCCCCATATGACCCAATCCTATCCATCCTACTGTATGCATGTTCTTTCCTCCTGTATAACTAGATGTGAATTTCTCTCATTTATATTACCGCAATGTTTGTTAAAATTCGAATTTAATAGAACATGGGATAGACGACTCTTTCGTTCTTAAAAATGGTTTCATATTTAGGAAATATTTACAGTAGATCATGCGCGAGCAATGCTATACAAAATACACTTGATCCTTTTTCATGCTTCTTTCCCATAATTGATTGGCTAAATCCAATGAATAGTTTGGAGATAGTGGGACCCATTATCCGTTTTTGTGCATTAACTGGCTATCTAATTCCTTCAAATTTAGAATCAGTCGTTAAATCAGCTCCAACTGTTGGTTTTTTTTCGAAAACCTTCCAATAACTCAAATTAAATTTAGAATTATAATGCATCAAATGTTTTAGCGATACTTATGCGATAAGAGATCAAATAAATAACGATATATATTGGAAAGGAATAAAAAATACTCCAGTTTACTTCTGTGTAAAATCCTATCCATTCAAATAGAGGTTCACCAATAAAAGAAGACAATGCAGAATAGATAATAGCTTTGAGAAGAGGGTTATATGTTGGTTTAAATTGCAACCAAAGCATGATCGTTACTGGTATCAATGAAAAATCCCAAGGTAAAAACGCTGGAATTGTCGGTAAAACTCTTCCCGAATAATGCCAAAGTCCAGATATTACCCCTATGAAATCTAACCAACAAGCCATTATTATACCAAAACTCCCAGCCAAGAGTAGCCTTGCTTCACTTCCTCGTTTACGAACTATTAACCATACTAACCACGGAAATATGGATAAAAATATTGAAAACCAAAATTCCCAATCCCATAATGTATTTTCTATCCAATAATCAAAATAATCCATTTCGATCTTATGGATTTGTTCAAAAAACTCATCTGATTTTTTTATTTCTTCTTTACTGATTAATGGTGCCATTTTGTCCCATTCACCTTCAACTAAAATAATACCATTAATATTCCCTTTAGTTTTTCAAATAGTCTTTTATAAAAATACAACTGTACAGTTAAAGGGCGATTTCCTTGAATAAGGAAGATCTTTTTTTATAGGACCATTTTCTTGAACAACTCCTTGGTTTTAGACAGTTGTTCTTTTCCAGTTAAAAAAACTTATGCTAAACTAATAATGTCTGAATTTTCCGAACGAGGGAATGTTCATTGGTCCGTTAAATGACCAGTTTAATAGCTAACCCACAATACGCTGCAAATGAATATTGACCAAAGGGATTATCTATTAAAAAGGATAGGATTGGAGGGAATAGAAATTGGATGTAAGGACATTTTTATTACAACAATGGGCCAGCTGCTTAGATAAAGAAGACTGGTTCCCACCACTTGAAAAAGTACTAGCGAATATCACTTTTGAACAGGCAATTTGGAAACCAGTTGAGGGGGCCCATTCCATTTGGGAATTAGTTTGTCATTTACTGTTCTATGAAAAAAGAATTCTGTTACGATTTCTTGGTGAAACATCGAAGGAACCAAAGGCAGAAAATAATGACGCTACTTATCGATTACCAACTGAGACGTTACAAAATTGGCAGGAAACAAAACAAGAATACATTTTTGTTCATCGTGAACTTGAAAAATTACTAGCAACAGCAGAACTAGAAGAGTTGTATAGGGAGATTCCTGAAGACAATCCATTAATGTTTGAGCTGAAAAGTTTAGCCATGCACGGCGCCTATCATATTGGGCAAATTGTATTTTTAAGTAAAATGCAAGGTGCTTGGGCAGGGAAACGCAGCTTTTAAAAAAGCTTCATTATTATAGGGGCTTTAATGAAATAAGAATGGGAACATCCAATTCGGACGTTCCCATGTTTTGTACCTGCTTAAAATGAATTATTAATAGGATAAACTTTTAATTGATGCCATGTGGATTGCCAATTCTTCGTTGTTGCCACGTTATAATAATTTTCCTATAATTTAACTTCCAAAATTAGTATAGTAAAGATTGAGAGGTTATTCAATTGTGAAAAGCTGTAGAGGGGGAATGAGCTCTAGAATCTTAAGTCACCCTCAACATGCTATTCAGTTACAAGATTCATTTATCATTTATTATGGAGGTCCAAAAAATGTCAGAAATAGTAAAAAACTATAAACAAGCATTCCCTGCCATGCGTTTTGTTGGAATGAAATATGGTAATGAAGATCGAGTCGAAGGAAGTTTTGCTGCCAAGTGGGGAGAATGGCTCGAAACAGAGCGTTTTCATGAGTTGGATGATTTGGTAACAGAAGATTTAACTTCCGAATATGAAGATTTCCATGCACAAATTGGCTTAATGCGCTGGAAAGAAGGGGAAGAGTTTGAATATTGGATAGGGAGGTTTCTCCCTGAAGATACGATAGTCCCAGAGGGGTACAATTCTATTGATTTTTCAGACTCCAACTTAGGGGTATGTTGGATACAAGGAACCCACCTAGAAATCTATGGCAAGGAAGAAGAATGTGCAAACAAACTAACGGAAGAAGGGGATATGAGCTAGAAACGGATGAAGCAGGGGCATGGTGGTTCTTTGAACGTTATGGCTGTCCTCGATTTACTACTCCTGATAAAGATGGAAATGTCATTCTTGATATCTGTCATTTTGTTAAATAAGTTAAAAAATTTCACCATCAAACATGAACATAAGTTCAATAGGTGGATGTTTATTTAACCATAAAAAATAATCCACCCTTGAGTTAGAGGCTCAGGTGGATTATATTGCCTACTGGCTGACTCCATTAGAGGGTACCGTCTATTGCTGGACCGAACATGTAGCTGCAAGTTCGGTCTTTTTTATTTTATTCATTTATTTCTTTTATTATAACCAACCTAAAGTAGTATTAAAAAACTAGTAGAAAACCAATATTACATCTGTGCGGTAAATTAAGCAGTATTCACATTTGCAGGAAAATAGGCTTGTATTTTAGAATATAATAATGCTGTCGATAATGTAAATAAGAATTAAATTAGAGAATAGGAGAGAGCGCATATATGTATGAACCGAAGATGAAAGAAACCGACAATAGTGTAGTTGAATTTATTGAAAGTGTAGAAAATGAGAAGAAGAAGGCAGATGCCTATCAGTTATTAGAAATTTTTGAAGAGGTAACGGGTTACGACGCAAAAATGTGGGGGCCTAGTATTATAGGCTTTGGCAGCTATCACTATAAGTATGCATCAGGACATGAAGGGGATGCCCCTTTAGTGGGTTTTTCACCAAGAAAGGCAAAGATTAGTCTTTATTTGACCTATGAAAGTGAGGAAAGAGAAAAATTATTAGAACGCTTTGGTAAACACACGAAGGGTAAGGCTTGTATTTATGTTAATAAATTGACTGATATCGATACCAGTGTTTTAAAGGATTTAATTAAACTTACAGTAGAAACCTATCAGAATCTATATCCGAACGATTAAAGTTATTTCAATGATATAAGTCCATATCCTACTGATTTTTTTTAACTGCAAATGCTTCTAAATTTATTCATATAAGGAGATAAACTATGGCTGAAAACAGATTACTAAGAATGGACAATGTCGGTATCGTTGTAGAATCCCTGGATGACGCAATCTCTTTTTTCGAGGAGATTGGCTTGAACCTCGAAGGGCGAGCCACTGTTGAAGGTGAATGGGCTGGTCGCGTAACCGGGTTAGATTCTCAGTGCGTAGAGATTGCTATGATGGTTACCCCAGATGGCCACAGCCGAATTGAACTTTCGCGATTTCTTAGCCCACCTACTATATCAGATCACCGGACTGCTCCTGTAAACGCCCTCGGTTATCTACGGGTGATGTTCACCGTTGAAGACATTGACGAAATGGTTTCCAGACTCACTAAGTATGGTGCTCAGCTTGTTGGCGAAGTGGTTCAGTACGAGGACTCGTATCGGCTATGCTACATTCGTGGAACCGAAGGAATTTTAATCGGTTTGGCGGAACAACTCGGTAACAAATAAGTATTATTCTAGGATATTCAAATAGAAAACGATAGTTTTGGGAATTGAAAATGTGATTTTCATATACACCAAAATTAATAGATTTTCAATAAGATTAATCTTCTGCAATCGGGCCATTTAATGGAATTATGAGGTGATGGTAATGAAATATTTTTATGGGACATTATCAGTTTTAGGTACAATACTTCCTTATTCGCAATTACTACCTTGGCTTTATAACTATGGATTTAGTTTACCTCAATTTTTTAATGAAGTAACTAAATCTAGAATGGGAGCTTTCGCATGGTGGGATGTATTGATTTCAATTATTGTAGTCATTGGGTTCATCGTGTATGAGGGAAAGCGAAAAGCCATGAGCCGCTTATGGATACCGATGATCGCAACTGTGACTGTGGGTGTATCCCTTGGACTTCCACTTTTCCTTTTATTAAGACAACTGCATATAGAAAAAAGGGATGGTATTGAGTATTAAGAATAACCATTATTCTTGTTGCACTAACGAAGCACGTTAGCAAATATTAACAATATATATAAATTAATTGGGAGAGAGATGAACAATGATTAATAAATATTTTTGTATATTGGTAGTAGTTGGAACAATCATATTATCAGCTTGTAGTGCGGAAAAAACTGAACAAAAAGGTATACAAGATAAGACAGTTGAAGAAAAAGTAATTGTTGACGATACTACTGAATTAAACCTTTTTGATCTATCTGCTAAAGAAGAAGAGGTTTATAGCTATTTTCAAAAAGATTTAAATTTAAAACATCTAAGTGGATTAGAACCAAAAAGTATTGCGAAGTTATATGTAAAAGCAGGGTTTGATAAAAAATATGATGTACAATATGCTTTATATACAGACAGAGAAGGATATGTTCATTGGTCAAAAGAAGAAGATGAAAAAATTCCTGAATCTGACAGAGGTTCTGAAGAACTAAATATCAAAAAATTCAATAATATTGATAAAGGAACATTCATAAAAACGAGTGATTATGAAGGATATATTGAATATGATTTAGCCGAAGGAACAAATAGTTTTCAAATGATTAAAAATGAAGATGGGGTTTGGCAAGTGTCATTTATGCCTCTTCAATAAAAGCTTTATTTGGGTTATATCTATTGAGTATTTAATAAACTTGATATACATAGTTTGTGAAAATTGTAATTAAAGTAACGAGGTTAGTTTAGCATGAATAGCTAATACAGTAGATTATTTTTTTGAACTATTATCTTTTTAAAATTTAGAGGTAATTTTTAGTGATGCAGAATATATTTATGAAGTATTAAAGTGAGGAGGATGAATATGTTTCAAACATTAGATGGTTTTTTTAAATTATGGAATTTTGAAGCAGATGCCACTCAGAAAATTCTTAATCAACTTACAGATGAGTCCTTATCCCAAGAAGTTACATCTCAAAATTGGACATTAGGAAGAATAGCTTGGCATACTGTAACAGCGATTGGTGTTATCTCATCTCGAACTGCCCTTACCCTTGACGCACCTACACAAGATTATCCTGTGCCATCCTCAGCAAAATTCATCTCTGATAGCTATCAACAAGCAAGGAATGCTTTTTCGCAAGCAGTAAAAAATCAATGGAGTGACAAAAATCTTAGTGATGAACAAGATGTTTTTGGACAGAGATTGTCCAATCTCGAAATGTTAACTTTTTTGATTCAACATCAAATTCACCACCGAGGGCAAATGACCATTTTGATGCGACAAGCAGGTTTAACCGTCCCTGGTCTTTATGGTCCATCAAAAGAGGAATGGGCTATGACAGGTAGGGAAGCTCCTAAAATGTAATTAAAATTTTTGAGAGATAAATAGAAAGCTATCGGAAGGGAACGTTTGATGAGATATACCAAAAATCGGAAATATATAATAGAAAATAAATTCCATTTAGAGGCGGAATTATATGCCTAAAATTGACAATATGTTAGCAATTCTATGGATGCTTCGTTCAGGTGAAAAAATTACTGCAAAACAAATTTCTGAAAAGTTAGAGATGAATATAAGGACTGTGTATCGTTATATTGATACAATTTCAACAAGTGGCGTACCTATAATTTCAGAACCAGGACATAACGGTGGATACACTTTATTGAACAATTTTATTGAGGCTCCTCTTTTTTTTGATATTGAGGAGCAAACTTCACTATTTCACGCTGCTGTTTTTGCAGAAGAAGCCGGATATTATGGAGGTGAAGCACTAAATAGGGCCATTTCAAAACTAAGTAAATACTCAAATCAAGAGCAGGAAACAAAGATAAACCAACATTTAACTAGTCTTGAAGTAATAAGCCGATTAAGTTCACTCTCTTTGGAACCTTTTTTGAAGGAGTTGGAGCAGGCTGTAGCTGACGGGTACTCAGTAAAAATTCTTTACCCTAAAAGTGGCGAAAAACAATTAAATTATAGATTGGTCGATCCGTACAGAATTATCTATTGGAATAATAAGTGGTATGTGATTGGATTTTGTCATCTTAGGAATGATATCCGTAGTTTTAGAGTAAATCGAATTGAAAGTCTAATGCTAACCGAAAATAAGTTTATCCGGCCAGCAAATTTTTCAGCACGTGACTTTTTTATGAAAAACCTCCTTCCAACTATAGAAGATAAGGAAGGGATTAATTCTTTAGTTATTAATGGAAATGAAAGTACGCTGAATGATGTTTGCCAACATTGGTTTTTAGGACATTATTTACATAAACGAAATTCAAATCAAGCAGTTTTCCTTCTTGAAAAAGATATAGTACATACATATATACCTTATTTACTTTTACCGTATGGTAAATCTATTCAAATTATCGAGCCAATAAGTCTAAAGAAAAGACTGATTGAAGTTCTGTCGGAATTAATAAAATATCATCAAATTTGATAACTTCCCTGACGCTAGGTGTCAGGGAAGTTATGTTATATTTGCCTATATTAAGTGTGATTGGGAGTGTTATTGGATGCAAACAAAAAGAGTTTATCTATATGTATTTAACACAATGTCAGACTGGGAATATGGATATTTAATTGCCGAACTAAACACAGGAAGATATTTCAAAAAAGATTTAGCACCTTTAAAAGTAGTTACAGTAGGAGCTAGTAAAGAAATGATTACTTCGATGGGGGGACTGAGCATAAAACCAGATATTTCCCTTGATGAATGTATTCTTGAGAATAAAGATCTTTTAATTTTACCAGGAGGGACTACTTGGAGTGAAGAAATTCATCAACCTATCTTGGAGAGAATTGGCCAAGCTTTAAAGCTTGGCGCTATTGTTGCTGCAATTTGTGGTGCAACTGATGCCCTCGCGAATATGGGATTCTTGGATACTAGGAAGCATACAAGTAATAACTTAGAATACACTAAAATGGTATGTCCTAGCTATAAAGGAGAAAAGTTCTATGAGGTGGGATCTGTGGTATCTGATGCGAATTTAGTTACTGCATCAGGAATAGCTCCTCTGGAATTTGCGATGGAAGTACTGAACAAATTAGATGTATTTGCACCAGATACATTACATTCATGGTATAACCTAAATAAGACTCATAAACCTGAATACTTCTTCCAGTTAATGAATTCAATAAATAGCTGAACTAAAAAAATCAACTTAGCAGATTTATATATTAGTAAAATAAACCATGCTTTAGACAGTGTCAAAGCGTGGTTTTTAATGAAAAAGCCCAATTTCTTTATTAATTAAAGGTGAAGTTGGGCTCTTTAGTATTGAAAATTTCTTAACGTTGTAAATCCGCATTTTCCTGTCTGTACCCCTAAAACAAGAGATAATAAAGTTGTTTTAATTTGCAATTATTTTGCAGTAATGAAATTAAATATCAAAAATAAAGGACATATCTTTTTGACAATCGAATATTAGCCTAGAACCATAAATAACTATTCCGATGAGGAGGATTCTAGTGCGTCCACGACCATTATTTATTGAAAATCCAGAGCAAGATAGGTATGTTCGTCTTGTGCCAGATGGAGATATTGAAGAAATACTTAGTAAGCAACGAACTAAGACCATTACCCTTTTAAGCAGCGTATCAGAGGAGTCAGCAAGGGAGGCGTACGCGCCAGGGAAATGGACTTTAAAAGAAGTGATTGGACATATGACCGACTCGGAACGTGTGATGTCGTATCGAATGCTTGCCATTGCACGAAATGAAAGTTCACAACTCCCAGCAATGGATCAGGTTCAATACGTTTCTGCGGCAAACTTCAACAAATTATCCTGGGAGCAGTTACTAGCTGGTTTAGACACGATACGCTCCAACACCTTAAACCTTATTTCAACCATTGATGACGTAGCTTGGGTTCGTAATGGAACTGTAATGAACAGCCCAGTTTCGGTAGGTACCATTGCATATGGCATTGCCGGGCACGAGTTGCACCATATGAAAGTGATTCGAGATAAATACTTATAAATCTTTTTCAATTAATGAAAAAACCTAATTTCTCATTTAATGCTGAAAAATTAGGTTTTTTAATTTTGAAACTTCCTTAACGTTGTAAATCTACATTTTCATGACGGTTGCCCTTATAGTGAACTTATTAATATAAACTAGGCATTGATTTGTCTAAATACGAATCATTCGAATAAGCAGAAAAAATGAATGGATAATGCGAATTAAAATGGAAAACATATAGAAAAAAAGAGAAAGTGGTAAATAATGCAAATAATTTATCCAATAATCTTTTTCCTTATTTCTTTAAAATTGGGAAAATGGAAGTGCTGGCAGCAATACTATCCTACTGTATTGTTTATGGTGATAGGAAATCTTCTATATAGCTTTTTGTTTTATGACTATCCTTTGTGGAGATATGAACACACATTTGAAGAAAAAATTCTACCTACGAGAATGAGTATTGATTTACTAAAAACCTTTACTTCGTTTCCAATATTGACTTTCATATATCTATCGCTTTTCCCACAGGAAAGGAATTTTGAAAAATATTTAATATATATCCTGACTTGGACATAATTATTTAGTGCAATTGAATTTGTTTCTAAATTCTTAGGAATGATTAGTTACCATCATGGGTGGAATATGTGGTGGTCGTTAGTATTTGATTTTATAATGTTTACTTTATTAGCTATTCACTTTAAACGCCCTATTCTTGCATGGATCCTTTCAGCTATTTTCATTTTGTTTTTATGGAACGGCTTTGATATTAATTTTAGTCTTCTCGAATAAAAAAGGACTTAAGAGTACAGAGGATAAGTGGACAATCTAAGGAGAAAGTTATGTTATATATATTTCAAATTTGTTTTATGTTAGTTCCGGTAGGATGGTTATTAAAGACAAAAAGAATAAGTTGGATTTCTTTTTGGACTATCTATACAATAGCTTTATTTACGGTAGATATAATAGAAATTATTATTAATATCATATTTGATCTCTATAAATTCCCAGCTAATCTGTATACTGATCCTCAAAAAGATAACTTTCTAGGAATTCTATTTGCTGATTCGGTCATTTTACCTCTGACAGCCATTATATTTTGTTATACAGCTAGCAGGAATCCATGGAAAAGTAGCCTCTATTTTACCATTTTGTATACGTTTTTGGAGTGGATTTACCTTAAACTAGATTACCTACAATACTTCGGTTGGAAATTATATTATTCAACTATAGTTTACCTCATTGGGTTTTCAGTATTTGCTCCGATTGCGTTTAAATTAATCAATAAACCGACTAAGATACCTTATTTTATTAGTCTAACTACCTTCGCATACCTCGTTCTTGAAATACCTGGGGCAATACCAGATGTATTATTACATCTTCACTATTGGAGTACTGGAATTTTGAGAGACTTTTGGGCCTGATGACCGAGTTGCAAATCTTGGTTCTTGCTTAGTGATTGCCTTAATAATAGGAATCATCATACCGAAGACACCTAAAGCTTACAAATTACCTGCTTTTACTGTCTTATCCCTACTTACAGTGTTATTTGGTTTTAACTCATATTGGAAAGGATGGCTTGTTTATGTTAAATGGAATCATTTTTTTACCTTTATACGATATACTCTCCCATATATATTTCTTTATTGGTATGACAGATGGCAAATAGAGATTCGTCAGAAAAAACAGACTAACAATACATTTTAATGATGGATGAACCAATGTATATATTTAGAAGTACGTCTTTTTATTCCAAAAGGATATATGTAAGAGTAAGCCTTTAACCGTCCCTAGTCTTTATGGTCCATCAAAAGAGGAATGGGTTATGACAGGTAGGGAATCTCCTAAAATGTATTAAAATTTTTGGGAGATAAATAATATGAACTTTAGAAAAAAGAATTCGATAATATAAATTAGGATTGCTAACTGTAGCAGCCTCTATTTTATTAAAACAAGATTGTGAAAGAATATACTTAAGCTAAAGCACCCCTTAAGTGAACCCTTTAAGTATGGCGACCAGGGTGGTTTATTTTACCCCAAAGCCATTTCCCTGTGAGGGAACCGTCTATTGCTGGGCCGGACATGTTGCTGACTGTTTGGTCCTTTTTCATTTACTTAATTATTTCTTACATCATTATCTAAACTTACAAAAAAACAGTAATCCGTCTTTTTACTTGCCATCACTTCTAGAGGACCAGTGCAATATTTTTTGTAAGTGATTACTTACTTTTTATTGACCTCCAAATCATTATCGATTAAAATTCAATGTAAGTGATTACTCACTTTTATCAAACGATGTAAGGATGTGAGCCACAATAGATGTCTTCTACAAAACTTATCGATGAAATGATTGCCCACGCTAAATTTTCAAAGAAACAAACGGACAAACAACAAAAGGTAGTAGAGGCAGCGATTAGAATATTTGCGGAAAAAGGATTTGCCAACACTTCGACAAGTGAAATTGCCAAGGCAGCTACGGTAGCAGAGGCAACAATCTTTCGCCATTATAGAACGAAGGATAACTTACTCCTATCTGTTCTATTACCATTCATAAAAGACATGATCCCCCGTATGGCTGATGAAATCTTTAATGGGTTAATGTCTCAAAATCCAGCAACATTTGAACAGTTCCTAAAAGCACTGATTAAAAACCGAATGGATTTTTTAAGTGATAATAGAAAACTTTTTCAAATCTTGGTAAAGGAAGTAATGTATAGCGATGAGTTTAAACAAGAACTCGAACCTTTCGTTTCGGAATTAATTATTCCTCATTTCAATAGAGTCATAGAAACATTTAAAGAGCGTGGAGATTTAATTGATCAACCCACTCCGATTCTTCTTCGCATGTTATTAACGTTCCTGTATGGCTATTTCACCTCCCATTTTGTGTTAATGACTAATAACGCTGTGATGGAGGAAGAGGAAGAAATAGAGGCAGTTGTCCGTTTTATCATGAATGGCTTAAGTAAGCCAGTATAAACATTTATTCGCTTTTTATTTTATTAAATGGAGGATGTAACCACATGAATATTTTTAAAAACAAATTGGTGTTATTGTCACCGATCATAGCTTTAGCCATAATCTTTATTTTTTCACTAACACTTTTCCCATCGGTCCAACCTCAACCGAAAAATTTACCCATCGCCATTGTTAATGAAGATCAAGGGGTGGAAATACCGAATCAACCTAAAATGAATATAGGTCAAACGATTGTTGAAATGATACAAAAAAATTCAAATTCAACAACAGATGAAGACCCTGCTGTGAAATGGGTTGTCGTTAAAACCGAAAAAGAAGCACAAAATGGAATGGATAATCAAGAATATTATGCTGCCTTGGTGATTCCGAAGGATTTTAGTGCAAAACAGGCATCTTTACGAACTCCTGCACCTTCTGCGCCTGAAGTTCAAATCTATATCAATCAGGGAATGAATACAGCCGCGTCAACGATGGCAGGACAGGTATTAAACGGAGTAATGGATAATATGAACAACAATGTTCGTACCCAGCTGCTAGATGGATATAAAAAACAGGGAGCTACTTTAACAGCAAACCAAGCTGCAAGTCTTGTCACTCCTATTACAAAAACCGTTACAAATGTAAATGAAATTGGTACCAATAGTGCTAACGGAAATGCTCCTATTTCCTTATTCCAGCCACTATGGATGGCAAGCATTGCAAGTGCAGCGATTATCTTTATGGCTGTTAGCAAATTATCGATTACAAATCGTAAGGAGAACCTTGCTGCCAAATCGGCGCAAATTTTCATCGGCGCAATTGTTGCTCTCGTCATTGGATTTGGATTAACTTGGTTAGCAGATGCATTGGTAGGATTAAATATTCCGCAATTTATGGATATTGCTATATTCCTATCAATTACTTCTTTTAGTTTTTTTCTCATGATATTAGCTGTCCTTTCCATCTTAGGGTTTAGGGGTATTCCTATTTTTGTTTTAATGCTTTTCTTTGGTGCCCCATTGCTTGCCATGGCTCCTGAAATGATGTCTTCATTTTATCGAGATTGGGTGTATTCTTGGTTGCCAATGCGATTTATGGTCGAAGGTTTACGCGAATTATTCTTCTTCGGTAAAGGATTATCTTGGAGTTCTTCAGTAGCAACCCTTGTTTGGATTGGAGTAGGGAGCTTGTTAATCATCCTAGCTTCGGCATTGAAACATAATTCTGTACAAGGAAGAAATCATTTAAAAGAGCAATAATATAAGATTTTTCACACTTCCCAGCAGTAATGGGGTAACGCTCTAAGCTCGTTTTTGAAACCCTAATGACTACGATTGAAGGGTACTTCTATCAAGAAATACCAACACCAATCATAATAGATTCTATTTTTCTATATATTGGTTAATAGAATTGTAAATGCAAAGGATGGGGTATTTTTATGATAGGAATTTCAGATTTTCGCATGCCGCCTGTTGTTACGTATGGGAATGACTCGTTGACGAAATTAGGGGAGATTGCAGCACCACTTGGGAAAAGAGCACTCATTATTAGCGACCGGGTGATGGACCAGCTTGGAAACGTCATGAGGTCCCAGCAATTTCTCGAAGAAGCCGGTGTTTCAAGTGTTTGTTATTTGGAGGTGAATACCGAACCAACCGATGTGCACGTCGAGGAAGCACTTGCCGTTATGATGGTCAATCAGTGCGATGTCATAGTCGCCGTCGGAGGAGGAAGCTGCCTGGATGCGGCAAAGGCGGTTGCTGTACTTGCGACGAATGGCGGTTTTATTGGTGATTATATGAGTGGGAAAAAGGCTATCGATAAGAAACCCATACCACTTATCGCGATTCCCACTACCGCTGGGACGGGTTCCGAAGTGACGAGTGTTACGGTCAACATCAATACAGAGGATAATATTAAAATGATGATTAAGCATCCTGCTTTTATTCCGGTGGCAGCCATAATCGATCCTGTATTGACGTATTCGTCACCGCCACATGTAACAGCTGCAACTGGAGTAGATGCTTTATGTCATGCGATTGAAGCGTGTATTTCGCGGCAGGCTCAGCCTTTAACAGACACCCTTGCTTTATCTGCTATTGAGAACATCATGAAATACCTTCGAACCGCATACTTTGATGGAGAGAACCGTGAGGCGCGAGAAAAAATGGCTTATGCTTCCATGCAAGCTGGTCTTGCTTTTACCAATGCATCTGTTACCCTTGTGCACGGAATGTCCCGGCCAATTGGTGCGTTGTTCCATGTGCCGCACGGTGTATCGAACGCGATGTTTCTTCCAGCCGTTCTTGAATTTACCAAAGAAAGTGCTGTGGACCGCCTTGCTGTCATTGGGCGACTCATTCGGCCAGATTTACAAGCGTTGAACAATGAAGAACTGGCTGGTGTTACCATCAATGAAGTGAAAAACCTGTGTTGTGATTTGAAAATCCCGAATATGAAATCATTTGGCTTGGATCAGGTGAAGTTTGAGCAAGTGGTATCGAAAATGGCAACAGATGCCTTGGCAAGCGGAAGTCCAGCCAACAATCCTCGAATCCCAAGCCATGATGAGATCATCGAATTATACCATTATTGTTATGACTATGACTTTACTACTCTTAAGACAACTCCTCTTGAATGATAAGAGGAGTTTTTTTGTGTTCCTTACTAAATGGTTTCAGAACTATTTAAAAAGGGCTTTTGTATCAGTAGCAATACCCATCTATTATTCATATTTTGTTGAGAAGGATTGGAAATAGGATTATATTCACCTATTTTTCAAGTTTCTTATGTGCTTTACCTTGTATTGTTTCAGATTTAAGTTACTGCGGCCCTTGTTTTAAATATTTTAGGAGGTATCCAAAATGCATGATTTTCAAAATGATCTTCAAATGCTAAATCTAGGTGATTACCAGGCTACCCAAGCGGTACCATATGACCCAAACCAATATTATAGTGAGCAAGATCGTCTTTACATTGGTGTAGGTGGTTTTGGCCGATGCTCTAGTTGCTTTAGCTGTTTTAATTGCTTCAATTGTTTTAGTTGCTTCAGCTGCTTCAGTTGCTTTAATTGCGGCGGACATCGCTGCGGCGGACATCGTTGTGGCGGCGGACATCGTTGTGGTGGCGGTGGCCGTTGCGGCGGCAGATAATCTTCGGTTAATAATAAATACGCTGGTAGTTAAATGAAGAGTTTGCCCCTACAATGTGTAGGGGCTTTTTCTTATCAGAAAGTACATATGGGACAAATTCCGGTACATAGGATAATAGTGATGATATTAAAATAATGGGACAGCTACGGCTAAGGAGGAACGAAATGGCGAATTTGAACCCTTCTATGCGTCTGAAAGTGAAAAGGGATACGTTTTTTCTCCCTGATTCAAACCTCGGTGTGTATTTTCGGAACAATGTAAGCTCCTTCCGTATGGAGGGCAGTATGATCGACAAGTGGGTTGAAAAATTAATCCCGATGTTTAATGGTGAGTACACGATGGAGTTTTTGACGAACGAGTTGCCTGGACCTTACCGAGATAGAGTCTATGAAATTGCAGCAACTCTCTATCAAAATGGGTTTGTTCGAGACGTAAGTCAGGACCAACCGCATCAATTGAATGAACAAGTTCTTAAAAAATACGCCTCTCAAATTGAATTTGTCGATAACCTAGTTGATTCGGGAGCATTCCGCTTCCAGAACTATCGTCAGGCGAAAGTGTTGGCAATAGGTGCTGGTCCATTGTTTATTTCCTTGGTATCTTCGTTGCTTGAATCTGGATTGCCAAAGTTCCAAATGCTGATCACGGACACCGTACAGACCAATCGAAAAAGATTGATGGAGCTCGTGGCCCATGCTCGCAACACAGACGATGAGGTGGAAATAGTTGAAATAACAAGGGATGAGGAAATAAATTGGCAGGAGGTGATGAAACCATTTGAGTATATTTTGTATGTTTCAGAACATGGGGATGTAGAGGAGCTCCGTTTCCTACATAGGGTTTGCAGGGAAGTGGAGAAGGTGTTTCTCCCAGCTATTAGCTTAGAGCAGCTGGGGTTAGCTGGACCTCTTGTGTATCCAAACTCAGAGGCATGCTGGGAGTCTGCTTGGAGACGCCTTCACCAATCGGCTCTCACCAATGACCAGCGATTTTCCTCTTATTCTCCTACAGCCGGAGCTTTGCTCGCGAATGTGAGTGTATTTGAATTGTTTAAACATGTGACAGGTGTGTCTGAAAAGGAACAGTCTGAAAAGGAACAGAAAAATCAATTCTTTTTGTTTGATTTCGAAACGCTGGAAGGAAATTGGCATCCGTTCCAGCCACATCCCCTTGTGACAGGGAAACAGTCTACTAGATTAGTTGAAAATATAACAATGCGGCCTTCAAGGACCATAGAGAATGAAGATCAACATAAATTACTTCTCTTCTTTAACCAATTAACATCAAAGGTCTCAGGGATTTTTCATATCTGGGAAGAAGGAGATTTAAACCAACTGCCATTAGCCCAGTGCCGCGTTCAGTCCGTTGATCCAATCACAGATGGTCCGGCTGAGCTTTTGCAGGACCTAGTTTGTACTGGACTTACGCATGAGGAAGCAAGACGGGAAGCGGGGCTTTCAGGGATTGAAAAATACCTTACAAAAATCGTCACTTCACTCAACCTTTCAGCCCAAGTTGAAATTGGAGCAGGCGAATCGTTGAGTGAAGGGATTTGCCGAGGACTTCAAAGGTGTCTAGATCAGGAGTTGAAGTCACAGCTCAATGATCCTATGTATTCTGTCTCTCGGGTGGAGTTATGTACAGTAGACGATGATCGCTGCCGGTTTTATTTGCAAGCACTAAAAACAATGCAGAGAGTACCGACCCTCGGCATTGGTAAGGACGTTTCGGGATTTCCAGTTGTCTGGATTGGTACCCAAGAAGGTTGGTATGGCAGTAGTGGGTTAAATATCACCTTAGCGTTGCGGAATGCCCTGCAACAAGCACTAGCAAAAGCTCAAAACCAAGAAAATATTGTTATGCCACGTGCCTTGGAGGTTTCGTCTATCCTCTTGGATGAAAAGGCGCAGCAAAGCCTTGATATTCCTGCGTGCGATGAGAGGTTCCAATCCGAGCATTTGCAATCTGCAATGGAAATCTTGGAACGGAACAATAAGAAGCTTCTTGTGTATGAACTAGAACTAGAGCCTTATATGAAAAAAGAATTGGCAGGTCTGTGTGGGGTATTGGTTCAAGAGGAGGGATCATCATGAGTGCGGCTGTTTGGATTGTCGGAGAAGGGGAGCTGGCAGACCGCCTATATGAAGAACTGTCACCTCAATATCTTGTTGTTCGCCAAACCGATTTCAATTCTATAATTCCTGTTACAATGGATTTGGCATTGGTGCTGCAAGATTGTTGGAATCCCTCTTTTCATCAAAAAGCGGAAAGGGTATTTCAGCGAACAAATACTCCTTGGCTGCGAGGCTTTGTTTCCTTTGGAGAGGGCATTATCGGACCTTTTGTTCGTCCTGGCACACCTGGGTGTTCTCAATGCGCGGATATGAGACGTCTGATGACGGGCCCTGACCGGAATGAGATGAGGGAGATTCATAAGCACTTGGAGTTAAATGGTGGTAGACAAGATGAGGCTTGGGCATCGCGTGCGGGACTAGTGCAGTTGAGCCACCTGATTGGGGCAGAGGTACAAAGAATCATCCATGGTGAACAGGCTTTTTCTGATGGAAAAGTAGGATTCGTTAATTTGAAATCCTTGAAGAGTTCATGGCATAGGTTTTTGCCTGTACCTTTATGTGAAGTTTGTGGTCCATTACCAGATGATTCCCCAGCCATGGCGCAAATCTCTCTGCAGACAAGTCCGAAGATGAACCGAGACAGCTACCGCAGCCGTTCGTTAGATGACTTTAATAACGTTCTCGTTGAAGAATATCTCGACCATCGAACTGGCCTTTTAAATGAAAAAATGATTAACCTCGTCCCTCCATTTGCAGATGTAAGTGTTAATTTACCTTTATTGAATGGGGATGAAGGGACAGCAGGCAGGACTAACTCTTATGCGGTAAGTGAGTTAACAGCGATTTTGGAAGGATTGGAGCGGTACTGCGGCCTTGAGCCCCGCGGTAAACGGACAGTGGTCTTTGACAGTTTTAACAATCTGAAAAATCAAGCCCTGAATCCAGTAGAAGTTGGAGTACACGAAACGGAACAGTATGAAAGGTCAGGTTTTCCTTTTGAAAAATTTGATCCCGATCGCCCAATGAATTGGGTATGGGGATATTCCTTTTTGCAAGAGCGCCCTATTCTCGTTCCTGAGCGACTGGCTTATTACAGTTTAGGTTGTGGATCAAGAGGGTTTGTCTATGAAACCTCTAACGGATGCGCATTGGGCGGGAGTTTAGAAGAAGCCATTTTCTACGGGATTTTGGAAGTGGTGGAGCGTGATTCGTTCCTAATGACCTGGTACGCACAGCTTCCTCTCCCACGTCTGGATCCGTTCTCCACGGAGGACGAAGAGCTGCTGCTAATGATTGAACGGATGCGAGCAGTTGGGGGATATGATCTATATTTATATAACTCTACGATGGAGCATGGAATCCCAAGTATAGTAGCAATTGCGAAAAATAGAAAGGAAAAAGGGT
The DNA here is from genome assembly GCF_053749995.1 of Neobacillus sp. K501. Taxonomy (NCBI): domain Bacteria; kingdom Bacillati; phylum Bacillota; class Bacilli; order Caryophanales; family Bacillaceae; genus Neobacillus; species Neobacillus sp. K501. Next base: position 404,744 of record NZ_JBSLYA010000003.1, on the reverse strand, counting down.
TGAATCTGATTTGTGCCTCTGGTGCTCATTTGGATCCGGTACGTGCCGTAAAAACAGCTGTTCATGAGTTAGCTGGGATGATGCTGACATTGGATGAAAAATTAGAAACAAACAAGGAGGACTTTCGTCGAATGTTGCATGATTCTTCCTTGGTTCGCCAAATGGATGATCATGGGATGTTGTACGGCTTGCCAGAAGCGGAAGAGCGTCTAACGTTTTTACTAGACGAAAATCGTCCATTAAGAACGTTCAATGAGGAATTTAAGTGGAAGTCGAAGCATTTAGACCTTACCGATGATCTTCAGGAAATTCTTCAAGCATTTCGCCAATTAAATCTTGATGTAATTGCGGTTGATCAGACGACACCTGAAACGATCCGTAACGGATTGTATTGTGTGAAAGTGTTGATACCTGGAATGCTACCGATGACATTCGGACATCACCTTACCCGCGTAACAGGGCTGGAGCGGGTGTTGAAGGTCCCAATGGAGCTTGGATATACGAAGGAACCGTTAACGGCTGAACAGCTCAATCCGCATCCTCATCCGTTTCCATAAGCAGTTACTAGGAGGAAGGATAGATGAATGTAGAGGAATTTCTCCACCAATTACATTTTGACATTGAAAGTGCAAGCATCCCGAATTGGGAAGTAGATTGGGAAGATGGACCATTGCCCTATAAATTATACCGCGGATTGCCTGTATTCCCGTTATCTTTAGATGTACCCCTGTCACTTGAAGGTTCCAAACAATCTGTAGTACCTGATCTTCGAGAAATCAGTCATATTCTTTGGTATGTTTACGGTCTTACACAATTTAGTCAATCTGTTTTTCCCACGGATTCAGGAGAGAACGATGCGGATTTCATGAATTCGTATCGGAGGTTCGCTCCTTCGGGTGGCGCGTTGTATCCAAACGAATTGTACCTTTATTTAAAAATCGATGATTTGCCAACGGGTGTCTATCATTATGATGTGGCACACCATCGTTTAGTTTTGCTGCGAGACGGTAATTTCGATTCCTATCTAGCCCGGGCTCTAGGGAATCGGTGTGATGTCTCCTCCTGTTTTTGCACAGTGTTTGTATCAACGATGTTTTGGAAGAATTTTTTCAAATATAATAACTTTGCTTACAGACTGCAGGGGCTGGATGCTGGCGTAGTGATTGGACAGTTATTGGAGGTTGCGAAACGGTTTGGCTTCGAATCGGGGGTTTACTTTCAATTTCTTGATCGAGCGATGAATCATTTGCTTGGATTATCGGAAAAAGAGGAGAGTGTCTATGCGGTCATTCCTTTATCGGCAGAACCTACCATTTGGTCTTCACATGGGAGTGAAAGGGTAAGAATGATTTCATCAGCTGAGTTATGCGGTGAAATAAACGCCATTCAGCCCAATCACTATGTCCGGTCGAAGAGGGTTAAAGAATATCCGATGTTAACCATGTTAAATGAAGTATCTACGTTTGATTCAACCGCTTCGTTTACCTTGGTCAAAGTAAAGAGAAATGAGAGTGGAGATGGTCAAGCGATCACCCTGCCTGATGCGAAACAAGAGCGGTTCGATCTGGCTTCTGCTTGTCGAAAGCGGTTTTCTCCGGGTATGGATTTTGTTTTAGAAAAAGTAAGTGAACAGATTCTCGCAAATTTGTTAAAGGAGGCGACGGATTCTTTTCAGTATCGAAATGATCTAGAATCCCCACATAAGAGGGATGAGCACCGTGTTTCAGTGAATGTTTGTTTGTATAATGTGGAAGGAATTCCGAATGGGGCGTATCAATATAATCGCACCGCGCATGCTTTACAACCGCTCCAGCTTGGAGATTATCGACGGCAACTGCAATCGGGGATGTCGATGGATAATGTGAATCTGTTTCAAGTACCAGTCTGTCTCCATGTCATAGGTGACAAGGATTACAATAAAGATTCGCTCGGATACAGGGGATATCGCATCCAACAAATGGAGGCAGGAATGCTCGTGCAACGACTCTTATTAGTAGCTGCAGCCAATGAAATGGGGGGGCACCCACTCCTAGGTTATGACGTCAAGTTGTGTGATGATATTTACAAGCTAGGGTCTGAAGGAAAAACTAGTCTAATCCAAATCCCCATTGGTGCCTATCAACCTCGTGAATGGTTAATGGGAGGGATCAATTGCTAATAGATTTATAAGTTATCTAACCATAAAAATAATCATCCATTTTGCTTCGCTGTAAACAAAACAGATAAAACGCAAGGGGAAAAACCTTGCGTTTTACTATTCTAAAATTGGAAATTAAAACGAGTATGAATCCCCATCATCTGGCACTAAAACATTGGATGTCATTCCATTTTCTTCAATAAAGCTCTTTAATTCTGCTCTAGATAATGTCCAATGGTTTACCGCTTCCATATGGACAGAGATAATTTTCGCGTTAGGGGCAGCCTTATATACTTCATTGATATCTTCTTTACCCATAACGAGAGAGCCACCTTGTAGGAATTGATTGTCTCCACCATTGACAACAATGATCTCTGGTTTATGTGTTTCGATTACTTCTTGTACCGCTTCATACCAGACTGTATCACCGGCTACGTAAAGGGTTTTTTCATTTGCATGTTTAAAGATAACGCCACAAACTAGACCTACACGTTTGAGAATTTCTCCTCTTCCATGCTCGCCTTTGGTTTTCGTTAGCGTAATACCCTCAAAAACGGTATCTTCTTGTAAAACTTCTACATTTTGAAAACCATCGTTTTGAATAGCAGTAGCATCTTCATCATTTTGTACAAACATTTTTATATCCTTTGGCAAAGCCACTTTGGCCGCCTCATCCCAGTGATCTAAATGTAAATGAGTTAAAATAACAGCATCTACATTGCTGATGATGTTGTCTATTGATGTTGGTAAGCTAACTAAAGGATTATTTTGGTCTTGTCTTACTGAATTTGGGAAAGGCGGGTAAGTCCCTTTCTCCGCTAAAAATGGATCAATTAAGAACTTTTTCCCTGCATACTGAAGAACGAGTGTTGCATTGCGAATTAGTTGTATATTCATGTTTCATAACTCCTTTTCTATAATCTAGATGTAGTTTATACTATCTACAAGAACTGTTACATAGAATAAATCAAGTCTTTGGCCGGTTTGACTTGATTCATGAAAGGAGTTGTAGAAATGTTCGATCAAACTGATAGGCGAATTTTGGATGAACTATCTAAGAACAGCCGTATCAAAATGAAGGAGCTGGGGGAGAAGGTCCATCTAACGGGACAAGCTGCTTCAGCAAGAGTGGCAAAATTAGAGGACAGCGGAATTATCGAAGGGTATACCATTAAAATTAATCAAACAAAAATGGGTTATCCTGTTCACGCAATGATCAGCATTTTTACCAAAAGCATTCAGCATGAACCTTATTTGTCTTTCATCAAAACACAGGAACCATATGTCATGAACAACTACAAAATTAGTGGTGATAGCTGTTATCTATTAGAATGTAAATTCCCATCCAATGAGGTATTAGACGAGTTTTTGGTAGCTCTAAACAAATATGTAAACTACAAATTATCCATTATTATAAATAAATAGTGGAGGCTGGATTCACGTTAATGTTGAAGTTGGCTTCTTTTTATTGCGAATATCAAACTATTACATAATATATATTTTTTGAAGACAAGGACTCGATGTTTAAAGTTTACGTCGTAATTTCCATTGATTTTTACATATAATGTATATGGGATACCTGCCATAAACTAATTACAAGCATGTCAAGGAGACCTTTTTAACAAAAAATTTACAAGGATTTTATTAATATTTGCCTAATTCTATACGTAAGTAATAGAAACAGGAAAGGAAGTGGAATATGAGAAAACAGAGAACATTTTTTATGATGAATGATTTGCTCATCGAAGTTAACAAACCCGAAATAACGCTAAAAAAAGTCAATGTAACCAAAATCAAAATAGAAAATGAAGAATATAAAATACTCCGAAAAAAATTCGATGTTGATCAATTCCATTTAGAAAAAAAGCGGGATGGATGGTACATAACAGAAAAAGAGTAGCATCCTCCATAAAAAGATCCCAAGTATATTGAGAGGTAATTTTTGGGGAATAATATTATAAACTTAAAATATACCAAGGTTCAAATCCTTCCTAAAAATCCATTCAGCTTCCCGAAGTAGCACTATGGCTATCGGGATTTCCAATTGATGCCTTGTATGCGGTCAATATTGTTCTCGAGGAACTATAAAGTTGAATGGGGAAAGTACCTGTTGTTCGCCAACACCAATCTTAACCAGTACCTTCAAGTTTGAATTTAGATTTATAGTTGATAGCAACCCAAGAAAATAGCCTCGTTCCAATGATGGAACAGGGCTTCTTTTTTGTACACATTGGCGGGCATCAGACTAGCTATCTGATTACTGTGAGGCATGAAAAATCGTGTTAATGGGAATCAGATGAGCCAGCTGACTACCGTGTAGCATAAAAAATCGGGTCGATGGGAATCAGATGAGCTATCTGATTACCGTGATGCATGAAAAATCGTGTTAATGGGAATCAGATGAGCTATCTGATTACCGTGATGCATGAAAAATCGTGTTAATGGGAATCAGATGAGCTATCTGATTACCGTGATGCATGAAAAATCGTGTTAATGGGAATCAGATGAGGCAGCTGATTACCGTGATGCATGAAAAATCGTGTTAATGGTAATCAGATGAGCCAGCTGATTACCGTGATGCATGAAAAATCGGGTTGATGGGAATCAGATGAGTTATCTGATTACCGTGAAGCATGAAAAATCGGGTTGATGGGAATCAGATGATCCAGTTCATTATCGTAAATCAGAATATAGTAATCCATTGAATAAGAATGTTTGTTTTATAGTTAACAATATTATGGTTTTATAGATTTTTTAGTAAAAAATTAACTAAATTGGTATAATGATACAAATCGATAGGTTTAGAGGTTATAATGGAAACAAAACTAACAATCTAGGAGGAAAACAATTGAACTCGACATTACAAATTTATGGTTACCATATATGGGCAAATAACAGAATTTTTTCACACTTAAAAGAACTTCCAAAGGACATCTATACCCAAGAGATTAAAAGTGTTTTTCCAACGATTTCGGATGTAATTGTTCATATGTTTCTAACCGATGTTACTTGGTTTGGGGTGATCTCGGGTAACAGCTTTGAGGAAATTATGGAAAATGTGACTGAGATGAGGGAGAAAACGAATGGGAAAAGCATGGAGGAAATGGAGAAAATGTATTCAGAGTTTACGAAGAAGTACCATGCCTTTTTCTCTGCTCAAGAAGATTTGAATTGTCCAATGAGTGTCGAACATCCTCATTTTGGAAAACTAAATACTCAGCTTTCTGAATTGGTTCAGCATGTGGTTAATCATGGAACGTACCATCGTGGGAATATTACTGCGATGTTGCGCCAACTGGGCCATAAAGGTGCTTCAACTGATTATATTTTCTATTTGTATGAAAAAAAACAGTAACTTTAATAGGGGAAAAGTGACATTCTCCGGTTTTGGGACATCTGCCAGTTACTACAGCAGTCTATTCTATACCAAAGGTGTTGAGGTGAATAGGATGACTAAACCAAATGAGGAAACAATAGAAAAAGCACTTCGTAATACCCAAGCATCAATGGAACTATCCGGTTTCACCATCACAGAAGAGCACAGGGAAATTGTTCGGTTAAAGCTAACTGGGGAAATAAGTGAAGAAGAATTTTTTAAGCTTGTTTTAAAAAGAGTTACAGGCAAGTAAGAATCAATCTTTTTCGATTTTCATCGGGCTAACGTTTTATGTTAAAAAGAAAGAAGCAGAAATCCATCGATTTCTGCTTCTTTTTATGTGGCGGCTAATAAATCACAACTGGATCGAATTGGCTGAGATTGTTGTAGATGCTAGCCATCACGCTTGGAGGGACGTTGACACATCCGGCAGAACCAGCTGTATGATAAGCATTACTTGCCCAATTTGTCCGCCAACCGGCATCATGGAATCCTTGCCCATCGTTGGTAAACGGTGCCCAGTAGTTAACTGGCTGTTCATAACTTCCTTTACCAACGGCAGTGCCTCTTAGGATGGACGGTGATTTTTTATAAAGAATATACCAAACACCTGGATGTGTATCTTCACCTGTACTTCGTTTACCGGTTACGACATTTGTTGTGACGACCAATTGTCCATTTTTGTAAATCCAAATACGCTGCTCCGCAAGCGATACCTCAGCATAGGTGTCTCCAATACCATTATTGGCGATCCTGTCATAGCCGATAGGGGTCCAGTCCCAACCATTTCCGTAAAGACTGGAAGCATCTATCGAAGTTTCTCCTTTTTGAAACGCTTCCTGAAGACGTGCTGCTTCCTCTTTTTCTTTTAAAGCCCAGCCAAAACCTTTTCCTTTCACTGAGATAACCGAACCTGAATGGGTCTTGAAGGAGAAATCTTTATTTAAAGTAGACTGGGTATTGTTAATTTCCGCTATTTTATTTTGAATCGTGTTCGCCTCAATCGTCACCTGTAGGTCTTTTGTCAATGAGGCATTTTGAACTAATTCACTCGCTTTCAAAGAATGGACTTTATCTTGCACCTTATAATCCACTGTTTGTTGAAGAAATTCTTGCAGTTTTTTCTCTTGATTCTTTACAACTGGACTGTCTTCTTTGTTTGGCTGTATGTAGGCAGGTTTTAAATGGATTTCACTGTTATATTTTTGTTTCTGGTAATCCTTTAATAGGCTTTCGACATCATACTGTTCTCCATCCACACTTGGAGCAATCACGATTTTTCCTTGTTCCAAACGAGCCTGTGCATCTTGTGGTGGTTTTAAACTAGTATTCATCGTGAGCAGCTTTTCTTCGACGAGATTTTCCAGCGTTTGGCTTCGATACTGCTCCATATCTTTCGGAATCAAAGAATATTGTTTTTCTTTTGAAGATGGAAATAACGTCCACTGGCTTTTCAATAATTTCTTAACACCGGGTAGATCTTTATCCGTAAATCCCATCTCTGTATCTTTCTCATCTAATAGTTCCTGTTTCCCAATAAAAACAACATTTTTCAATTGGGTTGTTTTTAATTTTTTCAAAGCTTGATCCGTATTTAGCCCGCCGACTTTGATGTCATTAATCATCACGTTCGCATTAAACTGAGTGGCCTGAAAATAGCTAATGACCCCGAAAATGAGTGCAATGATAATGAAAAGACCAATCGCAATAAATTTTGGATTTGACAGCTGTTTGAACGAGTTGCCGTGTTTTTTATCCATTTCCTCCATTTTTGCATTTACTGTGCTCATAAATATCCCCCCGTAGATCTGTGAACCCATGCATCCATGTTTTCAATACTAAAAACTAATGCATACTTCTAAACTTTTGAATATATAAATTCATTTTACTAAATTAGGAGTGTGAAGATTGTCAAAAATTGTATAAAAATAAAAAATTATTCTATTTTGTTGTTCGTTAAAGTTATTTCAATAATAGACAAATTATTTTTAACGAAATGATACAAAGGGAGGAGGTATAATGATGATCCTACTTGCTGATATTACCATATTTTAAAGAATGGTAGGGGAAAAAAGTCTGATGGAGTATTTTGAAACACTTATGACAACGATTGCATTTACAAGATTAAACGTAACTATCCTGTTATTTAACCATAAAAAATAATCCACCCTTGAGTCTCGGCAACTAGGTGGACTATAGTACCTCATAGCCGATCCCTTTGAGGTAACCGTCTATTGCAGGACCGGACATGTTGCTGCATGTGCGGTCTTTTTTTAATTTATTCATTCTATTTATTAATTTTAACCTAGTAAATCCTCTATTAACAATAATATTATTAGATCACAATTTAAAACAATTTCATCTGTTCGTTAGCATCACTTATTCCAATACTCACCTCATAGGGATGAACAAAAAGAATGAATGGTGAATATTCTAGAAATCCATAACTCCCTAATCAATCCCATAATCCCACAGATATAAGAGATACGGCACCGCTTATTTTCCTAAGCAGATTCTTTTCTCAAAAACTCTAGAACCACACGGTTAAACTCTTCTGTTTTTTCAATTTTGCCGACATGGCCAGCTTCTTTTATCGTATATATTTTTGAGTTTCTTATTAATTTGTGCATGATCTTTTGGTTGAAGGGAGGGCAGATTTTATCCTGCTGGCATGAAATAATAAGAGTTGGAACGTTGATTGTTTTCAAAGTTTGACGATAATCAATATCTAGACAAGCATTTAATCCTGAAAAAAAACCATCAAGATGCTCTGACCAAATAGGCATAACAGTTTCAACCGCTGCCTCATTTTTATCATGAATACATCTCGATGTAGCGCCATATTGAAATTTTTCGACAGTCAAGTTACCGATATATTTCTTATTCGATAGCAGTAATATTTTTTTAATCCATTTTGGAACATAAAACAGCGTGTTGGCTAGGATAAGGGACGCTACTTTTTCAGGATGGATTTTATAGATTTCCTGTGCAACCATACCTCCCATTGAAAAACCCAGGATGTGCACCTTGGATAAACCTAATTGATCCAATAAAATAGTAATGTCTCTTGCAAAGGCGTTAATACTTATTTCCTGGTCTTCTGAACATCTAGTTTTCCCAAAGCCACGTAAATCTGGGATGATTAAATCAAACTGATCAGCAAGTTGGTACTGAAATTTCCAACCATCTTTTCGTTCTCCCAAACCATGGATGAGCACAAGCGGTTCGCCACTACCCATTCGGTCATAGTAAATATTGACTCCGTTGACCGTTGCCTGATACATACAAACCCCTCCAACAATTCGTTATTATTCTATTATTATAGGACAATACCATTGAAAATGATCGAATAGGAATGCTTATCCTCATAATATTCAAAATTATAAAGGCCGGTTGGCAGAGGTAGTTCGCTTCATGGAATAAAAAACTAGTTATTCCCAAGAATTTTTCTTCAAAAGATTAATGACCAATACAATTAAAAACAAAAAGAGTAGTACTTACGTAAAAAACGTAAAATACTACTCTTTTTATATATAAAAAATGCTCCAATGTATTGAAAAAAAGGAGTGGTTGTGGTAAATTTATAAAGATTGCCATTATGTAATTACAATTAAATATAATATCCCTACTATAATTATATAATGGAAATTACATTTTCGTCAAGCCTTATATTAAAAAAATTTAAGGAGTGTATGCTATGAATGCAGAATTTCAGCTGGAGCAAATTCGATTGAAAAATGTTTTGGGAATTATCTCGGAGCGGATCAGCAGCTTGAAGGAAGAAACTGCCCAGCGACGTAATGAGGTGGTTCATATCCGCAAACACTTTTGGGATGAAATTAAGGTGAATATTGATTCCTTCGATGATTTTCTTGAAACGATCATCGGCTTAAGACAAGAGGCTCAAGCTCTATCAGTAAGCCAAAGCACCCATAGGCACGCAGCTAAGAGATTATCAACGCTGCGACGTATGCAGGAGATTCCTTACTTCGGACGAATTGATTTCACGGAAGAAGGAACTTCCACTCCGGAAAAAGTTTATATTGGCATCTCCACACTAACGGATGAAAGTGGTGATGATTTCCTCGTCTACGACTGGAGGGCACCGATCTCGAGTATCTACTACGATTACCAGCCTGGTGGTCCAGCTAACTATACAACTCCAGGCGGTGTCATCCACGGAAAATTAGAGAATAAGTGGCAATATCTGATCCGCGGCAATGAACTTCAATCCATGTTCGATACAAGTCTCACAATTGGGGATGAAATTTTACAGAAGGTACTAGGCAAAGGCACTGACAAACAGATGCACAATATCGTAGCAACCATTCAACAGGAGCAAAACCGGATCATCCGACATGATCGAGGGAGGCTTCTCATTGTTCATGGTGCAGCCGGCAGCGGTAAGACATCGGCCGCCCTGCAGCGGATTGCTTACTTGCTCTATAAGTATCGAGATCGTCTAAATGCTGATCAAATTATTTTATTTTCTCCTAATTCGTTGTTTAATCATTACGTTTCCAATGTCTTACCCGAACTCGGCGAAGAGAATATGCAGCAGGTTACATTTCAAGAATATTTAGATCACCGGTTAAGTAAAGAGTTCCAAATAGAAAATCCCTATGAGCAATTGGAGTATGTTTTAACTGCTGCAAACTCTACTTCTTACCGTTCAAGAGTTGCGGGCATTTCATTTAAAGCTTCTTCTCGTTTTTTTGAGGCGATTCAATCCTACAGGAAGTCGCTGGAGTTATCAGGAATGCTGTTCAAGGACATCACCTTCAATGGAAAGCTGATGATTGCATCTCAACAAATAACAGAGAGGTTTTATCGAACCGATACTTCACTTCGATTTTCTAACAGACTTGAATCGTTAAAGGATTGGCTAATGAAGAAAATAAATGAAGCAGAAAAGCTGGAACGGACGAAGTCATGGGTACAGGAGGAAATGGAGCTACTTAGCAACGAGGATTACCACAAAGCGCATACCTTCTTAGCAGAAAAGCGAGGTTTTAAAGGGGAATCAATTGCTGATTACGAGATGGAGCCGAAAGCATTGGCCAGATTGATTGTTCATCAAAAATTCAAACCGTTACGTAAACGAATTCGCGCGTTTCGTTTCATCGACATAAAGGGGATATACAAGCAGCTTTTCACCGATCCGCAGCAGATCAAACAGTGGATAGAGGGAGAAATACCGGTGGAATGGGCGGAGATTTGTCAAGCGACGTTGGAGAGTTTAGATCATAACAAACTATTATACGAGGACGCTACTCCTTTTTTATTGATGAAAGAGTTGATCCGAGGCTTTCAGACGAACAGCTCGATAAAACACATCGTTGTAGATGAAGCACAAGATTACTCGCCTTTTCAATTCGAGTTCTTAAAGCGGTTATTTCCTTCGGCAAGAATGACGGTTCTTGGTGACTTTAATCAGGCGATATTTGCCCATGCAAGCGAAATGGATGATTTCACCAAACTGATGAGTTTATACGGTCAGGATGAAACAGAAGTAATCAACATGACTCGTAGTTATCGGTCAACAAAACCGATCATCGAATTTACACGCAGACTAGTCCCTAACGGTGAACGAATTATCCCTTTCGAACGTGATGGTAAAAGACCTGTGCTGACACAATTGCTCGACCAGTCAGAACTGCATCAGCACATTGAATCGAAAGTTGCAAAGTGGCGAAGTCGTCACTATAACAGTATCGCCATCATATGCAAATCAGCTGAGGAAAGTAAACGTGCTTTCGAAGCCTTGGCTCACATCAAGGATATTAAGCTCTTGAAGAGCAGCTCGATTGAGTATGAACAAGGGGTTGTAGTCATCCCGTCTTATTTGTCTAAAGGAATCGAGTTCGACGCAGTCATCCTTTATGATGTATCGGAGCATGTATATAGAGATAATAGTCTTTGCCGAGTATTCTATACTAGCTGTACCAGAGCGATGCATGAATTGCAACTTTATAGTGTAGGGAAACCGACTCCGTTATTAAGAAACGTCTTACCGGAAAGCTACATTCAAATTTGAGTTCGAACTTACATTATGATGATGGACAATGAATGGGAGGGAAAGCAATGAAACCATATGTACGAGAGTTTACCGAGATCGATCAGACACAACATATGCTCGTCGGGGGAAAAGCGTTAAATTTAGCGGAACTAGCAAAGCTTGATGGGATTCAAGTGCCAGAAGGATTTTGTATTACGACAGAAGTGTATCAAAAAGTGATAGACCAAAACGAAGCCTTCCAATCATTATTGGATCAACTAAAATACTTAAAAGTAGAGGATAGCGTTCAAATTGGTGAAATTAGCAAGAGGATTAGACAACTCCTCATGGAGGTAGAAATACCTTCCGATGTTGTGAAAGTTGTTTCTCATTACCTCTCCCAGTTTGGCGATGAACATGCTTATGCTGTACGTTCTAGTGCAACGGCTGAAGATTTACCACATGCCTCTTTTGCCGGTCAGCAGGATACCTATTTGAATATTATCGGGGAAGAAGCGGTTTTGCGGCACATCAGCAAATGTTGGGCTTCCTTATTTACGGATCGGGCCGTGATCTATCGGATGCAAAACGGCTTTGACCACAGCCAAGTGTATTTATCTGTTATCGTTCAACGGATGGTATTCCCACAGGCATCCGGAATTTTATTTACAGCAGACCCCATTACTTCTAACAGAAAGCTGCTTTCAATCGACGCTAGTTTTGGATTGGGAGAGGCACTTGTCTCAGGCATGGTCTCTGCAGATTGCTATAAAGTAAAGGAAGATAAAATTGTCGATAAGTTGATTGCCACCAAGAAATTGGCTATCTATGGACGAAAAGAAGGCGGAACAGAAACGATTCAGATCAATCCAGATTTGCAAAAGTCACAAACACTGACGGATCAACAAATTTTACAACTAGCAGGCATTGGTAGACAAATCGAAGCTTATTTTGGATACCCACAGGATATCGAATGGTGTTTAGTTGACAATACTTTTTATATCGTCCAGAGTCGTCCAATCACTACGCTCTTTCCAATACCTGAAGCGTATGATCAAGAAAATCGCGTCTATATCTCCGTTGGACATCAACAGATGATGACGGATCCGATGAAACCTTTAGGATTGTCTTTTTATCTGTTAACGACTCCTGCACCCATGCGTACAGCAGCTGGAAGATTGTTTGTTGATATCACTCAAAATCTGGCATCGCCCATTGGAAGAAAAATATTACTAAACCTTGGGGATTCCGATCCTCTAATAAAGGATGCACTTAATACCATCATTGAGCGAGAATTTATTCCAATGTTACCTGCTGATAAAAATGAACAAAGCCCCGGTAAAAATATACCGACTGCGGGTTTCCAAGCACCAATCGAAAGTGATCCAACCATCATTTTGGATTTGATGAAGAAAAGTCAAACATCAATAGAAGTGTTGAAGAAGAACATCCAATCTAAATCAGGGGCGGATTTATTGGATTTTATCCTGGAGGATATCACGGAATTAAGGAAGATTTTATTTGATCCTCAAAGTTCGCGTGTGATTATGGCAGTAATGAATGCTCCAGCATGGATTAATGAAAATATGAATGAATGGTTAGGGGAAATAAACGCAGCCGACCCACTTTCTCAATCTCTACCAAACAATATTACTTCGGAAATGGGGCTGGCGTTATTGGATGTTGCTGATGTCATTCGTCCTTATCCAGAAGTCATCGATTATTTAAAAAACGTAAAAGATGAGAACTTTTTCGATGACCTGGTAAAGTTCGAAGGTGGTGGGGTGGCCGAAGAGGCTATTTCTACTTATCTAGACAAATATGGCATGCGCTGTACAGGTGAAATTGATATTTCGAGACTTCGTTGGAGTGAGAGTCCAACGACACTTATTCCAACGATTCTCAGTAACATCCAAAATTTTAAGCCTGGTGAGAGCAAACGGAAATTTGAGCACGGGCAACATGTTGCCTTGAAAAAAGAACAGGATTTATTAGAACGTTTATTGTCATTACCAGATGGGGAGCACAAGGCCAAAGAAACTAAACAAAGGATCGACCTCATTCGGAATTTAGGTGGTTATCGGGAATATCCTAAATACGGAATGATTCATCGTTACTTCGTCTATAAGCAGGCTTTACTGAAAGAAGCTGAACAACTCGTAAAAGAGGGTGTTCTTCATGTAAAGGAAGATATATTCTATCTCACTTTTGAAGAACTTCGTGAAGTCGTTCAAACACGCCAACTAGATTACCAGCTGATCAGCAAACAAAAAGAGATGTACAAATTCTATGAAAAACTAACCCCTCCACGTATGATCACGTCCGATGGAGAAATCATTACTGGTGAATATAAACGACAAGATCTCCCGGCTAATGCGATTGCAGGTCTACCTGTATCCTCTGGTGTGATCGAAGGAAGAGCGCGTGTCATCTTAAATATGGAGGATGCCAAATTAGAAGAGGGAGATATATTGGTCACGGTATTTACCGATCCTAGCTGGACTCCATTGTTTATCTCAATCAAAGGCTTGGTGACAGAAGTTGGAGGTTTGATGACTCATGGTTCTGTCATCGCCCGAGAATACGGTCTTCCTGCCGTTGTCGGAGTAGAGAATGCTACGAAGCTGATTAGAGACGGACAAAGAATCAGGGTGAACGGAGCTGAAGGGTATATAGAAATACTATAATCGAACTAGCAGCAGTTTTGTTGCGTAAGGTAAGCATCATTAGCGAAAATGAATCCTTATTTTTTCACCAAATTGTTTCGAAGATATGAGTCGACTGCTTTAATCTCGGTTCGGATTATGTATAATTTCGTTAAAATATCTACTTAATAGGCACTGTTATAACTGAATGTTGATTTTACTATGTTTGAAAAATAAGCGTAAAAATTTCCTCTAAATGGGGAAAGACCCATATTTCCTTCATAGCGAAGCTTTTTCGCCTAAATGCTCTAAATCCTGGGATTTTTGCTTATTTAGCCAATATAAGCGAATAATTACGCTTATATTGGCTACTTGGGCTTATTTCATGCATTAACGGAAAATTGTTCTATTATGAATTCTCAAACTAACACGAAAATGAACAATGAATCATAACAGTGCTAATTAATGCGGACCTCTTTTAATTGGTTATACTTCGTTAAAGGAATTCGCAACTCAATTAGCTTACCCATATTTCTCTCGACTCTTTAATTTGCCATTCTCCATTTTTATAGTGAACTATACTTTCGACACCAATAGCACCTTTTCCGGACTTAAATTTAGAGCCTTCAAATACAACATTTTTATTGAATTTAAAATCAACCTTCTCAATCCTAAGAAGTACACCTTCCAATGCCATTGTGTCTGGATTGTAGTAGCCTTTTTCTTCTAATTCTTCCATTGTGGCATCCATAACTTCAACCTTATATTTATCTTCAAAATAGTTTAAAATCACTTTTTTCTCTTTCTCATTTACTTCTTCAAAATTACTCATATCAATAGCTATAAACTCCATATTACTATTCAATGCTTTATCTGTTTCCATAAGGGATTCCAGTGCAATGTTGTATATTTCCTCCAAATGTTCCTTCGGATTTCTCCCGATGTTACAAGCCGTAAGAAGAGTTGTTAAGATAAATAGAATTGGGATAAATCTAACATTCAAATTAATTCCCCCTTTGTTAATAAGACGAAATCTGTTGGAAAAGATTACAATTTCTTTTTAAAAAAATTATAAGCATTTAAGCTCAATACCTTGTTACTACACCAAAAGATGTAGGTGGAGTTCAATATTATTGCCGATGGGGAATTTTGTTAAATACAGTAAGATAAAAATACGAAGTGGTAAAAGGTTAATCCGACGTTGTTGGCATTACAAATAGATTATTTCAAACCTAAGAGAAGGAGGTATTCCGAACGATGACACTTCATCTATTTTCTGTTTCGGTCACAATCAAAAGGCGCGAAATTAGTTTAGAGCAAGCTATCCGTCAAGAACAGATAGAAAAACTTTATGAAAAAAGCAAGGAACATCAGGCTATGATGCATTATTTTTCATCCAATGGTTTATAAGGAAAGGAGAGGGAAAGATGATACTTGAATTGGTAAGACAGGAACTCCTTAGCTGGGAAGGTGTTGTCGAGCAGCCACATCGATTTGGAGGAGTAGAATTTCGCTTTAAAAAGAAAGAATTGGGACATATGCATGGTGACAAACTTGCAGACTTTCCATTTCCTAAATCGATTAGAAATGAACTCATTGAGGCAGGTGAGGCCAAGCCACATCATGTACTACCTGATTCGGGATGGGTTAGTTTTTGGATCAAAGGAGAAGAAGATCTACCTCATGTAATAAAGTTGTTCAAAATGCAATATGACAGAATCGCTAAAAAGAATGCTTGATTATGTCATTGATTCTATTAAAATTTGACTCACAATTTTCCATTTGACGCATTTCATTAAGAAAATGCGTCTATTTGTATGGTGAGATTTTGTAAAACAATAAGTCTTATTGTTTTGAATTTTTAAAATAGAATTGTAGAATAATAGTAAGTCAGTAAATTGTAATTACGGAAGGAAGTGCTCACCTTGGAACAAAAGCAAAAGCAGGTAGGACAGACTTTGTTTGAATCAGTACCGTTTGGTAAAGAGATGTTAGCTAGTCGTTTGGTGATGGCCCCGATGACAAGAATGTTTTCTCCGGATGGTGTACCAGGAGAAAATGTTGCTCAATATTACCGTAAACGTGCAGAGAATGGGATTGGACTTATCATAACCGAAGGGACAGCCATCAACCATCCCGCTGCCGTAATGAGTCCAGATATTCCCCGTTTTCATGGTGAAGATGCTTTGGCTGGTTGGTCAAGGGTCGTGAAAGAAGTCCATGAAGCAGGCGGAAAAATCATTCCACAAATATGGCATGTCGGTGCTGCCCGAAGAGCAGGCAGTGAACCAAATATTGACGCACCTCCTGTGAGTCCGTCTGGAATTACGTTAAAAGGAAAAAAACATGAGCAAATAAAAGCCTTAACGAAAGAAGAAGTTACTGAAATGATTGATCTCTACGCCGAAGCAGCAGCAAACGCAAAGAGAATCGGCTTTGATGGCGTTGAATTACATGGGGCTCATGGATATTTAATTGATCAATTTTTCTGGGACCTAACCAACAAGCGCGAAGATGAGTTTGGTGGCGATCTAGGGGAGCGAACAAAATTTGCCGCAGATATTGTTCGTGCCTGCCGAAAAGCAGTTGGTCCTGATTTCCCTATTGTCTTCCGTTTTTCACAATGGAAAGGAACCGATTATGGAGCTAAATTAGCGAATAACTCGAAGGAGCTTGAGCAATTAGTCATTCCGTTGGCGGAAGCGGGTGTCGATATTTTCCACTGCTCTACAAGACGAATTTGGGAGCCTGAATTTAAGGATGAAGATCCATCCTTAAACTTAGCTGGTTGGACGAAAAAAATTACTAAAAAACCAACGATTGCCGTCGGTTCCGTCGGAATTAACCGTGCATATTTGAGCAATCAGGATAACAGTCATGTTACGATTCAGGACAATCTAAAACTTATCGAAGAAAAAGTCAAAGCCGGAGAATTTGACTATGTTGCTGTCGGCCGTGCCGTGCTTGCAGATCCTGAATGGGCAACCAAGCTTAAAAACGGTCAACTTGTTCAAGTGAAACATTATACGAAGGAATCTGAGAATGACTTAATTTAATTTATTTGAGGGACGAATCACTTGGTTTTATTAATCCATGTGATTCGTCCCTTGCTTATTGAAACAGCTGTTTTCACACTAGAGCCATTTTTGCTGTGACCGAACTTAGCATCTTTTTAAAGAATGGGTCACACCAGGGTCTTTGCTGTTACCGAACTTCACTTCTTTTTCAAGTTTGGGTCACACCGGAGCCTTTGCTGTTACCGAACTTGGCATCTTTTTCAAGTTTGGGTCACTCCAGAGTCTTTGCTGTTACCGAACTTCACTTCTTTTTCAAGTTTGGGTCACACCAGAGCCTTTGCTGTTACCGAACTTGGCATCCTTTTCAAGTTTGGGTCACACCGGAGCCTTTGCTGTTACCGAACTTGGCATCTTTTTCAAGAATGGGTCACACCAGAGCTTTGCTGTTACCGAACTTCACTTCTTTTTCAAGTTTGGGTCACACCAGAGCCTTAATCCGGTAAACGAGAATCTCCATTGAGGTTCAGGACATCCTATCTTGTAGGAGGGATGTCGTTTGGCGATTCGGATTCTATTACTTTTCATGATTATGAGTACCCATATTACCACTTTTGTCCATGCAGAGGTGCCGCTCACAGCTGCCTTTATCCGTGACCATCAGCTGTGGATCAAAAAGAGAGATCAAGAAATACAAATTACAAAGGATCGGTATGTGTATTCTCCAAAATGGTCCTTTGATGGTCGATTTATCGCATTTATTGATGGCGATGAAAAGGGTGAAAAATCGGATTTATATATTTACGATACAAAGGAAAAAGATATTTTCCAATCATATGTAAGGGTTGAGACATCGCTTTTTAAATGGTCACCTGTCAAAAATCAATTGGTCTATAACGATAATGGCCTACTTAATGTCACGAAGATCAAGAATGGCCGCCCGCATGGATTTGAAAACGTCGCTCTCGGCGCAGGAGATTTTGAGTGGTTTCCGAATGGGAAAGAGTTAATTGTCTCCTCATCGTCCTGTTTACGTCCGACAGGCTGGGGAACCGTGCCTCTTTACAAAGTCTCGATTGATGCCAAGCTTAATCCTGATAAAATGAAGCTTTTTTACACGATTCCAACAGATGAATCTAAATTGTTCGCCATTTCTGCGGATGATTTTAAATGGAGTGCCGATGGTAAATGGCTTAGTTTTCTTGCCACGCCGACAGCCTCATGGTCGAACGATAGTAATACACTTTGTGTTTTATCCTCAAAGGGTGATCAATTTCAAGTCGTGGGAAATATGCTTTGGTTCCAAGACTGGATAAAGTGGGCTCCATCAGCCAATCAACTAGCCTATATATCAGGAGAGGGTAGATTTTGGGTCGAAAATAAGAAAACCACGATTGCCGATATTCCAATCTCAAAACAACAAAAGGAATTTACACCAGCAGGTTTCGTCGATCTTGATTTGGAATGGTTTTCTAAGGACATGGTGATTGTCGCTCGAGCAAAAGAGAACAAAGAGTGGAAGGAAGGACCTGTTCCAACCATGTTCACATCCCTTTATACGATCAATATTAAGACGGCAGACCAAAAACAAATCTCCTTCCCGCAGAAGGATGAACGGGATGGAGATCCACAAGTTATTGGTTCCTATCTTACTTGGTTTCGAACAAAAGATAAGGTTTTTAATGGGGACGTATGGGTGAGAAATGGATTAAATGGAAAAGAGCAGGTATGGCTTAAGAAGGTGGATTCTGCGCCCATCTTTTTTACAAAGAAGGAATAAAAAATCCCCATCTTCTGATGAGGATTTTTTGGTTGTTATCGTTTTTGGAAATCATCAAATTTCAGCTTTTAATCGCAGAAACAAACGGCTCCAATAATGATTAACAAAATAAACAACACGATTATGATGACAAAATCATCACACTTTTGAACCGGGTAACAATAGGCTGGTGCTGCATATCCGTAAGACATTGTGTGATGGGGAAGAGCATTCGATCCTGCCATGAATGGTGTGTTATTATCCATTTTTACACTTCCTTTCGAATGTATAAAGGTCAATTTGACATTTCCCTATATACTACACTCACAAAGGAAATTGGGTGCCCGTCTAGATAAATTTGGGCTATGATACAAGCTTTAAGCCAATTGCTGCACCTAAAACCATTGCTATGAATACTAACCTTTTCCAATCCTTTGATTCACCATATAAAAGCATACCAAGTATGGCTCCGCCAGACGCACCAATTCCTGTCCAGATTGCATAAGCAGTCCCCATCGGAAGTGTTTCCATTGCATAAGAGAGAAATAGGAAGCTTGCTCCAAAACCTAGGACTAATAAAACGACTGATTTCCAATTACGGTCTTGATGAAATTTATTGATCATTACCACACCAAACATCTCAAACAATCCTGCAAAGACTAATGAAATCCAAGCCATCAGGAATCAGCTCCTTCCTGAACTTGATCCTTTGTCACTAATTTCAAACCAATTACGCCAGCAAGTAACAAAACGATCAATAGAATCTTACTCATTTTAAAAGGTTCTCCAAAGAATAATATCTCAGACATAACCGTTCCTGCTGTCCCTAATCCGACAAAAACGGCATAGACCGTTCCAACAGGCAGTTTTCGACTCGCCATAATTATTCCATAGAAGCTGATGATGATCGAAATAATGGTTCCAGCCCATGTCCAAAAATCATCGGCGTGTTTCAAGCCGCTTACCCAAAGTACTTCAAATAAGGCAGCGACCAATACATTCATCCAGTTTGCGTTCATCTAAATAACCCTCCAATATAATTCTATAAAAACTAAAAAGCCTAGAAGAAACTGTTTAACAGTTATCTCCCAGGCTTTTATCCCTCCGTGACACAGCAAAGTTGCTGTGAGTTTTCTCTCGGACCAGTCCAACTGTACGTTGCGGAACCCTAGAAAACATTTATTTATGCAATTGATTCTTATTTTACACAAAAATATCATTTATTCAATCCATTTATTATTATTTTTTTGTAATCGTATATCAATGTTTCGGATATTTCGAGACGAGATGAATAGCACTGATGATGCGCTTATTGATCCATTCGCGATTTTCATGCGTATTTAGACTGGAAAAAACCTGCTGTCTTCCTTCTTCCGTTGTGACATAATGATGTGGTAAATTATTAAGGCTATAAGCAATGATGTCTACTCTGCACTTTTCACATTTGCAGATCAGCTGATAATCTGGACTATGCAGCAAAAAAGTAACGAGTGACTCCACGGTTTCTTCCATAACATTAAAGTATTTTTTCTCCACCGTGCAAACTCCTTTATCATCGAAAATAATGTTCTTCCTATATAATTGGAATGACTTTAGTTTTACCTATTTATGGATTTGTAGACAGTTTTTCTTGCGGATTAAACAAAACAGGTATTTTTTACTTTTTTGCAACCATCCCTCTTGGGCTGCGTCTAAAGTCTGAAAGGGTGTGAAACATGTTAGAAAACAGAAAGATAGAAATTAAACCTAGTGATGACAGAAGAGAAGAAACAATAGAATGGTTAATGAATGAATTTGGAAAAAAAATTGTCCGGTTAGCTTTTACATATTTAAGACAAGAGCAACTTGCGGAAGATGTGGCCCAAGAAGTTTTTATGAAATGCTATCAAAAGTTAGATACATTTCGTCACGAATCGTCTTATCAGACTTGGCTTTATGCGATCACGGTCAATTTATGCAAGGATCGTTTAAGGAGCTGGAGCTTTCGTAATATCATTATCAATGACTTTTTTTCTACTAGAAGTATTCATCACCATACGCCGGAATCCGATTTATTGGATGGGGAGACCAAAAATGAACTTTCACGTTGTATATTGGAACTCCCGGTGAAGTATCGTGAAATCATTATCCTCTATTACTATGAAGAATTATCGTACAAACAAATATCCGAACTATTAGAAATCACGATCCCAACGATAAAATCTCGATTGCACCGGGGAAGAAATTTGTTGAAGAAGAAGTTAAAAGGGGGGAGAAGTATTGACTGATCTGTTAGAAAAATTAAAAGAGGAAATGGATAATACAGTCCTGAAAGATTTAGATTTCAAAGAAAAGAACAAAGCGGCGGTTAGAAGAAGCTTTGGGATGAAAGAACCGTATAACAGGCAGAAGAGACGTTTTCCTGAAATGGGATGGATCTTAAGTCTAAGCTTCACAACCCTCTTTCTTGTGTGTACCAGCTATTTTGTCTTACATAATCTTGGTTTGACAGAGAAAGAGAATGTGACTAGTAATGAAAAGAAAATAGAAACAGACGGAAAAGAGAAATCCATGTATGCTCATCCGGAACCGAAAGAAAACTATGATGAGATGTCAAAAGAAGATATTTTATTGAAGCTTCTAAACTCAGTGGATCACTTTGAAACGGCCGCAGGGAAATTTGAAGACTATGATCTGTTTTACGATGGTTCCTCCAGTAAGCGCAGTGTTGAGTATAAAATGAGCAATAAGAACGTCATCGGCGGGTATGAAATATTAATACATTATCCGGATGAATGGAATCCACATTCTCAATTAACGACGAATGAAACTTATTATAATGAAGATAAAACATGGAGAATCGAAACAGATGAGAAGAGATATACGATATTTGATACGGAATTAGAAACCAGAAGGAATGCCGTATTTCCGGAGGATGTTTTTAGTATAGATGTAGATAAGATCTATGATTCACGAGAAAAGTATCGAGAAAGACCACCTAGCATGACTGCTCATGTTTCTCTATACAATTACGAATTTGTCGCAAAATATTTACGTTATCAGGATCAATGGAAAATTGAAAAGCAGAATGAAGAGTTACTAGGCCATAACACAATGGTCATCTCTGGCGATATAGATGATAGCCTCATCAACATCATGCAGCCGAATGAAAAGAGCTTTCGAATATGGGTGGATAAAGATACTGGAATCCTTGTAAAAAAAGAAATTTATGATGCGAAAGGGAATGTTATTAGCTATTTGCATCCAACAGAATTAGTGATTAATCGAACCTTTACAGTGGAAGATTTTAGCCCTGTTTTAGTTGACTATCAAGAATTCAAAATGGAAAGTAGAACATTCGTAGACGAAAGGGAAAGAGAAATTGAGGTTATTGAACATGCGGATACGAAGCCTAGCAGTGTCGAAAAGGTATTGGAATTGCAAAGAGATAACATCCCTATGTTCTACGAGTTCAGTGATCCAAAAATTACAGTCTTTTCCGCTAGTATTGAACAATACCACGAGGATCAGCAGGCTTATGTGGTCTATAGCTATGACAAGCCAGTGAATGAGATAGGATCAGGGTCTCGATTGCTTTACAACAGGATTTATCCAAAGGATTCCGTGGTTAGAACGACTGGCGACTTTGAAAGTCAACTTGGAGAGGCTCTGGAGACTTTTCATTTGAATGGAATCGACTGGAGTTTATTTGAAATACCGGGGACACCGAATATTCATCTTAAAGGAAAATCAGGTGACACTGTATTTGAAATCGTTTCTCAAGACGTTTCACTAACCGAGGTTAAAAATTTACTTAAAAATTATAAAAGAAATTCATAGTTGCAAAAAAGATGAAGTCAACAACTAAAGTTGGCTTCTTTTTGTAGTCAAAATAGATCAGTTTCCATTTGAAAACAGGACTCTAGCATTATCTGAACGTTTGCATCTTTGTCCTTATTCTCTAATCATGCAAAAAATGGTAAAGTATGGTTAAAATCAGGATAGGAAGAATGATATGAATTTAACATTAAAATTAAAAAAATTTTGGCATTCTTTCCGAATGAATTATTTTCAAATCCTTTATAATGATTGTCTCGATCAAACCATTAAACAAAAACTTAAAAAGAAAATGGAGTTTCACCAGAAGAAATTAAATGATATTATGTACCGTCAAATATATCATCGAGGCCATTAAAGCCTCGATTTTTTCATCCTTCATTTACGTATGCAAAAATAAAGCATTTTCTAATATCCTAAAGGTCAAATGCTTTATTTCGTTTTAATAACAATTTTTTACTAATAAAAGATGTTAACATCACCAGGCCTATGATTCCGATTACCAAAAGAATGAATTGAGTATTGGTTAAGGACATTGTCTGCGCAAAATCAACTGAGTAGGCTAATGAGAAAGAAGTAATAAGTTTTGCCGCACTAGCAATAATGAGAAATTTTTTAAAGCTAACTCCACTAATTCCTGCACCAAAACAAATGATTTCATCTGGTAAAATAGGAATAATAAATAAAATTAATAAAATACATGTCTCGTTTCTTGAAACATAGCTTTTGTACTGATTCAGGTGTTTTTCCTTCACTAACCTTTGAATAAGCTTTTGTCCTCCAATTTTTGCAATGAAATAGGCAGCGATAATACCTGAAAGAGTACCAACAAAACTAATACACGCGGCTGGTAGTGAGCCGAAAACCGCACTGCCAGCCGTGACAGTAGCTGCTTCTGGCATTGGTAACAAGATTGGTTGTAAGAAACAGATGGAAAAGAATATAAATGTTGCTAAGGACTCATTTCCATGGAATAAACTTTCCATTATAAAAAAATCCTCCTCTATTGACTGCCTTTTCCAGATTATAGAGGAAAAATCTTAGTATTTTCCTAGTGATTTTCTTAATATTTTCTTATTTTTAGCAAGTGTGTTTATCCCGAAGCTAAGGGAATGGAGTATAAAGGGGAGATTGAATTGTTAATCGGTCATATAAAAGAAATTATTCGCCATCCCGTAAAGTCTTTTTACGGTGAAAGTGTAGAGAAAACCAGAATCATGGAATATGGGTTATATGGAGACCGCAGCCATGCCTTTCTAGATGAAACAAGACCAGGGAAGTTTTTAACCATCACACAGTTCCCAGAAATGGTTAAGTATAAAGCTAGATTTGTTGGTGAGGAATCTATTGAAAAGTACCCAGAAGTTGAAATTGTTACGCCTGACGGTAGGGTGGTTGGATGGGAAAATGAGGATCTAAGAAAAGTAATAGAAGAGAAATCGAAGCGAAAAATCGCTCCCATAACTTATCTTCCTACTCATGTACCTTTAGGGGCCATCGAAGAAGAACATATTCAACTGGTAACAGATGCTTCTATCCATCAATTAACCGAATTATGGGGAACCGCTGCGGTTGATCACCGACGATTCCGTCCGAATTTGCTAATAGACTTACAGGAGAAAATTCCTTTTATCGAGGAAACTTGGTTTGGCAGACATATCAAAATTGGCAGTGAAGTAGAAATTCAATTAAATAGGCATTGTGAGCGCTGCATGATCATTACTGTAAATCCTGATAATGCCGAAAAGGACCCAACTCTGCTGAAAACCGTTGTCAAAGAAAGAAACAATCATTTTGGCGTCTATGCTTCTGTCATAAAGACAGGTCAAATTGAAGTAGGAGATGAAGTCCTACTCTTTGATGAAGAACGGTAAATGTCCATATTAATTTGTTGTTTTATTCTTTAGATAGCGATCCTTCAACATTTTTATAATAAAAAGGAACGGAATGTAAAGATAAATAAATGCAAATCCAACGTTCGAAGAAAGATTACTCACCTTGTCTACTGTTTCGATGTCTTTCAAACTAACCGCAGCGATCATCACTAATACAATAAACAATACTAAAGAACCTTTCGGGGAAAACGAAAGGGTTCTTTTCACTATTCGCGTACAGGCCCACATCGAGATACACATCGGAGGAATGATAACCAGTAACCAAATAAAAATAAACACATACTCAAATCTCTCTAAAAAAGTAAAATGGACAATTTTCATCATCATAAGAGTTGGCCAAGGTAGTTGTTCAATGACGTCTTGATTAAAATATAAAAAGGAAATTATAGTAATAATCAGGTACACAATGATTGTATATAGATTTCCAAGATATGCCCATTTAGGAATTTTCCCAGAGTCTTTAATAAAAGGATAGTACATGAGGATCCACTCAAAACCGAGAAAAAGCAAAGTCGATGCCTTTGCAGATAAGAGTAAATCACTTATTGGATGACTGAAAGCAGGAAGTAAATAGATGTAATTCATATGTTTTATCGGGAAATAGATGAGCAGAAATAAAAATGACGGTAAAATAACTCCCCAGAAACTGAATCCTGTTAAAATACGGAATCCGCCTGATACGATATAAAATACTAAAACACCGAATATAATGCTAAGCTGCCAGGTTTTAATTGTAGGATAAACCCATATTTGGATGACTTCAATGTACGTTCGAAAAACAGTAAACGAAGCCAGCCAGAAGTAGCATAAAACGAAAAGAGAGAGGGCGTTTCCTGCAACTCGTCCAAAACAGTGTTGATGGACAGCTACTAAATCATTATGTTTGGAATCTAACATTTTAAAAATCATTATCAGGATGAATTGAATAGCAACGCCAGATAGAATCAAAGAAATCCATGCGTCTTGCTCTGCATGTTTACTAATATGAGCTTGAAAATTTAAAATGCCAATTCCAGTTTGTGAACCATGAACTAAAAAGAAAGTAAAAAAAGTGGATACTTGAAATTGTTCTTTCACGCTAACGCTCACTATTTTCCCACTCCAGCTTGTCTAATAATAATGTTCGAATGAACATCAAACTTCATTTTAGGGTATATATTTTGATAAAAATCACTCTCAGACCATTGGTTTTGGTGAATTTTGTGAATCCTGCCTAAGCCGATCGGATCCACCTTTTGGGCTTGGAAGTTTTTAAGTAGCGCTTCAGCATCCCTGGAAATGGATTTCTGTAATTCATTTTTAATGGTCTTAAAATCATTTTCATTCTCAACTGTCATCCAATCGGGTAAACCTGCAAGCTCTACATTGAGAACAAGGTTAATTTTTACCTTTTCGTGATTGCTTTCGGTCAAGGTCGTAATTTTATGTTTTCCATAAAGAACTCTTACTCCTATGGAGTCGCTACTACCTTTTTTGCTAACTTTTAAATTATAGACCCCAACTTTATTTCGATCCGTCATTAATTTTAATAAAAATGCCTCTTTCGTTGGGATCTTATACTTTAATTTATCCTCTTTAAATATTCCCATTCCATCCACTTTGACCATTCCGCTCGTGTCTACTGTTAATAGAGGAAAGGACATATCAATCCCACTTCCAAAATATTGGTCATAGGTTGTATGAACGTTTGATTCTGGAATACCCTCGGTTTCAATGCTTTGTTCGATTAAATTCATCAAGTATAGGGGACGCTCTTTCAGTGTATTTTTCAGTATTTTGCTTGGTGAGCCATCTGAAATCACAATCCTGACGATGCCAACTTGAGGATCTTTGCAAATGGTATCCAGAACTTGTGCTAAACCGTATGTACTTAATTTGTGGCCAAAAATGATGACCCTTAATTGTCCCATTTCGATTTTATATTGAGACTTATAACCAAGCTCTTGCCGTAAGTTAGAAGGATTTGTTGCAAAAGCAGTAATCAACGAAGAAGCATTACCTTGTTGATATTCAGGATAGACCACAAAACCTTTTAACAGTTTCTTCTCCCGATCAAAGCCAATATTATGCATTAAAGAGACCTCATCAATAATATTGTGAGGTACACATCCAGACAGGAGTATCATCGATAATAGAACAAAACCAAATTTTATCAACGTTTTATTCGTCATTAATATCCTCCCTCTTTTGGTTGTTCTTCTTTGGTGAATATTTTATCGTATCTTTCGCTTTCAGATACTCTGGCCTTTTGTATATTTCACTATAAGGTGAGCGAATAAAACTATCTTTAAAATTATTACGCCGAAACGGAAACAAGGGAACCATGTAAGGAGTTTCAATCGATTTTAGTTTAAACAAATGACATAGTAACACGGCAAAGCCGATCATAATCCCTAACCCGCCTAATAATGATGATACAAGAATAAAGGGAAATCTTAATAAACGAATCGTGTTGGACATCGACATGGTTGGTGTAGTGAAGGAAGCAAGGGCCGATAAGGCAACGATAATTAATAAAATATTGCTTGTCATTGCTGCTGCAACGGCTGCTTGCCCAATGACAATACCTCCAACAATTCCCAATGTTTGTCCTACCTTCGTAGGCAGGCGAGCTCCTGCCTCTCTTAATAATTCAATGGTCGTTTCTAAAAAAAGAACTTCCAATAACGGTGGAAAGGGAACATTCGCTCTGGACTTAATGAGCGGACCAAGTAAATCCGCAGGGATGACCTCAAAGTGAAACGTCACAACCGCCACATAGATAGAGGAAGAAAAGATGGAAAAGATGATTCCAAATATCCGAATTAACCGAAAAAATGACCCAATCACCCAGTTATAATAATAATCTTCTGATGCGATAAAAAAATCGTGTATCGTTGAAGGCCCAGAAATGGCGTGTGGTGAACCGTCACTAAAAATGACGACCTGGCCAATAGAGAGTGTGTAAGAAATTCGATCCAGCCTCTCGGAAGATACATAAAGAGGAAAGGGAGTATGGGTATTATCTCGAATGAGTTGGTCAATGGCAGAAGTATCCCAAATAATGTCAAAATCAATTTCCGAGAGTCTTTTTTTTACGGTTTCTATTAGTTTTTCGTTTGTTATTCCATCTAGATAAACGATGGTAACCCTTGTTTTTGATAATGTGCCTAGAACAAACTCTTCAGTCGTTAATAAAGGGGATTTTAACTTACTGCGTAGTAAAAGAATATTAGTATCCAGACTCTCAACAAACCCTAATTTTGGCCCTGTTACACTAAACTCATTCTCGGTTTCATTCGTCTCTCTAATTCCTTTTGATAAATTTCCAACATTTACTAAAATACAATCTTCTGAGGTATTTTCAATTGTCAGTAATACATATCCTTGATAAATTTTCTTTTCAATTTCATTTGTGTCCCCGGTTAAACTAACATCTTCTAGCGGAAGATGATGAATAAATTGTTTTATATCAAGCGCCTGATCTTTCTTATTTTCCCATTCGTTCATATAGGGAAGTAATACATGTTCCATTGTCTTATGATCTATAAGGGTAGTGAAATATAAAATGAATAGCTGGACCCCTGAAACTGTCTTCTTCAACTCTTTAAAATCTGAAGATTTTTTAGCTCTCTGCACAATTTCAGTAAGGGTCTTATTTTCTCCAAGTTTCTTATCATCATTTTTTTTAAACATAAACAGAAGTTCTCCCTAGTATGTTGTCACTGCTTATTATTTTACTAACTTAAGATCGTATTCACTTACACCTTAATTTGCGGGAATAAATAGTCATCCGTATGGCTAGAGTAAAAATATTAATCCAAAATTAAAGGGGAGTTCCTAAAATGAATAAAATTGAAAAGCAATTGTATACAGCCACCGTGAATGTTCAAGGCGGAAGAGATGGCAAAGCGGTTTCCAGTGATGAGAAACTAAATGTGGACCTTAGATATCCTAAGGAATTAGGAGGGAATGGTGCCGGAACAAATCCAGAGCAATTGTTCGCTGCAGGATTTGCTGCTTGTTTTGAAGGTGCCATCGGTGCTGTTCTTAGACAAAAGAAGGTTAAAGCAGAAGGGACATCCATTGTTTCTCAAGTTACACTGGGCAAGGATGCAAACGACGGCTATGTACTAGCCATTACGATGGATATCACCATAAAAGGCATAGAAACAAGTATGGCAGAGGAAATCGTTGCCGAAGCTCATAATGTTTGCCCATATGCTAAAGCAACAAGAGGCAATATCGAAGTGATAACAAATGTTGTTGGTTAATCAGCGATCTGGGTTCCTTTGTCATAACCCAAGGTACTTATGTTCAGCACTTATAGGGCGTAAGGCATCTCCAATATAGTAACACGGTCAGATGGAACAACATTCGACAATAATAACGACATTTGGAAGATGACTCATTAATTGAGTCATCATTTTTTATCGCTCATACAATAGTTTCCTATATTATAGTGCGCTATTTAGTTATACTCTAGCTCAAAATAAGGTAAACTAAATACAGTAACCTTGTTTATAGGAAAGGAGAATCTTAACATGACTAACCGAGAAGTCACGACATTAGAAGACATGCTATGTTTTAATATATACGCTGCATCTCGTGAGATTACACGTATTTATAGGCCCATTTTAAGTAAATTTAACATTACCTATCCACAATATTTGGTCCTGGTTTTACTATGGGAGAAGAAACTTTGCACAGTTACTGAACTAGGGCAACGCCTTTATCTGGATTCTGCCACTTTGACCCCGCTATTAAAAAGACTTGAAGCAGCGGATTTGGTCTATCGAAAACGTTCAATTGAAGATGAAAGAAGGGTTGAAATAGTTTTGACAGATAAAGGAGTTGCATTAGAGAACGATTTAAAAGATGTATCCATTTCAATTTTCGAGAAGATTTGTAAGACGGAAGACAATTATTTTGGTTTCCTAGATAAATCAAAAGATTTATTGCAAAAAGCCCATGATATAGCACGATAGATATAAGATCATCTAAGTGAACATTGTAGATTCAATGTTTTCTTAGATATTTTTTTGATTAAATGCCTCGCATGAATTATTTACCAGATTAAATAGCGTCCTATTTAATTGATTGTTATATAATAGTGTAGTATATTGTTGTCGTAGGGAACAGGTAAAAAATATCGTCCCGATGTTTTACATTATGTAAACAAATTGGAGGAATTTAAAATGACAACAATTTATGATTATAAAGTGAAAACAAATAGAGGACTTGAAAAATCAATGGAGGATTACAAAGGGAAGGTAATGTTAATTGTAAATACAGCTAGTAAATGTGTTTTTACAGATCAGTATAAAGAGCTTCAAAATTTATATCTCGAATACAAAGATCGTGGATTAGAGGTTTTAGGTTTCCCTTGTAATCAATTTGGTAGTGGTGAAAAAGGAACAAATGAAGATATTGAAAGTTTTTGTCAAATCAATTATGGAGTAACATTCCAATTATTTGATAAAGTCGAAGTTAATGGTCCAAATACTGCACCAATTTTTGACTATTTAAAGAAAGAAGCTAAAGGTTTATTTGGATCTGAACAAATTAAATGGAATTTCACCAAATTCCTTGTAGACCGTAACGGTAAAGTATTAAAACGTTATGCACCAAAAGATAAAGTTTCATCTATTGTAAAAGATTTAACTGAATTAATCTAAAAATTATAAAAATATAAAAGTGGTAGGGAATGAAGGTGTATATCAACCTTCACCCTACCTTTTTTTGTGAATTTCCTATTAATACTTTCATATAAATCAGCATTGCCCCTTTTATTCTTTTAATTAGGGACAACATTGATTCATAACTTAAAGTATAGAATTTTAGAACACCGAGAAAATAATGGTATTGACTTATCTTTTAGAGAAGGGACCAACGATATGGTATGGTTTAAACCACACTCTAATAAAACTTCGAACGAAGATAAATTGGTAAAAAATTCACTAAAAGATATTTTGGTGCAGGCCTGTAAATCGAGCGACTTTCATCAATTTTCTCCCGTTGAAAAAATAGAGATTAGTTATTATAAATCACTAATAAACGAAGATAAAATAAATCAATATCTATTACCGGGAATTCAAAAGAATATAGAAAAGATTAACGATTTGGAAGATATCAAAAATGTCCTTCCTTTCGACGAAGTGAAAATCACGAATGAAACCCAAGATGTTGAAAACAAACTTATTAAGGGATTCGTGATTATCCAGCTAACGAATATTGAAAAAGACTTTATACTCGTAAATGTTAATAATGGAGAAATGGGTCATCGGAAGAACAATGATACAGAAAATGAATTTAGTGTAGTTGGCCCCAAAGTCGGTTTTGTAGAGAATCTTGATGTAAATCTTCATCTTTTAAGGGAACAAGTTGCTGTTTCAAATTTAATTATTGAGGAAATAAAGATTGGAAGTGTTTCTAACACAAGGGTGGCTATAGCCTTTTTAGATGGAGTAACGAATCCTAGGCACATTGAAACCGTGAAACAGAGACTTAATAATATCAATTTAGATATTGTTTATGATTCGTCATTACTTGATCAAATCATTTCAGATAACTCCAATACGATTTTCCCGCTTTTTTTATCTTCGGAAAGAATTGATCGTATTGCGTATGCCATGTCAATGGGACAAGTAGCCGTGCTATCCGACGGCTCTCCTTATGTTATTTCAGGGCCGACTACCATTTTGGACTATTTTATTTCGCCGGAGGATTATTTTTTACCATGGATACTCGGATCGTTTTTTCGTATCGCTAGAATATGCAGTGTTTTATTCTCAATCTTTGCAACCTCTATATACGTCGCCGTATTAACCTATCATTTTGAAGTTATTCCGGAAAAATTACTTGAGCCTCTAGTCATGTCGAGGGCTAATGTTCCATTTCCTCCTGTGATAGAGGTTATCTTTTTGGAAATTACCATTGAATTGTTACGCGAGGCTGGTGCCCGGCTTCCCGCCAAAATTGGTCAAACATTAGGGATTGTAGGAGGGATTGTCATTGGGCAGGCAACTGTTGAGGCAGCACTTACGAGTAGTATATTACTAATCATTGTGGCCTTATCAGCACTCGCCTCATTTACAACTCCTATTTTTAAAATGGCTAATACCATGCGGGTCTTACGGTTTCCCTTTATTATTCTTGCTGCCATCTGGGGAGGATTAGGGATTGTTGCAGGGATCTTGTTACTTATGGGGCATTTATTGAGGCTGAAATCTCTAGGGACTCCTTATTTAGTGCCCTTATTCCCTTTTCGAACAGGGGGTTTTGCTGACAGCTTCATCCGGTCATCATTTCCCTATATAAATAAAAGGAACAAATCATTAAAGCCATTGTCGCTCTTCCGATATGAACCAAGCAAAGACAAGGAGGATATTAATCATGAGGAGAATTAAACGCATACTGCTTCTTCTCTGTTTGTTGGTGCTGGTTCTGACTAGTTGCAGCAATGAAAGGGTAGTAGATCAATTACATATTTTGACGACCATGGGGTTTGATAAAAACAAGAACGGTTATATGGGTACAGCACTGTACTCCAATCTTACTCAAAAGGGTGGAAAAATAAGCTTCATTCAGGGAAATTCAAAGCAAATCCAGCTGATTTTAAATCAAATGAATAATCAGTCTACCAAACAAATCGATATCTCAAAGTTGAGGATGATTATGTTTAGCCAAGAGGTAGCTAAAGAGGGGTTATCGCACTTTTTACTTACCATTTGCAAGGATCCCCTTATAAGTAACTATTTATTTATTGTTGTGACAGACGGATCTGTAGCTTCCTTTTCAAAGGGTTTAAAAAATAAAGATCGTAGTAATTTTCCATATTATATGATTGAACAAAATATGAAAACAGGTAACATTCCCCGATCCAATCTTTCAACCGTACTATTTGATTTTTATGGGGAAGGAAGAGATTTCACAGTTCCGTATCTTCGCTTTAATAAAAATGGAGAATCTGAAATAATCGGCTACGGAATATTTAAAGACGATAAGTTAAAATTTGTCATTAATCGGGAAGAAATGGAATTATACAAATTGCTGCAAGGTAAAATTATTCAGGGAGATATTCCCTATGCAATAAATAATGATCAGGATAAAAATACCGCTCTATTCTCTATTCAATATGGAAAGGGGCACAAAACAATTTCAAAACATCAATACGAAACAAAAGTAACCTACCAGCTGATATTAAATGGAATGGTAAAGGAATATCCACAAGGCACACAAGTAGAGATAAATAAATCACTTATACATTTAAAAAAGAAGCTCCAAAAGGATCTGGTAGCACTTTTAAATAAATTTCAGGAAGAGAAGGTTGACCCCTTAGGTATTGGAGATTTAGTAAGAGCAAATAGCAGGGATTGGAATGAGAAGCAATTTTATAAAGAAATATATCCAAATATTGCATTTGAAATTGATCTTAATCTTCAATTAACTAAATCAGGCATAGGGGAATAAATGGCAGGTGAAATAACGAATGGGTAATCATGTTAAAGAAAGTTTAACATTATCTCCATACCTTCTTTGGTTTCTACTACATGGAACACAAGTGGGGATTTCGATGTTGAGTTTTCAAAGATATATTATTTCCGGAGCGGAACAGGATTCGTGGGTATCACTATTATTAGTGGGATTAAGTATGCATGTTATTACATGGATTATGTTTTATCTGTTAAAGAATGCAAATGCAGGGGATATCATCTCCTTGCACCAACAGCTGTTTGGAAAATGGTTGGGTAAGTTTCTAACTCTCGGTTTTTATGGGTATATAATCTTATTGGTTACAACTGAAGTTCGTTTGTATGTAGAAGTTATCCATGTTTGGGTTTTTCCAAATACACAGATTTGGATATTTTCACTAATGATTCTCCTAATTTGTATTTATCTTGTCTCCGGTGGATTAAGAGTGGTGGCAGGTGTTTGCTTTTTTTGTATCATTATACCATCCATATTACTTTTAACGCTCCATTAAAAAATGCACATTGGATGAATTTCCTTCCGCTTTTCAACCATAATTTCTACGAATATGCAAAATCCGCCTACCATTCGTTGACATTATTCTCTGGTGTAGAATTTTTGCTTTTTCTTTACCCTTTTATAAAAAACAACGAGAAAGCACAAAAATGGGCTCATGTTGGGATGGCACATACAACTATTTTATATTTATTTATAACTGTAGTAACTTTCTCTTACTTTAATATACAACAGTTAGAGCATACCATTTGGCCTACCCTAATTCTGTCCAAAATCATTCAATTTCCGTTTCTCGAAAGATTTGATTACCTCTATGTATATAATTGGTTCTTAATCATTGTAGCCCGTTGTTGTGTTCCTTTGTGGGCGGGGACACGATTATTAAGAAAATCGTTCAGTCTTAAAGCTAGACCATCATTATGGATTACCTGTGCGATTGTATTTATTTGTTTAGTTCCTTTAAAGGGGCAAAAGGTGATAGAGAAGCTCGACTATCTGTTAACAGTTTCAGAAGGAATCCTTCTTTATGGATACATCCCATTACTATTTATATTGGTCATCATCATAAATTTTTTTAAGAATAAAACCAGACATTCATAAAAATTATCTCATACATTTTTGATTAATCTAAACAAAGCACAACAAGGTACAAGGGATTCATCACTTGACAGAAAAGGCTCCAAAGGTGTTTAATAAAAAAGAACAATCGGTCTCTTTTCGAGAAGGTTGAAGAAATGAACAAAGGGTAATTTTGTTCTTTTTTTTGAATAAAAAAAGACCGATCGGTTTCTTTAGGGAATTTAAATAGTAGCACATTTGTAGAGTTTTGAAAAAATCGTGAAAGTAGGGTGGGGAATGAAAAGAATGCTTTGGGTTATTCTTATGATGTCGTGTGGTGCTACCTTTATATCATCGTTATTTCCTTTATACAGTGAGTATTATCAGCTGAATAGTCTGCATATTACCATCTTGTTTGCCATCTATGCTGTAATCCTGGTACCCACATTGCTTATTGTAGGGGCAAAAGGCAGCATCTGGGGGTTGAAAAGGGTGCTTCGCTTTAGTGTTTGGATTTCAATCGTTTCGACCTTGTTTTTTCTGGGGAGCTTTAATGTCTCGATGCTCTATATAGCAAGGATATTGGAAGGCGTCGCATATGGAGCTTTTACAGGGACTGCTGTTGCCTTTTTATTAAAAGTAACTTCACCAAATAAAATGAGTATAGCAATCAAATTATCAGGAGTAACAGTACTGATAGGTTTTGGCCTTGGACCAGCAATTGCAGGTTTAGTTGTGCAATATCTGCACTGGGAGCCGCTTCGTTTACCATTTTGGGTTCTCCTGATCATGTTGGTTAGCGCATTAATCATTCTGGAAACTTTGCCAAAACATGATCACCGTCCAGCGGGTAAAACAGCTAAGATGAAGATTTCTATTGGTGTTCCCCGTAATATTCGCTCACATTTTTGGTCGTTTATCGGTCTTCCGATATTTATTGGTTTCACACTCCAAGGAATAGTGTTATCCCTTGTGCCTTCATTTGCAAAAAATGTTATTCATACTTCCAACCTCTCTGTCCCTGGATTATTAATTTTGTTGCTTCTCGGTGGGGGGGCCCTCACACAGTTCATTCCTTGGCCAAGTAATACCGTTACACGGATCCGTTTAGGATTATCATTCCTTGTTATTGGATCTTGGATCATTGTCTTTTCGGGTCAGACAGCGAGTTTGATGTTACTCTGTACCGGCATTTTCTTTCAAGCTATTGGGGGCGGGTGGTCGTTTCAAGGTACTTTATTGTTAGCCGGTCAGTTACCGAAACCAGAAGAACGCCCACGAGTTATTACGGCTTTTTATTTATGCGGCTACTCCGGATTTATTGTTCCGGTTGTTGGTGTCGGAGTATTGACTCAATTTTTTAATTTGAACTTTTCGTTGATTTTGCTTAATGTATTTGCTTCTTTTATTGTTAGCTATGTGTTCATTTACTCTGTGAAATTTAATCGTTTCTATTCCAAAGAAACAGCCAATAATACTCTAAAACAAGTCACAAACTAATATTACTTGTAAAACGATTTAAGCTAAAAAACCTCTCTAAATTCCCTATATGAGGAATTTCACGAGAGGTTTGTTTTATATATTATTTTTTGAAAAAAACTGCCGAGTATCTTCGCGGATTTGATTAGGTAAGACACGATCAAGCTCTTCATTCAACCAGGCAAGTGTTTTGCTGCGCAAGAATTCTCGCATCTTTTCCTCGGCAGAGAGCATAACTAAATTAATGGTGCATGAGGAGGGGGCTGAACAACAGTTTTCCCGATACAAATAACCATTGTCTTTTATATTTTTACATTGAAAAATGGGTTTGCGGCCTTCAACGGCTTCAACTACATCCCAAAAGGAAATATCTTCGGGAGCTTTCGCCAATTTATATCCACCCTTCACTCCTGGAACAGAACTAACGATACCAGCCTTTGATAATTTAGTGAAAATCTTGGAGAGATAGGTATCCGAAATCCCTTGAAAATAGGAAAGTTCCTTAATTCCAGTAGGGGAATCCTCAGGGAGATCAATTAAATAAACGAGGCAATGAAGTGCATACTCAACGCCAATACTGTACTGCATAAAAAAACACCTTCTTCACAAATAAAAAAGTAATTCCTTCCATTTATCTTAGAAATGTTTTAATTCTTTGTCAAACCTAGTTTTTATCACTTACAACTGCGGTTGACATTTTAAATAAATTACCCTATTATAGACATTGTTAATCGACGATTAATGTTGTCGCCAATTAAACAATCATTAGGAGGTCATTCAAATGGAACAACGTATTAATTATTATAATGTCGCACCAGATGCACTTAAAATCATGATGGAAATGGAGAAATATACAAAAACGACGGGTTTAGACCGTAAGCTTCGTGAATTGATTAAAATCCGTGCTTCTCAAATAAATGGATGTGCTTTCTGTATCAATATGCACTCTGCCGATGCCAGAAAAATGGGGGAAACGGAGCAAAGATTATATTGTCTTAGTGCATGGAGAGAGTGTACGTTTTATACCGATGCTGAAAAAGCAGCCCTTGAGTTGACAGAGCACGTGACCTTAATTGCGGCACAACGTGTTCCAGATGAGCTTTACAAAAGAGTGCGTGAACATTATGACGAAAAACAATATGTAGACCTCATCCTATTAATCAATCAAATTAATAGCTGGAATCGAATTTCTATTGCGATGGGAAATGTAGCGACTGAAAAGTAATGACAGGTATGAGCAAATAAAAATTCAATTGATAAAAAGGGGACATACTCATGAATGAAAAAATGATTTTTGACCAATTTGAATTTGCTCGTCATGCTACATTAAAGGTGGCACAAGGCATAACGGAAGAAAACGCTGATGCGATTCCCAATGGATATCCCAATTCATTACGCTGGCAATTAGGTCATATATATGTTGCCGTGGAGGGAATTGTCTTTCGTTTTGCTAATGAAATTCCACACCTGCCTGAGGGATATATGGATTTATTTAAAACAGGCACAAAAATAACTGACTGGCAGATCACTCCGCCTCCATTAGAAGAGCTTCATCCATTACTATTACAACAAGTAAATCGTGTAAAAGAAACATTTAGCGGGAGACTTGATGAAAAAATTGCAAATCCATTTATCATGGGAACCTTAAAACTAGAAACCATTGGTGAACTACTTTCCTACGCTTCCATGCATGAGAGTGAGCATATTGGCATCATAAAAAGTTTAAAAAATACGCTTAAAAATGCGAACTAATAAATATTTTTTTAACCCAAAAGAGACCGATTGGTTTCTTTTGGGTTGTGTTGTTTATTGAGAACGTTTTATCATCTAATTTGATAATCATTTCAATCAAAAATCTTGTATTGTTAATATTTCAGAATACTTATACTATTATGTAGTCTTTTACTAAATACAAAGGAGGTCTAGTTAGAAGTTGTATGATCACCATTCAACTTCTAGGATTGTCAGCGCTTTTCATTAATAAAGTTGAGAGGAGTTTCCCCCAGTTGAAAAATAGTATAAGTAGGTTGCGTTATTTATTTAGTTTAGTAGTGTCTATCATTCTATTTATTAGCTTTCTCCTTCCCTGTATCGCAGTAGCAGAAAACGTAGTTTCAAATCAAAATCCAATGGAAGAAAAGGTGGATCCGGAGGTCATACAGGCCTTTGAAAAAAACGAGTTTACGAATGTAATTGTAGAGTTAAAAAACCAAGCGGATGTTGGACAAATCGCTAATCAGGCTCGTGAAGAGGCTAAGAAACTGAAGGCAAGCAGCTATCAAGAGAAACTCCGAGTACGTTCAGCTGTCTTGTCAGGACTACAAACGAATGCTGAACAAACACAGTATCCTATCAAAGATTTTATCCGCCAAAAGAAAGATGAAGGCAAACTGAAGGATGATCAATCATACTACATCGTAAATGCAGTTTCCTTTACATCCACGAAAGAGGTTGTGCAGGAAATGGCAGCTTTTCCGGAGGTAAACCATATTTACCTAAACGAACGGCAGGCTTTGCCGAAACCGAAGACATCTGAAGTCCAAAAATTAACAAATGAGCTCCCTTGGAACCTTGAAAAAATTCAGGCAACAAAAGCTTGGGAGAAAGGGTTGGATGGATCAGGAGTAGTAATCGCAACTTTTGATACAGGAGTAGACGTCAACCATCCGGCGCTTAAGAGCCAATACCGAGGACTTAATCCGGACGGCACTATGACACACACCTACAATTGGCTGGACCTGGTGGGCAACAGTCCTACTCCAGTGGATCCATTTGGACACGGTACACATGTGACGGGGACGATGGTCGGCTTTGATCCGGAAACAGGCATGCGCACCGGTGTGGCTCCAGGGGCACGCTGGATTGCAGTTAACGCATTTTCAGAATACGGAGCACTAGATACAGACTTGATAAAAGCTGGAGAATGGCTTCTTGCTCCATTGGATGAAACGGGAACTCCTCATCCAGAGATGGCACCGGACATTATTAATAACTCATGGGGTGGCAGTTCTAGCTTGAATGAATGGTTCAGATTAGTTGTGAAGGCATGGGTGGCAGCCGATATTACACCGGTATTTGCCGCAGGAAACCATGACGGTATGACGACACCGGTCGGACCAGGTTCAATCGTCAATCCCGCAAATTACCCAGAAACCGTTGCCGTGGGCTCAACAAATTCTGCTAACCGAATCTCAGCGTTTTCTTTAAGGGGTCCTTCTCCCTATGGTGGAAGTGAGATAAAGCCAGATTTGGTCGCACCTGGGGAAGCGATACTTTCAACCCTCCCAAATAACGAATACGGGTTATCCTATGGAACCTCCATGGCTACCCCACATGTGTCTGGCGCGATTGCCATCTTAAAGCAAATGCAGCCAAACATGCCGATTGACAAGATTAAAGAAACCTTGTATGCCGGATTGCTTCCGTTATCCGATTCAGACTATCCATCTTCTCCGAATGATGCCTATGGAAGAGGACTCCTTGACCTAACAGGTATTGTAAAGAGTGGTACTAACGGGGTTGGCAATCTGGAAGGAGAAGTAGGTTATAAAGCTGTCGATAAAAAGAAACCAGTAGTCAGTCATGAGCCGCTTCCTTATGCTTTTGCGAATGCACCTTTAAAACTCTCTGTACAAGCCTCTGATGATTTTGCGGTTTCCAAGGTGGAGCTTTATTATCAAATCGACAGAGAACCCGAGCAAACATCAACTGGCACACTCTATAAAGGCAACTTTAATAGCGGTTCCTACGCAAGTGAACTTTCGATGGAAAAAGTAAAAGGGAAAGAAATGACCTATTACTGGAAAGTTACCGACTATGCTGGAAATAGTACGAAAACCGCACCTGTCCGCGTGGCCCTGAAGAAAGGGTTGTCAGTCGGGTATGCTACAGATTTTGAAACAACACCTGTCGGATGGTCCAGTACCGGTAGAAACAGTTCATGGAATTGGGGTAAGGTCATGCCCACACATATCGTGAAGCCTCCTTCTGGTACGAATGCATACGCGACCTCGATCCCTGACTGGAGAGATAACATTGAACATAACTGGAGTTACAATAATAACGAAGAATCATTGTTATCTATGCCCCCAATCCAAGTCAACAAAGGAGAAGCAGTTTTCCTAAACTTTAAACAGACTTTTGGATTTCCGTTTTTGGTAGGGGCTAATGATTATGGCCAAGTGCTCGTTTCTGAAGACATGAAGAACTGGCATGTGGCGAAGACAAACGAAGGGCATTTATACACAAAATGGGAATCCATTTCTATCGATTTGTCATCCTTCTCAGGGAAAACAGTCTATGTAGCTTACCGTTTTCATTCCGACAGTGATAAAACAAATTTAGGATGGTATCTGGATGATGTAGCCATTGAGGCCAAGCCTTCAGGAAATGTCTATCAACCATCTTCACCCACGATTGTATTAGAACAACCATTGGAGGCTACAAGGCTACAAAGTCCAGATGAAAAACAAATTCTAGTCCCACTTAGCGCCCACATTCAGATTGTTGAAAATGGAAGGCTCTTAGCGACTGATCCAACAGATGGAAGCTTCCGCATAAATCTGCCAGCAGATCAATACCATCTACAAGCCGAGGCATATGGCTTTAAGCAAAAGATTCAAGCGGTAAGCGTAACAAAAGATGAATCGACCAATGTTGCGATGGAGTTGTCTCCATTAGAAAAAGGAAACATCAAGGGAACCGTCAAGAGCAGCGAAACCCAAAAAGCCATCAAGGGAGCCACGGTGAAACTTATTGAAGATGCTGCTGTCGCTCCTGTAAAAACAAAAGCAAGCGGTAAATATTCGCTAACACCTTTTGAAGGAACTTATACACTTGAAGTGAGTGCTCCCTATTTTCATACCCACCGGGAACGGATTGAAATTAAGGGTGATGACATCCATTCGATTGATGTACAATTAAAGCCTTTTATTGGTACAGAAGGTGAAATCAGCTATGATGATGGCTCGGCTGAAAATGTCTTTTTGGTCACTGGAGTAGATGAGGCCGCATTAAAAATGACATTGAAGGATGGAGAGGAACAAGCATTACTGACTGCAGGAAAGTTTTATATCGACCCACGCTGGGTTAGTCCTGGCGGGGAAAATTTTCAGGTGGATGTATATGATGCCACTGGAGTTGATGGAGGACCTGGAAAGAAACTAACGGAATCGATTCCTGCAAAATCGGATGTTGTTCCAGGCTGGGTCACCGTTGATCTGAGCCCGTACTCTATTTACGTACCGAAGGAATATTTCCTTGTATTCAGCACCCAATCACCATATCCATTTGCTCCAGCCCTTGGTATGGATAGCAGCAGCACCTTCTCAGAGCGCTTATGGTGGAAAACGTACAAACTTCCATGGCGTAAAGAAACTGGTAGTGCTGGTCCTGTGAATGAAAGTGGTTCTGAAGCAGCAGTTGGTGAGGGCAACCCGATGATTCGCTCCGTCGTTTCATATGAAAACAAATAAAAATCTATAAAACTAGAAAAATATCAGATTCTAAGTGAATGCATTTGAATTAGGTTTAGAACCTTTAAAACATGATACTGGTTCTTATAAGAATTCTCAGAACCTGCCATTGAAGCAACTCTGATAATCATAGTAAGATAGATTGAATGGTTATCAGATAACAGGAGTGACAGTTCACCATCCAACCAACTATGTGAGCTGTCACTCCTCATCCTGTTCTCAGAATGGATGGAGAGCGATTAGCGTTTTATAAAAAAATGAAATGTTCAAAGGTGTGAAAAATCTTGGAATTAAGACAATTAGAATACTTCATGGCCCTTTGTGATGAATTGCATTTTACAAAGACTGCTGAAAAACTAAGAATTGGGCAGCCTACCTTAAGCTATCAAATGAAAGCGTTAGAAGATGAACTGGGTGTTCGTCTATTTGATCGTTTAGGTAAAAAAATAGCTATCACGGAGGCGGGCGAAATCCTCCTAGAACATTGCCGAAAAGTGTTCGAACATTTAAAATTTGCCACTGAACAAATAGAGGAACTGCAAAAGGTGAAACGAGGCAAATTAGTGATAGGTGCACTTTCAGGTGACTTGAGTCTTATAGCCTCCAAGGTTTTGTTAGAGTTTCATGCACAGTACCCTTACGTTCAGATTCAGTTCTTCGCAATAGATGACCCGGTAGAAAAGGTAAAACAAAACGAAATTGATTTGGCTCTAACCTTCATGACCAAACCAGATGAAAGTTTTATCCAAATTCCTTTATACGAGGATGATTTTTATTTAGTCGTACGAATGGATCATGCTTGGTCTGAGAGAGAGGACATTGAATTTAGTGAGATTCAGGATATACCGCTAATCTTAAATCCAATCGGTCATTGTTTTAGGAAATTATTTACGAATGCCTGTCTAAGTGCAGGGATTGTTATTCAGCCTATCATTGAATCATCGGATTCAAAGGCAATATTGGACCTGGTAGAGAAAGGGATAGGGGCTACGATTATATCTGGTACACTTTTTTCTCTGGAAAATACAGGGTTATTAAAGGCCATCAAACTAACAAATCCTGCTTTTATTAAGGAAGTTTCGATTATCCACCATAAACAAAAGTATATTGGAACAGCTGCAAACGGTTTTATCGAAATATTCATGAAATTCATCAAAGAGAATAAGTCATTAGAGAAGATCTTATTACAAGTAACATAGTGATTTCGCTATTATTTCTGTCCATGTACTACAATGAACGGAATGTAAAACGGAAGCCTTAAATAAGGGTTTCCGTTTTATTTTGTATAAGAAGGAAGAGCTCACTTTTCTAACGAAATATAAATAAAAAGGGAGGAAGTGCGTATGGAAATTTTTAGTTTGAAGAAAGAAGAGATTCAGAGGGCATTGGATTTAGTTTGGACCGTTTTCCTCGAGTTTGAAGCACCTGACTACACCCAGCAAGGGATCGATGAATTTAAAAAATTTATAGACTACAAATCCATGATGGATCAATTTAACAATGGGAATTTACGATTCTGGGGATGTAAATTCGCAGGTGAATTAATAGGGGTGAGCGCAACTAGAAATAAAACTCATATTTGTCTCCTTTTTGTAAAAAAGGAGTTTCATAGACGCGGAGTCGCAAGGAAGTTATTTCAAACAATGAAAGAGTATAGCAATGGACAATCACTCACCGTAAATTCCTCCCCCTATGCGATAGAAGCTTATCATCGTCTTGGTTTTATGGATACAGACGTAGAACAGACAGTGAATGGCATGCGCTTTACTCCAATGACTTATCAGAAATAAAAGAGGAGATTCTATATTCATGTCGAAATAAATAGAAACTTAAGAAAATTTAAAAGGAGCTACATAACGATATGAAAAAGAACATTACCGTAAACAATCTAAATATCTCATACATGGAGCAAGGTTCTGAAGCGGCACCGCCGGTATTGCTAATTCACGGAGTCCCGGAATCAAGTATGCTGTGGAAGCATATCATGCCTGAGATTGCTTCATTAGGTTTCCGTGCCATTGCCCCTGATCTTCCAGGCTTTGGACAGAGCGAACGTTTTCCGAACGAGTCCAGTTGGGAAAACTATGTATCGTTTATCGAAGATTTTATGGCAGCATTAGAGTTGGATAAGATCCATCTCATTGTCCATGACTGGGGTGGGATGATTGGGCTCAGGTGGGCATGAGATCATGTAGAGAAAGTTGAGAGTTTGATTATTAGTGATACTTTGCTGCTTCCAGGATACATCTGGCATCCGCTTGCAAAAAAATGGCGTACGCCAGACCTAGGTGAAAAGGTAGTCGAAGCCATGGCCAATAAAGAAGCCTGGATGACCAATATGAGAAAGGAAATTCCATCTGTAGAAGAAGCGATTCTCGAAGACTTCTTTTCTATCTTTGAAACTGCCGAGAGAAGGGATGTAATTTTAGAATTATATCGGTCTTCCAATTACAAGTTGATTGAACCGTGGC
Organism: Neobacillus sp. K501; assembly: GCF_053749995.1. NCBI lineage: Bacteria > Bacillati > Bacillota > Bacilli > Caryophanales > Bacillaceae > Neobacillus > Neobacillus sp. K501. Next base: position 361,155 of record NZ_JBSLYA010000003.1, on the reverse strand, counting down.
AAAAGCTCTCAGACATTAAAAATCCCGTAACGATCATGTGGGGTGAAAATGATCCCTATATTTCTGCAGACTTTGCCTACAAGACCCGTGATGAGCAATTCCCGCAAGCCAAAGTCCAGATCATCCCGAACACAGGGCATTTTATCCACGTCGAGGCACCAGGGCAAGTCATCCCATATGTAAAACAACATTTTCAAGCAGTTCTTACGAATGTAAATAATTAATTAACCAAAACATCCACCAAGCTCTGACTTAGGTGGATGTTTTAAACTAGGAAGATAGATTATGTTTCAGAACGAAAAGTTTTACCTAACTGGTCACCAAGCCCAAAATAATGTCGAAAGTTATAAATAAGAGGACTCCATTTATTTGGATCAATATGATTTTCATCCAGGAGGATCTCTTTATGTACGTGTACATGGATGGTTTGAGTCTCCACAATGGCAAAGTCAGGAGAATATTCAGGAATTCGGATGTATTTTACAATCGCTTCGATTTGAATCGGACACTCCATAATCCGCGCAGGTTTTACTGATCTAGATTCTATAGGGGTAAGTCCACTAATTTCATATTTTTCTTTTTCATAAGAGAATCCTAACTTTTTCTTATAATCTGGTACGGGATTTAGTCCTGTATAAGGGGCTAATCGCTCAACATTCTCCCATAATGATGGACTTGGGACATTGATGACACATTCATGATGTCGTTGTAGATTCTCAATTGCTTTTCCACCAAGTCCAATCCCCAATACAATACAATTTCCTAGTGCCCATGAAGAAGAGATCGGGCTAATATTTACAGTATCATCTTCGTTAAGAGTATTGAGCAAAATCACGGGTGTTCCATAGTATAGAATTTTGGGATGTATCATATCTGTGTTCATTCTCTGTGAAAGTCTTTGCATCTATCATTTTCCTCCTATTTTTTCTTATCTAAATTTATTCTATAATAGATATATTTCAACCATTATCGAAATGTGGATTACAAAAGAAGGAGGTTGTTACAATGAAGGCAAGTCCGAATGTGGCCATAGTAGCTGCACTTGTGAGCGAAACATCACGTGCGGCTATTTTGACAGCCTTATTAGATGGGAGATATCATCCAGCAAGTGATTTGGCCCAAATGGCAGGAATCAAACCACAAACAGCTAGTTTCCATTTAGCAAAAATGCTTGAAGCGAATATTGTCACCGTTGAAAAACAGGGGAGACACCGATATTATGGGATTCGAAACCAGGAAGTAGCACACATTATGGAATCGCTTTTATCCGTTGCTCCACCCGTTGAAATTAAATCCTTTAAACATGCATCGGAAAATAAAGGGTTACGGATTGCCAGAACTTGCTATGATCATCTGGCAGGGAATTTAGGAGTGGAATTAACGGTTGCATTAAAGAACTTGGGAGTCCTATATGAGGAAAATAATGCGTTTTATGTGACGGAAATGGGAGAAGCGTTTTTTGCATCTTTTCAAATTAACCTGGAAGAGGTAAAGAAAAAACGTCGATCTTTCAGCCATAAATGTTTGGACTGGAGTGAAAGAAGGCATCACCTTGGAGGCGCTTTAGGAAAGGCATTGCTTGAAAGACTATTAGAATTAAATTGGGTTCAACGTGCACCTAAAACAAGAGCGATAAAAATCACGAATGAAGGTAAAAATGGACTGAAAGAGATCTTTTCGATTGAAATAGAGTAAAAATAACCCACCTTTGATTGACCGCTCAGGTGGATTATTCACTCTTATCCTTTTCATGGTTTGACTCTTATTTTTTCACAAATGAATTCAACACCAAAGGAATAAAATCCTCATAGCGATCCACATGAAAATCTGCTTCAATATTACGATTTTGAAACGCTACCGTTTTAATCTTTAGTTCTCTAGCTGGGGCCAAATCTAATTCACGATCACCGACAACCAAATCAATGTGATGACTTTTCAACACAAATTGATAGGAAGAAGGGTGGGGCTTTCGATCAAACCCTTGTTCTTCCACGGAAACGATCTCTTTAAAATAGGGAGTTAACTGATATTTTTCAAGGAGGTAGCGAGTAGATTCCATATCGCGATGGGTGACAATAATATTGTTATCCACCGCTGAAAGAACGTTCACTAAATGCTCAAAAGGCTTGCTGTACATCTTTGAATACTGCTTATCTAATCTTTTATATTCGGCACGTTTTTCTTCTCCGATATCGTAATGTTTGAAAGCTGTTTTCGAATCAATTTTCAACCATTTTAATACCTCGGTGCGATCAAGCTCCTTGCCACTTAAGCTTACAAATCCCTCGACCAGTGCTGGGTAGGTATCGAAAAGGGTACCGTCAAAATCCCATAAAATATTCAAATAAATACCTCATTTCTGTTGTTCCTTCTAAAATATTACTTTATCACTAACAAACGAATTAAACCAGCCCATACAAAAATGCTGCAGGCACATCTGCAGCATTTCTGACTACCAAATATCTCCACGTTCATCTTTCAATTGTCTCATCTTTGCAACCCATTCATCGACGCGCTGTCTGATTTCCTTACTCTTGCTATCCGCTTTATTACGATTTTTCTCGTACATATCATAATATAGTTCCTTCATTGCTGCACTTCGTTCAAATCCCCAGTCTCTTAAATCCGATTGTTGTTCGTCTGTAATCCATTTTTTTTCGTACATCATGGCAATCGCATCGAGAATTCTATTGGACTCCCGTCTGCCGATATTCCAGAGTTGAAGAGGGGATACTTCACCTCTTTCATATTCATCCATCAATTCCCAGCCATCCGGAGCCATCGTGAAGGCCCAGGCAAGATCGAGAGTAGAAGGGAGCCACTCATATTGAATGGTATTCTTCAATTCTTCCGGACTATCTGCTTTAAAGTACTCGCCATTTCCAGCTTCGGCAACGGCTTTTAATTGATTTTCTGTTTTACCGTCGACATCAAATCCAATGATATTTACAGAATTGCTGCTATGTTTTTCAGCAAGGGCTTTACTTGCTTGGACAGGGTCACCGTCACAGGTTTCTGCTCCATCACTAACAATGTAAACCGTGGTTCCTTCAGGATATTGCCCGCTCATATCAGAGGCTTTTTGAATCGCTCCTGCCAGAGGGGTCCAGCCTTTACTTTCAAAGGAGTCAACCGCTTGGTGGAAATCTTGTTTGGAGTATTTACCCATTGGGTAAAGCTCTTCTATCGCGGAGCAGGATTCAATCTTATCCGCATCTGACTCCGATCCTTTATGACCATAAACAAGCAGTGAGACCTCACTTGCTTGCCCGATCGTTTGCGCAAAGCTTTTCACCGCATCCTTTGCTATATCCATTTTCACTCTTCCATCGGCTTGAAGCAGCATGCTTGAACTAGCATCCAGCAGGATAATTGCCTTTTTGGATACTTGCTTTTCATCGCCGCCATCAGATTGAGTAGGGTCTGGCAGGTAAGGTTCTTCAAATTGCGGCTCATATTTATGGCTTGATTCGATGACTTGTTGATAATGAGGGCTTGCCAGTAAGGCAATCAAACCTTTTTTTATCGTGTCTAAATCTTTTGTTTCCTTTGTTAATTCCTCAAGCTTAGGAAGCAGTTGTTTTTTCAAGTCTTCATCAATTTTGGGGACACTAACGCCAATCTCTTCAATATCTTTTTCAAAAGTGATATCCTTCATTAGTGAGCCAGGGGTCAGATCGAGCAGCGTTTCCTCGGAAACTTCTAACGGAATATCCTCTAAATCTACCAAACTAAATTGCATTTTCTCTACTTTTTTTACTTCTTCTTTACTGGCTGGTTTAGCAGTTTGTTCCACTTTATCGCTGCTGCAAGCCGCTAGAACAACAGAAACTAGCAGTATTAAAAGCAATGCCAATCGTTTCACACTTTTCCTCCTCTTACCAAACAAATGATTCATTTGTTGAATCTATCATTTTAATAAATTCTAACATGGAAGAGATTGGAATAAAAGGAGACAGGGGACAATCGCTACTTTCTATCTATGACAAGTTACCTATTCACTAGAATTATTTCCACCATTTCCACCAAGACTTAACGGTGGCGGCAGCAATCTGTTTTCTTGTTTCTTCTTCCATTTTTAAATATTGCTCGGCCTCGAGTTGCTCAGATGTGCGTTCTACATATTTTAATATAAGATTGATCTTTTCTTCGAAATAAGCTTCCCGAACCGCTTTTTCCTTTAAAAGCTTAATTAAATCCGCGTTTAATTGCTCTAAATGGTGGATTCTATCTATGACTTCATCATGGTTACAAACGGTGGAAGGAGTTTCAATTGAGTTTGTTCCTTCTTCATGTACAGAAGCGATTACATCTTTCACGACCTGTTCAAGCGCTACTCCTTTTTGCTTACTGAGTTCGATGATTTGGCGGAGGGTATGAACATCTTTCTCAAAATAGCCTCGGTGGCCTCGATGATTCCGGTGTATGTGGTAGCCATGACCTTCCAAAAGAATGGCATACTTCCGTAAAGTATTGCGATCGATTCCAAGCAGCTCCTGCATTTCACTAGGTGAGTGAATTTCTTTCATAAAATGACACCTCCGCTATTATATTTAATTTTATTTGTAACCAGGCTCGCAAAAAAGCAACTACAAACCGAACAAAAAGAAATGTTTGTGACCATGTTCTTAAAAAAACTGCCATTACGGTAACAAAGGAAGATTCCTGTAGAATTAGAGCTATTTAAAAAACAAATCGAAAGCTTTTGAGATCAGCCAAATTAGAGCAAGTGCAACTGATAGATATGTACCAATAGAAAACAAAATGTCTGTCATGTTTCACCTCTATTTTTTTGACTTTCGCTACCATTCTCTTCTACTAAAACAATGTCATTATATACAGGGGAGAGTTCAAAATTTGTCGAAACCGCGCCAGTCTAGCTATTTGTAAAAAGAATGTTACTTAGCGTTAATAAAAGAAACAAAAAAACGATAATTGTGCAATTTTTACTAGTATATAACCTGAAAACTAGGTAACACTTAACTAGACAATTTACTGATAGTTTCGTAGACTTAAAAAAACTTGCCTGCAAAACGACTAAACCATGTAAAGAAATTTCGAAACATAGGAACTCGGACACCATTGATAAATGTGTTATCCATTCATTTTTGATAACGAGGAGGAATGACCATGTTCGAATATGGAACACCGATGGACCAATTGGCTACAATAAAGGTGGTCGGAGTTGGCGGTGGCGGTAACAACGCCGTGAACCGAATGATTGAGGACGGAGTTGGGGGAGTAGAGTTTATTGCGGTCAATACCGATGCCCAAGCGATCCAGCAATCAAAAGCAGCCATCCGAATGCAAATCGGTCAATCGTTAACAAGAGGTTTAGGAGCAGGGGCAAATCCAGAAATAGGTAAACAAGCTGTAGAAGAAAGCTATCAGCAAATGGAAAAAGTCCTAGCTGGGGCAGACATGGTTTTTGTCACAGCTGGGATGGGTGGGGGAACCGGTACAGGAGCAGCACCGGCGATTGCAAAAATTGCCCGCAAGCTTGGTGCACTCACCATTGGGGTTGTTACGCGTCCGTTTAAATTCGAAGGCTTTAAACGAGCCAAAAACGCTGAAAGCGGCATCCAAGCGATGAGGGAAGCGGTCGACACGTTAATCATCATTCCGAACGATCGCTTATTGGAAATTGTCGATGAAAAAACACCGATGATTGATGCTTTCCGAGAAGCGGATGCGGTCTTGCGTCAAGGGGTTCAAGGGATCTCGGATTTAATTGCAGTCCCGGGCTTAATTAATCTTGATTTTGCGGATGTGAAAACCGTCATGTCCCATAAAGGAACCGCCTTAATGGGGATCGGGATTGCCACCGGAACCAATCGTGCTGCGGAAGCCGCGGAAAAAGCGTTAAATAGTCCGTTACTCGAAACTTCCATCAATGGAGCTCATGGTGTCATTATGAACATTACAGGCGGCCGCAATTTAAGCTTATACGAAGTCCAGGAGGCTGCCGAAATCGTTGCTGCTGCATCTCACGAGGAATTAAACATGATTTTTGGTTCGGTCATTAACGAAAGCTTACATGAAGAAATCATTGTCACGATTATTGCAACCGGATTCACTGAAAAGGAAGAGACCGTGATCCAACAGTCACCGCAGCCCGCAATCGAGGAATTCGCAGCTAAGAGAGAACGGCGATACGAGTATGATCAACCAGCTAAAGAAGAAAAGCCAGCACAAGTACAGTCAGCAGAATCTCTCGACATACCGGCATTTCTCCGCAACCGCAGGATACGAAATAGATAATTCTAAGGCAATTTGTTAGTCCAGACATGAGCTTCACGTCTGGACTTTTTTGAATTTTCAAAAAATGATTGTCCTAGTTCTAAATCTATGTTTATAATTGAATTACCCACAACTGGTCCGTACGTCACGATGAATATTTTTAATAAAAGGAGGGATGATCGATGATAGATACGAGTAATCCAATTCCCCTGCATCTGCAGTTGAAAGAGGTGATAGCAGGAGAGATTAAAAACGGAGTCTACAAGGATCGAATTCCAAGCGAGAGAGATTTGATGGACCGTTTTTTCGTTAGTAGAACAACTGTTCGCGAGGCGATTTCTCATCTTGTTCAGGAGGGAATCTTAGAAAAGGTTCATGGCAAGGGTACATTCATTTCACAAAAACCACCTGTCCATGAATGGCTGGATTCATTAAATAGCCTAACATCGACGGTGAAAAAGATGGGGATGATTCCAGGTTCCAAGCTATTGCACAGTGAAGTTGTAACAGAACCGAGTTATATTTCTGACCTATTAAATGCGGATAGTCTTTTTACAATCGCACGGCTCCGCACCGCTGATGCAACACCGATAGCCATTGAACGACATTTCTATAGGGAAGACCTTGGCACTCAATTAGCCAACTATGACTTGGAAAATAGCACAATTTATGACCTTCTAGAAAATAATCTCGGGGTTGAATTGGTAGAAGCTGAACAATTTATCTCTTGTAAAGAAGTCTCTGCAGAGGATGCTGAAAAACTAGAGGTCCCAATCAGTTCCAGTGTTTTAAGTGTTGAAAGACTGATTACCAATGAAAAGGGCGAACCTGTTGAGTACTATACCAGTTATTTTCGTCCAGATATGTATGTCTTTCGTATTAAAACAAAGCGACAAAAATAATGCCATCCAGATAAAAATAGGCTTAATTAAAGGAGGGGAATAGGTGGTCAGTTCATTATTTTTACCACGAATCATAAAGCTTGGCGTGGGATGCTTGCAAGAGGTTGGAAAAATAGCAAAGGATCTAGGTGCGTCGCATTTATTTATTGTAACCGGATCATTATTAGCAAATGGGCCATTTAGGACTGAATTGGATGATTGCATTCGTGAACAAGGGCTAAAGTTTACTTACTTCTCTGAATTTAAAGGGGAGCCGAACACGGATCACTTAAGTACAGCACTAAACGCGATTGAAAACTGTGCGGCAGATTGTGTGGTGGCAGTTGGCGGAGGGAGCGCCATCGATTTAGCAAAAGCAGTTTCTGTGTTTGCTGTTAATACAGGGATCTGCTTTGATGACATTCCAGCAATGGAAAAATTAACAAGACTACCATTTATGGCTGTGCCAACTACAACGGGGACTGGTTCTGAAGCAACGAAAATAACGGTTATAACGGATGTCAAAAGTGGTGTCAAAAAAAATCCTGGACATCCGTGCCTGATTCCTGATGCTGCCATTCTCGACCCGCGGTTAACCGTCAGTTTACCAAAGCAAATAACCGCCTATACAGGACTTGATGCGTTAGCACATGCGATGGAAGCCTTTGTATCGACTCAAGCAACTATATTCAGCGATCAGTTTGCCATTGAAGCGATGCGATTGATTGGTGAATACCTGCCAAAGACTTATGAGAATGGTGAAGATTTGGAAGCAAGAGAGAAGATGCTGCTCGCCAGCTGCTATGCAGGAATGGCTTTTTCCAATTCCTCTACCAATCTTGCACACGCTACCGCTCGACCGCTCGGAGCAAGATTACATATACCCCATGGGTTGAGTGTGGCCCTATTACTGCCATTTGTCATCGAGTTCGGCTTGGAAGTATCCGCGGAACGATATGCAAAGGTGGCGCAATTATTGGGGAACACGTTAACTGGAAGTAGCGTCCAATCAGCACAGGAACTTGTGAAAATAATCCGGCAATACAACACTGATTTTAAAATTTGGGAGGATGGGTTACCGTATTTTAGTGGGGTTAAACCACTGGTGGACAGCCTGCCAAACCTCATTCAAGATGCTTTATCAGGGAATGGAATTTCCACCAATCAAAAATTACCTACGGAGAAGGATGTAGAAAAAATCTATAAAGATTTACTGATTGAACTTCAAAAGGAAATAAAATCGAAAAAGATTTTTGAATATTATTAATTGTATAAATATATTGACTTTATATGTAATATCTATATAATGTTAACTAAATTGGTAGGGACCAGTTAAAACTAGTTAACGCATAAAGGAGTGAACATTAACTTATAGAAAATCTTTTAGGCAGATTTACTACATCTAGAAAACCACTACAACATCACCTTCATTGTAAAACATCATTTAAACCACCACTTATTTGACAAACATGAATTCTTCAACGAAAGCCTTTCATTAAATATCAGAATAGTTAAATAACAAAATAAATGTAAGCGTTTGCTATACCGATGTAATGTTAAAACACATATCTACCAAAACAGGTAGTAGGAGGAAGCATATGGGAGAAATGTCAGGCGGCGAAGTAATCGCTAAAATGTTGAGCTTAGAGAATGTTGAAACGGTGTTTGGGATTATTGATGGCACCTATTTTGGCTTTTATTCAAGTCTACAAAAATATGGAATTGAGTTAATTACTCCTAGACATGAGACTAGCGCCGCACACATGGCTGGGGCATATGCGCGTGTCACAGGAAAACTAGGGGTTTGTATGGCGAGTAATGGACCGGGTGTTGCCAATATCTTGCCTGGATTAGTAGTGGAGCAGGGGGAAGGAAATAGAGTACTAGTGATTACCAGTGCAAGACGAACAGGGATTATGTATCCTGATCGCGGCGGGACTTATCAATGCTTCGACCAGGTTGGCGTGATTTCGCAAATGGCCAAATGGAGTGAGGCTGTGCCATCCTTTGATAGAATCCCTGAAATGCTCCGTACCGCTCTTAGGAAATGCTATGAGGGCAGACCTGGGGTTGTTCATCTAGATATTCCTGAAAACATCCTTAATACAAAAGTGAAAACGGACCTAGCTTTTTGGGAGCCCTACCAATATCGCATGACCGAATTGCCAGGTGCTTCGGAAGAACAAATCGACCGCGCTGTTGAACTCCTCGTCAATGCCGAATTTCCACTTATTCATGCCGGCAGTGGGGTGATTCATGCACGAGCATATGAAGAATTAGAAATGGTGGCCGAGCTGTTACAATCGATGGTGACAACCAGTTGGGCGGCAAGAGGTGCGATCCCGGAGAGAAACCCTCTCATGATTCCAATGCTGCACATCCAAACGAATAATAAAGCACGAAATGAAGCCGATGTTCTTTTGGTCCTAGGGTCAAGACTTGGTGAAACCGATTGGTGGGGGAAAGCTCCCTATTGGAATGCCAACCAAAAAATGATTCAAGTTGACTTGGATCCCGGTATTTTAGGAGCAAACAAACCCGCGGAAGTGGCAATACAAGCGGATGTGAAGAAATTTTTAACACAACTTTACGAAAAATTGCGTAAACGTAAGGATCAGATTGCTATAGAGCAGCGCAAAGCTAAGATTGATCGAATTTTAGCGGATAAAGAGAAGGATCGAGCGAAGTTGGATAAACATTTAGAAGACTTTGCTATACCGATGAACCCAGCCCATGTCCCTTCGATTTGCCAGGAGGTTTTCCCGAAGGATACGATTACCGTGTTAGATGGTGGAAATACCGTTATTTGGTCCAATTTCTTCTGGCAAGTAGATCAACCTGGTTCGGTAATTTCTACGTATAAGTTCGGAATGCTAGGGGCGGGGATTGGACAAGCTCTTGGCGCCGCAGCAGCCAATCGAAATCGTCCAGTGTGCTGCATCATTGGTGACGGAGCCATGGGCTTCCATCCCCAGGAAATTGAAACTGCGGTTCGAAATGAATTGCAAGTGATCTTCGTTGTTGTCGTCGATAAGCAATGGGGGATGGTGAAAATGAACCAACAGTTTGCTTTAAAACCGATTAAGACCGTTTTGAAAAAATCATTAAGTTCGGAAGAAACGATCAATGCGGATTTGGGGGATATCCAATTTGATAAGCTTGCAGAAAGTATGGGCGCTTATGGGGAATATGTGAATGACCCAAAAGGCTTAAAGTTGGCTTTACAACGAGCGCTTGCTACAGGAAAATGTTCCGTTCTGCATGTCGAGGTGGATCCAGTCAAACATATGTGGGCTCCAGGGTTAAAGTACTTCAAAGATATGCACGCAGAGCCAAAGGGTAAATAATGGCCATCGATCAAGTTCAACTCAATTTTAATCCTACGACCCTGACTATCATGAATATCGCCATCGCGTTTATCATGTTTGGCGTCGCATTGGATTTACGTATGGCTGATTTCAAAAGGACGTTTTCTACCCCCAAACCCATCCTTATCGGACTTACAGGTCAGTTTTTGCTATTGCCAGCTTTTACGTTTCTGTTGGTTTCCATTATTAAACCGCTGCCTAGTGTTGCCCTAGGATTAATTTTAGTTGCTGCCTGTCCTGGGGGCAATCTTTCAAACTTTTTAACCTATATTGCCAAAGGGAATACACCGTTATCGATTACGATGTCAGCTGCTTCTACCGTGTTTGCCATCTTTATGACACCATTAAATGTGCTGTTATGGGGTTCGCTTTATCCAGGAACAAAAGCATTGCTTCGATCTTTTACCATCGATCCTATTGATATGTTCGTTTCGATTTTTCTTATGCTTGGATTACCACTAATTATCGGGATGCTGATTCGTTCTAAATATCCAGCCTTTGCGAGAAAAGTTAATAATGGGATGAAATATTTTTCTATCGTCTTTTTCATCTTGTTTGTAGTAGCCATGCTTGTCGCTAATTTTAACTATTTTATTGAATTTGTCGGCATGGTCGTATTTATTGTATTTTTACAAAACGCCATCGCCATGTTATCAGGCTATTTTTCTGCACGATTATTTAAACTTCGAGAAGCAGACCGACGGGCAATAGCGATTGAGGTCGGGATACAAAATTCAGGTTTGGGGCTCGTTCTGATCTTCAGTTTCTTTAATGGTCTCGGGGGAATGGCGATTGTCGCGGCTTGGTGGGGAGTATGGCATCTCATCTCAGGCTTAACAATGGCCACGATTTGGTCACGGCGGGCACCTGAAGCTCCGCCTGTGAGTAAAGGGGTACAAATATGAATGTATTAATTACGGGAGCCTCAGGATATCTTGGCAGAAATTTAGTGAAAAAACTGGCGAAACTAAATCAATTTCAAATTTTTGCGGCTGATATTCGAGACAATGGAATCAATGATCCGTTTGTTACTTTTGTAAAATTAGATGTCCGTTCCCCAGATGTCAATGAGGTTATGCGTCTGAACAAAATCGACACAGTCATTCATCTGGCATCGATTGTCACCCCGGGGAAGAAGAGTAATCGTGATTTCGAATACTCCGTCGATGTCTTAGGGACAGAAAATGTCCTTAAGGCATGTGTTGAAAATGGGGTGAAGCGAATTATTCTAACCTCTAGTGGCGCTGCCTACGGCTATCACGAAGATAATGCGGAGTGGATTAAAGAAGAAGATCCGATTCGCGGAAATAAAGAGTTTGCCTATTCCTATCATAAGCGACTCGTCGAGGAGCTGTTGGCCAAATATCGCGTCGAACAACCTCAGTTAGAACAGGTTATTTTTCGAATCGGAACGATTTTAGGAGATAATACGAACAATCAAATTACTGCTTTGTTTGAAAAGAAGGTGCTGTTGGGAATCTCCGGTTCAAAAAGCCCATTTGTGTTTATATGGGATCAAGATGTGGTCGAATGTTTAGTAAAGGCCATTACTGAATCAAAAAGAGGGATTTTCAATGTTGCAGGGGATGGTGCCCTCACCATCGATGAGATTGGCGAGATCTTAAATAAACGAGTGCTGAGGATTCCGGCGGGGCTAGTTGCAGGCATGCTTTTTATTCTCAAGAGACTGAACTTGACCCAGTATGGGGAGGAGCAAGTCAATTTCCTTCGCTATCGACCAGTGCTGGACAATCAGCAATTAAAAACAAACTTCGGCTATACTCCGAAGAAAACATCCAAACAAGCATTCTATTACTTTTTAGAAAAACGACAAGAAGCGAAGGGGAAACTTACGCCGATACCGTTTAATAGAAATCTAGATGCTTAACGAAAAAAGGTCAGTCTACGCACTGACCTTTTTTGTCCTTTTTGATGCACCTTTTGGATCCTCTTACATATCATAACTTCTGTGAGAAATTTTTTTGGAAGGAAGATGAACAATGAATAACTACCCAATCATCTTGAGTTCGAACGAGCCTAACGCTGAGGGAAATGGATATAAAATAATAGAAATCAATGTATCCGACCCGATTGAAAATGTATATGCAGTTGTCACACCTGTGCAAAAACAATAGGGGATACCCAATAAAAAATATCAAAACGCCAGACTACTATAAATATCTGGCGTTTTCATTCTTAAATAGTTCTTGCTACTTCAACCGCTTCTTCAATCGCGTCGATTGCCCTTCGTGCCTTTACCGCATCGCCAATAACGTATACTGGAATCTCCATTTTCAGACAATATGCCTTAATATCTTCATAGTCTCTAGGTTTAGAACCTATCGCTGTCACGACATAATCACATTCAATATTTTCAAGCCCTCCATCCTTAGCAATGGTAAGAATGCCTTCTTTAATTTCAATGCATTGCGCATTCGTGATGACCGGAATTTGAGAATGATAGAGACTTTCTAGCACACATATTTTCCTAAAGTCACCTAATTCTTTCGCTACTTCATTTAAAGCCTCAATGATCGTAACCTTGATATTTCTCACTGCAAGGTACTCGGCAACCTCCAAACCTACTAATCCTCCGCCAATGACGACGACAGTTCCATCCAGATTTGTTTTACCAGCCAACACCTCAAAGGAATTCGTCACATGAGGAAGAAGCGCCCCTGGGATATTTAATTTTGCCGGTTCTGCTCCAGTTGCGACAATCACCGCATCCGGTTGGACATCTTCAAGCAGGGAAGTGGTCACCGGAGTGGATAGACGAATGTCAACCTCCGCCTGTCTAGCCTGATTGCCACGTGAAATCGCTGCCTCAAGCATTTCACGTTTGCGAGGTGCAGCTCCAGCCAAGATAAATTGCCCGCCTAACTGGTCAGATTTTTCACAAAGTATTGGTTCATGACCTCTTTCTTTGAGTAAGATGGAGGCTTCAATCCCAGCTAAACCACCGCCAGCCACGAGCACCTTTTTAGGCTGCTCTGTTTTCACGATCGTAAATTCCTGTTCACGCCCTAATGCAGGATTGCGCATGCATGATAGGTGAGGGTACAAAAGTGGGAGCGTGTAGCGATCTACACAGCCTTGATTACAGCCCACACAAGAAATAATGCTTTCTTCAGCACCAGCACGAGCCTTATTACAAAAATCTGGATCAGCCAATTGCCCACGGCCGATCACGACCATGTCGGTTTTTCCACTTGCAAGAATATCTTCTGCCTGCTGTGGCTCATTGATTCTTCCAACCGCAATGGTTATCATTCCAGTTTCTTTCTTAATTCTTGCGGCATTATCAACATTAAAGCCTTTTGGCAAATCGATAGGGGGAACTTCATATTTCACCGCTGCACTCCAGGAGTTGCCACGAGAAACGTCTAATGCATCCACGCCAACCGCTTTTGCCATTTTAGAGAATTCTATGATATCTTCAATGGAAAGTCCGTTATCGACATAATCATCCTGGGCAACAATGCGCATGAGAATCGGCATTTCCTCAGGGATATTCTGACGGATTGCTTCAATACATTCTAGCGAATATCTCGCACGATTTGCTAGAGAGCCACCATATTCATCGCTTCGCTTATTCATTGCCGCACTCAAGAAGGAATGGGGGGAATAGCCATGAGCAGCATGAAATTCGATACAATCAAAACCAGCCTCAACGGCACGTCTAGCTGCAGTCCCGAAGGCTTGTACCACCTCATGAATCGTTTCGATGGAGGCTCCTGGTATAACTGCATCAGCTAATTTTATTTCACTAGGCATAATACACTGCGCATTGGAATCAGCCCCAGTAGCAACCATACCGCCTTGCCATAATTGCACACAGGACTTACCACCAACATCATGAATGGCTTTGTTGAATTTCTTGAGTCCTGGTAAAAAACTGTCATCATGAATCGATAGAAAGTTTTTCGGGGCTGAGGGAGTATGAACAGAAGCGGCTTCCGTAATATTTAGACCATTCCCACCTAAAGCTCTGGCAACATGATAATGAATCAGTTTATCGGTAACAAAGCCGCCATCTGAGATTAAGTTAGTGGCCATCGCTGGAAAAACCACCCGGTTGTTCAATTCCATTCCACGGATTTTGATCGGATTGAATAAATTTTCAAACTTCATGTTTATTCCCCCATACAAATATTTTGTGAAACTATTCACTCATTATTATAAATTTACTAGACTTAAAAAACTTAGGAGGAATGTGAAGATTATGGTAATTTTCGAGCAATGAGGAGGATGTTTTCATTTTGAGGTAAGAGAAGAAGAGGGATCGCAAACGAAATTGCAATCCCTATGATCGTCTTAGATTATGATTGTTTTGCCTTCAAATAAACCTCTTCGTATGGTTGAATGACAACAAAGCCGTCGCCCTGGAATTTCATTTGAATCGACTCACCGCTACCTCTACCGATGAAGGTTTTAAAGCTGATATCGGTCTGAAATTCAGGCTGCAGATTCCCAGACCAAGCAATTGTGGCATTGGGATCCGTACACACAGGGGCACTAGGCGTCACCCTTAACGTAAGCGGTTCGTAATGCGAGGTAAAAGCGATCATCCCAGTTCCTTCACAGCGAACATTAAACAAGCCGCCGGCCATCATTCCGGCAATTTTCTTCATTAACTTAATATCCCATTTAATGCTAGATTCAAAGGCGAGCAAATCATTGCCATTAATATAAATGGAATCATTTTCTAAATTGAGGATAATAATCTTCTTGCCGCTGTCCGCTAGATATAATTTTCCTTTCCCGTTCGCTTTCATGAGAGAGGCACCTTCGCCGGTAAAAGCCTTTTTGAATGCGGTTCCGAGCCCATGCTCTAATAAGCCTTCACGAGTAAATTTTATTTGCCCGTGATAGGCTACCATCGATCCCGCTTTCGCCCAAACCTGCCCGTCTAAATTTACCTCTAGCATCCTAGGTGTCTCTAATTCAAAGAATCCTTCACCCTTATCCTTTTGCTCCGTTTGCTTAATAAACTCACTAATGGAATATCTACCCATTATGACCACATCCTTCCTGTATGATTAAAATTTACCACATTTTACTATGCTTTAAATAATAAAATGGAAGAATTCTTTCTCTCATTTCACTATCTATAAAAATTATGCTACGATGGGAAGGCATAATTTTGCGAATTGTGAGGTTATTACGTTGAAAATAAAACAATTAATTGCCAACAATATTAACAAATTGGACACCTCGCTTCCTGGGGATAAATCGTTAGGAATCGCTGGTTTATCGGGATCGGGAAAAACTACTTTTTGCCAAACGATTGGGGAAGAATCGAAAAAGCGACTTGTTTCCTTATTGCCAAAAGCAGAATACCAGTATTTGTTTTCCAATATTATGGAGACCAATTTCAGTGCGATCAAAATGGAAGATATGCCGCTCGTGTTGTTTCTTGGAAAATCCTCCATCTCGTCCAATCCCCGTTCTACCATTGGCACTCATACAGGTGTTTTCAAAGAGATTCGTGTTATGCTAGCCGAGAAATTCCATCTTTCACCTGAAACATTTTCCTTTAATAATGCCCTCGGCTGGTGTCCCGAGTGTAAAGGCCGTGGGACCACAAAGAATGTGGAATGTAAAAAATGCCATGGCCAGCGCTATAGCCAAGAGGTGGAGCAATATAAGCTCGAGTTACTTGGAAAATCTCATAGTATTTCCGATATCAATAACTTAAGTATTGAAACGATTTTTTCTCTAGCAACAGAATTACATATTAGTGAAGAAAAACAG
Organism: Neobacillus sp. K501; assembly: GCF_053749995.1. Taxonomy (NCBI): domain Bacteria; kingdom Bacillati; phylum Bacillota; class Bacilli; order Caryophanales; family Bacillaceae; genus Neobacillus; species Neobacillus sp. K501. Next base: position 344,909 of record NZ_JBSLYA010000003.1, on the reverse strand, counting down.
CATATTCTCCAAAATATCATCAACATGAACATAGGTTACTTAACCATCAATCGAATAATGGGAACGCTGTCAGGCGGGGAGGTCACTCGCCTTTACTTAGCGGAATTCATGGCTGCTAGTGAAAATACGGTGATCATCATTGATGAAATCTCTGTCGGACTCGATCACGAGACCCTATTAAAAATTCTCGAGCAAATTAAACAATTAGGCTATAAAAACCAAATTTGGCTGATTGACCATTCAGATACGGTTCTTGATGCTGCTGATGATCAGTTGTTCTTTGGTCCTGGAAGTGGGAAATATGGCGGGAAAATTGTTGAAGAGTCCCCGCGGCCAAAACCGATTATTTGGGAACGTAATCCTGCCGAGACATCTGAATGCTATCAATTTCAAGAACTCTATTTACGCAATATACAAATCGAAGAGATTCAGATTCCTAAAAATAGATTGGTTACCTTTACTGGGGAATCTGGCTGCGGAAAATCGACACTTGTCAATGAGTGTATGGCCAAAGATTTTATTAAGCGCTATCCGAAAGATAAACTGGTAATGGTCGGACAGGACCGGAATCAATCGATTACCAGCCGGTCAACCGTTGCGACCTTTCTGGATATTAAAAGGAAACTTAGAAAATATGAGGATGAGATTGACGATATTTTCGGGCGTTCAATTGAAGATATTATTGAGGAACTTCCAAACGAAGATATTGCCCATAAACGCTTGAGCTTATTGATAAAGCTTGGTTTGGGATATTTGACTTTGGAACGGAAAACACAAACACTATCAACGGGTGAGTTTCAATGTGTTCATTTAGTTTCTGAGTTATTCTCAAATACTAGAAACCCGCATACGTTGTTTATTTTTGATGAGCCTTCCAAAGGGTTGTCTCAAAATATATTAAACCAATTTATCGATAGTATCAGGGTTATTTTACAGGATGAATCGGTCTCGATCTTGATGATTGAACATAATGCTTATATGCTCGAAAGCTCTGATTACATTGTTGATTTTGGGAAAAGGAAGCCAGAACCAGTACAGCATTTGGACGTTGTCTCCCATGAGGATTACTATCACAATAAAAATAGGGAAGAGGAGTCAGCTTCAACGCATATTTCCTCTACACTTAAACGACAAACCGGGATACACTATTTAGAAGAAAATCATTTGGACTATTTTAAAAAAGCAGAGAACATCTATAAAGGCGGAATCTTAAAGAGCTTATCCTCCATGGCTCGTCTGATTTATGGGGAATATGAATCCGACACCATCGCCCCTGTTATCGCAATTGATCTCGAAAGACATTTATATAGCCAATATAGCTTTCTTTATGAAATTGGCGGACTGATCAACCATATTGTTGCGGCCCATCCGACCAATAAAGATACGAGAAGCTTTGATTTTTACCATCAAGATAACCATTGTCCGAGCTGTAACGGCCGCCGAGTGATTGAAACCTTTGATTTCGATGTCGTTATACAAGACAAGACCGTGCCATTCTGGGATGGATTATTACATCCAGACGTGATGGAGGTTTTAAAATGGTATCAATATCCAAAGCTGCAATTCCTCTTTGATGAGATCAAGAATGAGCTTGGCCTAGATATTAGTAAAAGCTATAATGAAATGACCGAAGCCGAGAAACACACCTTTTTGTATGGCTATTGGGAAAAATCCTTTTATGATAAAGCTGGCAAGGCATCCAGAACATGGGAAGGATTTAATTTAATCATTGGGCGCTATATGTTTATTTCGAAATCGATCATTAAAGAAAAGATGAAAGAGTCAAAAAAGATGATTACCTGTCCTGTCTGTGAGGGTACTGTGCTTAATCATCATAAAAAGCTGAAATTCGGTGAAACCGATATTCGCGATATCATTCAAATGCCAGTTAATCTTGTAATAAAAGTGGTAGGGGAACTACCTGAACTTGTGAAACTGAAGAACATGGTTGGCGGCGAAATGGTCCTAACAGAGGAAGTTTCACTGCTACCACGGGAAACGCAAGTTCGTTTGAAATTGCTGGAATTGGAGCTGGCAAGCTTTGCTGGCTACGAGATTGTCTTGCAAAATGCCCAGCCATTTTGGAAAGAGATAAATGGCCACATGGAAGCGATTAGCAGCAAAAATCGTGTGACCATCTGTGATTTCCCTGCCATTACTGAAACACGTGAAACCATCATCGACAAGTATTTCACCAATGGCAAATATAAAAAATTAACGTATGTATACGAAGCGTTTGGTTATAAAAAAATTGTCACCCAGATTAATAAAATCAAAGCCAAGCACCCATGTCCTTTCTGTAATGGGAAGAAAGTCATTTCTGAAGACGGTTTGCACGATGGAGTGAATAAATTATCGATCCCTTGTGTGAACTGTCATGCCAGTGGGATCAATGACGAAGGACGTAAGGAATTCGTTGATGGGGTGGATGTGGAAACCTGGCTGACAGGCAAAGTAAAGGACGTTGTAGAAGAAAGTATATTGACTGAAGCTGTTCGGGATATTCCGATTTTCAATCGCATACGTGAGTTGAATAAACGCGATATGATGGCAGTATATCAATCCCTGGAGCAAAATAGATAACTTTTATAATACAAGGCTCTTTTCTAAAAGAAATTTGTTATCACTATTTCTTGTGGAGTGACCTGATAAATGCAAAAAATATCACGTTTTTGGAGAGCGCACCAAGTGATTCCCGTTGTACAAGGAAAAGCACGTGCATGGGCATCAGAGAAGAGATCTGATTCCCGTTTCACAAGTAAAAGCAGGTGGACGGGCATCAGAGATGAAATCTGATTTCCGTTTCACAAGAAAAAGCATTTGCACGGGCATCAGAGAAGACATCTGATTCCCGTTTCACAGGTAAAAGCATGTGAATGGGCATCAGAGAAGAGATCTGATTCCCGTTTCACAAGAAAAAGCATGTGGGCGGGCATCAGAGAAGAGATCTAAAGCCCGTTTTACAAGAAAAAGCATGTGGGCGGGCATCAGAGAAGAGATCTGATGCCCGTTTCACAAGAAAAAGCACGTGGACGAGCATCAGATAAGGCATATGATTCCCGTTTCACAAGAAAAAGAATGTGAGTGGGCATCAGAGAAGAGATCTGATTCCCGTAGTAAAAGAAAAAGCACGTGCGCGGGCATCAGAGAAGACATCTGTTTCCCGTTGTACAAGAAAAAACATGGGCACGGTCATCAGAGGTCACGTATAAATACCAATTAAACCTAATAAATCAATCCTACTAAGTGCAGAAACACTAATGTGAATGGTAGATAGGAAAAACAAAAAAGTTAGCTAAAACAGCCTAATTCAAAAACTCATTTGCACTTTGATTTGCAAATGAGTTTTTTCCTTTTACTCTAAAGTTCCCCTAAGATGATACGCTAGCTGCATTTTTAATAGATCTTCAGGCTTTTCTAATGAGATTTCAAGTGCTTCTTCGATTTTTCTAATTCTTTGATAAAGGGTATTGATATGAATATGGAGATCCTCAGCAGTTTTTGCTGCATTCCGATTACATTTAATATAAGAAAGTAGCGTTTGTTCAAGTTCGCTATTGCGTAACCCTTGTGTTGCTAATGGAGAAAAGATTTCCTGAAGGAACTCATCTACCTCCTCATTCGATAGATTTAAGAAAAGTCGATTTATTCCTATTTCAGAAAACTGAATGGAACCAGAACGCTTGCGCGAGGAAAGATAAGTTAATGCTTTGTTTGCCTCGGTATCCATCTTCTTAATAGATTCAATCCCTTTATACATCATCCCAATTCCGGCATACAGTTTTTGGCCATCATTAAGCTCCCACTCCGTTAAAAGCGAATTTAATTTCTTAATGATCCTTTCTCGATTCGAAGGATGATGGACGGAAAAAAGGATGGTTACCTTGTTGTGATTGCCGAAAATAATTTTTTCCTCTTCTTGAAATCGATTATTCATGCGGGCAACAAAACGATGAACGGTCGTATTGAGTGTTTGAAGGTCATTATGATTTGGTAATTCAACTTTAATAATGAAAAGATTATTTTTTAAAAGAATGCCATGTTCAAGCCCCTCTAGATAAAGAAGCTCAGGATTCTCTTGTTTCAATAGATCATTATAAAAATCATGGATTTTTTTATTATGCACCTCATTGAGCAGCTGCCGTTTAGCAAGTTCCAGAGCTAATACAGATCCGCCTCTTTCGACAATGACCTGTTCCATCTGGGTTAATTGCCTTGGAACATGAACTACAATACAAGCATAACTGATCTGATTCACAAGAATTGGATAAATAAACATTGATTTTTTATCATTATCTATAACATCCACATACATGGATTCGTTTTTGTCGCCACATATCTTTGAAATTTCATCCATACTTAAAATCGGCTGTTTCATCTTATTGGTCTGATAGTATTTATTTTCATAAAAATCAACGAACGTAACAGGCAATCCCAGCATTCGATCCAGCTCCATCGTTATCGTCTCGATCCCCTTATTTTGAATGGAGAGCTGTGTCAAAGTACTATGCACTTCATTTTGCTTCACCAAGACAAGATTTTTTCGATTAATTTCAGAAAATAATCGTGCATTTTCAATGGCAATCGCTATTTGCGCGGATAAACCTTTAAGGATTTGCAAATCCCATTTTGCGATGTGGGGGACTCGCTTCCCTATTTGAATACTTAGAACACCCATGACTTCATTTCGAAAACTGACAGGCACCGTCACATATGCAAAGACTTTTGAATAGGGGAATGCTAGTTTGAGATAATTTAAATTTTCAGGAGAAGTACCCTTAAGGGATTCCTTTACATGCAAAGAGGTGGCAAAAATTCTTGGTTTTCCATCGATATAAGTCTGCCCGCAAGCAGATTCTCCAATTTTAAATCGAACTTTCTCAATTGTTTTATTCCATCCCTTATAAGCCCTGCAAATTAACCGATCAATCGATGGACTATATAACCATAAAGATGACACGTCTGCCTCTGGAATAACAGCTGCCACATTATCGAGCATATTCTGCAAGAGTTCATCTATATCCAGTGTAGATGTAATATTTTGGACTCCTTCTATCAGTTTATTCAATTTAATCTCTTTACTTTTTGTTGCAAGGTCAGAATAAACAGGATACAAAAGATAATACAGAAGATCCATATCTTCCTTTGCTAATATAGGCTTTTGTTTTTTAAAATTAATCGCCACTTTGTAGTTTTCAGGAAAATCAAATAAGTAATAGTTTTGATAATCTAAAGGGAATGTAGATTTTTCTATTAAAGATTCAGGTAGTGGATTTTGTTGCAGTTCTATTAATTTCCATTCATGGTCAAATGGACTATACAACCAAATCTGAAAATCATGTATTGATAACTTCTTTTTCAATAACGACCGCATCATTAATAGGTTTTTCATGTTTACATACTCCTCAGTGTGAAAATTCACATCGAATTTAAGATGAGAATATTCATATCGACATTGCTGTAATTTTACCAATCTAGTATTATTTTTGTAAATACGAATATTTTAAAAATTCCGAATAAGGTGGTGGATACCAAATAAATTGAAAGCGTTTTATTGTGTTTTTATAAAATACGAGGGGAGATAGAGGAATGAGTAAATTATTATCATCGATGGCGGGCAATGTCTATAAAGTTTTAGTCAAACCAGGTGACCGAGTGGAGTCTGATGTAGAAGTTGTAATCCTTGAATCTATGAAAATGGAGATCCCTATCGCCGTTGAGACACAAGCCATCATCAAGGAAATAAAAGTGAATGAAGGCGATTTTGTTAATGAAGGGGACGTTATTCTGGAACTGGAGTAAAAAGTCCTATAAATAATTTAATCAATCATAGGAGGCTTTCCATGAAAAAGGTTAGTAGGTTCGTTAGTCTTTTTACCTTATCAATACTATTGGTTATGGCAGGTTGCTCTCAGAAAAACACAGTGTCAAACAATCAAGCCTCTGAAGGAACCCAAAATGCGGGAGATCCTAAAAAAGGCGGAGATCTTGTAATCGGCTATGATTCCGACATTAGTAACTATGACCCTATTTTAGGGAACTCAGGGAATGATCACGCTTTACTTTATCCAGTTTATGACACATTGATTAGTTACAATAGTAACTTAGAGCCAAAGCCAGGACTAGCAAAATCTTGGGAAACCCCTGATGATAAAACGATTATTCTTCACTTGCAAGAAGGTGTAACCTTCCATGATGGTACAGCTTTAGACGCGGAAGCCGTTAAATTCAATTTGGATCGTGCTAATTCTGAGGTATCTAAAGTTTCAGATTTAGTAAACGTGGAATCGGTAGAAGTGGTCGATCAATATACCGTAAAATTAAACCTCAAACAGCCAGACTCTTCTATTATTCTCGCACTTTCAGATCGTACAGGAATGATGGTTTCACCGACAGCCGTTGAGAAATTAGGAGTAGATTTTGCCCAAAATCCAGTTGGAGCAGGCCCATTTAAGTTTGTTGAGTGGGTTCGTAATGGGGAAATCAAGTTCCAAGCCTATGAAAATTATTGGCAGAAAGGGCTTCCATATCTCGATAGCATTACTGCAAAAATCATGCCTGATGAAAATACCCGCCTAAACGCATTCAAATCCTCACAATTAGACTTTTACTGGAATGTCTCTGCTAATAATCTCCAAGTCTTGAAAAATGATAAAAGTATAACATTAGATACAAAAATGAGAGTTTATTTCCACAATATTTACTTGAATACGAAAATGGCACCTTTCGATAAGAAGGAAGTGAGACAAGCTTTCTTACATTCAATTGATAGGGAGGCTATTGTTAAAGCTATTTACTTAGGTAATGGCGAACCAGCATACCAGGCATTCCCCAAGGATTATTGGGCATCCAATCCTGATATGAAAATTAAATATGATCCGGCTAAATCAAAGGAACTATTAAAGAGTATCGGATTAGATACGGTTAAATTTGATATGTTTGTCCCTACGATAGCGGAATATCAACGAGTGGCTGAAGCGATTCGTGGCCAGGCGAAAGAAGCTGGTTTCGACATCCAGATCCAGACAATGGAACTGACAAAAGGGGTTGCCTTATATTTTAATGAAAAACAAATTCCTGCAAATCTAACATCTTGGACTGGTAGACCTGATCCTCAGCAGACAGTCAATTTGCTATTGAGTGGAAGCGGTTTCTATAATGCTGGTGGCGAGACCACGCCTGAGAAGGAAGCCTTGGTTGCACAAGCTGCTGCGTCCTATGATCAGGAGGAACGTAAGGAATTATATGGAAAAATCAATGAAATGGCTATTTTAGACGAAGCTTTGACCGTTCCAATTGTATTTACTCCCGTAACAGGAGCAATGAAAACTCAGGTTAAAGGATTTGAAGGAACTTTACTGGGTAAACCGAAATTTTCCTACCTATGGCTAGATCAATAAAAAGATGAAATGAGGGGAGAGACCAATGTTTTTTAAATTTTTGCTACGACGCTTGATGTATGTAATACCCATGCTTATCGTAACAACTCTGATTGTCTTTTCCCTTATTCTAATCATTCCGGGTGATCCTGCACTTGCTCTACTTGGGGATAATGCTACAGAAGAAAAACTGGCTCAGTTGCGAAGTCAACTGGGCTTGGATCAACCGATAATGATTCAATATTGGAACTGGCTTGTCAACGCGATTCAAGGTGATTTAGGGCGTTCACTCTTTACTGGGGAAATTGTGAGTGATGCCATTTTAACAAGGTTTGGTGTAACATTTCAGCTTGTACTTGCCGTTATTCTACTTTCCTTTGTTTTTGGAATGATTTTTGCGATTGCTTCTATCCTTAAACCCAATAGTTGGATGGATTATCTTGCAAGATTTATAGGGACATTAGGGACCGCGATTCCAAATTTTTGGCTGGCAATGCTCTTGATCGTCATTTTTAGTGTAAATCTTGGCTGGCTTCCAGCTACAGGATTTACCAGCTTCTTTGATAGTCCAAGTGGTTTTATCCAAATGACCATCCTTCCAGCCATTTGTTTAGGAGCATTTGGGGCTGCTCAGATTACTCGACAACTCAGGTCCTCCTTGTTGGAAGTTCTAGATACAGACTATATTCGAACTGCCTATTCAAAAGGTCTATTGCGTTGGCTAGTTATCTGGAAGCATGCATTAAGAAATTCTTTACTTCCTGTTATTACAACGGTTGGGCTTTTATTTGGCAATATGCTTGGGGCAACCGTGGTTATCGAAACCGTATTCGCAATTCCTGGCATGGGGCAGTTAGCGGTGAATTCCATCTTACAAAGAGATTTTCCGATGCTTCAAGGTGTTGTCCTGGTAATGGTCGTAATGGTTCTCATTATCAATTTTGTGACCGATGTTGTTTATAGCGTTTTAGATCCAAGAATTGAATTTAATTAAGAAGGAGGCCTCAAGATGCAGTTTCGTTTGGTATTCCAACGACTTATGAAGGAACGTCTAGCGTTCATCAGCATGCTATATCTGATTATTTTAGTGCTTTTAGCCCTATTTGCGTCGTTGATTGTACCCTTTGATCCTGATGCACAGGATTTAAATAATATCATGTTGGCACCAAATGGAATGCATTGGTTTGGAACGGATGAATTGGGCAGGGATGTGTTCTCACGGGTACTTATAGGAGCACAAGCCGCATTACAAGCGGGTCTTGTAGCGATTCTCATTCCTCTTGTGGTCGGTGTACCATTAGGAATTATCTCCGGGTATCTTGGGGGTATTGTGGATGACCTATTTATGAGAATCGTAGATGCTATTTTATCCTTTCCTGCCATTCTCCTTGCATTAGGGATTACAGGAGCACTAGGTGTTAGTCTGTGGAATGCCATGATCGCGATCGGGATTATTTTCACCCCGCAATTTGCTCGGTTAGCACGAGGGCAAACGCTTCAGGTAAGACGCGAGCCTTATGTAGAAGCAGCGAAAATCTCAGGTGCAGGACCAATGTGGATCATGGTGAAACATATCCTCCCTAATATTTTATCGCCGATCATCGTTCAGGCCTCCTTTAGCTTCAGTTTGGCCATCATCGTAGAAGCTTCCCTAAGCTTTCTTGGGATGGGGGCACAATCTCCTCAGGTCAGCTGGGGCGGCATGCTTCAACAGGCGTACAGTTTGATTTTTGTCAATCCGTTATTGATGGTATTCCCTGGTGTTGCCATCCTCATTTCCGTTTTAGCTGGAAACTTTTTTGGCGATGGACTCCGCGTTGCCATTGATCCGAAAATAAAAAGAACGTAGGGGGTATTGAATTGAGAGAACCCGTTTTAAAAGTCAAAAATCTTACTTCATATATCCCAACGTCAAAGGGAGAAATAAAACCGGTAAACCATATTTCTTTTTCGATAGGAAAAGGTGAGATTGTGGCTTTAGTGGGAGAATCGGGGAGCGGGAAAAGTGTGACAGCTCTGTCCATTATGGGATTAAATGCTCCATCGATTAAGTATGGAAAAGATAGTGTCATTTCCTATAAAGGTGAAAACATGCTTCGGATGAAAAAGAGGCAATTGAAGAAGATACGTGGCAATGAAATCTCAATGATTTTCCAGGACCCCATGGCCTCCCTCAATCCGCTTCATCCAATCGGTAAGCAAATTGCTGAATCGATTCATATTCATCAGGGAATCAGTTATAAAAAGGCGAAGGAAACCGTTATCCAGTTGCTAACTAAGGTCGGAATTCCGGATCCTAAAAGCAGACTGAACGACTATCCACATCAGCTATCTGGCGGGATGAGACAAAGAATCATGATTGCCATTGCCCTTTCTTGCAATCCATCATTACTCATTGCTGATGAACCGACAACAGCACTGGATGTGACCATTCAAGCTCAGATTTTAAACGCTATGCGTCAGCTGCAACAAGAGACAAATGTTTCGATTCTCATGATTACTCACGATTTAGGAGTAGTAGCAGAGATGGCGGATCGTGTTCTTGTCATGTACTGTGGAGAAATCGTTGAAGAAGGGGATGTCCACTCGCTTTTCCAAAACCCACAACATCCTTATACAAAAGGGTTATTGGCTAGTGTACCAAAGCTGAGAGGTTCTTCGGAAAAATATCTTCATACGATTCCCGGAGCCGTGCCAAACCCGCTCGAACTTCCAATGGGTTGTAACTTTTATTCACGCTGCAACAGTGCAACCGAAAAATGTCTTCATCATTCACCATTGCTTACTAACCTTGGCGGCGAGAAAAGGGCTGCTTGTTGGAATCTCGTAGATCAGCAATCAGAAGAGGTGAGCGTACATGCCTGAACCATTGATATCCATTAAGGACGTGAAAAAATATTATCCTGTTGGGAGCGGTTTATTTGGTAAGAAGGATAAATGGTTAAAAGCCGTAGATGGTTTCAGTCTTGATGTACTTCCTGGTGAAACGGTTGGACTTGTTGGTGAGTCAGGCTGCGGAAAATCGACACTTGGAAGAATGGTTGTCGGCCTATTAGAACCGACGGAAGGCAAATTGATTTTTGAAGGAACCTCACTAACCAATGGTCAGAAAAAAAAGGATTTGGGGAAAAAAATTCAAATGGTCTTTCAGGACCCTTATTCCTCTCTGAATCCAAGGATGACGGTATTCGATATTATCGCTGAACCACTGGTACTTCATAAAATTGGGACGAAAATGGAAAGGAAAAAGCGTGTGGATGAACTACTTGAGAAAGTAGGACTGACATCTGCACATGGAAGTCGTTTTCCAGAGGAATTTTCTGGAGGACAGCGTCAGCGCATCGGGATCGCAAGAGCATTAGCCCTGAATCCTAGGCTGGTTGTTTGCGATGAACCTGTTTCGGCATTAGATGTCTCGATTCAAGCACAAATTTTAAACCTCTTAAAGGATATCCAGGAAGAAATGGGTCTATCCTATATTTTTATTGCTCACGGATTGCAAGCGGTAAAGCACATTAGTGATCGGATAGTCGTGATGTATTTAGGAAAGGTCATGGAAATTTCAGAAACTGATGCGCTATTTGAGCATCCGCTTCACCCTTATACGGAAGCATTGATTTCTGCCGTCCCCGAGCCTGACCCAACGATTCGTGACCGGGAGCGTATCATCTTAAAAGGAGATATTCCAAGTCCAGCAAACCCGCCGGTGGGATGCAGATTTCATACTCGCTGCCCACTTGCAGATGAACGTTGCAGAAGAGAAGAACCACCGCTTGAACAGGTAGCTGAAGGCAGATGGGTAGCCTGTTTTTATCACGGATAAATTTGAAATGTGAGCATCAAAAAGAGAGGAGTCGCGATATGACCTGGGAAACCGAAATAAAAGAAATCCGAAGGCGTGAAGAGTTAGCCAAACAAATGGGTGGCGAAGAACGAGTTGCAAAACATAAATCTAGAGGAAAACTAACAGTCAGAGAAAGGATTGCTAGTTTATTAGATGACGATACCTTTCATGAAACCGGTGCGATTGCAGGAAAAGCAAAATACAATGAAAATGGGGAATTAATCGAGTTTACCCCAGCGAACTTTATTATTGGAACAGGACGGATTAACGGGAGAAAGGTGGTCGTCGGCGGCGATGACTTTACCGTTCGCGGAGGCGCAGCTGACGGAGCGATTATGGGAAAACAAATCTATGCAGAGCGTTTGGCCCATGATCTACAGTTGCCACTCATCCGACTCGTTGATGGTACTGGCGGGGGCGGGAGTGTCAAATTTCTAGACACACAGGGTCATACATATGTTCCAGTAAATCCTGCCTGGGATTTGGTCGTTGCCAATATGGAACGTGTTCCTGTCGTCGCGTTGTGTCTAGGTTCTGTAGCGGGGCTTGGCGCTGCTAGAGTGGTCGCTTCACATTTTTCTGTCATGGTAGAAGAAACAGCCCAATTATTTGTCGCTGGTCCTCCTGTTGTCAAATACGGGATGGGACAGGATTTATCTAAGGAAGAATTAGGTGGTATACAAGTTCATCGCACAAGTGGAGCCATCGATAATGTGGCTAGTTCAGAAGAGGACGCCTTTGAGCAGACCCGAACTTTCTTGTCCTATCTGCCTTCTAGTATATGGCAGCTTCCAGAAAAAAAAGAAAGTCAAGATGATCCACACCGTAGAGAAGAGCGATTAATTTCTGTCATTCCTAAAAACAGAAGGTCTCCTTATAAAATTCGTGAAATACTACCTTTGATTTTTGATAAAGAATCCATCTTTGAGATGGGGCGTTATTATGGCGGAGGTACACTCACCTGTTTTGCTCGGCTCGATGGTCATCCAGTTGGGGTATTAGCTTCAGATCCATATGTGAATGGCGGCGGCCTGACAGCGGAGAACTCTGAAAAAATTGAAAGATTTGTTGATCTTTGTCAAACCTTTCATTTGCCCATTGTGAATCTTGTTGACCAGCCAGGTATGGTCATTGGACTTCCGAATGAATTGAAGGGAACGATACGAAAAGGAGCGCGTGCCATAGCCGCTATCTACCAGGCGAAGGTGCCAATGATTGAAATCATCATGCGCCGCGTTTTTGGTGTCGGAGGAGCAGGAATGTCAAATGGTCACGGATTAAATCTTCGCTACGCATGGCCATCTGGGGATTGGGGTTCCCTCCCAGTAGAAGGTGGTGTTCAGGTTGCCTACCGACGCGAACTTGTAGCAAGTGAAAATCCCGGGGAATTATTAACACAATTGCTTGAAAGGATGGAATCGGTTAGGTCTCCGATACGGACCGCAGAAGCATTCGGAATAGAAGAAATCATTGATCCTCGAGATACTAGGCCGCTTTTATGTGAATGGGTAAAAGATGCATATGCGCTTCTCCCGCAAATGCTTGGGCCTTCAAGTCATGGGATGAGACCTTAAATATAATAAAGGAGGAGAAAGAAACTTGAATCCATTATTGGAAGGGGCATTTCCAGAAGAGGTCGTTACAAAGAGCCTAGCCTACTGGGCAGATGTAGCACCAGAGAAAACATTTCTTTACTACGGGGAAGATGAAAAACATATTTCTTATCAACAATTTCATCAAGTCACCAATAGTATTGGAAATTCACTTCAATCAAGAGGGATCCAGAAAGGAGACCGAATTTCCGTTTTTTTAAAGAATCCTTTCATTTCCACGCTCGTTATGTTCGGGATTTGGAAATGCGGAGCCGTGTTTAGTCCAATTAATTTCAATTATCGTGGGAAGCTATTAAGCTATCAGATTAAGGATACACAGCCAAAAATGCTTATAACAGAGCGGACGATGGTACCTATATTAAATGAAATCGCTTCAGAAATGGAAGGATTAACTACAGTCGTCCATAATCCTATTGACGGAGATCACGACTATATTGCAGAAATAGCTGATTTATCGCTGGATACGAATTACCATGAAATTTCCTTCAAACGATTGTTACAAGGAGATACAGATAATTTGGAGGTGGAAATCCATTATTGGGATACCGCCAATATCATATATACATCAGGTACGACTGGACCAGCCAAAGGCGTTGTTCAATCACATCGCTGGATAAATGGATATACCATTGGCAGCAGAGTAATGATGTCCTCTGAAGATGTCATTTATAATGATTTGCCACTTTATCATGTGGGAGGAGCTTTTTTTAATGTAGCCAAGGCGGCCTATGAGGGCTGTACAGTTGCTCAATGGGATAAATTCAGTCCTAATCAATTTTGGAAAAGGATTGAAAAAAGTGGAGCAACAATGGTTACGTTACTGGATGTAATGATTCCTTGGTTAATGAAAGCAGCTCCGAGTGAAAATGATCGTCATAATACGCTCAATAAGGTTCATATGCAGCCACTGCCAAAATATCATAACGAAATCGCTAAGCGATTTGGATTCGATATTGTAACGGCAGGATTTGGCCAAACAGAATCTGGAAACCCAATGAGCAGTATAATCTTAGAAACAGACGAGGGTGCAGGGACTCCGACAATCCTTTATAAAGGTCTCTCAAGAAAGGAAATCATCGAACAATGTATTCGAAATAATATTCCCATTGTGTATGGGGATCAGGATTTGAAGAAAGGCTTTATGGGATCCCCACGTGCATATTTTGAAATTACTATTCTTGACGATGATGATTTGGAGGTTCCTATTGGACAGGTAGGACAGCTTGCTTTACGTCCACGTTTGCCGCATCTCATTTTATCAGAATATTTAAACAAACCTGAATCAACGGTAAAATCATTTAGAAATCTCTGGTTTCATACTGGTGATGCTGCATACCTTGGAGAGGACGGAAATTACTATTTCGTAGACCGGCTTGGTGGGGTTATTCGCTGCCGGGGAGAAAAAATATCATCTTATCAATTGGAAGATATTATCAATGGACATCCCGACATTGAACTTACTGCCGTTTTTCCGGTACCAGCAGAAGTTGGTGACGAAGATGATGTGGCCATTTACGTGGTTAAGAGGACAGATTCGGCATTGAAAGAAGAAGAGTTGAATCATTGGGTAAAGGATAAGTTGCCTAAATACATGTGGCCAAAATATATTCGATTTGTCTATGAATTACCTAGAACCCCAACGAATAAAATTGAAAAATATAAGTTACGTCAGGAACTGATGGCTGAATTGAAATTAGAGCCTACAAAATAAAATTGATTTTCTATGAAAAGATCATACGACCATTTCTGATAAAATCTTTTTATTTTTTGGTTCTATGAAGTGTTCATACGACCACTTTTGGCGAAATCTCCATGATTTTTGGTTCTATGAAAAGTTCATACGACCACTTTCGCTGAAATCTAAATCATTTTTGGTTCTATGAAGGGTTCATACGACCACTTCTGGCGAAATCTCCATGATTTTTGGTTCTATGAAAGGTTTATACGACCACTTTCGCTGAAGTCTAAATCAATTTGGTTCTATGAAAGGTTCATACGACCACTTCTGGCGAAATCTCCATGATTTTTGGTTCTATGAAGTGTTCATACGACCACTTCTGGCGAAATCTCCATGATTTTTGGTTCTATGAAAGGTTTATACGACCACTTTCGCTGAAATCTAAATCAATTTGGTTCTATGAAAAGATCATACGACCACTTCTGATAAAATCTTTTTGATTTTTGGTTCTATGAAGGGTTCATAAGACCACTTTCGCTGAAATCTAAAACATTTTTGGTTCTATCAAGCATAGATATAGGGAATTAGCCCATTGCCACAATATTCAGTTTGGAGGTTCAGGAGAATAATGAAAGAACTATTACAAAAAAGCTGGCCAAGCGGAGTCTCTAAAACATTATCCTATCGACTAGGCAAACGGCCGCTGCATGAGTATGTCAAGCAAAATGCCAATGATACACCGAATCATATTGCCTACTGTTTTTACGGGAGGAATTTGACTTGGAAAGAGATGGATGAATCAGTCGATAAATTTGCTCAATTCTTAGTCGAAAAAGAAGTTAAAAAAGGAGATAGAATTGCCTTATTTATGCAAAACTGTCCCCAGTATATTATCGCCCATTACGGAATTCAGCGTCTAGGGGGCATTGTAGTCCCATTAAATCCGATGTATAAAGATTCTGAGCTTGAGTATTTGATAAATGAAGCAAAGATAAAAGCGGTTGTTGTTGGTCAGGAGCTAAATTCTCTAATAGATACCGTTCGCCCAAAAACACCTTCCATAGAATTTGTAGTGACTACGAATTATGCTGAATATCTACCAGATGAACCTGCGCTACCTTTACCAGAGGAATTAAGATTGGAAAAACAGCATATTCATAATTCGTATGACTTCATAGATCTATTAAATGAAAATGAACGATATACAAATCATATTGAAATCGATCTTTGGAACGATATCGGGTTAATGGTTTTTACATCTGGAACGACAGGAAGACCCAAAGCGGCGATGTTACCGTTTGGAAGTGCACTTTTTAAAACGGCTGCTACGGTACAGGGGAATCAATTTGACACAGATGGACCATTCCTATCGATTGCCCCATTATGTCATATAGCAGGAATGGTTATGGGAGTGAATATCCCTGTTTATAGCGGGGGAGAGTGCGTCCTATTAACACGCTTTGCCGCAGATACAACGGTCGAAGCCATCGAAAAATATAAGATAAGGACATGGTATAGTATCGCTCCAATGAATGTGGCCATTCTAAATATACCAGGAATAGAAAAGAGAGATTTGACTTCATTAAAACGCAATTCTGCTACAAGTTTTGGAATTCCTGTTACGGAACAATTGGCAAATGAATGGAAAAAACTAACAAACGGATGTATTATGCACGAAGCATCCTTTGGATTAAGCGAAACACATACCTGCGATACCTTTATGCCGGTTGACAAAATTAAGTGGGGAAGCTGCGGGATTCCAACCTATGAAACGGAACTGAAAATACTAGATTTTGAAACAGGCAAACCAGTTGCACCGGGTGAAAAAGGAGAAATTGTCCTTAAAAATCCGGGTGTATTTAAAGGCTATTTAAATCGGCCTGAGGCAACAGCTGAAACATTAAGAGATGGATGGGTCCATACGGGTGACATCGGAAGCATGGATGAGGATGGCTATTTATATTTCCATGGGCGAATTAAAGAAATGATTAAAAGCTCAGGCTATAGTGTTTTCCCAGAGGATGTGGAGGCCTTGCTTAATGAGCATCCAGGAATCCTTCAAAGTGCTGTAATAGGAGTTCCTGATCCAATTAGAGGGGAGAGCGTCAAGGCATTCATTGTCTTAAAATCTGATTATGTTGGAAAGATCTCTGAGGAGGAAATGATACTTTGGGCGAAGGAAAAAATGGCTGCATATAAGTATCCGAGATTTGTAGAGTACCTTGACAAGCTCCCTGCAACAGGATCAGGGAAAGTGTTAAGGAGGCTGTTAAAAGAACCAGAAAGAAAGGGGGTTTGACGTGATAGATCAAGAAAAGGATATCGTAAAAGAATCCGTCGAAGATTTAATCGATCGAAAAAAGCGTGCCTTGTTAAATGGAGGTATCGAGAAAATTAAGCGTCAGCATGATGCTGGATTTCATACTGCCAGGGAAAGGATTGACCTTCTAGTTGATCCTGATTCCTTTATGGAATTTGGTATGCTCAACCATTCAGACATCCCTGGCTTAGAGAACAAAAGTGCTGGTGATGGTCTAATTGTCGGAATTGCCAAAGTCGATGGCAGGCCGGTTGTAGTGCAGGCAGGTGACAAAACAGTTTTTGCAGGTACAGAAGGTGCAGTCCACATGCGAAAAGCGAAAACCATCCACGAATACGCATTAAAACGCGGTTTACCGATGTTTTTCCTTCATGAAGGCGGTGGGCTGAGGATGCCTGATGGCATGGGTTCAGATGGCATTAGCGATAAGCTTTTTCCAAATGAAATGCTGACACATAGCCGGCAGGTTCCTACCATTACAAGTATCCTAGGAGATAGCTTTGGAGGACCAACCTGGATGGCTGTTTCTTCAGATTTTGTCACCCAGCTCAAAGGAACCTGTATGGCGGTTGCTGGTCCAAGAATGATTGAAATGGCTACTGGTCAGGAAGTATCAACAGAAGATCTGGGGGGCTGGAAAGTCCATGCTCATCAAACAGGACAGGCAGACGCATTTGGAAGCACAGAAGAAGACTGTATTGCCCAGATGAAAGAATTTTTTAGTTTCATGCCGTTAAATGCGACTAATGAAACGCCAATTAAAGAAACGAAAGATGATCCATACAGAAGGGTCGACCGCGTATTAGAGATTTTACCAAACAAAACCAATCGCGCCTATGATATGAAAAAAATCATCACTGAAATCGTCGATGATCGTCATATTTTTGAGTATAAAGAGCTATTTGGTCCGGCACTGTTAACGGTTTTTGCAAGATTAAACGGCAGAACAGTGGGGATTATCGCCAATCAGCCAATGAAATACGCTGGTGCAGCGGGAGTTCAGGAATGCGATAAGGCCACAGATTTCATCTGTATGTGTGATTCCTTCAATATTCCAATGATCTTCCTTCATGATACACCTGGTTTCCGTATTAGTAATGAGGCGGAAAAACTGAAAATACCAACAAAAATAATGGTTTGGAACCAAGCGCTCGCTCATTCCACCGTCCCGAAATTATCGGTCATTATTCGGAAAAGTGTCGGTGCAGCCTATGGAAACATGTGCGGACCGACTATGGGAGCCGACTTTGTTGTCGCTTGGCCAACCGCTGAAATCAATTTCACCGGTCCCGAAGTCGGAATCAATGTTGTTTATGGCCGGCAGTTACAAGGGATAGAAAATGCAAAAGAGGTTCGAAAAGAGCTGCTTGAAAAGTGGGCTTTTGATAGTTCTCCATACAAGGCAGCAGCAAAACATCTTATTGATGATGTCATTGACCCAAGAGATACCCGAAAGTTTCTTTGCAAAACATTAGAATTTGCGGTTGTGAAAAATGGATCGATGAGTGAAAGAAGATTGGCCAATTGGCCTACAGGATTTTAATAGGTTAAAAGTGAATTAATAATAATAGGGAGGAAAAATGAATGTCGAAAAGAGATGCAGTCATTGTATCAGCAGTGAGAACTCCCATTGGGAGACAAGGAGGGGCATTAGCAAGCTTAAAAGCACATGAATTCGGTGCAATTGTCATTAAGGAAGCACTAAAAAGAGCAGGAGTAGATGCGAACCAGATTGATGATGTTATTTTTGGGAATGTGTTAAGCGGTGGTGGAAACATCGCTAGGTTAACCGCATTACAAACGGGTCTAAGCCTTGAGATTCCAGGCTTAACGATTGACCGCCAATGTGGTTCAGGAATCAATGCCGTTAATTTAGCCGCGCAAGCCATTAGAGCAGGAGCAGGAGATATTTATGTTGCCGGTGGTACCGAAAGTATGAGCCGTGCGCCGTATTTAATGGATCGCCCAACGAAGGCCTATAGTCAAGTACCACCGAATTTCCGTAAATCCCAGCTTTCACCAATGGAAATTGGCGACCCGCCAATGGGAATCACTGCTGAGAATCTCGTGAAAAAATATCAGATTACTAGAGAAGAACAAGATGCTTATTCCTATCGAAGCCAACAAAGAATGGCGGCTGCTATGGAAAAGGGATTCTTTAATGAACAAATCATTCCGATTCAAATTCCAGTTAGAAAAGGCGAACCCGTTACTTTTTCAGTCGATGAACATCCTAGACCAAACACTACATTAGATGGATTAGCAAAGCTTTCGCCAGCTTTTTTACCACACGGAACGGTTACAGCTGGAAGCAGTTCAGGTCTAAATGATGCAGCAAGTGCTTTAGTACTGATGTCTCGTGAAAAGGCTGCTGAATTAGGATTAACACCTCTAGCCGTTGTGCGCGACTATGCTGTAAGTGGTGTGGATCCAAACATTATGGGTATTGGTCCTGTGCCTGCAACAAGAAAGCTATTAAATCGAACAGGATTAACGCTGGAAGACATTGATTTAGTAGAAATAAACGAAGCATTTGCTTCTCAGGTGATTGCCTGCAACCGCGAGCTAGAGATTAACGAGGAAAAATTGAATGTAAACGGTGGTGCGATAGCCCATGGCCATCCACTTGGAGCAACAGGTGCAATCTTAATGACAAAAGCCATCTACGAATTACAAAGAACAAACAAACAAAGAGCCATTATTACGGCGTGCATTGGCGGTGGTCAAGGGATTGCCACTCTTATTGAGCGCGAAGGTTAAAAGTGTTTCCATTTTTATTAAATACTAACCATTTAGTATGTAGATGAGGTGAAGGGATAAATGAATAATCAATTAGTGAAGCTTGAAAAAAATGATCGTATTGCTACTGTTACCATCGACAATCCACCATTGAATGTTTTAAGCAAACAAGTAATGAGCGAGTTGAAAGCTATCTTTGAAGAAATCGCCATCGATAACGATATTGTCGTTGTCATTTTGACTGGGGCGGGAAGCCGGGCATTTATGGCAGGTGCTGATATTAAAGAATTCCCGCAATCGATTGGTCAAAAAGGAACGAAGGAACGAGTATTAAAGCAGCATGATGTCTTTAACCAAATCGATTTCCTGCCAAAACCGACGATTGCCGTCTTAAACGGGTTAACCTTTGGCGGAGGATGCGAGCTTGCGATCACTTGTGATATCAGAATTGCAGAAGAACACGCACAGCTTGGCTTACCGGAAATAAAACTGGGAATTTTTCCAGGGGGCGGAGGTACACAACGCCTTCCTAGAATCGTAGGAGAAGCAAAAGCGAAAGAACTTATGTTTGTCGGCGACCCGATTACGGCTCACCAAGCGGAAAGAATGGGATTAGTGAATAAAGTAGTTGGCACTGGAGAAGGAATGAAGGAAGCACTGGCTATGGCCAAAAAAATAAGCGGCTATTCCCTACAAGCACTATCCCGGATTAAAAAAGCGGTAGACGAAGGGGCGGATAAGGAATTCCAGGCCGGTATCGAAAGAGAAGCTGAGCTGTTTGAGGAGGTTTTTTTAACCGAAGATGTGAAAGAAGGGGTTTCAGCCTTTATTGAAAAAAGAAAGCCTGTTTTTGCCCACAAATAAAAAAGTAATTTTTTCAGGAGGAAGTTAAGATGAAAAGTTGGATTGTTAATCAATTAGGAGACCCAAAAGATGTACTGGAGTTAAAGGAGTTAACGGTTCCTTCTCTTGAAGATGGGAAATTATTAATTCAAGTAGAAGCTTCCTCCCTAAACTTTTTCGATATTTTACTTTGCCAAGGAAAGTATCAGGAAAAGCCTCCGACTCCATTTACGCCGGGAGCAGAAATTTCCGGAATCGTTAGGGCCGTAGGAGAAGGAAGCCGATTTAAGGCCGGTCAGCGTGTTGTCGCAACTCCACCTTTACCAAACGGTGGATTAGCGGAATGGGTTAGTGTTCCAGAAGATTCCGTCTATGTCATTTCAGAGTCAATGTCTGCTAGTGAAGCGGCATCGATGTTTATAACCTATCAAACCTCTTACTATGCTTTATATCACCGTGCCAATATTCAAAAAGGAGAGGTTCTTTTGGTCCATGCTGGAGCTGGCGGTGTTGGCTCAGCAGCGATTCAGCTTGGCAAGGCAAGAGGAGCAAAAGTAATTGCTACCGCTGGCGGACCTGAAAAGGTTCAATTATGTAAAGAACTTGGAGCCGATATTGCGATTGATTATTTAACAGAGGATTTTGTTGCAATCGTGAAAAAGGAAACAGGTGGACGCGGAGCCGATGTCATTTATGATCCAGTGGGCGGCGATGTTTTTGATAAATCAAGAAAATGTATCGCTTTTGATGGACGGCTATTGGTCATCGGTTTTGCAGGCGGCAGAATTCCAGATGCTCCGGCCAATCATGCGTTAATCAAAAACTATTCGATTGTTGGCGTCCATTGGGGCTTGTTCCGGAGATTGAATCCGGATAAGGTGATTGAAATCCATGAGGATCTAATGAGTCTCTACGAACAAGGCTTAATTAAACCTTTAATCTACCGCGAGTATGATTTTAACGATGTCCCTTCAGCATTGGATGTGCTGGCTGATCGTCAAACGTATGGGAAATTAGTTGCTTTGCCTTAATTTTAAAAATTGTGATAGGGGATGACCAAGATGAATTTTTCGTATTCTGAAAAAGTAGTAAACTTGCAGAAAAAAGTAATGAATTTTATGGAAGAGTATGTTTATCCAAATGAAAAGGTTTATCATGAGCAGTTAAATCAACAGAAAACGCGCTGGTCTGATATTCCTTCCATAATGGAAGAACTAAAACAGAAGGCGAAAGATCAAGGACTTTGGAATTTATTTTTACCGGATAGTGAATATGGTGCCGGCCTAACCAATTTGGAATATGCACCAATCTGTGAAATCATGGGCAGATCGGTGATTGGACCGGAAGTATTTAATTGTAATGCACCAGATACCGGAAACATGGAAGTTCTCGTTCGTTATGGAACAGTACAGCAGAAAAAACAATGGCTAGAACCACTTCTTGCAGGTGAAATTCGTTCCTGCTTCTCAATGACAGAGCCGGATGTAGCTTCCAGTGATGCGACGAATATTGAAACCAGTATTGTCAGAGATGGCGATGAATACGTCATTAATGGGAGGAAATGGTGGTCCTCTGGAGCTGGAGACCCACGCTGTAAGATTGCCATTGTCATGGGGAAAAATGATCCA
Organism: Neobacillus sp. K501; assembly: GCF_053749995.1. Taxonomy (NCBI): domain Bacteria; kingdom Bacillati; phylum Bacillota; class Bacilli; order Caryophanales; family Bacillaceae; genus Neobacillus; species Neobacillus sp. K501. The sequence goes on along the minus strand of NZ_JBSLYA010000003.1, from coordinate 322,865 downwards.
ACCGCTCCTAGGCACGAACAGCAATCTATGATTCTCGTACCGTTAAACACTCCTGGCGTTAAGATTGAACGGATCTTACCAGTGTTTGGCTATGATGATGCTCCTCACGGTCATGCAGAAATCGTGTATGAAAATGTTCGAGTGCCAGCTGAAAATATGCTTTGGGAAGAAGGGAAAGGATTTGCTATTGCCCAAGGGCGTCTTGGACCAGGTCGAATTCATCACTGTATGAGATTAATTGGTCTTGCAGAACGTGCCCTAGAGGACCTTACTAAGCGTGTTCAAAGCCGGACTGCTTTTGGTAAAAAAATTGCAGAACAAGGTGTTGTTCAAGAGTGGATAGCCGATTCCCGAATTGAAATCGAGCAGGCGCGCTTATTGACTTTAAAGGCAGCCTATATGATGGACACGGTTGGAAATAAGGAAGCAAAGACTGAGATTGCGATGATTAAAGTGGTTGCACCAAATATGGCACTAAGGGTGATTGACCGAGCCATTCAAGCATTCGGTGGAGCAGGAGTTAGTGATGATTTCACCCTTGCCTATCACTGGGCCCAAGCTCGGACGTTAAGAATTGCAGACGGTCCTGATGAAGTTCATCGTCGTCAAGTTGCTAGATTAGAACTTCAAAAATATCAAAATACCGAATTTGCAACCGTCCGTTAACCAGTAAGAGACTAGGAAGATGTTCAGGTAGAGGAAGGGAGCTATCCTATCCACTACCTGAATCCCTTTAGAGATTTGAGTGAAAGGAGTAAAAATATATGAATGTATCCTTTCGTGATACGATAGCGGTTCGAAAAGGGGAAGAACTCAATAAGGAGGCTCTCCTGAAATTTATTCAAGTAAATGTCGGGGATCCACCAACATGTGATTTGGAAATTGAACAATTTAGTGTTGGTCAATCGAATTTGACCTATTTATTAAGGATAGGTGAGTGGGAAGCGGTGTTACGAAGGCCGCCACATGGCCCTGTTGCAAAGAAAGCCCATGATATGGAGCGGGAATATACCATCTTGTCCAATTTATACCCCTTGTTTCCAACCGTACCAAAGCCGTATATTTTTTCCGATGACCACTCTATCGTTGGCAGTCCTTTTTTTATCATGGAAAGAAGAAAAGGTATCGTGTTAGATAAAGACTTTCCTATTAATGTTCCGTATAATCGGGCTATTGGGCGAAGAATTTCAGAAATCATGGTTGATAAATTAGTAGAGTTGCATCGGGTCGATTATACGAAAACAGAAATATTAAACATTTCTCGTCCCAATGGATTTATGGAGCGTCAAATCGCTGGCTGGATTAAGCGGTATGAGAACGCTAAAACGGAAGAAATTTTTGGTGTTAATGAGCTGACAACTTGGCTGCAAACGAATATTCCAGTTTCCCCAAATCCCACCATTATTCATTATGATTATAAATTAAATAATGCCATGTTTTCCGATGATTTTTGTGCGATGACGGGTTTATTTGATTGGGAAATGGCCACAATTGGTGATCCGCTAGCAGATGTTGGCGTTGCCCTAAGTTATTGGGTAGAAGACGGTGACTCTGAAGAGTTGAAAAACACGTTAGGTAAACAAACGATAACAGCAATGGATGGATTCTTCACACGTGAAGAATTTTTAGAAAATTATGCCAACAAAAGCGGCCGCGATATTTCAAATATTCATTTTTATCTTACTTTTGCGTATTTTAAGTTGGCCGTAATTGCCCAACAGATTTATCTGCGTTACTTTAAAGGGCAGACAAATGATGAAAGATTCTCGACGATGAATCACAGCGTAGCGAATTTAATTCAATATGCGTTGTACTACTCTAAGGGAGTGTCATCATGGTAAGGGTCGTATGAATAAAAATAGGAAAAAGGTGATTAGATGCGTTTAGCGAATAAAGTAGCGATCATTACTGGGGGCGGTGGCGGTATAGGACGAGCTACTGCTGTAAGATTTGCCAAAGAAGGTGCAAAGGTGCTAATTGCCGATTTAGGAGAAGAGTCAGGGATCAAAACTGTACAGCTGATTAAGGAAAAAGGTGGGGAAGCAGCCTTTGTCCGTGTGAATATGACTGTTGCTGAAGATGTAGAGCACATGGTCCAAAGGGCGGTTAATATTTTTGGCAAAATCGACATTCTAATCAACAATGCTGGTGTGAAAAGTGACGAGAAAAAAATACCGGATGTTTCGCTGGAAGAGTGGCAGCAAGTATTTGATATCAATACAACCGGTGTATTTCTTGGAATGAAATATGCAATTCCTAAGATGGAATCAGGTGGTTCGATTGTTAACACAGCCAGTATTGCAGGAATCAAAGGCCAAAAGCTGGTAGCCGCTTATTCGGCATCAAAAAGCAGTGTTATTGCACTTACGAAAACAGCAGCAACAGAGTTCGGCAAAAAGAATATCCGCGTAAATGCGATTGCTCCCGGAATCATCGATACAGATATGGTAGAAGATTGGAAGCAAACAAAAAAATGGCCGATCCTGTCTACAGCCAATGCCTTAAATCGAATTGGCCAGCCTGAAGAAATCGCAAATACTATTCTATTCCTGGCTTCCGATGAGTCTTCCTTTATTACAGGTGAAACCATCGTGATTGATGGAGGTACTCTAAATCTATAGGTACTTTGATGATGATTACTATTAGGCATAACATTGATAATACACAGTTAAAAAATACCACTCATTATTAGGTAGGGAATCATTGGATAACCATGATTCTCTTTTTTATTGATACTTTTTAATAGAAATATTTTTCCTGCCATTTTATGCGGATATATCAAGAGGTTTTTACTTTTACTATATAGAAAATAATAATAACGCTATTGTAATATATCTAAATATTCTCTATAATACATTCTATTAGAATGATAGTTTAACGGAAGATAATTCTTATCTTCAACAAATGGGGGAGGACTTCTATGAAAAACTTTTTAAGCAAGTGGAATCGAATCAGTCTTGTCAAACAAATATCAATTGGACTAATCATCGGTATTATCCTCGCGGTCACCATCCCTGAGGTAGCAAAACCAGTTACCATTTTAGGCTCTTTATTTGTTGGAGCGTTAAAAGCAATTGCACCTGTACTGGTCCTTTTCTTAGTCATGTCCGCCATCGCCAATCACAAAAGTGGTCAGCAAACGAACATGAAATCGATTATCTTCCTCTATTTATTAGGAACGTTCTTAGCAGGATTAATCGCTGTAATCGTCAGCTTTATTTTCCCTGTCAGTATTACGCTTACTAAGGGGGCGGAGGATTTAGCAGCTCCTGGCGGTGTGGTCGAGGTTCTTAAAACATTATTATTGAATGTTGTCGATAACCCAGTAAAAGCGATTTTTAATGCGAATTACATTGGGATTTTAGCATGGGCAATCGTCCTTGGATTAGCATTAAAAAATGCTGCTGATTCTACGAAAACGTTGATTACGAACTTTTCAGATGCTGTCTCCAAAATGGTTTCATGGGTCATTAAGTTTGCGCCATTTGGTATCATGGGGCTTGTGATCGAATCCATTACAACCAATGGACTTGAATCACTTTTAAGCTATGGGAAATTATTGGTCGTTTTGATTGGCTGTATGCTATTTGTGGCTTTCGTTGTCAATCCACTAATTGTATACGTCAGTTTACGTCAAAACCCGTATCCACTCGTCATCCAGTGTATTAAGGAAAGTGGGATCACCGCGTTCTTTACACGGAGCTCTGCGGCGAACATTCCGGTTAACATGAAATTATGTGAAAAACTTGGCCTTGATAAAGATACGTATTCTGTATCGATTCCGCTGGGTGCAACGGTCAATATGGCTGGTGCAGCAGTGACAATATCTGTTTTAACTCTGGCTGCGGTTAACACATTAGGCATTGAAGTGGACATTCCGACTGCAATCATCCTAAGCGTTTTGTCAGCTGTGTGTGCATGTGGAGCTTCAGGCGTTGCCGGTGGATCACTTTTATTGATTCCTTTGGCATGTAGCTTATTCGGAATCCCGAATGATGTCGCGATGCAGGTAGTCGGCGTTGGCTTTATCATTGGGGTTTTACAAGATTCGTTTGAAACAGCTCTTAACTCCTCTACAGACGTCCTGTTCACAGCAACGGCAGATTATAAAAAGCGGATGCAGGAAGGCAAAAAAGTAAATATCAATAAAGTAGCATAATGAAAGCAGCCCTCTATCAAATGGATAGAGGGCTTTCTTTACGACAATATGTCGATATTTGTTGATTTTTATATTGTGTGATTTCCATATATCCGGAAAACCTATAATCAATTAGCAAAAACAAAGGAGAGTTTCATGAGGAATATGGCTGCATTATTTTCCATGCTAATGCCTGGATTCGGACAAATCTATAATCAACAATTCCTAAAGGGTGTCTTTCTACTATTCGTAGAACACTATGATAATGTATTTGGAAAAATTAATACCGCTATCCATTTTGACTTCAATGGTTTTCACCAAAAAGCCCTAGAAACTGCCAACTTTCAGTATGTATTATTTTATCCAGGATTTTATGCGTACACCGTATGGGATGCCTGGTATCACGCAAAGCCTGATGGGGATAAAACAAAATCAGCAATTCCCTTTTTTATTGGTGGTGTCCTTGGTGAATTCGGTGCAATCTTTGCCACGCGCTTATATATACCTACTCTAACGGTTGGATTACTCATGGTTATCCCGATGATTTGCGGAATGATTATTTTTAAAAATCAATAATATCGTTAAGAGGACTGAGATAAAGTAGTTTCCTCTTTCATCATATTTAATTGTTCTAAATGATTTAATTCAATTGGTAACGAGATGGTAACAGTGGTACCATCTTCAGGGTTGCTTTGAATTTCAAATTTACCCTTATGGTTTTGAATGATCTTTTTACTCACCATTAATCCGAGTCCAGTGCCTTCCGTTTTAGTGGTGAAGAATGGTTTACCAACTAAATGAATCGATTCTTCTGGAATTCCAATGCCATTGTCTGATACATTGATAACGAAATAGGAATTTTTTTGTTCCAAATGAATCTCAATTTTCCCGCCTTCTTGCATGGCTTCGATTGAATTCTTGATGATATTCGCTAAAACTTGCTTTATTTGGTTTTCTTCACAATTTAAAATAAAGGAATCTCCCACAAATTTCGGGTGAATTTCAATATTTTTCATAATGGCATGTGTATTTAACAGGTCAATCACATTCTGAATGCTTTTGGATAAATCGGTTAACCCGATATGGACAATATGTGGTTTCGAAAGCACCATAAATTCACTAACAATAAAATTAATCCGGTTAATTTCATCATACATAATCTTTAAATATCTCTTATTCGCCTTGTTATCAGTATTTTCATCTATCATTTGCGTAAATCCCTTTAATGCGGTTAAGGGATTCCTAATTTCATGTGCCACACCTGCTGCGAGTTCTCCCACTAGAGAGAGTTTCTCTGACTCTCTTAACTTTCTATCACTCGCATTAAGATCCTGCATTTTTATAAGGAGTTTCTTATCAAGGAAGCCACTTGACAGTAACATGATGATCACAACGATGGTTGCCGGAACACTGATAAAAGAGCTTAATGTACCAGAATTAACGGAATAGATCGTCTCTGCTAACGAATCTGACTTCATTTGAAAAGTCGTTCCCCACATCCCGAGATAATGCATACAAGCCATTCCTAGCCCCATTAAGACACTGCTCAATAATCTCCATTTAAAATGCATCGAGTGACAATGATTAAAGAAAAACAGTAACCATAAAGAGCCAAATGAGGCGACAAAAGCAATTAAGATGGACAGAAGGACGATAGATAGCTTAAAGCTTATCAAAAAATTTAATTTCATCGCCCAAACACCGAGATAGTGCATACAAACAATTCCACTTCCCATAAAAATACTAGAGAAGAGAAGCCGGAAATGGTTTAACTTCATCAGAAAGAAGGCAATCCCTGTTCCAATAATAGAAATAACCAAAGAGAGCAAAACAATTCTACTATCATAATAAATGGGATGTGGCGTTTCCATTGCAAGCATGCCAACATAGTGCATCGTCCAGATCCCAATTCCCATCGCAATCGCACAGCCCAATAGCCATAGATTGTACATAAAGTCTTTAAACACAATTATTTTCCACCGAAGATCTAAAGCAATATATGAAAAAAGAATCCCGATAAGAATTGAAAAAATAAACCAGTAATCGTTATAACTGCCAAGATTGTGTTCCATGCTGTATCACTTCCAGTTTTCATTATTTCATTCCTTCATGATTGACTTTAAAGCGCGAGAATATAAGGAAATAGCTTAAAAATGGGATATTGTACCTAAGAATGTACATGAGATTGTAAATGACTGGAGACATTAATGTGTATATTCCAAATAGGAGTCTTCCACATGAATTTATCACTTGCACTGATTGTCAGTTTCATTTCATTATTAGGTTTCGGTCTAATGGCATTCTTAATATCAGCGGATAAAATTGTGAATTTTGATCAGTCGATTATTGGGATTGTTCAAGGATACGAGGATCAACGCTTGACAAAGATCATGGAGTTTTTCACCTTCATTGGCTCCACACCCGCAGTCGTTGTGCTCTGCCTGTTGATTATTTTCTTTCTATTTAAAGTCTTACATCATCGCTCAGAGTTAATCTTGTTTGTCATCGTAGTTGCGGGATCACCGATTTTAAATCATCTTTTAAAAGGAATCTTTCAACGGGCAAGACCGGATTTACATCGTTTAATTGACATTAGCGGCTATAGCTTCCCAAGCGGTCATGCGATGAATGCCTTCACGGTTTATGGGATCCTTACTTTTTTACTTTGGAGACATATTTTTAACCGTCCAGGGCGGTGGATGTTAATCTTATTTAGTGCCATCATGATTTTCGCCATCGGCATCAGCCGGATTTATCTAGGCGTCCATTATCCAAGTGATATCATTGGCGGCTATCTAGCGAGCGGTTTCTGGCTCGCGGCTACGATATGGCTTTTCCAATGGTACAAAGACAGACAACCTGTTCCAGAGGGACGATTACTGGAAAGGACTGAAAAAGTAGCTGAAGATTGATGTGATTACCGTTTAAGAGGACTTGTCATGGAGAAAGGGAAATAGATTTATTCGTCTGATTACCGTTTAGTAAGAAAGATCATAGGAGCGGGCATCAGAACAGGGTTCTGATTACCGTTTAACCAGAAAGATCATCGGAGCGGGCATCAGAATAGGGTTCTGATTACTGTTTAACCAGAAAGATCATCGGAGCGGGCATCAGAATAGGGTTCTGATTACCGTTTAACCAGAAAGATCATCGGAGCGGGCATCAGAATAGGGTTCTGATTACCGTTTAACCAGAAAGATCATCAGAGCGGGCATCAGAATAGGGTTCTGATTACCGTTTAACCAGAAATATCATTGGAGCGGGCATCAGAATAGGGTTCTGATTACCGAATCACCAAAAATATCATAGGAGCAGGCATCAGGACAGTGATCTGATTACCGTTTAACAAGAAATTTCATAGGAGCGGGCATCAGAACATCGCTAACCACGTTCAAAAAAAGAGGAGGACAACGATGAAACCCTTTGAAATTCAAAATATGATTATCGATGATGATTTTGCTGTGGAGGAATATGTTACTGTTGATTTTACGAATGAACAAAAGGATTTCAGTATCACTTTTAAAAAAGCAGACCTCGAAGTGATTAATGCCTGGAAATTTGAGAATGGGACATCAATACCCGCTAACCTATCTGAATCTATGATTGAATCGATAAGAGAAGAGGTCAAAAATCGAATACATTAATATTTGAAAAAGCATCGGAAGAACCACCTCCGATGTTTTTTTGTACGTTAAGAAAGTATAAAATTTTAGCACTGAAGATTTTTCGATGTAGTTAAAATTTTTAGGAATGAAGTATAGGCAATCGCCTGTGCCTAACGGCTTGGCGCTAGCCAAGTTTTCTTAATTTACTATTAATCGATATATCGATTAAAATTAACGATATATCGAAATTCAAGGAGGATCAGAATGAGAAAAAAAAGAGGCTTTATCCAAATCGCGATATTGCACTTGCTACGTGAAACTTCGATGCATGGTTATCAAATTATGAAAGAATTAGAGGAGCGTTCGGACGGGCAATACAATGCAAGTGCCGGTACTGTGTATCCTGCCCTTCAGGAGCTTCTCGATCATGGCACGATAAAATTGGACGATGATGGTATAGATAAAAAGGTATACTCCATCACTGAAGGTGGGGAGAAACGATTAAAGGAATTTTCACAGGAAGAAGAGGGAGATTTCTGGTCTGATTGGAAAGAACATCTGAAATGGAGGAATTCCAAAGAATCTGTCCTACTAAAACATAGCATTAAACAATGGGAGCAAGAACTTAGAAAAACGATTAAGCATATCCGTCAACACCCGGAAAAAACTCATCAATTCGTTGGATTACTAGAAGAACTGACGGAACGTTTACAGAAAGAATTCAGATAGACAGGAGAAATTTCATGAAGTCTGCAAAGAAGCTTCTTCCATACATGAAGCCCTACACATGGTTTGCATTGCTTGGGCCATTCCTAATGTGCATCGAAGTAACGATGGATTTGCTGCAGCCATCGCTCATGCAAAAAATCATTGATGAGGGAATTGCCAATCAAGATCATGGATATGTCATCCAGTTTGGACTATTCATGCTGATAAGCGCCATTATTGGGTTAATTGGCGGAGCTGGTAGTGGAATCTATGCATCGAGAGCAGCTGTTCATTTTTCCACCGATGTCCGCCTGGACGTCTTTAAAAAAGTTGAACAGTTTTCCAATCAAAATACTGATTCCTTTGGCACAGGTAAATTAATCACGATTGTAACCAACGATATTGCCGCGATTCAATCCGCCATCACGATGACGTTGCGTGTTTTTGTCCGCGGACCACTTTTATTTATCGGATCTGTGGCAATTGTTTGGATCACTGCGCGCGAGTTGTTTCCGATTTTACTCTTTAGCATCCCGATTCTCATCCTACTAATCTATTATTTTTCAAAAAAATCAAGTGCTCTATTTACAAATGTGCAAAATGCGGTCGATAAGGTTAACACAAAGCTTCAGGAAACATTAGCTGGCATTCGCGTAATCAAAGCATTTGATCGTCAAGATTTTGAAAAAAAACAATTCCTTCAAATCAATGAGTTATTGACCAAACGAAATTTGTCTTCGGAACAGGTCGTTTTCACCCTGATGCCGCTGATGCTGTTCATCGTGAATTTGGGGATTGTCTTTGGTTTGTGGTTTGGAGCCATCAAAGTAAACGAAGGGACGCTCCAAGTCGGGGTGATTTTGGCGTTTATCAATTACTTAAATATCATGTTGAACGGCTTAATGAGCAGCAGTAATGTTCTGATGCAAATTGCCCGCGCTTTTTCATCCGCCGATCGAATTAATCAAGTACTAGAAACAGAGATTGCGATAACGGAACCAGACAAGCCAATTTCGCCATGCGAAGTCCGGGGTGACATAGAGTTTAAAGACGTATATTTTAGCTATAGTAAAAATGGCGAATATGTATTAAAGGATTTATCTTTTACAGTAAAAGCTGGTGAAACCATTGGAATCATTGGTCCAACAGGAAGTGGAAAATCCACTTTAATCAAGCTAATCCCAAGGCTTTTTGATCCGGATTCAGGAACGATTCTGCTCGATGGAATCGATAGTAGAATGTATTCTCTTCAGAATCTGCGGGAAGCGATGAGCGTTGTTCCTCAAAAGCGATGTTATTTTCAGGGAGTATTGAAGAAAATTTACGTTATGGGAAAGATGAGGCTTCAACCTCAGATATGAGTGCGGCGTCTGAAGCGGCGGCCGCTAGCGAGTTTATCGACAAGTTGGAAGATGGATTCTCTCATTCTCTTATGCAGGGGGCAACGAATTTGTCTGGCGGTCAGAAACAACGATTATCGATGGCACGTGCTTTTATTCGTGAACCTAGAATTCTGGTCCTTGATGATTCAACGTCAGCCATCGACGCAATTTCGGAAGCAAAGATTCAGCAAGCATTAAAACAAAGCTACCCGAATACAACGGTATTCATTATTTCTTTAAAAATTTCATCCATTATCAATGCTGATAAAATTCTAGTGATGGAGGATGGGATGATCGTGGCCCTTGGCACCCATGATGAATTATTAAGAAAAAGTAAATTATATCAGGATATTTACACCTTTCAAAGCGGGAAGGAGGCGGCTTTCAATGAGTAAACATAGCTCACCATCCTCACCCAATATTATGAATCGTGCCCGTGGCCCACATGGGTTCAAAGGACCCGTTGAAAAAGCGAAGGATCGCAAAGGAACCCTGAAACGGATTTGGCAGTATATGGAGAAGCAAAAGCAGACATTGATTGCTTCGATTATTTTTGTCATCTTCACCACTTTGTTAAGTCTTGCCGGACCTTATTTAATCGGTATCATTGTCGATAAATATATCATTCCAAAAGATTTAGCTGGGACATTTCGACTTCTCGTGGTTCTAGCTTTAATTTATTCGGCTGTTGCCTTGTTTACCTGGCTTCAAACCTTCATGATGGTAAGAGTTTCACTGCAAACGATCCGCCATTTACGTCAGGATCTATTTGTAAAGTTCCACACCTTATCGTTAAAGTTTTTCGATAAGCGTTCTCACGGGGATTTGATGAGCCGGGTAACTAATGATTTAGACAGTTTAAATAGTGCGCTTAGTCAAAGTGTTGTTCAAATCATCTCCACAATATTAATGGCAACAGGTGTTACGATTGCGATGTTTTCACTCAATTGGATCCTCGCAATCGTCACATTACTGATTCTGCCATTAATGATGTTTACGACGAAGAAAATCATTAAATATAGCAGTAGTTATTTTATCAAACGACAACGGGATTTGGGAGAACTCAATGGCTTTGTCCAAGAAACGATTTCCGGAAATGAAGTTGTCACACTTTTTGGCAAAGAAGACAAGATGATTGAAAAATTCTCTGAAGTCAATGAAAGATTGCGCCATTCAGCGATGAGTGCCGATATTGCCTCTGGTTTTGTCGGCCCAACCAATAACTTTATTAATAATATCGGTTTAGGCTTAGTGATTGGGGTGGGGGCGGTGATGGCGGTTCATGGAATGACGACAGTTGGGGTCATTGCTGCCTTTGTAACTTATTCTCGACAATTTTTCCGTCCGATCAACCAGCTTTCAAGCCTCATTAATATTTTTCAGTCAGCGATCGCAGGTGCGGAGCGAGTATTTGAAGTCATGGACGAAACCCCTGATATCGTCGATCGAAATGATTGCCTAACGGTTGATTCTTTTAAAGGAGAAGTGAAATTTTCAAAAGTTGACTTCAGCTATGAAAGTAAAAAGCCGATTTTGAAAAACATTGATTTTCAAGCAAGGGCTGGAGAAAAAATTGCCTTAGTCGGTCCTACCGGATCAGGGAAAACAACGATTATCAATTTATTAATGAGGTTTTATGATATGAGCGCTGGTGAAATTACCATCGATGGCCGGAATATTACCGATTATAAAATCCAAAATTTACGAAAAAAAATCGGCATTGTTCTCCAAGATACTTTCTTGTTTTCCGAGACAATTATGGAAAATATTCGTTATGGCCGTCTTGAAGCAAGCGATGAAGAAGTGATTCAGGCGGCAAAAATGGCCTCCGCTCATCATTTTATCAAGCATTTGCCAAGTGGCTATCGAACGAAGCTAGCATCGGGCGGTTCGAATTTAAGTCAGGGACAGCGCCAACTGATCGCGATTGCGCGGGCGATTCTTGCGGATACCGATATTCTCATTCTCGATGAAGCCACTTCGAGTATCGATACAAGAACAGAAGTGGAAATTCAACGTGGAATCAACCATCTAACGAAAGGACGTACCAGCTTTGTCATCGCTCACCGTCTAAAAACCATCGAAAGTGCGGATAAAATACTCGTGATTCAAAACGGACAAATTATTGAAATGGGGACACATGAAGAACTTCTGCAAAACAAAGGATTTTACCATCGTATGTATGTAAGTCAATTTGTACTAAATAACCGCCAGCTTCAGTCATGAAAAATAAATCCCGCTAATCAATAAGATTGGCGGGATACTTATTAATCATTCAGGGTCACAATTGAAGCATGAACAAATGATTCAAAAATCTTCTTTGAAACTTCATCAATCGTTGTTAAGAATTCAGGATGCCATTGAACGCCAACGACATATTTATGCTGCTGGCTTTCGATTGCCTCGACCACTCCATCACTTGAAATAGCACTAATGATAAAACCCGGCGCAGGATCTTTTACCGCTTGATGGTGGAAACTATTTACCTTAAAATTGTCTGTTCCCGTAATGGAGTGCAATAGTGAGTCCTTCTTTATTTGGACAAAATGGGATAAATGAGTCCGCGTGGCTCGTTGCGAGTGCTGCAAGAGATTACTTTTTTGATTGTAAATATCTTGATACATATTTCCACCCGCCGCCACATTCAGCATTTGAATACCTCGGCATATCGCCAAGATGGGAAGGTCTAACTTTAGTGACCTTATTATCAGGGCTGATTCCAGTGCATCTCTTTCTGGCATAATTTCCCCTAAGCCTGGAATCGGCTCCTCTCCAAAAAGAGTTGGATCAATATCCACGCCGCCACTTAATAGTAGCCCATCCATTTTTGAAATTACTTCATCCAAGGTGGTGGAATCCTGTGTATATGGAAGTATATACGGGATTCCTCCGGCCAAAAGGATGGAATTCGCCACATCCTGGTCGAGAGTCACCTTGCCTTGAATCAGTGGAGCCGTTACGCCGATTATTGGTTTCATTGGAGTTCATTCCTTCCCGATAAATCATTTTATTAATAATATAATAGCTTATTAGATGTTTAATGAACTAGATGAAAGTTTTTATTTCACCAAAGTCATCCAGCCTTTACCCAAAAGGCGATTTTAGATGATGGAAAGGTCATCAAACTGAAGGACATGATCGCCTTTACTGAATACACCTGCAATCAATGGTGATGCATCCTTAAACGGAATCTATAACAAAGTTGTCATAATCTCAAGGCTCTCACGATAAGCACCAGGCGTATAATGATAGTAGAAAGATATTCGTTTTATAGAGAGGATGACAATCATGTTAACAGATTATTCTAGAATCGTAGTAGCGTATGATGATTCGGAATTAAGTAAAAAGGCCTTAAAGATGGCAATGAATTTGGCAAAACAAGATGAAGTCATTCAATTATACGTCGTCATGGTCATGCAGCCAGAAAAACCTATCCTTTACGCATATGGTTATGCCATCCCTGGTAACCGAGAAGCACAAGATGAACAATTCAAAAAGATTCGCGATGAAGTGGAGCAAGAATTAGCCAAAATCCCCAATAAAACAAGATCCTTTATTTTGGATGGGGACCCAGGTCATATCATCATTGATTTCGTCAAGCAAAATGATGGAGATCTTATCGTCATGGGAAGCAGAGGATTAAGCGGTTTGAAGGAGCTGTTCCTGGGAAGCGTCAGCCACTATGTAGTCCAAAAAGCATCATGCCCTGTGTTTATAGTGAAATAGTATATTCCATTTCAAATGATGAACCTGATTCCATTAGGAATTGGGTTCTTTTATTTTGAAAAAACTCTAATTGTCGAGATATGTCAAAAAAGAAATTAAGATTTTTGTCAAACTTATAAACTATATTCATTATAATAATGATTAAAAGCAATAAATCCTACACCAAAAAACAGAGGGGAGGAGATCCATTTGGTTAGTCCCAAGTAGAGATAAACGTAGATACATGCTGGGAATGGATGGGCTCCGGGCGATTGCCGTCATCGGTGTCATGCTTTACCATCTGAATTTCCCGTGGATACCTGGGGGTTTTTTAGGTGTAACGGTTTTCTTTGTATTATCAGGCTACTTGATCACGGACATCCTTATTGACGAATGGAATCAAAAGAATAAAATACTTTTTATTCCTTTTATGATACGTCGTTTTCGCCGATTAGCTCCTGCATTGATTGTGATGATCTTCTTTATCACCGCATGGGTGACATTCACCAATCATTCGACATTGGATAAAATCAAGGCAGATCTTTTGCCGTCACTTCTATATTTTTCTAATTGGTGGTACATTTTCCATGATTATTCTTACTTTAGTACATTTGGAGCACCTTCACCGCTAACTCATATATGGTCGCTAGCGATTGAAGAACAATTTTATCTTACTTGGCCAGTGCTGGTGATCCTTGTTTTTACCCTTTTCAAAAAGAATCGTTTTCGTGTCTTAGCTATTCTGTTAGGAGTCATCCTCTCTGCTGGTTTAATGGCGTTTCTCTACATACCTGGAACAGATCCATCTCGTGTTTACTATGGGACGGATACAAGAGCATACTCACTCCTTCTAGGGGCAGCCCTTGCCTTTGTTTGGCCAAGTCAAAGGTTATCGAGATCTTTACCAAAGCAAGCTAGTATTGTCTTAGAAACGGTTGGGGCCTCGGGGTTATTGCTCATGGTGGTGATGTTCTTTCTTACATCACAATATAGTTCGTTCCTCTATCGTGGAGGTATGTTCATTCTATCGATTCTGACTATGGTAACAGTTGCAGCCATTGCGCATCCAGCAAGCATCCTAGGAAAAGCGTTAAGCTTCAAACCTCTTCGCTGGATTGGTGTGCGTTCCTACGGGATTTATTTATGGCATTATCCAATCATTATTCTAACCACTCCGATCGTAAATACTGACGGAATCAATATCTGGAGGGTCACGATCCAAATCATAGCAACACTAATCTTGTCAGCTATATCCTATCGATTTGTCGAGGTTCCGATTCGGACAGGAAAGTTCATCACCTTATTGAAAGGTCTCCCATTATTTTATAGGAGAATTGTCTTAGGAAGCAGCGCAGCGATGATCGTATTTAGTATCGTCGTCATGGTGTCTTTTGTAACCAAAGCACCTTCCACAACCATCTCTGCTGTCGCTCCAGTAGCTGCCGAACCTATCAATGAAATCGAACTGTTGAAAAAAGCATCTCTCGAAGCAGGAGAACAAAAAGGGACAGAGGACCAAGAAAAAACAGCCAAACCTCCCCCTGCACCAGAACCAGTCTCTGTTACGATCATCGGTGATTCGATTATTCATGATGTTATTCCTTTTTTAAAAAACTTCTATCCCGACATGATCAGTGATTATCGTGTTGGGCGGCAAATGTCTGAAGTTCCTGAAGTCATCCAACATTTAAAGGGAAATAATCAACTAGGGGAAAAGATCATCTTACAAATCGGCACGAATGGACCTTTTCCTAAAAACGAGTTGATCAGTGTGATTGAAGGATTAGAGGGGAAGAAAGTATTTTTAGTCAATTGCCGTGTTCCGAGGCCATGGGAAAGTACGGTGAACCAAACCTTAAAAGAGGTGGTGGATACTCTCCCCAATACCGTCCTTATTGATTGGTATAGTGCCAGTGCTGGTCATGCAGAATACTTTGTAGGGGACGGCGTCCACCTAACGAAGCTTGGCGGGGAAACCTATGCCAACCTTTTAGAAAAAAGTTTAGAAAAATAATTCATCAAATTAGCTGCCATTTTGGCAGCTAATTTTTTTGAATCGAAAATTATTAATCTCCTTGAATATAGAACAACAATGAAAGAAACAATAGAACTTGTATTAAAATGTAGAGTTTTAAATAATCTGGAAAATAAACAAAAAGGAGCAAGTAAAAATGACAAATGTAAAATTAGCCGTTATCTATTACAGCATGGGCGGAACCAACTATCAACTTTCGAAATGGGCGGAAGAAGGAGCAAAAGAAGTAGGGGCAGAAGTAAAAGTATTAAAAGTACCTGAGCTCGCTCCACAATCAGCCATCGAAGGAAATCCAGTTTGGAAAGCCCATGTTGAAGCAACCAAGGATGTACCTGAGGTTACATTGAGTGACTTAGAATGGGCAGATGCGATAATTTTCAGCGTGCCTACTCGGTTTGGTAATATGCCATCTCAAATGAAACAATTCTTAGATACGACAGGCGGTCTTTGGTTCAATGGGAAATTAGTAAATAAAGTAGTAAGTGCGATGACTTCAGCTCAGAACTCTCATGGTGGTCAGGAGGCAACAATATTGTCCCTTTATACCACCATGCATCATTGGGGAGCCCTCGTTGCCTCACCTGGATATACAGACCCTGTAACATTTGGTGCAGGAGGTAACCCATACGGAACAAGTGTAACTGTAGGTCAAGATGGAAAAATGATTGAAGATGTTCAAGCAGCCGTTAAACATCAAGCAAAACGTACTGTCACCGTTGCTGAGTGGGTAAAAAAAGCCAATCAATAATATTCAAAAGAACTAATCCACGCGGTTAGTTCTTTTTTTGAAAAATGAAGATTGTTGACAAAACTATAGCTAATGACATATAAATAAAAGAGACCGATTGTTCCTTTTTAACTAGGAGGCTTACGATGAATAAAGGAGAACGCACCAAAAAGCACATTATTGAGCGATCATCAACCCTATTCAATACTTTCGGTTATAAATCCACCTCGATTTCGGAAATCATGACCGCCACCGGATTAAAAAAGGGAGGTATTTATAATCATTTTGAAAGTAAGGAAGATTTGGCAAAGGCTTCATTTTCTCATTTAGTTGAGACATTGAAAGAGAATTATTTGAATGCCATTAAAGCCCAAAAAACAGCAAAAGAGCAATTCCAGGCCTTTACTTCTATTTTTTTGACCTTGTATAATGATGAAATTATCAATGGGGGCTGTCCCTTAATGAATGCAGCCATTGAAGCAGACGATGCCAATATTGTCATTGAGGACTCCGTAAGGGAAGGGTTTTCAGGATTAATAAGCTTGATTAAAGCGATGATTGAATTTGGAAAAAATCAAAAGGAAATTGACAACCAAGTCGATGCAGAGCAAATGTCTGTGTTTATTTTATCTTCCATGGAAGGCGCATTGGTTTTTAGCCGATTATACAAAGATAAAAGATATTTAGATATGATACTGGAGCAAATAAACTCAATACTTTTTCGATAATTTTTTTATACAAAAAAGGACCGATTGGTCTTATGTTGAAGTTGAGGAGAGGAAAATGAAGATGGAGAAAGAGATTATCTTAAATGACAAAAAGAATATTCCCATTCCACCAGTGGCGAAGCTCATTGGGTTTCAATTAATCGAGATAAAAAGCGGTGAAGCGGTATTTGAATTAGAAACGCGCGAGGATCATTTCAATCCTATGGGAACTGTTCATGGAGGAATTCTTTGCGATTTGGCAGATGCTGCCATGGGTGTTGCTTTCGCATCATTATTGGACGAAGGAGAAACTTTTACAACCGTAGAGTTAAAAATCAATTATTTGAAACCAGTGTGGAAAACGACCTTAAAAGCCCATGCCCATGTTGTTAAAAAGGGGAATACGATCGGGCTTATTGATTGCTCCATCTATGATGTGAATGAATCATTGGTTGCGAAAGCTAGCTCAACCTGCATGACATTAAAAGGTGAAAAAGCGATTAATCGCTAAACTTTTTAGGAGGATTTTGCTGTGTATAGAAGAGTAGTCGTAACAGGATATGGTGCGGTAACACCTTTAGGAAATGACGTCGAAACATTTTGGAATAATATTAAGCTAGGAAAATCCGGGATTAGGAAAGTTGAATTTGAGGGTTATGATGATATTCCAACGAAAATTGGGGGATGTATCGAGGATTTTAACCCATCGGAATATTTTGATCAAAAAGAACTAGGGAAATATGATTTATTTATCCAATATGCTTATGCTGCGGCTAACCAAGCATTGAAGCAAGCAAATTTTGATATGAACGGCATGGATCCTCATCGATTTGGCGTTTATATCGGCTCAGGAATTGGCGGACTGGATACGGTTTTAACCAATCATAAAACTTTTTTAGAGAAAGGTTCCAAAAGAGTATCTCCCTTTATGGTACCAATGATGATCAGCAATATGGCAGCTGGTATCGTGGCGATTAAGACAGGATTTAAAGGATCTAGTTTTTCTCCAACTTCGGCTTGTGCCACCGGGAATCACGCAATAGGAGAAGCCTTCCTGCAAATTCGCCATGGCTATTTGGATGGAATTCTCGCAGGTGGGACGGAGGCACCCATCAACCCTTTGGCCTATGCAGGATTTTCAAAAATGAAAGCCATGTCCACTTCCAATAACGAACCCGAGAAAGCCAGCCGACCATTTGATTCTCAACGAGATGGGTTTGTGATGTCCGAGGGATCTGGTATCTTATTCCTTGAGGAATATGAACATGCCATTAAAAGAGGTGCAAATATTTTAGGAGAGATCATCGGCTATGGTTCTACAACCGATGCCTATCACATAACCTCTCCTGATTTTCACGGGGCAGAAAGAGCGATGAAACTTGCGCTTGAGATGGCAAAGATTCAGCCTGAAGCTGTTGACTACATTAATGCTCATGGCACGAGTACTCCAGAAGGAGACAAATCTGAGACGAAAGCCATTAAAAGTGTTTTTCATGATCATGCCTATCAATTAAAAGTAAGTTCCACTAAATCCATGACGGGTCATCTTTTTGGTGCTGCTGGAGGAGTAGAGGCAATTATCACCCTGAAAAGTATATTAGAGGACATCATTCCTCCAACGATTAACTTTGAACAGCCTGATCAAGAGTGTGATCTCGATTATGTTCCAAACGAAGCGATTGAGAGGAAGGTAGAGGTGGCGATGTCCAACGGATTTGGCTTTGGAGGACATAACGCCGTGTTACTATTTAAGAAATTTTAGATGAGAACCCCCAAAAAAGATAAGTCTCTTATAGGACTTATCTTTTTTTGACTTGGACTAAATTACCAATAGAAAAAAATGGTATTTCATCATATACTTACTAAAGTACCAATACATAAGTACTACTTCATTTTTACTAGTCAACAAGGAGAGAGCAACAATGAAAATCCAAGAAAATATCCCCATTTTTTGACCATCGTAATTAAGTGGAATATTCTAGTATTGAAGGAACGATCATCATGAAAAATAAATTAATCGTATGGGAGCTGCGCTTCCGTAGTGTTATCATTCACTTAATTACCTATGGTTATCTTGATTTTACTATAGAACTAGCAGAACAAGAGTCAAATTTTGTGTTACCAAAAGTCATTACCATTCCTAGCATCATTTGTTTGACTCTATTGACAGCACCTGTCTATAAAAGATTTATGGAATCGTCGGGAAGAGATATGTATACCGATGATGAATCCGGAGAAGAGAATCTGTTACTAAAAGAACTAATCACTTACATAACGGCCATTATTGGCTATTACAATTTTCAATTTTTTATTGCCTTTTACTTTTATCCAAAGTTCTTTGACTGGGTTTTGTTTCATGTCCCATTACATATTCCATTCTTTATCACTAACTTATTTTTGGTCATATTATTTTATCGAAGGCTATATTTCTCGGATTTCGTCCAAAAAAATTGCTCCACGTAATAGAATTGTCGTCACTAATCGGAAGAAGCTTCCGATTAGTTTATTTATTTTTCCTTCTTTTCCACTTTTACAATTCCCTTGCCAATGTTTCCTTTTTCAAAATAACAAATAACCTCATCGTCGACTTGGATTGTGGTTTCGCTAGTAGAGATGGTTTTTGCCGAAAAAATAATTTCTTTTCCTTCTTCATTCACTCCGTGGTACTGATTGTTTTCAATTTTTGTAATCCTATATTCATGCGTTATGAATTCTGATGAATCATCGGTTTTGCTGAGATTGTTAACTGGCTCAGAAAAATGAGACTTAAAGAAAAGCAAACCTACTAAAAATGATGAGAGTAAAACAAGGATGATCACTCTTTTGAACATGATACACAACCTCCTTTTTGTATTTTAGAAGATTAAGCCTAAAAGTAAATGCGTCGATACTCCCTTAGGAAATAATGCCTACCACTATAAAAATAACTCTATGTTTTACCCTAAATGTCTTCGGCTAATTATATTTATTCGTGTTAATTTTATGCTTAACAAAATAGTAAAAAAAGGTAGAAGATTCTTTCTACCTTTTGATAAGTCCTTTTCTCCTGTCAGGCATTCTTCATTATGATTGTTTCAAAAGTATTCGCCACAGCTTTACAGCAATCAGCTACTTCTTCCAATCCTTCATAGACTTGTTTATATTTAATGATCCGAATAGGATCTGTTTCAACCGCAAATAATTGTTTGATGGATTCACGAAGAATGTGGTCACAATCAGATTCAATTTCCTTAATTTTCATCGCATGCTCTCTCATATTGAGCAGCTTCTTGGTTGAAAGCAGTTCAATTGCGATAACAATTTCGTCTGCACAATTTTTAATGGCAGCCACAAATTGCCGCATATAATCATCCGTTTCTACCATGGAATACATATCAAATAGTTCAGCCGTATGGTATAAACCGTCCAAAATATCATCCATACTAATTACAAGTGCTAAAATATCTTCTCGTTCAATCGGAGTGATGAATACATTATTGAGTTCGACAATCAGATCATGTACCAGGTTATCTCCATGTAATTCATATTCCTTCAACTGCCCTGAAAATACTTTAAGATCACTAATATTATTCATTTTATAATCAGCAAAGTAGTTGGCACTTTCTTTTAAATTCAAGGAAATACGGTTCAAATCATTTAAGATATTGTTTTTCTTTTTTGCCATCATTCCATTACCCCCACACGGTCCAATTACTTTATTAAATGCGATGCTTGGACCATCCGAAACGGCGAACAACAAATTTTTTCAGATTAAACCGCAAAAAAGTGGATTGAACGAAGGTGATTTTCTTTCTGCTTGCTCACTATGGCAAATCTAGTAATATAGTAAGTGAAGTGCAAATATGCTAATTGAGGTACGATATGGATAGTAAGAATACTGAGTTATATGTAAATACGGATACTTGTTACCGGAAGGCTGAGCAGAGAGCTGCCGATTATTTCAAAATACTGGAACAACAAGTCTTAGAAAAGAGTTTTGTTCCATCCTTAATAAAGGATATACAATCATGGAAACAAAACCATATCCAGCACCCACTCTTGTCCCTTTTTAGCAAGAGTGAGCCTGATTCCAAAAACTATAACAGTTATATTCGCTGGTTAGATTCCGCCGGCAAACTGGATGATTATTTGGACCGAAGTGTATCCTATTTGTTCATGCGAGATTTAGGTAAAGCACTGGACGAGCCTGATACACAGAATAGAATCCGAACCGTCATCGAAAGTTTAAAAGGACAGCTTACTCGATCAAACTCGTCGGATCATCTGTTTGACTTCAGCATGGACCGCATTTATCGATGGGCCCAGAAAGAAGGCATTGAAACGACGATCATTTGGCTGTTCGAAAAACTAAAGACGGTTTCTTCCCATCTTCCCGAAGGAATGGATGCTGAGCAAGCGAAGCGGAAGTTGATCAAAATCATTGCTGGTGTCCTCATGAACGTGATCGAGGAAATGGATGAAAACCTATCACCTGATGGCCGAAGCCAAAAGCTGGATGAAGCGATCAGACTAGGCTATTCCTACGGCCTAACTTATCCCTTTATTGATGATATTCTCGATGCTAACGTTCTATCCGACAATGAGAAAAAGCATCATTCTGATATGATTCGAAATACACTGATGACCGGAACTGTACCGGAATTAGGGGAGTGGGCTCAAAATAACCTGGACTTGATTCAGTACATTCATTCAGAACTTCGAGAGGCCTTTGAGTACATAAAGGGCCATCAGCTGCCAGAGACGATGCAAGCATTTATGGAGCAATCCTATGTGTTTTTTCAATCTCAGGAGGTCGATCGTATCAAGGAACTTTCTAATCCAAGTTACACCAATGAGGAGCTTTATATCCCAATCATCTTAAAATCTTCCTCTTCTCGATTGATTGTCCGTTCGGTCATTGGTGCAACTGAGGATAAGGGCTTCGACCACCGAACCTTCTATTATGGAATTTATAATCAGTTGGCGGATGATTTTGCAGATATGTTTGCGGATAGCGAGGATGGCGCCGTTACCCCTTATACCTATTATTTGAAATATCATCACCAGCGAAAGGATCTCATTAACCCATTTGAATTATATTGGACGGTTATTTCTCACCTGATCCATCATGTATATCACTCCGATCCAAAAACACGTGAGGTCATCCTCGACCGGGTTATTAATGGTCTTAAGCGTTTCAAGAAACGAGCAGGTTTAGACCAATACCGTAAAGTAATGGATTTGTTTGCTTCAGGAATCCCTGCACTTGACCGTGTTGTTCAACAAATGGTAAAAAAAGCGGATGATGTAGATTTCTTTGATAAACTCCTTCGCGACCATATGATCGCTACCTTTAAAAAGGATCGTATGGAGCAGGAGGAATTTTTGGAGACGATAAAATCTGTCCGAAATCAGATTAACAATATTTTAGACATTCCGAAAAAGCAAAATGATCATCTGTTAGCGCAACCTATCATTGATGCGGCTAATTACAGCCTGCAGATTGGCGGGAAACGGTTGCGTCCCATCATTACTTGGGTAATGGCCGTTTATGAATATCGATTAAATCAGGAGGCGATCGTGCCACTGCTGAGATCATTGGAATATATGCACACTGCCTCACTGATCTTTGATGATCTCCCATCCCAGGATAATGCCTCGATTCGAAGAGGACAACCGACTTTACATCGCGTCTATAACAGTGCGGTGGCGGAATTAACGGGATTGTTTCTGACACAGAAGGCAATTGAGGAACAAGCATCACTAGATGGTTTTGATGCAAAAACAGTCCTCCGTTTAATTCAATATTCAGCGAAAGTGACCGAGGTAATGTGTCAGGGGCAGGCGATGGATTTGAATTCCAAAGGCAAGCCATTGACTCTGGAACAATTAAATTCAATGTGCTTTTATAAAACCGGAATTGCCTTCGAAGCTGCTCTGGTCATGCCTGCCATCCTCGCTCATGAAAAGGAGTCTGAAATCGAAGCTTTGAAAAAATTTGCCCATCATGCCGGGGTTGCCTTTCAGATTAAGGATGATTTGTTAGATGTAGAAGGAGAACAAAGTATATTGGGGAAAGAAATTGGCAAAGATTCGACCAACAACAATACAACCTTTGTTTCCATCCTTGGAGTTGATAATGCTAGTAAAAGAATGTGGGAACATTACTGTTTAGCCATCGAAACCCTGCAACAGTTGCCAACAAAGACTACCTTTTTAAAACAATTGATGAACTATATCGTCCATCGCGACCGGTGACAGGCACGATCTAGATTTTGTCGATTTCGTATATTTCCTACCACTGTATGATTTAATATAGTAAAATATAAGAGTAATTAGATTTGAACACGCTACTAGCTGCTGAAATCCAAAATGTGTGGAGGCTTTAAGGTGAGTTATCATTTAAAAAATCGATTTAAAATGTTTTCTTTGAATTCCAATCAAAAGTTAGCAACAGAAATGGCCGAACTTTTGGGTTGTGAGTTAGGTAAATGTACGGTCACGCAATTTAGTGATGGAGAAATTCAAATTCGAATTGATGAAAGTGTTCGCGGTAGTGAGGTCTATGTTGTTCAATCCACCTCATACCCGGTTAATGATAATATTTTAGAGCTTCTCATTATGATTGATGCCTTAAAGAGAGCATCCGCCAGTGTCATTAATGTTGTCATTCCTTACTATGGTTACGGGCGGCAAGACCGAAAGGCACGTTCAAGGGAACCAATTACTGCGAAACTCGTAGCTAATCTTTTAGAAGCAGCAGGTGCAAGCAGAGTTCTGACGATGGACCTGCATACTCCGCAGCTTCAAGGGTTCTTTGATATCCCGGTTGACCATCTCATCGGGGTTCCAATCCTTACCCAGTATTTTGCTGATAAAGGATTAGAGGATATGGTGATTGTTGCGCCTCATAACGGAAGTATTGGGAGAGCAAGAAAAATGGCTAGCATTTTACATGCTCCAATCGCCCTAATTGATAAAAGAAACCTGGAAGACAATAAGGAAGAAACGATTAATGTGATTGGGAATGTTGAAGGGAAAAATGTAATTATTATCGATGATTTAATTGATACTGCAACAACCCTTACATCTGCAGCAAAGGCTTTAGCCGAAAACGGCGCAAAATCCATTTATGCCGGCTGCACTCATCCAGTGTTCACCGGACAATCAATCGAAAAAATTGAAGCATCACCGATTCAAGAATTGGTGATAACGAACACGATTGAGCTGCCGAAAGAAAAAATGTTACCCAAAATCACGTCATTATCTGTTGCGCCATTGCTCGCAGAGGCGATTGACCGTATTCATAATGAAAAAGCGGTTAGTCCGTTGTTCGAATAGAAGAGAGTCTGTTTTTTGAGTCTGAACTCCTTATCAATCTTAAGGTTTCAGACTCTTCTTGTTTTCATAATGACTGCTGACCATAATGGGGAGAGGTTTCGGGAAATATGATCGTTTTATAACGACCGTTTAACTCGTGAAACAGAAGGTTTTGGCATTATGAACGCCTCATAATGACCGTTTAATTCATGAAAGAGATGATTCGGGCATTATGAACGCCTTATAATGACCGTTTAACTCGTGAAAGAGATGATTCGGGCATTATGAACACCTTATAATGACCGTTTAACTCGTGAAAGAGATGATTCGGGCATTAATGAACACCTTATAATGACTGTTTAATTCGTGAAAGAGCAGAATCGGGCATTATGAACACCTCATAATGACCGTTTAATTCTTGAAAGAGCAGAATCGGACATTATGAACGCTTCATTATGACTGCATTCTAAATGGAAGAGCCGTTTCGTTACATTAGTCAAAAAAACATAATAACTTGCTTATGTAATACGATTGAAACTTATACATATATTTTTAAAAAGACTTTCAGTGATTTCCAAAGAGGGATCTTCATTCATAAGGAGGGTCTGAACATGAAATTTACGATTCAGTATATCCCGCTAGAGAAAATCAAGCCTGATCTAACTGTCAAAATAACCGAGCGTATCAAGAAACTTCAACGTCTAATGTGGGATTGTATGTTTGTTTTGGTGGTCAAACCAAACCGAAAAGATGATCATTACGTTATTGTCAGTGGGCAGGATCGTTTTGAATCGCTGAAAAAACATACAAAAAACATTTATGCTCCGTGTATTATCGATAGAAGCAGTTCCTCCAAAATATCATCATGGTTTTATCGTTTTCGCAGAAAACAACCACTGGATGACTTTCCATTAATGCCCACTAGTTGGACTATCGTTCGCTCTTTTCTAAAACAAGAACCCCGTTTTAAAAAACTCTCCCGAACCCAACAAATTCGAGTCCTTATCATCGCAGTCCGCTACAAAAAAACAGTAATACATTCAATGAAAACAACGGTAAATGAGATACTAAGCATTGAAAAAAATAGTTGATAGCATACAAAAGCAGCAGTAGTGCCTCAACAAAAGACACTACTGCTTATTTTATTTCTATTAATATAGAAGGATACTTGTTATTATCATAATAATACAAAAAAAACGCATGGATACAAACCACTTAGAAAGGAGTTCGCAATGAGATTATCTTTTGATCACTTAGTTTGTTTTTCTAAGCAACCAGAAGCTGCCATTCCTCTACTTCATCAAGCGGGAATACACGCAGTTCCTGGCGGGCGACACAAAAATTGGGGCACCTATAATACACTTGCTTATTTCGGTTTAAGCTATATCGAGTTTTTAGGAATTGAAGATCTAGCCATTGCAAAAGAACACGAGGACAATCGGCTAGTCGTACAAATTGTGGAGCAATTAGCCAGGGAAGGTCGGGAAGGTCCAGCGACCATTGCCATTCGCACAGACAATATTGAGAAGTTAGCCAATAAGCTAAAGGGAGAAGGGCTGACCATTTATGGTCCATTACCCGGAAACCGAGTCCGAACCGACGGTGTAGAAATTCGTTGGTCATTGCTATTCGTTGAAAACCCATCTGATGAGTTAAGACTGCCATTTTTTATTCAATGGGAAAAATCAGATGAGGAACGTTCTGTACAATTATTGGATCAGTCCTCATTAAATCCTACATTTGAAACTGTGGGATTTGTGATGCAAAATTTAGAACAAGCGGTAGAATCATGGAGCAAACTCTTTAATCTTAAAACGGGAGAGGAATACATCGATTCAAATTTAAATGCTCGGTGCCAAACACTCGAATTATCTGGAACAAAGCTGGTATTTTGTTCACCAATTGGGACTGGACCAGCTGAAAAGGTACTGAAAAATAGGGGAGAAGGTCTATTTTTAGTCAACCTGACCAAAACGAAGCAAAATAAATTTTTTGAAATGATGAATGGGTACTGGAGATTACAGTAACTGTATAAACAATTAAAGTAAATGGCTTTGAAGGATTTGCTTAAAGTAGAGTAATTATCCAGATTCATCTTCCGAGAACTCAAAAAGAGCTCTCGGAAGATAGAAAATGAATTAGCGAATTCTAGATTTGCGCCAGCCGTCAAAGATGGAGATGACTGTGGATACAATGAAGATTGTGATGATTCCCGAAATAAACCATACTTTAAAGTCCTCAGCGCTGATCGAAAATAAATCACCCATGTACGTTGTGAATGGAGGCAGCAGCAGGTTGGGATTCATAAAAATGACAATAAATACGATGGTGCCCACTAGCTCTACCACGGTATTGAAAATGGCCATTTTTTTCGTCCAGCGCCATTTAAATGTTTTATAGAGTGCCAACACGATTTCTAACCCGATGACAACAACAACGATTGGCCAATAATGGTTTAAAACTTCTTGATTTAGCGCAGGAGTTATGAAGACAAGTCCTTCTCCGTTTCCATTTCCTTCGTAAACCCCCAAAAGATGATTGGCATAAAAATAAACCGATGCCCAAATCGCCGTCCACATTAAGCTTCCAAACACTTCAAACTTTGAGATTGAATTTTGCTTTGATATATCGGGAATGTTTTTCAAGTCATCAGGGGTCCATTTTTCAAAGAAAATAGTTAGTGGTTTATCATCATTTTTTTGATCGGTTCTCTCAATGATGGCGAAAACGACTGTTAGCCAGAAAAAGACTTGGATACCTACACTAATTATATTCCAGATTCCTTCACCAATAATAGTAAGAACCACATTCAATACCGCTTCCTCACCAGAATAACTAAAGAAATTATCCGCAATCATCGAGATCAATGAAATGACAACCGCAATGGGGAGGATCATTTTTAATAACGTTACATACACATCAAAATAACGGGGACCAATGAGGTGCATTGGTTCATCTCGATAACTGCTGGCTAAAATCGCTGGATTTCCTAGTTTTTCTAATACAGATTTCACATCCGCCTCCGTATAGTCATCCGGCAGCATATCCTCAATCGTTGACCGCAACTCAAGTCCAATATCCTCACGACTTTTTTCAGGTATCCTCCTTGTTACTTCTTGAATATAAATCTCAATCAGTTTCATCTTCATCCTCTCCTTTTAATAATTCAAATAGTTGTTTTGAATTTTTTATCCATTCTTTTTTTAACTGCAAAAAGATTTCTACACCGAATTCACTCAAAACATAATACTTACGGGGCCTGCTCTCAGATGTATCCCAATGACTCATGACTAACTCCTGTTTTTCTAATCTTCTCAACAATGGATATAAGGTGCTTTGATCGATTACGATTCCCGATTCTTCCAATAGCTGGACCAGTGAATAGCCATATTGTGGTGTTCGTAATTGACTTAAAACAGCTAATGTCAATGTTCCTCGTCTAAGCTCTGTCAGTAATGAATTAAGTAAATTACTCATTTTGCACCTCCATTCTTACCATACTATACGTTCTATACTATGTATCATACACTATTATTGATACCACAACAATTGAAAATTTAAATTATTTTTCAATGACAACCATAAAAAAATAAGAACTGCTTATTGCAGTTCTTATACGAGTTAGGGATTAAGGAATCCAGCCAATGATTTGTAAAATGGTTAAGATAATCTCAAACACAATTAGTGAGACGATAATCCATTCCACAAAAAGCCCCCGAATCGAATGGCTGATGGTTGAAAAACCATCCATAATATTATATAAAATTTCTGTTTTGCTTTTGAGAATTTTATAACGATCATTTAGTTCAAAAAATTCCATCATTCGATCATAAAATTCTCCAGCACAACTGCTTGTCCAGGTAATATCCGGTTTATCGAGAATCATGATATAAGCAAGCGTGTTATATTCGTGCCGAACGATTGTTGCCGTCGTTCTTGCCAGCTCTTTGTTGCCAATCCGTAATTTTCCTTTTTCCAGCCGATCAATCATATGTTCCAGCTTATCATGAATTTTCCCAAGTTGCTCTTCGGTTTTCTCGAGGGCTACAGATTTTGCCAGAACGGTCGAAATTAATTCAGGATAGAATGGCTCGTAATTGGGAACAACAACGTATTCATCGGTCAATTCGATGTTTTCTGTTTCTTTGACATGAAGGCTGTAATCATCGCTATAACGATTCACATTTTTTAAATCAATATCAGACTCGAAGGTTTGAAGGTATTGAAAAATGTCGTTCATGTATTCTACTTGTGAGTGATTAATGAAAACTACGCTGCCAAAAGAAAAAACGAGAACCATTTGCGACTCGTCGACCTTTTTCTTGAGAATGGATGTTAAGATTTTACCTTTGAGTATTAACGGCTCTTCCCAAGTGAACTTCTTCGGGATCCCACAGTGAACGGCAATTTTGTTTAAATCAATTTCATTTGCGAGGGCATATGCTTTAAAAGTAATAGCGTCCATTTTCTTCACTCTTTCAGAATTGTGTCATATTATTAATCTAATTTATTTTAGCTTTTTCAATATCATGCATTTTTTTCAGTGTGAATTTGAAAATATTCACAATTAGATTTAAAATATAAATGGGATAATAGATATATAGCTTTTTTACTATTTAAGCAAACTTTTTTTTGATAGATAGGTAACCAATCCTGAATTTAGCATTCTATTTAACAACTGAAAGGAACTAATCGAGAGATATGAATAGTTCAACCACTAAAATAAAAAGAGATAAAAGAATTTTGTTAGAGAATTATATCAACGAAAGCATGAGGCAATACGACTTTTTGTTTGCCAGTGATGCGGATGCTATTTATGTGATGGATTTAGACGGTTACATGATTGCTTTAAATCCAGCTTGTGAGAGAATATTCGGTTATTCACCTGAACAACTAGCTAAATTTACTTATATGAAACTCCTAACTTTAGAGCATTTAGATAGGGGGCTTTCCTTCTTCTATAAAGCTCTTGAAGGGAAGTTACAGAATTTCGATTGTCAAGTCTTCCATAAGTACGGTGAATTGATCGATTTAAATATCACCAACTATCCCATCGTAGTGAAGGATGAAATTGTTGGTGTTTATGGAGTAGCTAAAGATATAACAGAAATAAAACAAAATCGAAGAAATATGCAGGAGAAAGAGTCCTATTATCAACTTCTCACCGAAAATTCATTAGATATTTTAACCCGTTCTACTATCGAGGGGAAATTCCTATTTGTTTCTTCCTATTGTGAGGAACTCCTTGGCTATACTTCAGATGAGTTAATTGAAAATGATATAAATGATATCATCCATGCCGAAGATCTTGATCGTGTAATGGAGACGAGAAAAATTGTGATCAACGGCGAGGGGAACGGACGTGTTTCTTTCCGTATTAAGCATCGGTTTGGCTATTATATTTGGTTCGAAACGCTATGCAGACCGATTTTCGATGAGAACAACGAGGTCTCTGAGATTATCAGCGTTTTTCGAGATATTTCGGAGAGAAAAAAAGCAGAAGTCGAGATTGAGAACCGTGAAAAAACTTACAGAGATATTGTGGAACACTCACCAGATGCGGTTGTTATCGCCAAACACGATCAAATTGTCTTTTCAAATCAAACCGCTATAAATCTATTAGGTGCGAACAATAAGGATGATCTCATCGGGAAAAATATCTTTGAGTTTGTTCACCCTGATTATATTGATATCGTTAAACAGCATGCGAAAGTGTCAGAAGGTGGTAACAAAGCAGACTTTATCGAGGAAAAGCTTATTGGCTTTGATGGAAAAACAATCGAAGTCGAAGTAACCACGATTCCTGCCATCTATGAGAACGAACCAGCCAGACACATCATCATCAGAGATGTAACGGAGAAAAAGCGAACACAGCAACTGCTTCTTCATTCTGAAAAACTTTCGGTGGCAGGGCAGCTTGCAGCAGGAATCGCTCATGAAATAAGGAATCCACTGACTGCAATCAAAGGCTTTCTTCAATTAATCGAAAAAAATGAGAACGATCCCAGCTACATGAACATCATTAAAACTGAAATGAATCGAATTGAAGATATTTTAAGTGAATTATTATTACTATCGAAGCCACAGAATATGAAATTTAGAAAGGAAAACCTTAAAAAGATTCTAAATCATATTAAAACACTTATCGATACCCAAGCGATTATGAATAATATTGAAATTGAAATCGATTATTTATCAGAAATTCCTGAGATTATTTGTGATGAAAATCAATTAAAACAGGTTTTTATCAATTTATTAAAAAACGCCCTCGAAGCAATGCTGGATTTCGGAAAAATTAGAATTGAAGTGGAGGGCAGGGAAGAGGAAAAAATTATTATTCGGATTATTGACCAGGGCTGTGGAATACCCAAAGCCAATTTGGAACGGCTCGGCCAGCCTTTTTTTACTACGAAGGAGAATGGGACGGGATTAGGGCTGATGATTAGTATGCAAATTATAGAAAATCATCAAGGCACGATTTCTTTTTCAAGTAATCAAAGTGGAACGACCATTGAAATGAGCTTACCAGTTGCGCACGCGAAGACTTTATAAATAGAATCAGGAACCTTTCTATGAAGGGTTCCTGATTTTATAATTAATACTCTGGATAACTCTCTAATTCTTTAATTTTAAGAATCCAATCCTTAAAACTGTCGTATTCATCTGCTTGAAAACCAAAATATTTCTTAATTAAGCGGATCGATTCTCGTTCATGATCATGATAGACTCCATCAGAAAAGACGAGGCGAAGGAGTTCTGTTAAGACAATATTCTTTGAGCGTTCACTCTTAAATACCATGATCATTTCTTCCATTGTTAGTCCACAAATGTGGTAATTTTCAATTCCCATTTCTTTTTTATATTCTGCCAGAAGTGAATTTTCAAAAATTGAGTTATTTCCATCAATCTTGGCTATCAACGCTGCTAGCTCAAGAAATGCTTCTTTCTCCTCTTGTTGGAGCTCTGCTAAAAACATTATTTTTATCTCCTTTTAGCCATTTAATGATA
Organism: Neobacillus sp. K501; assembly: GCF_053749995.1. Classification (NCBI taxonomy): domain Bacteria; kingdom Bacillati; phylum Bacillota; class Bacilli; order Caryophanales; family Bacillaceae; genus Neobacillus; species Neobacillus sp. K501. The sequence goes on along the minus strand of NZ_JBSLYA010000003.1, from coordinate 291,551 downwards.
TTTTATGAATAATCCTACCTAATTAAAAATTATAAACAAAATGAATAGGTAAATAAAGCTTGACTTTCTTTACAACAGTCATTACCATAAATCTTGTAATATAAATAATGCAGGAGGATTATTAAAAAATGACACACGCAATGAGACTTCGATTCCCAACTTTGAACCAGTAATTGAATACGTTCAAAGGCTCTGTTTGTGTTTGCAGAGTAAACGGGATAAGTCTGTCCTTTTTTAATAATCTTCATTTTTCATAGAATATATGTTATGTGAAGAAAGGCAGATGGTTCTGCCTTTCTTTATTAATTTGTTAATTTACCTTCACCTATTAAGTGATATGAAGGTTTATTTAGTGACGGCTCCTAATCGCCCCCTAATAAAAAGGTCCGGGTCTATTTCCCTTTACTCTCCATCACAGGCAGAACGCCTGTGATTTTTTATATTTGGAGGGAAATGAAAAATGGAAAAAGTTTGCATAGAATTAGAAAATATAGAACTATCATTTTTAGATCAAGTGGTATTAGAAATCCCGAGGTTAGCCGTTCATCAGTTTGATCGTATCGGGATAGTCGGGAAAAATGGAGCTGGAAAAAGTACGTTATTAAAGGTGATAAATGGTCAAATCACTCCTGATAAAGGGCAAGTTCATCGCTTTACGGACTTTGCCTATTTCGACCAACTTTCCGTGCCAGTGGAAAGTGAAATAAATTATGATTTAGTAGGAAAACTATCGATCCCACAGACAGAAATAGAAAATTATAGCGGCGGTGAACAAACACGCTTAAAGTTAGCTTGTATTTTTTCAAGCTATCATGAAGCAATAATACTGGATGAACCTACCACTCATCTAGATGCAGCAGGTACACAGTTTTTCATTGAAGAAATGAGGTATTACTATGGTGCACTAGTGCTTATCAGCCATGACCGCTTTGTATTAGATCAACTCGTGACAAAGATTTGGGAAGTGGAAAACGGCAAGGTAGTGGAATATACAGGCAACTATTCCGATTATACGGCCCAAAAAGAACTAGAACGAAAACAACAACAAGTACAACATGAAAAGTATATAAAGGAAAAAACTCGACTTTTAAAAGCCGCAGAAGATAAGATGAAAAAGGCGGATAAAATCACACAGGCCAATGGTCATATTTCAAAAAAGGAAACTAAGGCGAAGGCCAATAAAATGTTTATGACCAAATCAAAGGAAACGAGTCAAAAAGCCGTTCAACGTGCGGCCAAGGCGATTGAACAACGGGTAAAACAGCTGGAAGAGGCAGAGGCACCAGAAGTGGAGAGGAGCTTACATTTTCCACAGTCAAATGCCCTTCAACTCCACAATAAGTTTCCGATTATGGCTGACCGCTTAACATTAAAAGCCGGAGAAAAAACACTTCTCAAGGAGGTTAGTTTCCAATTCCCATTAGGTAAGACAATTTCCATTACCGGGAATAATGGTTCAGGGAAAACCACACTCCTACACCATATCATTCAGCAAGGAGATGGGCTGGTCGTCTCTCCTAAAGCGGTTATCGGAACTTATGGACAATTGGGCTATCAATTTGATAAAGATGAATCTTTGATCGACTATATGAAAGAGAGAAGTGACTATGAAGAAAGAATGATCCGCTCTGTGCTCCATGCTATGAATTTTACAGGAAATGATATTCGTAAAAATGTCCGTGAGTTAAGCGGCGGAGAGGCCATTCGTCTCGTATTATGTCAACTATTTCTTGGCAGATACAACGTCATTATTTTAGATGAGCCAACCAACTTCTTAGATGTATTTTGTATCGAAGCCTTGGAACGTTTTTTAAAGGGATACGAAGGAACCGTCATCCTTGTCTCCCATGATCGAAGGTTTATCGAGCGAGTTGCTGATTGTGTCTATACAATTGAAGATCAACAACTGAAACGAACAACCTAATTTCAAATACAATGATGAATAAATTTTAATAGTTAAACAAGAGAAAATGACCTTCAGAAGCAGCTGAAGGTCATTTCATTCCTTCCATTGCATGATAAAGGACATCCTTTATGAAGAAACAGATAAAATGACCTTTATAAACCTACTTATGCAAATAAAAAGGAAATTCCAATTATGTAGAGAAATAGTAGATGTTTCAACTATAAAAAAAGGAGGACTATTATGAAAGCCATCATTATCCCTAAGTTTGGACCGCCAGAAGTGATGAAATATACCGATATAGAAATGCCTATAATAAAAAATAGCCAAGTGTTAATAAAGGTTGAAAAATGCAGTGTGAATTTTGCCGATGTTAAATCCAGGTATGGAAATAAGGGTAATCAAACTTTTCCATTTATCCCTGGTCTTGATTGTGCAGGGGTTATTGTGGAGATTGGCAAAGATGTGAAAGATATCAAGCTAGGTGATCGAGTCATCGCTTTTCCATCGACTGGCTCTTATGCAGAATATGTTGCCGCAGATGCCAATTTAACTTACTTACTTCCAAATAACATACAATTCGATGTTGCAGCTGCCTGTCCAACTGTTTCTTTTCTTTCTTATAAACTACTAGTCGATATTGCAAGATTAGAAAGAGGTGAAACGATTTTAATACATTCTGCTGCAGGGGGTGTCGGAACTACTGCGATTCAAATAGCAAAAAGCCTCGGAGCCAAGAAAATTATTGGAACAGTTGGCTCTAAGGAAAAAGAAGCAATAGCCATACAGGCCGGGGCAGACGAAGTTATTTGCTACGAAACAGAAGACTTTCCGAATATCGTCAATGAGATAACAGACAGCAGAGGGGTAGATGTGGTATTGGATTCTGTTGCAGGGGCGACAACAGAAAAAAGCCTTTCCTGTTTAGCCCAATATGGCCGGTTAGTTCAATTTGGAAATTCAAGTGGAAAGCAAGGTACCTTCAAAACGAGTGATTTACATTCTAGCTGTCGCTCCGTTCTCGGATTCAGTTTAGGGACAACAAGAAAAAATAGACCCGAAATTTTAATAAATACGGCTGCGAAAGTACTAAAACTGATTAGTGAAGATTCCTTAAAATTACATATTGGCAAGCAATTCCCACTAAAAGATGCCATATTAGCACACCAATTAATCGAGAGCAGACAAAGTACAGGTAAAATTGTATTAGATGTTTCCAAAGAAACTTTTTAAATTTGGAATAAAGGGGAAATGGTTACAGATAGAGAACAGAATGGAAGAATCGGAGACCAATCGATGTTTCGACATTAATGGAAGGAGGAAGAAAAATGAGCAACCTTGTCATAACTCCTGAGCCGCCATATTACGCAGTGATTTTTGCATCACAAAGAACCGAAGGCGACAACGGATATGCCAAAATGGCTGATAAAATGGTGGAGTTAGCCGCCCAACAGGAAGGTTTTCTAGGGGTGGAAAGTGCCCGTGATGAAGAATTAGGAATCACCGTTTCCTATTGGAAATCACTTGAAGCCATAACGTATTGGAAGCAAAACGCTGCCCATCAAGTTGCACAACAACGAGGTAAAACGGAGTGGTACAAAAATTTCTCCTTACGGGTTTGTAAAGTAGAAAGACATAGTTTTTTTGATCAATAGCTTATATGAAAAATGACCGGGTATGACTGGTCATTTTTTTACTTTCATTTATTTCTATAATCTAATATTTCGGGAATGAAAATAATTTAGAATTGTGATACTATTACAATATTAAAAAATGGTCGTTATCATTAGGAGATGGACATCTTGGAAACATGGAAACGTAATTTATGGGTACTTTGGATTGGCGTGTTTTTTACTTCCGCCAGCTTTTCCATGGTTATCCCGTTTCTGCCGATTTTTCTGTTGCAAATTGGGGTTCATGATCATACCGAATTGTGGTCAGGTTTATTATTTAGTGCGGCTTTTTTTGCCGGAGCGATTGCCTCACCATTCTGGGGCAGAGTGGCAGATAAATACGGGAGAAAACCATTGTTAATCAGGGCGGGCTTTGTCCTCGTGTTTGTCTATACTTTAACAGCGTTTGTCACCAATCCTTATCAACTATTAGCCCTACGCATCACACAAGGTTTGTTAAGCGGATTTATTCCAGGTGCTATCGCCTTAATTGGCACGAATACACCAAATCACAAGGTAGGCTATGCCTTATCGCTTATTTCAACAGCTTCGGCATCAGGAGGAATTTTAGGTCCGTTATTAGGTGGGGGAATTGCGACTTTAGTGGGGAATCGCTGGGCCTTTGCCAGTGCCGGCATCATTGTGCTCGTGTCAACTCTCCTCGTCATATTTTGGGTAAAAGAGGAAAACTTCACGCCAAGTAAGGACCCTGGTTCAATCCGAAATGACTTCAAGCTAGCCTTAGCCAATCGACCCTTCATGCTAGTCCTAGCTCTAACCTGTGTGACCGCATGCTCAATCCTGACAATTGAACCTGTTCTACCGCTATATATCGTTGATTTGGGCGGTTCAACCGCACATGCATCCTTATTAGCGGGGATTGTCTTCTCACTGCCCGGGATTGCCAGTGCCATCTTTGCCCCTTATTGGGGGAAATGGTCAGATAAAGTTGGTTTTCAACGTGTTCTTTTCATCGGCTTATTGGGCGGTGGGATCGGCATGATCGCCCAGGTAATTTTCAGTAATATTTGGGGATTCTCGATTACTCGCTTTATTTTTGGAATCTTTTTCTGTGCTGTCTTCCCGGCATTAAATGGTCTTGTAGTTAAGACGACAGCAGAAGATTTTCGAGGACGTGCCTTTGGTTTAAACCAAAGCGCTACCCAGCTTGGCGGGATGATTGGTCCGATGATCGGCGGCTATCTTGGTGGAATTTTCCCCGTCCAAATGGTGTTTATTGTCACAGGATTATTATTGTTAGGCGCAATGGGAATGGCGTATTGGAATTCCAGCGTGTTAAATCATTCCTTCAAACAGAAAGTCATTGCAGGTAAGTAGGGTTAAAACGGATAAAGATAGTAGGTACATATGCCAACAATAATACCGGTAATTGCTCCGAAAAATACTTCCGTCGGCTGATGGCCCAACAATTCTTTTAATTTTTCTCTAGACTCGGGTTTCTTCAAATTCGGGTCTTTTAATGTTTCAATCAGCTGATTAAAATCCGCTAATAAAGTATTTAATATTTCTGCATGATAGCCGGCATGTCTGCGGACACCCATGGCATCATGCATGACAATGGCAGAAACCACGACGCAAATCGCAAACTCATTTGATTTAAAGCCCGCTAACATTCCTATCACAGTGGTTAAGGAAGTTATCGTTGCTGTATGCGAGCTTGGCATTCCTCCTGTGCTAAACATCAGCTTCCAATCTAATTCCCGAGTGGTCAAAAAATGAATCGGAATTTTTACAAATTGTGCAATCAGCATTCCTAAAAGTGCAGCCAAAATAGGACCGGATAAAAACATAGATACCCTCCAAAATTTAATCTGTTTTTAGAATATGAAAAACAGAGATTTTTAATCTGGATCATTACTGTATTTGCCGAATACAGGATAAATGGATCGCAATGGATTTTTGTTTTTCATCTCTTAACCAAAGAATCTGATCCAATAAATTCAAGCGAAACACACGACCTTTGAAGCGTTGTAAAGCACCATTGGAAAAATATTCAATCGTTATTAATCTATTTTCGGAAAGCTTCTTTAAATACATGTTTATCATCCCTTTTTTTATTATTCTTACCTACTCATCATAAGTGAGGAACTTTAAGATAGTATGAAGGGGATGTAAAGCATCCATTAAGATCTATTTAAATGTCCAAAAATTATTTAACGTGAAATTGACGAGCGGGATCACCAAAATGGTAACCAATTCACCAATTGAATAATGAAATGACAGTACTTCACAGACTGTGTACATAATTCCAAAATTTAGGATAAATCCGATTATAGAAACAATGATAAAGCGGAATAACTTATTAAAGGTGAAATACCCCCCAAAGGTATACTTGATGTTTAACAGAAACGAGAAAACGGTCATGATCATAAACGCCATGGTTGATCCATAAACAGGGTCTTTGTCGAATAGTTCTACAAATATAAAGACGGAAATAAAATAGATAAGTGTACAAATAAAACCGACGAAACTATACGTGATAAACTTCATCAAAATATCTTTATTTAAAAGCATATAGGCTACCTTTCTTGATGCAAATGATATAAACAATATTATATCTAAAATTGCTAAATTCGAAAATGATAGATGAAACAGAAATCATTTGTCGACAAAAACAATAAAAAAGGGTAGAATGATGGAGGAAATTTATAAAAAATTCCGCGATATGCGGTAGAGGTTCTAGCTACCCTCTGAAAAAAACTAAGGAGGACAGGACTGCTTTCTTTAGTAGTGCTGTTTTTTCTGTTTAAAAGGAGAGTTTCATTGTGAAAAAAGAAAAGGCTGTCGTCGTTTTTAGCGGGGGACAGGATAGTACAACTTGTCTATTTTGGGCAAAGGAACGTTTTGAGGAAGTCATTGCCGTAACATTTGATTACAATCAAAGGCACGCCGCTGAAATCGAGTGTGCCAAAAATATCGCAAGTCAACTTGGCGTAGAGCATCATATTTTAGATATGTCATTGTTAAACCAGCTTGCTCCTAATGCCTTAACGCGTCAAGACATCGAAGTAAAAGATGGGGAAGATGGTGAGTTACCATCTACGTTTGTTCCAGGTCGTAACCTATTATTCATGTCATTTGCCGGTGTGTTAGCTAGTCAGGTTGGGGCAAAGCATATCGTTACGGGTGTTTGTGAAACCGACTTTAGCGGTTATCCTGATTGCCGTGATATTTTTATCAAATCCTTAAATGTCACTTTAAATCTATCCATGGATCAGCACTTTGTGATTCACACACCATTAATGTGGTTAAATAAAGCTGAAACTTGGCAGCTAGCTGATGAGTTGAATGCCTTAGATTTTGTGAGAGAAAAGACATTAACCTGTTATAACGGGATTATTGCGGACGGCTGCGGTGAATGCCCATCTTGTGTCTTAAGAAAAAGAGGCCTCGACCAATATTTAGCTTCTCGGAAGGGGTTGTAAGCATATGTATGGATTTCGAATTGTCGATAAACTCCAGAAAATAGATGAAGGTATCAACCGTAATCAGTTGAAATATCATGCTAAAAGAGTACTTGTCAGTAAAGAATTTACCTTTGATGCAGCACACCATTTACATTGTTATGAAGGGAAATGCAAGAATCTTCATGGGCACACGTATAAGGTGATCTTTGGCATAAGTGGATTTGTCGATGAACGTGGCTTAATGATGGATTTTGGCGATATTAAGGACATTTGGAAAAATGAAATTGAAATTCACCTTGACCACCGATACCTGAATGAAACACTACCGCCGATGAATACGACCGCAGAAAACATGGTCGTCTGGATTTATGAAAAAATGACAGAGGCGTTGGAGCAGGAAGAAAGACAGGAACAATTCCATGGGGCTAGGGTAGAATTTGTTCGCTTATACGAAACCCCAACAAGCTATGCCGAAGCAAGACGGGAGTGGATGGAACTTGAGTAAGCTGCCCGTATTGGAAATTTTTGGACCAACGATTCAAGGTGAAGGAATGGTGATTGGTCAAAAGACGATGTTTGTACGAACAGCCGGCTGTGATTATTCCTGTAGCTGGTGTGACTCTTCCTTCACCTGGGATGGTTCTGGAAAAAATGATATTTGTATGATGGACGCAGAAGAAATTTGGCAAGAGCTAAAGACAATTGGCGGCAATCATTTTTCCTTTGTGACGATTTCTGGCGGGAATCCGGCCTTATTGAAAAATTTAAATGAGTTGACCGAAATCCTAAAAGCGAATCAGATTAAGATTGGTTTGGAAACACAGGGGAGCAGGTGGCAGGAATGGTTTTATGAGATTGATGAATTAACCATCTCACCAAAACCTCCGTCATCGGGAATGGTAACTGAATTTGATGTGTTAGACGATATTATTGGAAAGCTTGAAAAAAGTGAAGCTCCACAAAACATTAGTTTAAAGGTTGTCGTATTTGATGACCATGATTACGAGTATGCCAAGAAGGTTCATCTTCGTTATCCAAACATACCTTTCTTCCTCCAGGTAGGAAATGATGATACCACAACAGTAAATGATCAAGAGCTCCTCATTCATCTGTTAAAAAAATACGAAAGCCTAATCGACAAAGTCATGCTCGATCAGGAGCTTAATCATGTAAAAGTTCTACCTCAGCTCCACACCTTACTTTGGGGCAATAAACGGGGGGTATAAAAGGTAAAAAACCTCCATTGTTTGGAGGTTTTTTACCTTTTATAGCCCTAAAACTTTTTCCAATTGTTCTTGATTAAAACCAAGAATAACCTCTGATCCATTTTCATCTTCGACAACGGTTGCTGGAGTCGCTGAAGCCCCTAATTCCACGATTTCATTCAAATATTGTGAATTCTCACGAATATTTCTTTCTTCGAATGCAATACCTTTATCCTTTAACCAGAGCTTTTCTGCTGTACATGGTCCACAGCCTTCTTGGGTATAAACAATTACCTTCTTCATCTAAATCCCTCCATTATAAGGTTAGCTTTATTTTAAATCATTAGGTATTGAAAAGTCTCATTTTATGCTTTCTTCCTATTAGTATGTCATTTGAATCATATATCTTAAGACTGTACATACATTTAAATTAAGATGCAAAGGACAAGTGCAAAAATATGAAAAGGAGAAAGGGATGGAGTTATTACAAGAAATCATTTCTAGTTATCGTTCATTTTTTTCATTCGAGACTTTCCAACAAGTATTAACTGAACCTGCCAACTGGGGTGTGATCGGAACTCTGATTATACTTGAAGGGTTGCTATCAGCAGATAACGCCCTTGTTCTAGCAGTAATGGTGAAACATCTGCCAAAGGAGCAACGCAAAAAAGCACTTTTTTACGGGATATTTGGCGCCTATTTCTTTCGAATCATCGCCATTGGTGTTGGGGTTTCCTTAATCAATATAGGCTGGATCAGAATTGTTGGCGGTTTCTATCTATTATGGATTGTTTTACAAAATTTCACCAAAGATAGTGATGAGGAAGAAGTCCCTGCCAAACCGATGGGATTTTGGAGAACGGTTCTTGCTGTAGAACTTTTAGATATCGCCTTCAGTATTGATAGTGTAATCGCAGCCTTCGGGGTATCCAATCAAGTTTGGGTTCTGTTTTTAGGTGGTGTATTGGGGATTTTGATGATGCGGGGAGTCGCCCAATTATTCATTAAATTGATTGAAAAAGTACCTGAATTCGAAACTACGGCATTTTTGTTGATCGCCGTAATAGGAATAAAGATGATTGCCTCTGCCTTCGGCTTTCACCTAGACCAATTTGTATTCTTTGGTATGTTAATTGTGATATTTCTTGGAACCTTCATCATCCATGCCATCAAAGGAAAGGAAACAACCATGTAGACAAACCCCCATTGTGTCGGACAATGGGGGTTATTTGTTACTAACTTTTCTTTCCTTGGTATTTCAATTTGTTTTCTGCTTCGCTCATATTCGGATTTCTATTAGGAGTAGATTTACTAAGTGCTTTCTTCAATTCTACCGTAGCATCATCATTTGTATTATATTTTTGATCCATTCCATTCACCCCTTTTCAAATTTATTATGGGCAGAAAATTCCTTTTTATGATTGGGTAAGCTAAGGCTTGGTGAAATTAAATAGAATATTCATTCTCCACTAGAAAATGATAGAATAATGTCATGACAATATTGGGGAATTGAGGGGATCAATCATGATAGAAGAAGGATTTATTGAGGTAACGGGAGGAAAGGTCTGGTATCAGAAACATGATAAAGGGAATGGGGGTGTACCCGTTATTATTTTACATGGAGGACCAGGTTCCTCAAGCTACTCCTTACAGGAATTAAAAGCACTCTCTGAAGACCGTCCTGTTATTCTATATGACCAATTAGGATGTGGAAGATCCGACCGCCCAACAGACACGAGTCTCTGGAAAATTGATCGATTTGTTGAGGAATTAAGTCTGATCAGAACGGCACTAAACCTCAATGAGGTACATATACTTGGGCATTCTTGGGGAACCACACTTGCAGCTGCCTATTGTTTTACACAGCCGACAGGAGTTAAAAGTGTTATTTTTTCAAGTCCATGTCTAAGTGCTCCAATTTGGGAAAAAGACCAAAGAAGAAATCTTACAATACTGTCAAAAGAAGTACAAGAAACAATAAAGCGCTGTGAAGAAGATGGAATGACCAATTCACCAGAATTTGAAGAGGCAATTAAGGTTTTCAATAATCATTTTGTCTGTCGATTAAATCCACGTCCAGAATGGTTAAATAAAGGATTAAAATTCAGAAATGACGAAGTATACAATATCATGTGGGGACCATCAGAATTTACTGTGAAGGGAAATTTGAAAACATTTGATTGCACGGACCAATTAAAAGAAATCACATGTCCAACGCTTTATACATGTGGCAGATTTGATGAGGCTACTCCAGAATCAACCATATTTTTCAGTGGTCTTACCCCAAATTCTCGTTTTCATGTATTTGAAAACAGTGCCCATATGCCCTATATCGAAGAACCTGAAGAATATATGAATATCATTGGAGATTTTTTAAGCTCTATTGACTCTCATAATACAAAAAGATAGCTTACTAAAATTAGATTTTGCTAAAATAGACCAGTATTAATTGTTTTTGCAAAAGGGAGGTCTGGAATGAAGAGAAATAAGTATGTATTTTGGGGGCTGGTCATTACAACGCTGATATCTGCACTGGATGCTAATATTATGCAAACCGCTAGTCCAACCATTGTAGAGCAGCTAGGTAAAATGGAGCTATTTGCATGGATCTTTTCTGTTTATATGCTTGCTAGTACGGTAACTGTTCCACTTTACGGTAAATTAGCTGATATGTATGGTCGAAAAAATTTATTAATGATTGCTGTCGGAATCTTTACCCTAGGATCGATTCTTTGTGGCATGGCAAATTCGATGGTAACCCTGGTTATTTACCGTGGGATACAAGGACTTGGGGCAGGTGGGATGATTCCTCTATCGATGATTATCGTTGGTGATTTGTTTTCGATTGAAAAAAGGGGAAAGATCCAAGCCGTATTCAGCAGTATCTGGGCAATCTCCTCCATTATTGGTCCTGTACTTGGGTCATTTTTCGTCGAAGTGTTAACGTGGAGATGGATTTTCTTTATCAATATTCCGATCGGTATCGCAACCGTACTTTGCCTAATCCCTTTTAAAGAACAACTAGAATTTAAGAAATCGCATATCGACTTCAAAGGTTTCTTCTTATTTGGAATTTCGATCACGCTCCTGTTGTTGGCAACAAATGTCAGTAAAGGGCTTTGGTATGTTGTGGCTGGAATCATTGGTATGATCTTATTTGTTTTGATTGAGAGAAAAGAACCACATCCATTCCTGCCTGTTTCATTGTTTAAAAACAGGGGGATATTGATGACCAATCTGTTTATGTTATTCTACTGCTTGTCCTTTTTTGGGACATCAAATTTTATTCCTTTGTACTTACAGGAAGGAAACGGGATGAGCATCTATAAAAGTGGGCTGATTTTGCTTAGCATTGCTATCGGCTGGATGTTCGGAAGCACTCCAGCAGGCAAATGGATCATTCGTTTTGGTTATAAACCATTAATGCTTGCAGGTAGTTTTATTACGTTTCTTTCAGGGCTTGTTCTATATATTTATATAAACGATCTTTCCTACACAAGCTTATTCATCATCTTGACGATTCAAGGATTTTCCTTTGGTTTACTGTTTGCAGTTGGAACAATTGCCTCCCAAGAATTCGCAGAACCCAATATTAAAGGCGTCTCTACCTCTCTACAAATGTTTCTAAGGAATATCGGAACCTCTATTGGGGTAACAATCATGGGACTGATCATCAATCATGCAGCCAATATCCATCTCGGAATGAAGAATATCTTTCTCTATGCGTTAAGCTTAAGTTTCATCACCATTTTATTAGGATTTTTATTCCCCGCTAAAACTACAGCCATTAGTGCAGAAATACAAGTATCATAACAAAAGGCCTTTTACAAAGGCCTTTTCATTTTTGATTTTGGATACAATCATTTAAAAAGGGTGACGATATGTAGAAACCTGTATCTGGAAGAACGGGAAAAGGAAGAAATGGTAGCGACTAGTTTTGAAGTGTTAATACGTCACAAAATGTTCATGTATGATCGTCCTCACATGCTTCAAATATGATATTTTATACATAATAACAATCTTTTTATAGTGGAAATAATAAAATTCTAATTTAGATTAACACGTCCTTTGCTTTAACTTAATTCTTTGGGGTGCAACATGAAATACAACGGTAGAATCAAGTTTCTTATTTATACATTCATTTTTATTTTCATTGAATCCTTTTTTTCGGATACAATCCAATCATCGATTCTTCAGAGAGCTATATTTATTGCCGTCGCCTTTTTTGCAGGGTGGTATACAGATAAAGCCCAATTTTATCGAAGTCAGGCAGAAGCGAACGGGAAAATGATTTTTAGTTTAATTGAAAACTCTCCAGAACCCATCATGGTCTACCAAGACGAGAAGATTGTGTTTATTAACAATAAATTTGAGGAATTAGTCCAATCATCTGCTGATAGAATTATCGGTACATCCATTTTTGACATGATCCTGCCTAACTACCACGCGCTAGTTAAGGAACGTGTCCAAGAAATTTTAGAAGGAAAAACTTTTCAGAATCGTCTTGAACTTAAAATATATGTGAGTAAAAGGCACATCATTGATATTGATATCTCTTCTGCCTTAATCACTTATGAAAATAAACCTGCTATTGAAGTCATTTTAAGAGACGTAACCGTGCAAAAGCAATTAGAAGAAGAATTAAGGAAGAATGAGCAGCTCTATCGTTTTGTTACGGAAAATTCCACAGATATCATTTCCTACGTTAATCCAGATGGTATTTATGAGTATATTTCACCATCCTGCGAAAAGGTATTTGGCTATCAACAAGAAGAATTAATCGGTCAAAATATGTTTTATTTTTTCCATGAATTCGAGATGGAAGATATAGAAGAATTGGTTTCCGCCGCAAAAGCAGAATTGGATTTCACTTCCTTTTCACATCGTTATCGAAGAAAGGATGGATCCTATATTTGGGTAGAGACGAATGCTCGTGCAATTCGTAATTCTGGTGGAAAACTAGAAGCCATTGTTGCGGTTACACGAGATATTACCGAACGAGTAGAAAAAGAAAATGAGCTTAAAGATACCAACGCGATGCTTCGTTATCTTTCGAATATGGATGGGTTAACAGGAATACCCAATCGCCGGTATTTTGAAGATAAACTTCAAGAAGAATGGAATCGAACACAGAGAAATCGGTTGCCATTGTCCGCACTAATGATGGATATCGACTATTTTAAAAAATACAATGACCATTATGGGCATCTCGCAGGAGATGAATGTATTAAAGAAATTGCAAAAATCTTGAGTGCAACCTTGAAGCGTCCTGGTGATTTTGCAGCCAGATATGGAGGGGAAGAGTTCGTCGTCTTGCTTCCTGAAACCAATGCAAAAGGTGCTGCTGCTGTTGCCCAGTTCATTCTAGACAAAGTAAGAAAACGCAAAATAAAAAATGAAGGATCCAAAATCGATGAATTTATAACCATTAGTATCGGCTGCGCTTCTTTGATCCCGAATCAAGATTTGCAGCCCGAAGACTTAATTAGGTTCGCGGATCTAGAATTATACCGAGCTAAAAAAAGTGGTAAAAACCAAGTGAAAACATTAGAACATACATCTTTTAATTCTCAGTAAGCAAGCAGCTACTAGATGATAACCAAATGCTAGCAAATAGATATCAAATAGTAAAAGAGCTTGGGAAACCAAGCTCTTTTACTATTTTCCATTTAAGATTTGTTTAAATTCTTTTCCTTTATCGACATAATGTTCGCTAGACATTTTCAACATTTGCAGATCCTTTTCTGTAAGTTCACGAACGACTCTTCCTGGTGACCCAAGCACAAGAGAGCGAGGTGGGATTTTGATTCCTCCTGATAGCAGCGTGTTAGCACCAATAATACATTCCTCTCCAACTTCGACATTATCTAACAGAGTGGATCCCATCCCAATAATCGAGCTTCTGCCAACTTTACAACCATGTAAAATGACGTTATGACCCACCGTTACATCATCTTCGATGACAACAGGAAACCCTTCATACAAGTGAATCGTAGAGTTATCTTGAATACTGCATCTTTTTCCAATAATAATAGGGCCATCATCAGCACGAAGTACTGCATTAAACCAAATCGTTGAGCCTTCACCCACTTGAACATCTCCAATTAAATAAGCACCCGGTGCTACAAACACACTTTGATCCAATTCTGGTGACTTACCATTATAGGGAATCTGCATATCAATCTCTCCTTATAATTCAGAATAATCTAAATTATACCATTATTCGCAAGTGGATACACATTAATTTAAAGCTATCTATATCATAATTCTTGAGGAGGGATTAAGGCAGTGGATAGCCTAAAAATGATACCGATAAAAACTTATCCAAATTAATAAAATAACTTTTATGCTGTCGCTATGACAGCATTTTTTTAATACAAAAGTATCTGAATATTAATTTTTTTATGAAATCAAGAAGGAAAATATCCTCTTAAACACGTATAAGGTAAAAGTATATCTTAGATCATGTTCATTTGGGGGAATGGGAATGACCGTTGAAAAAACTGCAGGAAAGTTATTGTGGGAACCATCACAAACTTTAATGGAAAAATCGAATATGAAACATTTTATTAACTGGTTAGATGAAACACAAGGTTTGTCCTTCCAAACCTATGACGAACTATGGAATTGGTCGGTGTCGGATATTGAGGGATTTTGGTCAGCAATTTGGCATTTTTATCAAATCGAATCGAAAACGCCTTATGAACGTGTGTTAGAAGATCGAAGCATGCCAGGGGCACAATGGTTTCCAGGAGCCTCGATTAATTTTGCTGAGCATGTTTTCCGTCAAGCGCAATCACAAAAAAACGCCATCATTTACCAAACAGAAGTTCGTCCACTCGGGGAAATAACGTGGGGGAAATTGAAAAAAGATACAGCAGCGATTGCAGAATATTTAAAGTCGCAAGGGGTGAAGCCGGGTGACCGTGTCGCTGCCTATGTTTCGAATATCCACGAAACGGTTACTGCCTTTTTAGCCTGCGCTAGTATTGGGGCAGTTTGGTCAAGCTGTGCACCAGAATTCGGCCTGATGAGCGTCATTGACCGTTTTAAACAAATTGAACCGAAGGTGTTGTTGGCAGTTGATGGCTATCGCTATGGGGGCAAGGACTTTGATCGGCTTGAGGTCGTGAAGAAAATTCAAGCAGAGCTTCCATCGTTACAAACGACCATTATTATTCCTTACTTAAGGGACCAACCTAACATTAGCGAATTAAAGGATACGGTCGTATGGAATGAGCTTATCAAACAATATCCAGATGCTCAATTACATTTTGAGGCTGTGCCATTTCAACATCCACTTTGGATCTTATATTCTTCCGGTACGACTGGAAAGCCAAAAGCGATCGTACATAGTCAAGGAGGAATCTTGCTCGAACAATTAAAAATGGGTGGACTTCAAAATGACTTAAAAGAAGATGATCATTTCTTTTGGTATACTACTACCGGATGGATGATGTGGAATGTAGTTGTAAGCGCTTTATTGACTGGGTCTACGATTCTTTTATATGATGGAAACCCAGCGTACCCAACCTATGATACGCTTTGGAAGTTTGCAGAAGACACAAAAATGACGGTATTTGGGACAAGTGCCAGCTACCTAACGGCATGTATGAAGGCTGATGTCACACCGAAAGTAAGGTTTGATCTATCTCACTTAAAGAGTATCGGTTCTACCGGATCCCCGCTGCCTATCAGTGGATTTGAATGGGTTTATGACCAAGTAAAGGATGACATTTGGCTGTTTTCGACAAGCGGGGGAACAGATTTATGTACTGCGTTTGTCGGTGCTTCTCCATTGTTACCTGTCCACGCTGGGGAATTGCAAGCACGATCACTTGGTGCCGCGGTACGAGCCTTTGATCCACACGGGGAGGAAGTCATCGATGAGATTGGTGAACTAGTTATTACCCAACCAATGCCATCGATGCCAATTTATTTTTGGAATGATGAAAATAGAGAGCGATATAAGGATAGTTACTTTGATGTTTATCCAGGAATTTGGCGGCACGGGGACTTTATCAAAATTACCACAAAAGGAAGCGGAATTATTTACGGTCGTTCGGATGCAACGATAAACCGCGGAGGAATCCGAATGGGTACGAGTGAGATTTACAGCGCTCTAGAAAAAATTCCAGAAGTGGTGGATAGTTTAGTGGTGGATATTCCGATCACAAGCGAACAATCCTATATGCCTTTATTTGTGGTTATTAAAGAAGAAGCTGAGCTAACAGATAAGGTAAAAACGAGGATCAACAAATCTATTAGAGAGAACTGCTCTCCAAGGCATATTCCGAATGAAATTCTTCAAGTCGAAGAACTTCCCAAAACATTGAACGGCAAGAAGTTAGAAGTTCCAATCAAGAAAATTTTAATGGGAACACCTGCCGATAAAGCCGTCAATCTCGGGTCATTATTAAACCCTCAATCCATTCAATATTTTATTGAATTCCAGAAGAAAATCGACGAAAAAACCATTTAGTATTCTTAGCTGCTCACTCCATGTGGGCAGCTTTTGTATTATATAGATAACTGCATTAACCTCTCTGGTTGGAAAATAATGAAATGAATCCAATACATGAAGTATATTAATTCCAAACTTGCTGCAAAATACCGATAATGAAATTTTCTAGGAGTTGGCCAGTTTGGGAAAAAAGGGTACACAAATTCCTGTAAAGGACAAGTTTGAGGATAATATTGATTATTTAATTAAAGAACTCCGGATTGGGAAAAGCTTTGATGTCATCCACCGGCCATTGGAATATGGCGGACTCAAATTTGCTATGTTTCTTATTGATGGTTTTGCAGCTGCTAATATCTTGCTCTTAATCATGAAGGAGATAGAGAAGCGGAAACCGGAAGATTTTGATGATCAGCCAATTGAAAAGCTGTTTAAAACGTTTATTCCGCATGTAGAGGTTAATACATCAGAGGACTTAGAAGAAGTCATCGCACAGGTTCTTGCCGGGCAAACAGCCGTCGTAGTTGAAGGTGGAAAAGAAGTCATTCTCATTGACTCTCGTGAGTATCCGATTCGTTCTCCTCAAGAACCAGATATTGAACGAGTTGTCCGTGGACCTCGCGATGGTTTTGTTGAAACGATTGTCTTTAATATGGCATTAATTCGGAGGCGGGTACGTGACCGTTCACTCGTCATGGAATATATACAGGTTGGTGAACGATCGAAAACCGATATCGCGTTGGTTTATATTGACAGCATTGTCGATATGGACCATGTAAAGATGTTACGGGATCAGCTTGATACAATTTCCATCGATGGTGTGGCTATGGGGGAAAAAACGATAGAAGAATTCGTTTTTGGCAGAAATTATAATCCATACCCGTTAGTCCGATACACAGAAAGGGCCGATACAAGTGCCGTTCATTTAATGGAGGGCCATGTGTTGATCGTTGTCGATGGTTCGCCTAGTGTGATGATTTGTCCATCCACTTTCTGGCATCATTTGCAGCATGCAGAAGAATACCGTCAAAAACCTCTAATTGGCGTCTTTTTAAGATGGGCTCGCTATCTTGCGGTTTTGGCATCACTTTTTCTATTACCATTGTGGTATACATACGCAACAAATGAACAATTACTTTCAGAACGTTGGAAATTTATTGGCGTGAAGGATCATGGGGAGATCGGGCTAATTTGGCAATTTCTAATAGCCGAAGTCGGGATTGAGATTTTGCGGATGGCTGCTATCCATACACCGAACGCCTTGGCTACTGCACTTGGTATCGTATCTGCCATTATCATTGGTGATGTGGCGGTTCAGGTAGGAATCTTTACACATGAAGTTGTCCTTTATGTTGCTGTCGCAGCGATTGGAAACTTTGCAACCCCTAGTTATGAATTGGGACTAGCGAATCGACTTGTCCGTATTTTCTTTTTAATCATGGTCGCCTTGTTCAAAGTTCCAGGGCTGATCATTGGGATCACATTATGGATCATCCTTCTTGCTGCAACAAAGAGTATGAATACACCTTTTTTGTATCCATTTATACCGTTCCATCCCAAAGATTTTCGGATCATGCTGGCCCGCACGCCAATACCGCTAAAAAATTCACGGGCCAATATGCTACACCCACAAGACAAAACTACACAAGCACATAAATGAAAACTCGCCGTTTTGCGAGTTTTCTTTATGTTTCTAAGATTTTATTCCAATAAAAATAAAACCTATACCAAGGAAAATCCATGAAATTTTTGCAAAGGATATGTTCCCGACAATCCCTAATAGCCCAATCGTAGTCGTTAGTACTAAAATTATCGGGCCAACAAGTGCTAGTGAAGTATTAATCATAAGTGCCTTTTCAATTGAATTAAATTTCATCATCAATATCGCGGCAAACAACTCAATACTGCCAGAAAGGATTCTTAATAATGCCATTCCTAAGACCACTTTTTCAAACATATTAAACATATCTGCCTCCTAAGATAACCATTCCATCAACAGTATATGTCGATGATCCATTTAGAAGGACAAGTTTTTTTCAAAACCACAAAAAGAGGATGCTCATTCCAATGAGTCATCCCTCTGATTAATTGTTAGTCTTCTTCATCCTCTTTGAGTTTAATTTTTTTACAACCAACATATAAGCAGGAAAGGACATCTAAACCTGGTTTCGCCTTAGCCATTCCCTTTATGTAAGGTGTAACCAAATCTTTAAAATCTGCTCCCACTTCTTCATCCTCTAATATGCCGTATACATATAGTTTCTTTTCGGCGAATAAAAAGGCTACATTCCCAACAGCTTTATTATTAGAATTAACAACGTTTAAGACTTGATACTCTGGGGTAATCACCTCAGGTGAAAAATAAATTTGCAAAAACACCTACTCCTTTATTGGTATGTCTAGCTCCAACACGACTTGGGCCTTCAGCTTTCTAAGTAAATTGTAATTTTTCAAACAGTGAATCGTTTTCTTTCTCTTTCGATGATTCCTTTTTAGCAATATGGATCAGTATCATACAAAGCAGGGCACATAAAAGCGTTAGACCCGCAGTGATAAAAAACATTCCTGTCCGCGACCACTCCATTAACGTACTAAAAATTGGCGGACCAATCGCAACGCCTAAGAACCGGACAGAACCATATAATGAGGTAACAAAACCTCTCCTGTCGGTAGGGACAGACCCAGTAATAAAGCTATTGATACATGGAAGGACGAGTCCGGTACCAATACTGCTGATGACCAGAACGGAAAAGAAGGGAACTAAATTTTTAAAGAACACTAAGGCAGCAAAGGATGAAGTCATTAAGAGAAGTCCTAAGATAATTAGCGTTTTCATAAGCTTCATCTTTTTGCCAATTTTACTCCCGGTGATATAAGATGTCGTCGTCATAAACA
This sequence comes from Neobacillus sp. K501, assembly GCF_053749995.1. Classification (NCBI taxonomy): domain Bacteria; kingdom Bacillati; phylum Bacillota; class Bacilli; order Caryophanales; family Bacillaceae; genus Neobacillus; species Neobacillus sp. K501. Next base: position 271,986 of record NZ_JBSLYA010000003.1, on the reverse strand, counting down.
AGAGTGGAATTGCTAAAATAGCACCTTTCAAAACCCCATCAATATGATGATCCTTTTCAAGAATATCGGAAATGTAAAACAAGATCCCAAACAAGGTAAATAAACATGTTGACCCTGTTAAATAAGCGGCAAATAACCAGCGTCCTTCTGTTTTAAAAACAGACACAAGCCCTTTTACATATTTCCCAACTGGAGGCGGCTCTTTTTCTTTTTTCTTTTCCTTAATAAAAAAGATCGTTAATAGGGCCGAAATAAGACAAAATAGTGGAAACGCAAAAAACGCGGCATACCAAAACAACAGGGCGAGAAGGGAGCCGATAATCGGACTAATGACTTTTCCGAATCCATTGGAGGCTTCCACTAAGCCTAACACCTTACTTTGTTCTCCGCCTTTAAAGAGGTCGCCTGTTAATGCCATGGCAATTGGCGCGGTTCCAGCAGCTCCAATTCCCTGCATGATTCTACCGGCAAGAATCCATGTATAGGAATTACCAAACCAGGCAGCTGCAGCGCCAGCTAATAACCCGCCCAAACCATATAATATAAGGGATGGAATAATAATTGCTTTACGGGTAAATCTGTCAGAAAGATATCCTAGAACCGGAATCGAAATGGCCGCAGCGATGGAAAAGGCGGAAATCACTAAGCTAACCTTAAATTGGCTTATTTCTAGTTCTGTTTTCATTTTGGGTAGGATCGGAATCAACATGGAATTTCCTAAGACTAGGATTAACGGGATGGACCCAATGGCGAAGATCATCATTCCTTTATGCTTTTGCTTTGCCAAAATATGACACCCCAATCTATATAAATAAGCCTTTATATTGTTTGATGTGTTTCCGCTGTTTATTCAGAGACAAATGCCTATTTCCTTGGGGAGAAGCCCATTATTTACACATAGCGTCTATTTTTGAATAATCTATCCTAGAAAAATAGAGGAGGCGGATTCCCTATGGATTTTTTAACCATACCGGAAAGAACTTCAGGACTCAGAACCTACGGTTTGACTTCTGTTGTAGATTTCGGAACGCCGATAGGAGAATTGAGAAATATATTAGCCGACTATGGCTGTATCATAGATATCGCTAAGATTGGTATTGGATCAGCCTATGTAACGCCAAACTTAAAGGAGAAAATTGACCTTTATAAAAAGTTTGATATTAAGCCCTATTGTGGCGGAACTTTATTTGAAAAATGCTACTATCAAAATAAAATTCCAGAATACTTAACGTATTTACGCCGCTTAGGTATCGACTGGATTGAGGTATCAAATGGAACACTTGATATTCCACTAGAAGAACGCCTGCAGCTCATCTCACAACTAACCAATGAATTTCATGTTATCGCTGAGGTTGGATCGAAGGACGGAAATAAAGAGATGCCGATTTCTGAATGGAAGGAAGAAATACAGCTTTTACTAAAAGCCGGTTGTGAATATGTCATTACAGAAGGGCGAGATTCAGGTACTTCTGGAATTTATCAACAATGCGGAACCATCAAATCTCAGCTTATTCGTGAGCTACTAGAAAATTTAGACAGCAAAAAATTAATTTTTGAGGCACCTTCAGCTAAACATCAAATGTATTTTATAAAAGAAATTGGGCCGAATGTTAATTTAGGGAATGTAAGGCTTCAGGATGTTTTGGTGTTGGAAGCACAACGCTGTGGTTTAAGGAGTGAAACGTTTTATTTGGAGGAACTTCCATGCGAATTACCCTGATCAGACATCTGCCAACCGAGTGGAATCGAAAAACCTGGCTTCAAGGTCGAAGGGATATTGATATTTCACCACTTGCTGACACATATCTAGCGGAAATGGAAGAAAATCAAAGGATTCTTGGGCTCGAGTTCCCATTTGACAAGGTTTTAGCAAGCACCTTAAAAAGAACACACCAAACAGCACAACATTATGGGTTTCAATGTGAAACAGAAAGTTTACTGGACGAATTAGACTTCGGACCATATGAAGGACAGCCAAAGGAAAAACTGATGGAAACATATGGAGCAGAATGGCTCGAAAATCCAAGAGAGTTGATTTTAGGAGAGAGTATTCAAAATCTAGAAAAACGGATCGTGACATTCTTAAACAAATACAGGTCTTGTCCGAAGCTGTTGGTGTTTGGACATGGTTCGTGGATTCGAGCATTCCTTTCTTTTTCACAATTCGGGCATATCAACAACATGAATAAAATTGAAGTCCCTAATAATGCTTGTATAACCGTACAAATAAGGGAGGGGAAAGGATGTTAACGTATGACAAATGGGATGAGACCGATATTGCAGCCCTTTTGGAGAACCAACCTGATTTTTTAGATGTTTTAAAATGGGCATACCGCGAATATGGGGAAGAAATTGTTTATGCCTGCAGTTTTGGAGCAGAGGGAATTGTGTTAACAGACTTAATTTCAAAAGTAAATAAGCAAGCAAAAATCATTTTCCTCGATACAGGGCTTCATTTTCCAGAGACGTATGAATTAATTGAAAAAGTGAAAAAACGTTATCCCACATTGCAAATTACATTGCTAAAGTCAAAAATCTCATTGGCTGAACAAGAAAAATGGTACGGTGATGATCTATGGAAAGTAAATCCGAATCTTTGCTGTCATATGAGAAAGGTCGTACCCCTTCAGGAAGCCTTAAAAGACGTCAAGGCTTGGATCTCCGGTTTAAGAAGAGAACAATCCCCCATACGGAGTAATACGCAATATATCAATAAAGATGAAAAATTTCAAAACATCAAAATTTGCCCGATCATTCATTGGACATGGGAGGATGTTATGACTTATATCCAATTGAATCAATTACCATATAATCCATTACATGATCAGGGCTATCCAAGTATCGGCTGTGCACCATGTACGCTGCCTGTTGCAGAGAACGGTGACTCACGCTCTGGCCGCTGGAAAGGACATTCCAAAACAGAATGCGGCCTGCACAATAATAGATAAATTTTCTGAGGAGGAGTAATTGTGAGTGAGAGTGTCCCTCATGGCGGGGAATTAATCAATCGGATGAATCTTAGCAGTCCTATAGACACAACAGCTAATTTCGTTGAACTTGATAAGTTGGAATTAAGTGATTTAGAGCTGATTGCCAATGGCGCTTATAGTCCACTGAAAGGATTTATGGGAAAAGCTGATTATGACAGCGTCTTACAAAATATGAAATTAGCCAATGGACTTCCTTGGTCGATACCTATTACCTTAGCGATTGACAAAAATAAAGCAATGGAACTAAAATCCGGGGAAACGATAAACCTTGTTTATAACGGGGGCATCTATGGTTTGATGAAAGTGGAAGAAATCTTTATCCCTGATAAATTGGTCGAGGCGGAAATGGTCTATCAAACAACAGAGCTGGCCCACCCAGGCGTAAAAAAATTGTTTGAACGAGAGGAACTCTATCTCGCAGGTCCAATTACGATGATCAAGCGACCGAAAAAGAGTCAGTTTGAGTATTACTATCTAGACCCAGCACAAACTCGGGAAATATTTAAAAATAATGGTTGGGTGACCGTTGTAGGTTTCCAAACAAGAAATCCTGTACACCGTGCACATGAGTATATTCAAAAGACAGCTCTAGAAATCGTCGATGGACTTTTTTTGAATCCACTTGTAGGTGAAACAAAGGCAGATGATATCCCGAGTGAAATTAGGATGAAAAGCTACGAAGTGCTGCTTGACAATTATTATCCAAAAGATAGAGTATTCTTTTCCGTATTCCCTGCTTCCATGCGCTATGCGGGTCCAAGGGAGGCCATTTTCCATGCACTTGTGAGGAAAAACTTTGGCTGTACTCATTTTATCGTTGGCCGAGATCATGCAGGTGTTGGAAATTATTATGGAACCTATGACGCTCAGAAAATTTTTAGTCATTTTACCGAAGCGGAGATAGGGATTAAACCTTTATTTTTTGAACATAGTTTTTACTGCAAAATGTGTGAAAACATGGCGTCGGCAAAAACATGTCCTCACGATTCAAAGCATCATGTGATTTTATCAGGTACAAAGGTACGTGGAATGTTAAAGAACGGTGAGCACCCACCAAAAGAATTCAGCCGTCCTGAGGTTGTGGAAATTTTGATTCAAGGGATGCAAGAACACTTTACTTCCGAGAAATTTCCCTCAGTCGGACCCCTTAGGGCTGGGAAAGAGGCGTAGGTTATGGGAAATAGTCAAAATATCACCTGGCATCATTCAACCATTTCAAAAAATGATCGCCAAATCCTAAATCAACATAAAAGTTGTGTCCTATGGTTTACAGGATTATCAGGATCCGGAAAATCTACCTTGGCCAATGCCGTTGATTCTGCCTTGTATCATGAAGGCGTTCAGAGTTATGTACTTGATGGAGATAATATTCGTCATGGTCTGAACAAGGATTTGCGGTTTAGTCCTGAAGATCGGACTGAAAATATTCGTAGAATTGGGGAAGTAGCAAAGTTATTTGTCGAAAGTGGCCAAATTGTTTCCACAGCTTTCATTTCGCCTTTTCTCGAAGACCGCGCCATTGTCCGAGAGATGTTTGCGCCAGGGGAATTCATCGAAATCTATGTCCATTGTCCAATCCAAGTATGTGAGAATCGTGATCCAAAGGGATTATATAAAAAAGCTAGAAATGGGGAAATTCCAGAATTCACCGGAATTTCGTCTCCTTATGAAGCCCCAAAAAACCCAGAAATACTTATTGATACAGATAAAATGACGATAGGTGAATCTGTAGAAAAAATCATCCGTTTTCTTAAAGATAAGAAGATTCTCTAAGGATCTTCTTATCTTTTTCTCCAATTGGCGGTAAAAACTCGGATGTGCTGAAGCCTTAGGTCGTAAATAAAATCTATTATATTGGTAGAAAAAAACTGACAGATGATGGCGTAAATCACAATATTATAATCAATCACAACTGCTGTTAAAAGAAAGATGAACAAGTTAATACCCATCATGACTTTACCAGGGCTCCATTGTTTATAATTGGCGATTATTAAGGCAGGAATAACCATACCACCGCTTGAGGCTCCAGCCCGAATGAGCAAACCGACTCCAATGCCGAAAAAGAGACTTCCACATAGGATGCAAATCCATATATTTACATGGGGATGGGGGTAGTGAGCGGTTAAGTAACCAACCGTCATCGAGGTGGTGGCAACCGCAATAATGGTTTTAAACGTCCATGTAAAACCAAAATATTTAATCGCAAACAGTAAAAAAACAATATTGGCCAGCCATAAGGAAAATCCAAGAGACAAATGAAAAAAGTGATTGAATAAAATCGCAAGCCCAGCTGCACCGCCAGAAGGAATGGAATGGGGAAACAAAAAGATCGACATCGCAAAACCTTGCAGCAACGCTCCAAATAATAAACAAAAATAAGTCATTATTGTCTTTTTCATATAAAATCGAAAACGATTCTCCAACTTTTGTTTTCCATCCTTCTGATTCCCCCTTTATGGACCACCCCTACTTGTCCATTTTATGAGCAATAAACTCGTAATATGTTGAATGATTTCAATGTGTCTTCCTATTAAAGCGCTTACAAATTAACATAATAATTAAAATAATCAAAAAATATTGACGAGTCCGATGGACAGTGGTACTCTAAGTAATAATTTAAGATGAATCTATGACGAGAAGAGTAAGGTTTGCCCCATGACCTATAGAGAGTCGACGGTTGCTGGAAGTCGATGGCAGGGCTTATCTGAAGATCATCTCTGAGATGTGCAGCTGAAAAACTAATAGTAAGCTATACCGGTATAGCCCACCGTTACAGGGAATACGTATTGTCAAATACGTTAATCGAGAGCCGCAGGAGTAGGATTTTCTGCGGAAGTAGGGTGGTAACGCGAGCTAACTCGTCCCTATACTAGGGGCGAGTTTTTTGTTGTTCAAAAATACTTGTAATGCCATGAAAAGGCGAAGAGTTATAGAAAAAGAGGAGGACATTAGTGATGAATCAGCCAGTCGATCAAAAGGAACGAGTTTTTCAGGTAGAGGATATTATTATTGCAAGTCATACGATTAAGGACGTCATTTCACCTACTCCTCTGCAGTATAATCATTTACTGTCCGAGCGATATGACTGCCAAATTTATTTAAAGCGAGAGGATATGCAAAGTGTCCGTTCGTTTAAAATCCGCGGTGCCTACAATCGAATCAAAAAACTTAGCGAGGAAGAATTAACGAACGGAATTATTTGTGCCAGCGCTGGAAACCATGCTCAAGGAGTGGCTTACTCTTGTCATCATTTAAAAATCAACGGTAAAGTGTTTATGCCGAGTACGACACCCAAGCAGAAGGTCAATCAAGTTAAATTCTGGGGAAAAGAGCATGTGGAAATTGTTTTAGTAGGCGATACTTTTGATGATGCCTATGAAAAAGCGATTGAATGCAGCCTCGCCGAAAATCGTACCTTTATCCATCCATTTGACGATCCTGATGTGATTGCGGGACAAGGGACGGTTGCCGTTGAGCTTTTAAATGATTGTCCGGAAAACATTGATTACCTATTTGCTGCGATAGGCGGGGGTGGATTATTGTCTGGCGTAGGTACATACTTACGACATTTTTCACCGCAAACCCAGTTAATCGGTGTTGAGCCAGAGGGAGCGCCAGGGATGAAAGAATCAATGGCAAAAGGAGAGGTTACCTCCCTCACGCATATTGATCCATTTGTCGATGGAGCTGCGGTCAAAACAGTCGGTTCTTTGACTTTCTCATTATGTAAAGATATCGTTGATGAGATTGTCGTTGTGCCGGAAGGCAAGGTTTGTACGACCTTACTATCGTTATACAATGAAAATGCAATCGTTGTTGAACCAACGGGTGCACTGTCAATAGCAGCTTTAGATCAATTTGCCGATGAAATTAAAGGGAAGACCGTTGTCTGTATCGTCAGCGGCGGAAACAACGATATTAGCAGAATGCAGGAAATCAAAGAACGCTCCATGATTTATGAAGGATTGCAGCATTATTTTATCGTTCAATTTCCACAGCGTCCCGGAGCCTTACGTGAATTTATCGATGATGTACTCGGTCCAAACGACGACATCAGCCATTTTGAATACACGAAAAAGAATAATCGTGAAACGGGTCCAGCGCTAGTTGGAATTGAACTGAAGGATAAAGAAGATTATTCTCCACTCGTCGAACGGATCAAAGCCAAAGGGTTTTTATATCGGGAAGTAAACAAGGACAGCACCTTATTCCAAATGCTAGTGTAACTAAGAAAACAGAGAGCTGTAGTCAACGGCTCTCTGTTTCCTCTTTTATTTTTCTAGTTTGAATTCGGCTTCGCCAACTCCTAATTCCGTACTTACATTAATGACTACATCTGCGTCTTCAAAGGCTTCATTGACGTAAACTCCATTACCTTTGGAAATAAATCCAGATAATTCAGCTTCACCAATACCTTTGGAAATTTCGATTTTTACCCCTACATCAGATGGAAGGATGATTGTTGATTGCCCCACTCCCATATCTAAGGATACATCAAAGCTTTCTTTCCACTTTCCGCTAAGATCAATGGTGATGTCACCAACACCCGCATTTACTTCAAGGTCTTTAATCTTTAAACCGTTTAAATCTAACTTTGTTTCAGAAGCCCCAGAATTAACCTGTAGATCGATTGGAACTTGATCATTTAACTTAAGATCCCATGTATTTTTAATTTCTCCTATCTTAACATTGTTAAAAATACCTTCATGCTCTTGTTCAATTACTGCAATTCCTTTCTTACCTTTACGTTCATAAGATACTACTGGCTCCCATTTCTTATTGGTATAAACGATAGAACCTTCTACCCATTCATCTGCACCTTGACTGACATTTAATTCTCCAGCTCCAATATTAAGTTCCAGTTGCAATTCTTTCGCTTTATCTTTATCAATGTTGACATTGGAGCTATCTTCATTTCCTTTGGCAAATATTCCACATCCTGATGCAAAAACCATTACACTCGCTGCCATTACACCTAATAAAACTTTTTTCATTTTCATTCTCCTCCGTTTTCTTATCTTACTCTCATTTTATAAGATCCAATTATGTTGAAAAAACGGCTGAAGTTTGAATCTATAGTAAGACCAGAGGCGTATAGAATCGTCAGCTTAAAGTAACGAAATAATCTGACTCTATTTCTTTATTTTGTTTATAATAGGGAAAAAGGGGGAAGGATTGTGGCAAAAACAATTTATACAAAAGGAAAAATCTATACTTTGGACACAAATCATCCAATCGCAGAAGCAGTCGTTGTTGAAAATGGCAGGATATTAGAAGTCGGCTCGCATTCAGATATGAGGCTGCAATGGGGGAGTGGGGATACAAAGATCATAGATTTACAGGGTAAAATGGTCACACCAGGGCTAATTGACAGCCATTTACATCTATCTGGTGTGGCTTTCAACTTTTTAGACCTAGACTTAACAGGGGTTCAAACGAAATCCGAAATGCTTGAAAAAATAAAGGATAAAGCAAATACCATCGCCCCAGGCAAGTGGTTAATTGGAATGGGCTGGGATGAAAATCTATTTACTGACAGCACCCTACCCACGATCGAGGAATTAGATTATGTTTCACCACATTGTCCTATTTATTTAAAAAGGATTTGCCATCATGCTTTTTTAGTGAATAGTAAGGCACTCGAAATAAGTAAATATCATCCAATGATTGATGTTCCAAAGGGAGGAACAGTCGTTCTAGATCCTTATACGAAAAAACCAACAGGATTGTTGTTAGAATCTGCATCTAATCTCATTACGAAATACATACCTGAACGAACATATGAAGAGTTAAAACTGGGCTTAGAACAAGCGATGAAATTTGCGGTTAAAAAAGGGTTAACAAGTGCTCATACAAATGATCCTGCCTATCTTGGCGGTTTCGAACAAACCTATCGAATGTATGATGAATTGCTTAATCAAAAGCAATTGGGTATAAGATGCAATCTTTTGATTGATTACCCATTTCTTAAGGAATTGAAAAGTAGTGGAATGCATGCAGGCTTTGGAAATGAGAGATTGCAAATTGGGGCGATGAAAATCTTTGCTGATGGTGCCTTTGGTCGGAGAACAGCGCTGCTTTCTGAATCTTATCATGATGCTCCTGGACAATTTGGCGATGCGATGCAGGAACTAAATGTTCTGACCCAAATGGTGAAAGAAGCAAGGGAGTTTTCGATGCCGATTGCGGTACATACGATAGGGGATCAAGCTTTAGAAAACGTATTAAATGTACTGGATCTATTTCCTAATGTAGAATTTCGCGATCGAATTATTCATGCTTCACTAACCCGCGGGGATTTAATAAAGCGTTTAGCGCATCCAAGCAGAATTGCTGACATACAACCAAGATTTGTCGTAGGGGATTATCCTTGGGTAAAGGAGAGAGTAGGAGGGACCCGCGAGCGGTATTTATATGCCTGGAAAACATTGCTGGAAAATGGAGTATTATGTGCAGGCGGCTCAGATGCACCTGTTGAGCCAGTGGATCCGCTTCTTGGAATTCATGCGGCTGTAACCCGTCGTGCTCCTGGACAAACTCACGGAGGCTGGAATTCTGCGGAGAAATTATCGATGCTTGAGGCGGTAAAACTATTTACCATCGGTGGAGCCTACGCAACGAATGAGGAAAAGCAAAAAGGTACGATTACACGCGGTAAACTCGCCGATATGACCGTTTATTCGAAGGATCTTTTTACTATCACAGACCCTGATGAATTGTTAGAAACTAAGATTGAAATGACAATCATCGATGGGAAAGTGTATTAAAAGAGTCGTGTCATGAACTAGCCGTTCATGACATTAAATTGAGGCTATATAAAATTTTCAGGTCATGAAACCTCTTTTCATGACCTGAATCTGGTCATAATAAAAATTTGGGGTCATGAATTCACTTTTCATGACCCCAAACTCCATCTGAATCAATATCTGAGGTCATGAAAAGACCCTTAAAAAACTAAAAAGTATGTGCTAAATCCTTAGCACGTGCAATGGCATTTTCTTTGATTTCCTGTGCTTTGTCTGGCATAGCGTTATGTCCCTCTACGAATAGCCCTTCAAACGAAGGCACCCCAAAGAATTGCATGATAATTTCAAGAAAGCGGTGACCCATCTCCAATTGCGCAGCTGGTCCTTCTGAGTAAATTCCGCCGCGGGCTTGAATATGTAATGCTTTCTTATCGGTTAATAGGCCTACTGGGCCTTTTTCCGTATATTTAAAAGTCTTGCCCGCGACAGCAACAGCATCAATATACGCCTTTATCACAGGAGGAAATGAGAAATTCCATAATGGCGTTACAAAGATATATTTATCTGCGCCAATAAACTGTTCAGATAGCTCAGAGAGTCGACCGACTTTCGCTTTTTCTTCTCCTGATAGGGTTTCAAAACTCTCCCCAGATCGAAGCTTTCCCCAGCCGCTAAAAATATCAACATCCAGCTGAGGAATATTTTCCGTATAAAGATCCACCGGAATAATTTCGTGGCTAGGATTTACTTCTTTATAGGCGTCAATAAATGCTTTTCCAACAGCCATACTATAGGACTGAGTATCATCATGTGGATGGGCAGTAATGTACAAAACTTTTGTCATAAGTTCTTTCCTTCCTTTTTTAAAGATGGTCAGTTTAGTTTGTGCAATATTTGAAAAATCATTCTAGCAAAAAAAGGATCCGTTATCAGCGATAACAAATCCTTAAAGCATTAGCTATTTTTCGAACATGTAAGGGTTTCCAGAAATGTTCAATCTCATTTCATCTGTTAATTGAAACTGCTCATTTACGGTTCCTTCATCATTTGAAGATTCACTATTCTGAATACTTCCGTCATAATGAATTGGTTTTTCTGACATTGTATATTCACCTCCAAAGACTGACTCATGTTGTAGTATATACTCCAATTATACTATTTATTTCATATATATGGTATAAATTTCAAGAGAATTGGAGGAAGAAATTGCTAGTTATTAACCAAGTTCCTTTGCCAGGGCGCGACCTGCTTGTCTTCCAGTAAACAGACAACCTCCGACGAAGGTTCCTTCCAAAGCACGATAGCCATGAACCCCACCGCCGCCAAAACCCGAAACCTCTCCAGCTGCATATAAACCAGGAACAGGATTACCAGTATCATTCAAAACCCGGCCCGCTAAATCTGTTTGTAGGCCACCCAAAGTTTTTCGGCTTACAATGTTTAGGCGAACAGCAATTAAGGGACCATTTTTAGGATCAAGAATTTTATGTGGGGAGGCAACTCGAATCAGTTTATCACCTAGATAATTTCTCACTCCTCTGATTGCAGTAATTTGCAAATCCTTCGTAAACTTATTATCCATCTCACGATCTCTGGCAGTAATTTGCCGTTCGATATCTTCAAGATTAAGTAAATTTTCCCCAGTGAGCTTATTCATTCCAACAACGAGGTCCGGCAATGTATTTGCAATTACAAAATCCTCACCCTCATCCATGAAAGCTTTCACTGGGGCTGTCGGTCCAGGGAGAACACGTGATAATACTTTTTTAATACTTTTCCCTGTCAAATCGGGATTTTGCTCTGATCCTGATAAGGCAAATTCTTTTTCAATTATTTTCTGGGTTAAAATAAACCATGAGTAATCATATCCCGTCTTTTGTATCGCTTCAAGTGTACCTAACGTATCAAACCCCGGGAAATTCGGTGCACCAAAGCGTTGTCCTTTGGCATCTAACCAAATAGAAGAGGGACCAGGGAGGATTCTGATTCCGTGCTGAGGCCAAACCGGATTCCAATTTTTAATTCCTTCGGTGTAATGCCACATCCTATCACGATTCACAATTCGGCCACCGGCTCTCTCAGTAATCTCAAGCATTCTCCCGTCTACATGGGCTGGGACTCCGGAAATCATCCTTTTAGGTGCTTCACCAAGTCGTTCCGGCCAATTTTTTCGAATGAGGTCAAAGTTTGCTCCAATCCCACCGCTTGTGATCATCACAGCCTTTCCCTGGAATTCAAAATCTCCAATGACTTCACGGGAGCTTTCTTCACCACGGGAAGCTGAACTCGGAACAAGAATCGACCCCTTAACACCGATAACAGCACCGTTTTCTGTAATAAGTTCATTCACTCGATGACGCGGCCGATAGTCGACCAGACCAGCTTCGATTGCTTTCCGAACTCTGTCCTCAAAAGGTTTCACAATCCCAGGACCTGTTCCCCAGACGATGTGAAAGCGAGGCACGGAATTACCATGTCCTTCAGCTAAATAACCGCCACGTTCTGCCCAGCCGACTACAGGGAAAAATCGAACTCCCATCGTGTATAACCATTCTCGTTTTTCACCTGAAGCAAAGTCAACATAAGCCTCCGCCCATTTTTTCCCCCAATAATCCTCGTCATTCTCACGGTCAAATCCAGCAGAACCTAACCAATCCTGCCAGGCAAGTTCCCGGGAATCCTTAATTCCCATTCTACGCTGTTCTGGTGAATCGACTAGAAATAAACCACCAAAGGACCACCAGGCTTGTCCACCAAAAGATGCCTCCGGTTCCTGATCGAGAAGCAGTACTTTCTTACCAGCTTCTGCAAGTTCTGCTGTTGCAACTAAGCCTGCAAGTCCAGCTCCAACGACAACCACATCGATATCCATCTTTTTTCCCCCAAATATATGTATTATATTCCGATAGTATTTTAAATTTTCAAAAAAGTCAATTAGAATTGGTGGAAGGAAAATGAAGAGGAATACTAGAAAACTTACTTCATAGGATGATTTCAGAATAGAAGAAAGAAGTGTAATAAAATTGAATTATCCTAAAGAAAAAAGGCAGAACAGGAGTGGAGTAGAATGGATGATCGTTTTTTTCGAAATGCAATGGGGAAGTTTGCAACAGGGATTACTGTCGTAACAACGGAAATGGACGGGGATGCACACGGCATGACCGCCAATGCCTTTATGTCAGTCTCATTAAATCCGAAACTTGTGTTGATCTCTATTGATAAAAGGGCAAAAATGCTTACAAGTATTCAAAAAGCGAAAAGATTTGCCGTCAGCTTTCTTTCTGGTGAACAGCAGGAGGAGTCGATGCGTTTCGCTGGTCAGATAAAGGATGCAGCGCCATATTCATTTGAACAATTCGGGGAATTGCCCGTTATCAAAGATGCCCTAGCCAATCTCGTGTGTAATCTATACAACGAAGTTGAGGCAGGAGACCACATTTTATTTATTGGTGAGGTGACCGACCTAAAAGTAAATGAAGGAGACCCGTTAATATACTTCGCTGGTCAGTATAGAAAATTAACCAATTAAGTAACAAAAGCTGTCATAATGGCAGCTTTTTCTATTGTGCAAACAAGCTATTATTGTACAATAAGGGGAGGAGGGATCTACTTGTTGAAAAAGACTAGAATCGTATTAGGAATCATTGTTCTGCTATTAGCAGGATATGGATTAATCACAAAAAATTTTGTCGCTCAGCCGTTCATGATGCTGGGGTTATGTGCCTTTATCCTAGTTGGGGGAGTATCTGAGCTTAAAGAAGGGCAAAAACGCCGTGGCTATTTAAATCTCTTTCTTGCAGCATTTGTATTGTTTATATTAGTTCAATCCTTCATATTCTAAAAAAAGGTGACAAAAGTTTGTCACCTTTTTTCTGTCTATTTTTTAACCATCGATAAAATAAATATGGTTGCAATGATGAAAAGTGCACCTATCCATTCGATTGGACTGAATGGAACATGAAGCCAAGCTACTGCAAGAAATGCCGCTGATAATGGCTCAACACAAGCTAATAGACTTGCTTCTGAGGCTTTGATGTATTTCAAGCTTTCCATATAACATAAAAAAGCGATGATCGTTCCAAAAAGTACAACGAAGACAACGGCCAAAAAAGCAGGCAGCGACCAATCACCTTCAAACTTCCATGGTGGATGTATAAAACTAAAACCAACTCCGCCAATCATCATTCCCCAGCCAACAGTTAATAACGTTCCCCATTTTGAAAGCAAATTTGCCGGGTAAAGGGTATAGAAGGCAAGGGCAAATGCAGAAAGGATTCCCCATATAAAGGCAGGTCCCGATATGGACAGGGAATGAATATTTCCTTTCGTGACAAGTAGAAAGGTTCCCACTAAGGCTAATACAATTGCAATGACCTCATTTTTAACGGGTAATTTTTTCGCTTTGACACATATATATACAGCAATCATTACCGGTGCAAGGTACTGGATAACGGTTGCTGTCGCTGCATTACTGTGGTTGATTGCGGCAAAAAAGGTATATTGAACGCCAAGCATGCCAATGATCCCAAAGATACAGAGTTGGAGAAGATCCTTTTTATTCTTCCAAATACTCCAAATGTTTTGCTTTCCTACTGTATGAGAAAAGAATAACAAACCAATTCCTGCTAAAATCATGCGAATGACTACCAGCCAATTTGTACTGAAGCCTTGCTGATGAAACAAAAATTGTGCGACTGTTCCAGATACCCCCCAAGAGGTAGCGGCTATAAGTACCAAAATTATGCCCTTCGCTCTAGGATAGGGCAAAACTGCTCCTAGAGAATTCATCTTTATCCCTCCATAACCAACAATCTGAAAATATCATTCTCTAAATTTAACAGAAAAAAATGAATTTTAGAAGGATAATTTTTCAAAAATTAAAAAGAGCCACTGGTCTATTAGCTAGCGGCTCTGAATTTTATATTTATTTGGGAGTTAAGGTTTTTATCGAGATAGCAGGGGAGTAAGTTGTCGAAATACAGCCCTCTAATTGCTGTTCATTTATTAATCCGAGTTGAAGCGCCGCTTTTATTTTGACATCATCCGGTTTCTTTACGACTTGGATCAGATCATTCATTAGTAAATCCTCGAGCCTTTTTACGGTTACTTCCTCATTAAACCTTTCCGTTTTTCGAACCTGTCTTTGAAGTTTATAGCCATTGACAGTAATTTCACCTTTATCATTAGGGCCAACTAGATTATTAAAGTAGTCATTAAATACATCTTTTAATTCATTCATTTCCAATTCAATTTCTTTTCTCCTCTTGTTCAACTCATAATATTTACCAACCATCTCAGCTGTTACGAAAGAATCCGTCTTCTTGGTCACGATTCTCTCCTCCTCATCGAACGTATATTCCATTGTATGGTTTTTGAAAAGAAATAGTACGATATATAAACTACAATTTCTGCAGTTAAAAGAAAAAAAGTGGGGCTCGGATTAATCCCAAGCTCCACTTATATTTTTTCTTTTAACTGCTATGAGTTAAAAAATGGCACCCCAATTGGGGATTATTTTGCGAGTAGTTGATCTAGATGTTTCATAATCGCTTCACGATTTCCAGAGATACCAGCTTCTCTGATTTGGTCTTTTTCTAATTTCTCCAGAGATTTTGTTAATACCTCTTGTTCAATTGATTGAGGGATGACAACGACACCATCCGCATCACCAACAATGATATCTCCTGGATTTATTGAGACACCGCCACATGAAACTGGAACATTGATTTCTCCGACACCGGCTTTGCCACTCGCTGCGACGGTTGTGCCTCTAGAGAATACAGGGAAGTGTAACGCTTTAATCCCGACTATGTCACGGATCACACCATCAACCACGATACCCCCAACGCCTAGTGTTTGTGCCATTCCGACCACAAAATCACCGGCAATAGCACGGTATTCATCCCCTTTTGCATCGACAACTAAAATATCCCCTGGATTAGCAGCGCGTATTGCTTTTAGTACTGCCAAATTATCACCAACTGGAATTTTGACTGTTAACGCTCTGCCAGCAAGCTTGTACTCTTCCTTTAAAGGTTTTATCGCAGGGTGTAAATTATTAAGTCCTTCCAATGCATCGGAAATACAGGTCGTCGGAATATTTCGAAACTCACTCACAAAATGATCCACTGAAATTCTCCTTTTCTATTTTTTTTACTATTATTATACATGGAAGACTGAAATACTGCTAAATTTTTCTAAATTCATTCCTAGCAAATTAATAGAAAAAGGGAGATGGTCGTAAAAAGAGATTAAATATTTCTCCAAGCCTTTTATCAATCTAGAAATTCTCGCATTCTATCTAAAAGTAGTCCATCCGTCTTCAAATTTTCTCCAATTACAAAATTTTTCATATGATAGGTTAAAAATTCACCATATCGATTCGTCGTTTTAAGTAAAAGGTTATCGACATAATAAACACCGTTTGGGATGAGGTCGAGAAGTAATACGGAGAATGCCGCATAAATACCACATGCAACCTGAAAATAGGTGGCGTTCGTTTTAAACTCTGAGTAAATGGTTTCGTTATCCATGATGTTATACATGTACCTTTCCTTGTCAGGATAGACCAGGAGCACTCCAACTAAATCTTCGCCAATAAGAGGAGTGTCAAGCGGGTCAAGCACCTTCATTTCAAAGTCCCATAAAACATCTACATCATCGAGATTATTACGAATGATATTTGTCGTATGGTCATTCACTTTATATAAAAATCCACTTTCCATGTTAAACCATTTACCAAGTGTATAGACTTCCTCGTGGGGCATTAAACACCCATAAAATTCCTTATCACCTAAAGTTACTTTAAATTCCACATCATAGACATTATCGTATAAAAAGAGGGGTGTATGTTGTTTCATAAACATTGGATAGCAAAGAATCGCTTCATCTAGAAAACATTCAGGCGACCACGTGGTGTAGATCACATTGTTTTTTGCTACCTCCTTATTTTTAAAAAAGGAATTATCATGTTCAACGATATAACAGCCAAGAGGAATTTCATTGGGATGCTGCTTCATCAATTCTATTGCCATCCATTGAACAACACCTGGATTCATACCAGAGCAAACAATCGCTGTTGTATGAGTGAACTTGTCCTTATGTTTTTCAAAATGAATGATTCTTTCAATGAGAGGAAAACCGAGAAACTGTTCTTCATGATCATCAATGAAGGTATTTTCTAAAGCAGAATTCACATATTTAATTCCTAGTTGGTCACAGCATTCAAGCATTTCGACCGTATCTGCCCAAGAAACATCGATTAGAATTTTAGTATTGGAGTATTTAAGATGGTGGATCAATTTCGACTTATCTTTTAGATCAAATTGATGAAGAGTTAAGTACTGAGATAAATGGGGGAATAGCGTTTGGTAGTATTGGGAATTTTTTTGCTTCAAGTCAATTAAGTGGATTTTACTATTCTTGATGATGTGGTGAATAGGATCATTTTGATCCATAACTGATTTATTTAAAAGGGATAAAACTGATTTTGCGACTCCTCCAGCACTCCCAAGTAGGGAAATTACTGTTTGTTGTTCTTTCATTTCAACACCTCGTCCGCAATTTTTAATAGTTTATGTAAACGAGGGAATTATGGTTTGTGTGCGTATCCTGATATAAAGAAAGAAAGGGGCCATTTAACTTCGGTTGCACCCATTACCATCCTGATATTCCATAGAAATATAGGTAGTTATATAATCATCCAGCTTCTGACTAAGCATGATCGTTTGTTCACTGTTTAGTCCTTCAGCTAACGCGGTTGAAATCATTTCTTCTCGAAGAAGTTCAATTTGAGTTTTCAGTTCGTATAGGCCAGGTTTAAATATCATCCGATCACTTCCAAAATTTATCTTATTATAGAATATAGTAACAAATACATAAGTCAATTGTAAGGATAAAATCATCATTAAACTGTGAAATATCTCACATAATTAGGTCTTTTTTCCAATTAAATAGACCCCAAGTACTCCTTGAGGTCTATGACAAGTATTAGTTTGATCTCCGAGCAAAATCAACAAAACGGAATTTATCAGGTCGATGTCGCGATTCGGTGTATTGAAAAAGACTGGCATCATCTAAATATACATAATTTTTAATGACAACAATACTATGAAAACCTTCTAGGTCTAAAAGGGACCTGTCCTCCTCGGTGGGTTCGACCACAACAATTTCCTTTTTCGCAAAACTAATTTTCAAGTTTAATTCATTTTCAAGATATTCGTAAATGGAATCTGCACAAATCTCTTCTGTTAATTCAGGTACAAACTTTTTCACTAAAAAATCTTTATCAAGAATGATCTTATTACCGCCAATTTCCCTTGTTCTTATTACCTTCCAAACCTGATCCTTTCCAGATAACTGGAGTTGCTGTTTTATATAGCCTTCCGGTT
The DNA here is from genome assembly GCF_053749995.1 of Neobacillus sp. K501. Taxonomy (NCBI): domain Bacteria; kingdom Bacillati; phylum Bacillota; class Bacilli; order Caryophanales; family Bacillaceae; genus Neobacillus; species Neobacillus sp. K501. The sequence goes on along the minus strand of NZ_JBSLYA010000003.1, from coordinate 253,860 downwards.
TCTTCATTAAGGAAAGTTCATTCACCATCGTTTTCGGTTTTTCACCCATTTTTTCAGCGAGTTCCTTGAAACTTACTAAGCCAGATACAGGAAAATCAAATTTATTGATATCAATCACGATCGAACCTTTTCCTTGCACTTTTTGAATGTAGCCATTTTGAGCAAGCAGGTTGAGTGCCTTTCTGATCGTTTCTCTTGAAGTAGTATATTGTTCCTTCAGCTCATTTTCAGAGGGAAGAAGTGTATTGGCTTCAATTTGCCCACATTTTATTTGCTCGACAATGGTGTTATAGATTATTTGGTACTTGTTCGTCATAAAAATCTCCCATTACTTTTTCAAGTGATAAACAATGGACTCATATGGTCGTAACTGCCATTCTTTTCCTAGAGGAGAAGAGTCCTGATAATTTGAGAGTAGCATACAGCCGACGAAATCAGCAATGTCTATTTTCACAGGGAGTGTAAATGTGACCTTTTTGTCATAAAAATTATTAATCACCAATAGCTTTTCATCAGCCATAGTTCGTACATAAGCAAAAATCGATGGATCATTTTCTGAGATCATTTCAAAATCCCCATCGGTAATCACATCAAATTCTTTACGAAGTTGAATGAGTTTTTGGTAATGATAAAATACAGAATCACCAGCACTTAAAGCATTTTCAGCATTAATTTCGTGATAATTCGCTGCAGGTTCAATCCATGGCGTTCCCGAAGTAAATCCTGCATTATGACTAGCATCCCATTGGACTGGAGTTCTCGAGTTATCCCGCGATTTTTGTTTTAAAATCGCCATAATCTCGGAATCTGACATACCTTCCATTTTCTTTAATTTAAAGATGTTCAGAGACTCTACATCTCGATAGTCCTCAATCTGATTAAAATTCGGATTCGTCATCCCAAATTCTTCTCCTTGATAAATATAAGGAGTTCCTTGCATCATATGAATCGCTGTCGCCAGCATTTTAGCAGATTCCTTATGAAACTCTTGGTCATTACCAAAGCGGGAGACAGCTCTTGGTTGATCATGGTTACACCAGAAGAGGGCATTCCAGCCGCCACCTTGATTCATTTCAACCTGCCATTTGGAAAGGATATTTTTCAAGGATTGGAAATCAAATTCGGCTTTTGTCCATTTTTCTCCATTAGGGTAATCGACTTTCAAATGGTGGAAGCTAAAGACCATATTCAATTCTTCCTCATGAGGATTTGTGTATCGGATGCAATTATCTATAGAGGTAGAAGACATTTCTCCGACCGTCATGATGTCATATTTTGAAAAAACCTGCTCATTCATTTCATGTAGAAATTCATGAATCCGCGGCCCATCCGTATAAAATTTGCGGCCATCACTATCATCCTCAGGGAAGGCTTGGTCCTTTGATATTAAATTGATGACGTCAAGACGGAAACCATCAACACCTTTTTTAAGCCAGAAATGCATCATTTCATATAGAGCTGCACGAACCATTTCATTTTCCCAATTGAGATCCGCCTGGGTAACATCGAAAAGGTGTAAGTAATACTGCTCGGTTGTTTCATCATATTGCCATGCTGAGCCACCAAATTTAGACTCCCAATTAGTAGGGACCTGTCCATCTCTACCATCCCGCCAAATGTAAAAGTCACGATAAGGATTATTTTTAGAGGACCGGGCTTGCTTAAACCACTCATGCTCGGTGGAGGTATGGTTGATGACGATATCCATAATGATTTTTATTCCACGCTGATGAGCTTCAGCAAGTAGCTCTTCGAAATCTTCCATCGTCCCATATTCTTTTTGGATCGTGTAATAATCACTAATATCATAACCATTATCCCGCTGGGGCGATTGATAGATTGGAGTGAGCCAGAGGACATCAACACCTAGTTTCTTTAAGTAATCGAGTTTTTCAATGATGCCTCGGATATCACCAGTACCATTACCATTGGTATCCTTAAAACTCTTTGGGTAAATTTGATACACGACTGCTTTTTTCCACCATGCTGTTGACATTAAAAACACCTACCTAATTTTGTGAGAACCTTAATGCGGAAAAGGAGGGAGACGTTCTCCCTCCTTCATTCATTATTTTTTAAAAGAGAATTTGTTCATTCCAGTTTTTGCAAAAACAACGGTTAAGATAAAAGGGACGACAATGGCTACTACCATGGCGATGGCAAACATAACCATGTGCTGCGGTTGGATCGAAAGGATACCTGGAAGACCGCCGACACCGATTGAGTTAGCCATAACATCACTTCCGACTGAAATGACAGCTGCTGTTAGTGAACCTAACATCGCTGCAAGGAAAGGGAAGCCATATTTAAGATTGATACCGAACATCGCTGGTTCTGTTACACCTAAATAACAGGAAATCGCAGCTGGAATTGATACTTGTTTTTCTTCTTCATTTTTACGATTAATATAGATCATGGCAAGTACAGCAGAACCTTGAGCAATATTTGATAGGGCAATCATTGGCCAAAGGTTTGTTCCACCTAATTCACTCATTAACTGGAGGTCAATGGCATTAGTCATATGATGTAAACCCGTGATTACAAGTGGTGCATACGCAAATCCGAAGATTGCAGCAAACAACCAGCCAAAGGCAGAAGTTAAACTAGAATAGACTACATCTGAAACCCAAGATCCGATCGCCCAGCCAACAGGACCTAAAACAGTATGAGCGATTAATACAGTTGGAAGCAGCGCTAAGAACGGAACTACGATCATAGAAATCGAGTTAGGAATGACTTTACGCAATCTGGTTTCTAAAAACGCTAGTAAGATTCCCGCTAATATTGCAGGGATGACCTGAGCTTGATAACCAATCATATCAATTTGAGCAAATCCAAAGTCCCATACAGGAATATCCTTTGCTCCTGCGACTCCGTAGGCATTTAGTAATTGCGGAGAAACTAACGTAATCCCAAGAACGATACCTAAAATCGGTGTTGCACCCATTTTTCTCGCAACGGACCAGGTGATACCAACAGGGAGGAAGTGGAATACCGCTTCACCTATTAACCAAAGGAAGGCATGAACACCAGCCCAGAATTGCGAAACTTCAATGATGGATTTTGTTCCATCTTCAAGCATTTTGATATCGCCAATCACATTTCTAAAGCCAAGAATCAAACCTCCGACTACGAGGGCAGGAATCAATGGTGTAAAGATATCGGCTAGATGGGCGACCATTCGCTGCAGCCAGTTCATATTTTGCTTTGCTGCTACTTTTGCTTCTTCTTTTGTCGTTTCATCGACTCCAGCCATTTTAACAAATTCTTGATAAAAGCTCGGTACGTCGTTCCCAATGATAACCTGGAATTGACCTGCTTGAGTGAAGGTGCCTTTTACAGGTTTAATTGCTTCGATTTTTTTTACATCTGCTTTACTCGGATCGTTCAAAACGAACCGCATTCTCGTCACACAATGGGTGACGGCTGCAATATTATCCTTACCCCCAACGTGTTCCAGTAGTTCTTTTGCAGACTCTGTGAACTTTGTCATCTATTTTTCCCCCTGTTTAGAATTGGAAAAGTGATCCAATCCTGATCAAATAAAATATGCCTTATATGTACAGGTAAATGTGTGCGTTTTCACCGAAGCGGACAACCTGTATATACAAGTTTATGATTACGTTTTCATTTTAACTTGTATATACAAGAGTGTCAACAATAAATTGTATGGAAAAATTATTGTTATGAAGGTTTAAGTTTAGAAATAAATGAAGATGCAGAAGTGATCATTGACTCGTTTGTAGGTCTTTTTTACTAACTTTTACACTTTAAACCATCGCAATATTGATGGAAAATTTCGAAAATGGTACAATAAAGATGTTTAAATTCTTCTGAGTTTAGACCTCCTAAAATATGGGCTTAGCCTTGACCACTAAGCTCACCTTGACCTTTGAACAGTGTTCAAAGGTATTTTTTTGTTTTAATTAAATGAGGGATAAATAAAAAAGAGAAAGTGGCGGGGACCACTTTCTAAAGGAGGTATTGTATCATGGGTTACTTTAATATATGTACTTGTTGTACAGGCATGTAGTGAACATGTCCATTTCATAAGAATTTTTTTCAATTAATTTATAAATCTGTTTTTCATTTCTGGAGTGGGAAGCATACAGCTTTCTCTTTTGCCAAACCAATTATAGCGATTCTTGGCTACGATTTTATAAAGAAAATCGCGAATAGTGGGAGGGACGATTAGAAAAATCGCAAGGAATTTCCAAAAACCATGTAATTTCATACCTATTCGTAGTGCAGCAGTAGATCTCATATAAATCGTTTTGTTTTCAATTAATACTAAACTATCTATTTCTTGATTCAGGCCGTACTGCGTTAATAAATCATTACCAACTACACTTTGAAGGGAAGCAAATTTAAAATACCCTTTCGGATCTCTTTTGATAATAAATTGGACGCTGCTATTGCAAAGATTACATACACCATCAAACAAGACAATCCGTTCCATACTCCACCAACTCTTGATTTATTGCAACCATTGATACATTTACCATAGCACAATCTTATGAAAGGACAAAAAGAAAAAGCACACAACGTGCCTTTTCTCTTCCTAAACATAATTAACTGTTCGCCTGAGGTGGATAGTGTCCACGAGCGGTGGCACCCAACAATTACATATACAGCCCAGCGAGGAAGATACCAAGTGTTTCTTGGTAGATTTCGTCGAATTGGCTGAGTGGGAGGGGGTTGATGCCGCTGCCGAGTTCGACGGTGAAGCCAGGTCTTCGCCAGTCTTGAATGAACCAGTCTTTGTAACCGGCGTAGCTTTCGATGGTTTTGACTGGTTCGTAACCGCTGACGCGGCTAAATTCGTTGACAATGATTTGAGATTCTGGTGGTTCGAGGTTTTCAAAGCCCCAGTAAATGACCTCACCCTGAGTATGAAAGGCTAGTACTCTGGCAAAATCTCGTCTTTTTGTTAAAACGGCCATCGCAATGGCTTCTGGCTCTGACAATGGTCTTTCACCTACATAATCTCTAGGCCCTGGCTGACTTGGATTACGAGCCTTTTCCAATTCCCACTTTGCGGGGAATTGATCATTTAAATCTACTCCACGTATATTGGCTTTCCAACCGGAAAAATCAGTACTGCCATTATTGAGTTCAAGCACTCGATTTCTCCACGGTTCATGATCAGGCGGTCCGTTCAATACAAGACTAACACCATCAGGGTTGACCATCGGAACGAGCGATAAAGTAGTTTGTTGGTAAAGTGGGGCGGTTGATAGCCCGCGAATAGCATTCTGATTTGTTAATGACAAACAATAATCATTGATAAAGGTCATTATTACAGGGGTCGTAATCCACTCATTGGCGTGAAAGGAGCCATTATAATGGACTCTTTTCGACCCACGGCCAAGTAGAATTTCAGGAATCCCATTTCCAAGCACGGAATTTCCTATCGTTGAAAGTCTTAAAAATGGATAAACAGTTTGTAAACGCCTAATATCACGCATCATTTTGCTGTAATCGTAATCCTGCCTACCTTGGACAAGCCGCCAAGTAATTCGTAGTGGTACATGGATTTCTTGACCAACACGGAGACGATTAGGATTTACATTGGGATTTACCAAAAGCAGGGCATCAAGTGATAAGTTTCTGGCTTGTGCAATACTCCAAAAGGAGTCATTTTTCCTAATAGTATATTGTTGGGATACGAAACCGGGAATTCTAATACGTTGACCAGGAGCGAGCTGGTTCGCTTGAATGTCACGATTAGAGTCTAAAATAAGTTGAAGATTTAATCCAAATAACTGACTGAAGTACCAAAAAGAATCACCGCGTCTAACAATGATATCCATGAGCAACCTCCTGATGCTAATAATGGTATCAATAGATTGTATGCGGGTAAGTCTAAAATATTTTCAGGTTTTCTAACACTTGCATTATGTATGATATTGGATAAATAAAAGAGTGCCGCCTTAGACACTCTGGGTTTATTTTCCTGATCCAATTGTCAAACAGCAAATACTATAATGTCATTTATGTCATATGGACTGTTTTGATATGTTGTAGGTTTACATAAACGGTATCGCCTTTTGCCGTTACTAATTCTACGAAATTATTTTTAATTCCCTGAATTTTACCGATAACATTTTCATTCTCTCCAATATTAAAAACAATGAGTTCTCCGACCAGCTTATCGATTTGTACTTCAAAAGATCTTGCAAATGTAATATTGGATGGATTGACAGGGAAATTTGCATTGCCAAGACCATATGGCCGCTGGTTATTTGTGTAAGGAATTAACCACTTTAGGTGATTGAGGGAGATAAACATTGTTTTATAAATAGGGGAGTAAAACACGAAATAATTATTCATGATGCTGATGACATAACCATGTAAAGCCTGTTTACTGGTTACGTAAATTTCTGTAAAAATCCCCTTAGCAGCCGTAAGTGTTTTCCGCAGCGAAATTTCTTCATTATGATTAAATATGGGAGTTTGGTCATCGGATACGGTAATGATTTCTTCAATTTCATCATTTCGTAAAAACTTCCAATTTTGAATATGAACGGTGGGAATATATAAGTAATCATGCCCATTGTAAATGACCCATAAATCACTGCCTATGTCAATTAAAATTCCTTTTACCAGCTTATTACCTGAAATTTCTAGCTTCATATAATTTCCGATTTTTTCCTTTAATTTCATTCCATCACATCCTTTCCTTTTAAATTTTTTTCAAAAAGGGGAGGGCAATCGTGATTGAATCACGTAAATATATAGTAGTTGCCCAGTTCTTTTTGAAAAATTTCAATGGGTATTGATCGGCACAGGAATTAAAGTATTGATTTAGGAGAGGAATCATTTGTAACAATCAGTCATAGAATGCTCACTAAAAACGTCGTGCTGCAGGTTTTCTATTTGGCCAGCCTGAGAAAATAGATCTGCGGTCTAAGTTTCGTGCAGGCTCTCCAGCAAATCTAGCTACTCCAACTTCTTGTGCCTTTGGTTTCTCTTCCATCTTTTTGTTTTCGGTCACAGTCTTTTTCGTACTTTCCATTTTCACCACGGATGGAGTATCTTGTTGCTTTTGAACGTTTTTAACCATCTTTTTAGGTTGTTCTTCTTTAGGTGCAATATTGTTCATTAGCATTGGTGGAGCTTCGCGAGAGTTGTCAATTACTGTAACATGATTCTCTTTTTCACGGTTATTTACTGAATGAATCACTTCATTTTTCTGTATTTTTGTTTCTTTCGCCTGTACTTGCTTCTTATCTGATTTTTGCTGTTTATTAACAGAGCGTGATTTTTCTGATTTTGATTTTTTCATTTCAGTATTAGTATTGGATGAAGCTACAATGACGGTTTTTTCAGAGGTATTTTTAATTGGCTCTGACCAAACCTTTTTTTCATTTTTAGATTCATTGACGATTACATTTGACGACTCAATTTCTTGGTTTTTGTCGTCTGCTGCTACTTCGTTATTACTTGCTGAATTATTTGTTGTGTTAGAATTCTCTTGTTTTTTATATCCTTTTAATATATTAGAGATGTGTGAGATTTTCACTAAAATTCTTTCTTCACCACTTATTAAGGTAACAAAGTCTGTATCGACGATGCTTAGAACTCCACTGAAGGTTTTGTTATTTACACAAAGTATCGTTACCCATGAATTCTTTAAGGAAAGTAATAAATCTTTTAAACTCTGTGTTTTCGTATAATCAGTGATTTCTGCACTTTTAAACTGCTTTGTATTTTTCGTGATGGCTTGAATTTTATCAATGTTATAGTAAAAGATATATTTATTTTCGTCTTCGAGGACGATGTGATCTGTTTCTACCCCCATTAACTTACCTTTAATAATTTCTTCTCCAACATATAAATTCACGTAAAAGCCTTTAAGTGAATCTAACGTGGATGAAAAATTACCTTCTCCCATGAACACGTTCCTCCTTTGGTTAAATTTGTCGCTTCCCTAAAGAGAAGCGACAAGGAAATCTTTTTTATTGTCTAACCTGTGAATCTTCACTGCGTACCACACGCTGTCTCAATGCTTGTTGCTCGGATTGACTCATATTTGCTTGATTGCTTTGATCCTCACTTTGTTCGTTATTTGCTTTTTCAACCTTTAAACCATAGCTAATGTTACGAATATGGAAGGTTGATAAACGAACAACTTCTTCTTTGTTAATGAGGGATACAAAATCTTGATTACTTTCGCTTAGAACACCTTCTAATTTCTCTGGTCCGCCACGATTGATTTTAACCCATTGAAATTTTAGTGAGTCTAACAGGGCCTGGAAGCTTCCAGCTGTTTTATATTCGAAGTTTTCAGGTACCACAATCCCTAAATTGATGAGGTCTTTTGAGTTTTCTGTGACACTCTTAATATGTTGGGTATTGTAATAAACAACGCCATCGTCCGCAGTAAGTAGAACTAGATGGTCGTCTAGAACATCCATTAATTTCCCCACACGAGATTCTGGCCCACCTCTATCCACCTTGATCGTTTTCCCCACCAAAGACTTCCACATGTCTTTATTCATACAACAATTATCCTCCTTTAAATAAATAAACTTTTACACTGCATCTATATGTATCACGGTGTGATGTTGTACTAATATAGACGCCTTTTTTCTTATCTTTTTGAAAAAATAGGCAAAAAAAAAGAAGGTTATCCATAATAAAGGTTGTCAGTTGATCAAAGTAGATAATTCTTTATTAAGATAAGAATTTCTTTTATCGATAAATTCCAAAATAACCTGTTTCTCTTTCTCAAATTTTTCTTCACTGACAGATAAATAGGGATCTATCCTGATATAAGGTTTTAACAGGTGAAATTGATCCTCAACAATCGTTTCCAACTTACTTAGGCAAAAATGATTGTCCAAAATAGAGGATAATATTTCTTTGTACTTGTTTTTAAATGGGTAATAGTGGAGTAATCTTGCTGTCAGTGTATTATAGCCGCTAATCGGTACAAAATCATGGTCAAGAAGCCGGCCATGGAGATCTCTACCCCATGTCCCATCATAATCCCAAGGGGTAATTTCATAAAGGTTTGTCTGACTATTTAGGTATAAGGCGTAATTGTGAATAAAACCATCAAAGTTTTGTGTGCAGACAACACCTGAAAGCCAAGTCAAATATTGTTCAACATTGAGGATTTTCTCAACTTCGATTTCAAATTCATCATTACTTAGGGTATTGATCTTGGCTATAAAGTTTTCCAATTTCGCTAATTCATTTTGATCACCGTATTTCATTGTATAGCCTTCATCTAAATTGGTTTTCAACTCGTTTTCGGGATTCATTAGAGAGAAATTCGCATGATAATTCGTGGCATATATGATGGGGCCATCTGGAAGTTTTCGTTTTTGCAACAGGTATTGATCGAAGGATTCTAGTTCTAGATAGATACCTTTTAAAAAACCATTTATATAGAGGAGGACATATTTGGAGTGAGGTGAGATGATACCTATTCGATCAAAAAAATCGAGAGATAGCTTGTTGCGACTAAGTGAAATATCCTCGTATTCTGCATTTAAGTGAATTTCATGAGCCCCATTTACAAGATACGGTTTTTGAAACACAATATCATAGGATTTCTTCTTCTTTTTTCGAATTACATTTCCCCGATAGCGCAAACCAATTTTGTAGCGATGATTATCGATTTTTAAAACGGCCGGTACATGTTCATCCATCCAAATATCCTTTTCCAGTTTCTGCAGCCATTTTGGATTAATGATAATTTCATATTTTAACAATTTCATTCCCCTATACTTTTTTCTAGATTGTATGCATATTTGAGACTGAATGTGCCGTACAAACAACTAGGATTATTATCGTGGGCTAATGTGTATCGTTCATGAATGGTTAGGTAATTTTTGAAAAATCAATGTTTGTCTATATCAAGGACCACTACATTTCCATAAATTAGATATAGAAAATAACTAATTATGAAAGTGGTGGAAAACCGTAATGAGGACTGAAATGACTCAATTGCTGTCAAAAGCGAAAGAAAATGGCGTTCTATTATTTCTAGATAATAATCCAGTAGATCATTCTGATAAGCAAAAATGCTGGGACGTCCAGGCAAAAGCAAGTGACGGCAAAGGTTCTAAAGGTAAGGGGTCTAAAGGAAAAGGAAAAGGATCTAAAGGCGGTAGTAAAGGATCTCACGGCGATAGCAGCAAAGGTTCTAAAGGCGGCAGTAAGGGCTCTAAAGGTGGAGGTAAGGGCTCCAAAGGCGGAGGCAAGGGCTCCAAAGGCGGAGGTAAGGGCTCCAAAGGCGGAGGCAAGGGCTCCAAAGGCGGAGGCAAGGGCTCCAAAGGCGGAGGCAAGGGCTCCAAAGGCGGAGGCAAGGGCTCCAAAGGCGGAGGCAAGGGCTCCAAAGGCGGAGGCAAAGGTTCTAAAGGCGGAAGCAAAGGTTCTAAAGGCGGAAGCAAAGGTTCTAAAGGCGGAAGCAAAGGATCTAAAGGTGGAAGCAAAGGATCTAAAGGTGGAAGCAAAGGCTCCAAAGGCGGCAGTAAAGGCTCCAAAGGCGGCAGTAAAGGCTCCAAAGGCGGCAGTAAAGGCTCCAAAGGCGGCAGTAAAGGCTCTAAAGGAAAAGGAAAAGGCAAGGGAAAAGGTTCTAAAGGTGGAAGCAAAGGATCTCATGGTGACCACCATTCAAGTGGAAGCAGTTATACAGGATATGGTTACGGCAATATCTTCTGGGGTGATCGAGGACATTCGAACCAAGAAAACAATAAAAACTCTAAAAAATGCGGCTGCGGTGGCGATCATTCGTACAAAGATGACAATAAGAAAGAAAAAAAATGTGGCTGCGGCTGCGGACAACCGATGCAAAGCTACGGCTCCAAGGGAAGTTGCGGTTCTCATGGAAGTAAAGGCTCAAGTGGAAGTAAAGGCAGCTGCGGTTCTAAAGGAAGCAATGGCTCCAAAGGAAGTTGTGGCTCTATGGGCAGTAAAGGGTCTAGTGGAAGCAAAGGCAGCTGCGGTTCTAAAGGAAGCAATGGCTCCAAAGGAAGTTGTGGCTCTAAAGGAAGTAAAGGTTCCAGTGGAAGCAAGGGCAGCTGTGGCTCTAAAGGAAGCAAGGGCTCCAAAGGTAAAGGAAAAGGAAAAGGAAAAGGAAAGGGAAAAGGTAAAGGAAAAGGTCCAAAAGGACGTCATGGAAAGGGTAAGAAAAAGTAAAAAGAAGAATCAGGTGCGTGAAAATAGAGAATATTTTAGGCCAGTACACAAAAGTACTGGTCTTATTTTTTGAAATAGATCCGGTATCATACATTGATTAACATTAAGTAGAAAAAAACTAGGTTAATATCCATAAGTTATTTTACAAAAATTTATAGATACTTGCTGATTTAAGTAAAAACAGGATATTCGTTTAGTTCAAGCCTCTATTAATCGACGTATGATAAAGCACAGGACAAGAAATGACAAGACAGAAATTGATATTCCTAATTATGTTTTCAAAAGGACGAAAGGAGAGAAAGATATTTTATGTATCATCAATCGACGGTGATCATTACAATCCTTGCATTTCTGCTAACCATGGTGATGATATTTATCCGTCCGAAAAATATGAACGAAGCAATCCCAGCAACAATTGGAGCCATTATCGTTTTTATTAGCGGGAGCGTTTCACCTGCTGACCTCCTCGATATTAGCTCGAAAGTGACAGGGGCAGCCATCACCATCATTGCAACGATCGTCATGGCAATCGTCCTTGAAAGTTTTGGCTTCTTTCGTTGGACGGCTGCATTGATGTTAAAACTATCAAAAGGATCAGGGATCCGCTTATTCTGGTATACTTTACTACTATGTTTTTTAATGACTTTATTTTTTAACAATGATGGCAGTATTTTGATCACGACACCGATTCTCATCTTGATTTTTAAAAATATTGGGTTGAAGAACCGGCAAAAGATCCCGTTTTTGTTAAGCGGCGCCTTGATTGCAACCGCTTCAAGTGCCCCTATAGGTGTAAGTAATATCGTTAACTTAATTGCCCTAAAAATTATTGGAATGGATCTCTATCTGCAAACGGCGATGATGTTTGTACCAAGTACAATTGGTCTCTTATTTTTAGCCCTTTTACTACTCCTTGTATTCAAAAAAGAAATCCCTAAAGAAATCTATCTCCATTCCTACACCCTCCCATTGCAAAATCATCATCGATTTCATCCATTACAGAGAAAAAACGAGGAAATGTTTGAAAATCATAAGAAACTAATGATCAAAATGCTTATCTTTGTTTTTATCGTGAGGATTAGCCTTTTTGTTGCATCATTCTTCGATATTTCAGTGTCTCTGGTTGCTGTTATCGGTTCGATTGTTTTATTAATTTGGAGATGGGTCCATCTTAAGAAAAATCCCAAAGACCTTATTACCAAAATCCCATGGCATATATTAATCTTTGCTTTCAGCATGTATGTCATCATTTTTGGCTTGCATAATATTGGTTTGACAGAATTATTACTGAAAAGTCTAAGTTCGATCGTAAATGACAGTTTACTACATGCGAGTGTTACGATGGGAATCATTACTGCATTCTTATCTAATATTTTCAATAATCATCCTGCCCTGATGGTGTCGACATTAGCGCTAACTGAAATGGGACTAAATCCTTTACTTACCAAAACTGTTTATCTAGCCAACATTATTGGAAGCGATATCGGTTCGTTAATTTTACCGATCGGAACCTTGGCAACATTGATCTGGATGGATATTCTAAAGAAAAATAATATCAAAATATCATGGCTAGAATATATCAAGGTGACCATCATCGTCATCCCGCCAACCCTCATTTTTACTCTACTATGTTTATACTTATGGCTGCTTCTTATTTTTGTATAAAAATGACCCTTTCGACTTGAAAGGGTTTTTATCTTATTTCTATTGTCAATTCCGTTAACCATTCATGGCTTGTCTAAATATGATAATAATAAAAGGCAGGTGAGTGATATGTATTTGGTTGGTTTCTATTCACCAAAAGCAAAATCGGGTGTAACAGAACTATCATTGTCTATCTATTATTGGCTAAAAATGAATACCACTTTGTCAGCTGCGTTCATATCCTACGGGACTCTAGAAAATGAAGAGAATTCCAATGAATTGATTCATGAATTTTCAAAATTGTCGTTAGCGGATCAAAAAAGAAAAGTAAAACAGATGAAAAAGGAATTCGATATTATTATTTATGATGCATCTAGTCAGCTCTCAGAAGGAGTATTAAAACTTTTGCCAATTGTCGACAGACTATTTGTGGTAGGGGAGGAGCATACTGAATTTGCTGTCAAGCTCCATCAAATCATACAATTCAATAAAATTTTTGATAAGAATATCAAGAATTTTATCACACATATCAAGGGCAATAAGACATATATCATCCGAGAAAATAAAGAAGATCGGGTCATTGGTTTTAATCATACGAAAAAGGAAACCAATGAAATTGGTCAAATGGTCTACACGGATTACGTAACTCGCTATCTAGAAACGAAATTAATTGAAAAAAACGAAGTCGTATACAAAAAAATTAAGCAAATTCCGAGAGATTATTTGTATCGAGGCTTATATGAATTAGGAATTGATTTTGAGAAAGCGCTGCTTTTCCATGAATATGTTCTTCTTCGCGAGGCTCTAGGGCAAAATTATTTTGAAGCATTAGAGACCCTTTTTCCACTTTTGATTCATTCCCCATTCAAAGAAATATTAGAAAGATTTCAAACGGAACTCACATTTATATCCAAACTTAAAGTCTAATGTTAAAAAACATATTCGGACCGCTAAAGAACACTTAACAAATGAAACAATTAAGGTATAATATTATGTGGTGAATAATTGTACCTTCAGGCTCATTTCATAATAAAATCGAAAAGTGTTGAAGATGCAGTTGATTTCTATTACTATTTTTGTATAGATTTAAAGCGGAAAGAGAGTGTTCATTATGGGCCGTAAGTGGAATAACATTAAGGAAAAGAAAGCATCAAAAGATGCAAATACGAGTCGTATTTATGCAAAATTTGGTGTTGAAATTTACGTAGCAGCTAGACGTGGTGAGCCAAATCCAGAATCAAACCAAGCATTAAAATTTGTCCTAGAACGTGCTAAAACGTACAATGTACCGAAGCATATTATTGATCGTGCGATTGAAAAAGCGAAGGGCGGTTCCGAGGAAAGCTATTCAGAGCTCCGCTATGAAGGTTTTGGGCCTAATGGATCCATGGTAATCGTCGATGCCCTTACAAATAACGTCAACCGAACAGCATCTGATGTTCGTGCTGCATTTGGTAAAAACGGTGGAAATATGGGGGTCAGTGGATCCGTAGCCTATATGTTCGATGCCACTGCCGTTATTGGTTTAGAAGGAAAAACAGCTGATGAAGTGCTTGAAATTTTAATGGAGGCAGATGTTGATGTTCGTGACATCGTAGAAGAAGAAGAGTCTGTGATTGTGTATGCGGAGCCTGACCAATTCCATGCCGTCCAAGAATCATTAAAAAGTGCTGGTATCAGTGAATTTACGGTAGCAGAATTAACAATGCTTGCTCAAAATGATGTGACACTGCCAGAAGATGCTCAAGCCAAATTTGAGAAAATGATTGATGCCCTAGAAGATTTAGAAGATGTACAACAAGTGTTCCACAATGTTGACTTAGGTGAATAATATAAAAAAGAAGGCCGTTGTCGTCAACGGCCTTCTTTTTTTATGGATTTATAGAAAAAAAGCGAGAAAGAGAGGAAGTTAAAGAATTTAATAGATGATTGCGTTTACATGACATTTCACAAATTTGTCACATTCATATATACTCTATTTTTGTGACCAACGGACCCGACTTTCATGAGAGTTGAAAGTCATATTACATTTGAAAGAGGTGCTTCATGAACATAAACACAATTAAATATGAATGGTTTGGAAATATCAGGGGAGATGTTTTAGCTGGCTTAGTCGTTGCGATGGCGTTAATTCCAGAAGCAATCGCTTTTTCAATTATTGCCGGAGTGGACCCAATGGTTGGGTTATATGCATCCTTTTGTATTGCCGTGGTCATTGCCTTTGTTGGCGGAAGACCAGGGATGATTTCGGCTGCAACCGGTGCGACCGCTTTATTAATGACAACCTTGGTAAAAGATCATGGATTACAGTACCTGCTAGCTGCAACGATTCTAACAGGTGTCATTCAAATCGTGATGGGTGCCCTAAAATTAGGGCGATTAATGAAATTTGTTCCTCGTTCCGTTATGATAGGATTTGTCAATGCACTAGCTATTTTGATTTTTACTGCTCAATTAACTCATTTTGTCGGTGAAACATGGGTTATGTACACAATGGTTGCAGGTGCCTTAGCCATCATCTATATTCTTCCACGTTTTACAAAAGCTGTGCCATCACCTTTAGTTGCAATAATCGTCATTACGATCATCTCAGTACTAACGGGTAGCGGAGTGCGAACCATTGGTGATATGGGCAATCTTACGCAAACATTACCAATTTTCTTAATACCTGAAATTCCTTTTAATTTTGACACATTACAAATCATTTTCCCATATTCTTTATCGATTGCCATTGTTGGTTTAGTGGAATCATTATTAACGGCCTCTATTGTCGATGATATGACTGACACAACCAGTGATAAGAATAAGGAAGCTAGAGGACAAGGGATCGCAAATATTGTATCAGGCTTCTTCGGTGGAATGGCTGGCTGTGCGATGATTGGTCAATCGGTTATAAATGTTAAATCCGGCGGACGAGGCAGACTCTCAACCTTCGTTGCTGGTAGTTTTTTAATGATTTTAATTGTTGTCTTAAATGAATATTTAGTGTTGATTCCTATGGCTGCATTAGTTGGAGTGATGATCATGGTGTCGGTTGGAACATTTGATTGGTCAGCCTTGAAAAACATACACAAGACTCCATTAACCGATACCATTGTCATGGTCGCGACGGTCATCACGGTTCTAATGACTCATGATTTATCTAAGGGAGTATTAGTTGGAATTATCTTAAGTGCGATTTTCTTTGCATCGAAAATTTCTAAGGTAGAAGTAACCACCTTAGATGCTAAAGGGTCAAGAAACAAAACCTATCAGGTTTCTGGTCAATTATTCTTCGCTTCTGTCACTGAATTTGTCGAAGGTTTTGATTTCAGTGAAAAAGTGAATGATGTAACGCTGGACCTTTCACATGCTCATTTATGGGATGATTCAGCTGTTGGAGCCATTGATAAGGTTGTAATAAAATATCAGCAAAATGGTGTGCTTGTTCATTTAATTGGACTAAATAAAGAGAGTAACAAATTATTGGAAAAGCTTACCTCACATCCTAAACAAGGCAGTTTAAAAAAGGCTGTTGGACACTAAAAAAACACGCAATTTGCGTGTTTTTTTATTACTCGCGAATTTTGATTCATTCATTCTAAGCATTTTTCATGATAATGCTTTCTAATATATTGGCAACTGCTTGGCAATCGTCTGCAATGTTCTCTAGTTCTTCATAGATTTCTTTATACTGAATAATCCGTATTGCATCTTTTTCATTTGTAAACAAATGCTTTATCGATTCACGCAAAATTGCATCACATTTCGATTCTAAGTCTTTTATTTTGATGGCATGCTCCCTGATATTTAGTAATTTCTTAGTGGAGATCATCTCAACAGCGGTTACAATTTCTTCGGAACATTTACGGATCGCATCAACGAATTGAAGCATATAATCATCAGCATTTACCACTGAATACATTTCAAAAAGGGCGGCTGTATGCTCTAACCCATCTAAAACATCATCCATGCTCATCGTAAGCGTTAAAATATCCTCCCGTTCTATGGAAGTGATAAATGCATTATGTAAATCTTTTATCACATTATGGACCATAGAATCACCCTTAGATTCAAATTCCTTCATTGTTTCCGAGAAAATTTTAAGGTCACTGACATCTTTTAATTTGTAATCTGCAAAATAATTGGCACTTTCTTTTAAATTCAAAGAAATATTAATTAAATACTCTGCAAATTTATCATTCTTTCGCATCGCCATACAATTACCTCCAGTGATACACTAAGTATAAAATTGGAATGATAAAACCAACCTTAATATTTCCAAAAACAATGATAAAATTCTTATTGAATGATATTGGAGCCTAATTGTGGTAGGGTATTATCAAATGTTCGAGGAAAAACTAATGTGCGCAGTGAAACATTCATAAAGAAGAGGAGATACGATGACGAATCAAAGATTAAAACCGGGATGGAATTTCGATAATAGTTATGCACGACTGCCTAAATCTTTTTTTTCAAAAGTCAATCCAACTCCCGTAAAGTCCCCAAAATTAATCATACTCAATGAACCATTGGCAAACTCACTTGGGATCAACCTCCAGTCGCTTCAAAGTGATCAGGGAGTAGCTGTACTGGCTGGTAACCAAGTACCTGAGGGTGCTGCCCCACTTGCTCAAGCCTATGCTGGACATCAATTTGGGTATTTCAACATGTTAGGGGATGGGCGTGCGATATTGCTTGGTGAACAGATTACACCAAATGGTGGCCGTTTTGATATTCAACTCAAGGGACCAGGTAGAACGCCGTACTCCCGTGGGGGAGATGGACGGGCTGCACTGGGTCCCATGCTTCGTGAATATATTATTAGTGAAGCGATGCATGGCCTTGGGATTCCCACTAGCCGCAGTTTGGCTGTTGTGTCTACAGGTGAAACAATCATCCGAGAAACTGAATTACCTGGTGCTATTTTGACCCGTGTGTCATCCAGTCATTTACGTGTAGGAACCTTTCAATTTGCGGCACAATGGGGGAAGGGTGACGATTTAAGAATTCTTGCTGACTATACCATTAAACGCCATTTTCCAGAAATTGAAGGGGAGGAGAACCCTTACCTTACACTGCTCCAGGAAGTAATCAAGCGTCAGGCCATGCTGATTGCTAAGTGGCAGCTCATTGGCTTTATTCATGGAGTCATGAATACCGATAATATGACCATTAGCGGTGAAACGATCGATTACGGGCCGTGTGCTTTTATGGATACGTATGATCCAGCGACCGTTTTTAGTTCCATTGACCGCGAAGGCCGTTATGCCTACGGTAATCAGCCGAATATTGGTGTATGGAATCTTGCACGTTTAGCTGAAGCTCTTTTGCCACTATTGGATGATAATGAAGAAAAGGCTGTAACATTAGCCCAAGATAAACTCTCCGATTTTGCTCACATTTATAAAAATAATTGGCTTGAGGGAATGAAAGGAAAATTAGGATTATATACGAGAGAAGAGGACGATCGAACACTGATTGATCAGCTACTTAAGATCATGCAGAAGTATCAGGCGGATTATACCAATACCTTCACCGCGTTAACTTATGATAGGCAGGAGGGCAGTGACTTGTTTGGCACAACTGAATTTACCGAATGGAAGAAGCTATGGCAAGAGAGGCTAAGTAGACAACCAGAAGCGGAAGTGTCTTCCCATGAGTTAATGAGAAAAAGTAATCCTGTGGTTATTCCTCGAAATCACCGGGTAGAAGAGGCACTAGAGGCTGCTGTAGAACACGGGGACTATCACGTAATGGAAAGACTTCTAAACGTGCTATCAAGCCCCTACACCTACACGGATGATAAGGATGAATACTGTAAACAACCTGAACCATCCAGTCAACCTTATCGTACCTATTGCGGAACATAATCTATATGCATAAAACAGCTGGCAATGATTCATTGCCAGCTGTTTTATCTTTCATCTTTTATTAAGTCCTTATCCCAATATTTTACCGTTTCCGTTTTCGATGTTGGAACACTTTTAATGATCGTACCTTCTTCATCGTAATAAACCTCATATTCCTGATACGTCTCGACGATATATCCATTTGTTTTTTCCGTATGGACAAGTCTTTGTTCTAAAACGGGCACTTCAGTAGGAGGCTCCACATCTACAGGTTGTGCTGCGGTTTGTTCACTTGTCATATAGGAATAGTTTTTATGAATGAAAGAATAGGGCGAATCAAGATAGGCAACTAGAGCGATTAAGAAACAAAGGATTAAAAATGTTGAAAAATGAGAAATTGTCTTCATCCATTATTGGCTCCTTTTTTTACATCTTCGTAACCTATCTTATGCATGTCCAATAACCCTAATGCTAATTTGTTTTAAAGAGTTTTGCCTGTGAACGATAAACCTGATAAAGAATGAAAGCAAGGACGGAAATAATCGCACCAGATATATAAGGCAGTCCCATCGATAATGAAAACAGCCAGCCGCCTAGTGGCGGTCCAATAATTCTACCAAGGGAATCAAACGAAGATAGAAGACCTGTAGCATTCCCATGGCCAGAAGTAGATGTTTTCGTCAGCAGGGAGGAAACACTTGGACGAATGACACCATTCCCAATCCCAAAGATGGATAAATAAATGGCAGCTGTAGCAAAACTATCCACTAACAGTATTAAGCTAAAGCCAATAATCGATACAATAATTCCTCCTTGAATGACGGCGCCTTCACCATATTTCTTTGTTAGCTTTCCGACTAAGCCGCCTTGCACCATTGCTCCAGCAAAGCCCATGATCATAAATATGTAACCAAGCTGTGTTGCTCCTAATCCAGCTCTCTTAGCAGCAAAATAAGCAAAGGTGGCCTCTAAACCAGAAAGGGATAAAGAGATAAAGAGCTGCAATAAAAACAGAATGGTAGATGGTCCAGTGAATGCTGCCCACCGTGATGGGTTATTACTTGGATCAATCCCTTCATCACCTTTTTGCAAGGATTCTTTTAATAGGAAAAATACTAAAATTAACGTAATCAATGAAGATGCTCCAGCTAAATAAAACGGCATGCTCATGCTTGATTTAGAGAAAACCCCGCCAATCGCTGGACCAAAAACGAATCCAAGGCCTACAGCAGCACCTACTATCCCCATGCCTTTCCCTCGATTTTCAGGTGTCGTAATGTCAGCAACATAGGCCATCGCTGTAGGCATGTTCGCTGCAGAAAGCATTCCTCCAATAATCCGGGCAGCAAATAGGACCCAAAGCTGGGATGCTAGCGCCTGAAGAAAGAATGATAATGCTAAACCAGCAATACCAATCATCATAACTGGCTTACGTCCTATCCGATCTGATAAACGCCCCCAAATCGGGGCGAAGATGAGCTGCATCAGAGAATAAACAGCCATTAGTAATCCAAGTTGTGTAGGATTAGCCCCCATCTTTTCAGCATAAAAAGGCAGGACAGGAATTATGATTCCAAAGCCAATCATCACTAAAAACATGACCAAAAATAAAATGGGTAATGCTCGTTTTGTTTCCAAAGAATTTCCACTCCTAATGATTCGAACCAGTTCAAATCTTTCTATAAAATATCTTTAACAATTTCAACCACTATGCTTAGGATAATAGAAAACATCTTGCTAATACAAGCATTTAAGTCATAAAATCGCGATGATTCGACAAAGATATATTGATTATACGGAATGAATAGCAACTTTCTAGCGCCTGCTAGCAATTAATCAGCAAGAAAAAAGCACACATCCAAGAGGAAAGCGTGCTCACTATTTTACTGCTTTTCTTGTCGTTTCTGAAGCTAGGTCTGCAAGGATGACGAGAATCATGTAGCAGATTAATAGCAATGTGATTTCCGTATATTTAAAGTAGCTCATCGCCAATTTAAACTCCATTCCGAGGCCCCCAGCACCTACAAAGCCTACAACAATTGTTGTTCGCATGATGACTTCCCATCGATAAAGCAAATAGGTTAGGAATCTCGGTAAAACGATTGGAAGAATCCCGTAAAACAAAATTTCTATTTTCGCCGCACCTGCAGTTGCTAGGTTACGGATCGGTCTTGGATCCATATCTTCAATTGCTTCTGCCCAAAGCTTACCAAGTATCCCAAAGTTATGAAGAGCTAAGGCGAGTGCTCCTGGCAGTATTCCTGGCTTAAAAATAAATATTATCATCATTGCCCAGACTAATTCTGGGACTGCGCGGGAAAAAACATATAAAATTCGAACCAAACCGTATAAAAACCAGTTATACCATTTTTTTGATAAAGTCAAACTCCCATTGGCGATATTTCCAGTTGCAGGAATCACAGTAAAAAATGCAGTAACCGCTGCAAAACCAATCGCCATGATACTCATAATCAAGGTCTCATACGTTAACCTCAGGGCAGAAGCCCAGCTGCCTGCATCGAAAAATGCAGGATTTTCCTGATCAATCCCTATCAGTCCAGCGAAAAACCTTTTTGCATACTCCAGATTTTGTTCTGTTAATAAGGCAAATAAGTTTGCTTTTTCACCGAAGGTAATGTGTAACCAGGAACTGGCGATTAATAGGATTGCAAGGAGGGTGGAACTCCATCCTGACTTAATACTTTTTCTTTGATTATGACTGGTTAAGCCCTCACGAACAAATTTACTCCATACATCAACTAATATCACAATCACGATTAGAAAAAATACATATGTCCAAACTTGGTTATATTTAAGGTCAGACAATGATAGTTGAATTTGAAAACCTAAGCCGCCCAGTCCAACAAAACTCATGATTGCACTGGAACGAATCGCACATTCAAAACGATACATCGTATAACTGATCATATCTGCCCATACAAGTGGAAGATAGCCATAAATTAAGGTTTGTAATCGGGAAGCACCCGCTGATCGTAACGCGAGGATCGGCTGCTCGGGAACGTCGGTTAACATATCTGCAAAAATTCTTCCAAGTATTCCACCATAGGGAATTGCTAGGGCAAAAATGGCCGCAAATGGAGATAATCCAATTGCTGCTACGAACAGCCATGCCCAAATCAGTTCATGAATCGATCGCGTAAAACCTAATAAGCCACGGAAAAAGATTTTGGAAATGGTTCGTGAAAATTTTTCGGTAGTTAAGACACCAGAGGCTAATATACCAACAATGAAGGCATAAACAACCGCTAAGGACATTCCGGTAATCGCATAGGCAAGGGTGATACCTGAAGCTTTAAGACCAACCATAAAAGTGTTCGCTGATAAATCCGGCTTTATTAACCCTTCAAATATTTGCAGCATCGTAGGTATGCCACCTGATGAAAAAAGGTCCGAGCTCCACGAAACCGAAAACAGGCTCCATCCGAAAACAGCTAACAACAATACTGTAAGAATGAAACGATTGTGTAAACGGAAAAAGGGGATGTGCGTTTTCATTCTAATCCTGCTCCTTTAGTTGATACAATTCAGCTAAAAGTGGATCTGTCACTTTTTCCGTTGGTAAATCAAATAAGATTTCTCCGTTCTTAAGGGCAATGATTCTTGTAAAATACTTTCGAGCATATTCTACCGAATGAAGGGAGGCGATTAATGTCTGATGCTCCTCTAACACAATTTTTGTCAACATTGCTAAAACATCTTCAGCCCTTGCCGGGTCAAGGGAGGCGACCGGTTCATCGGCCAAGATGATCTCTGGACTTTGCACCATTAAGCGTGCCATTGCCACCCGCTGCTGCTCACCCCCAGAAAGATTTTTGGTCAACTCAAAAATCTTATCTTCAAGACCAACCCTTTTTAATGCTGCAACAGCCACTTCTTTTTCTTGAGGAACTAACAGAGAAAAAAGCGATTTAAAAAGATTCCATTCAGACAATTTGCCAGCAAGGACATTATGGATAACCGCTAACGGCCCAATTAAATCAAATTGCTGGCGGATCACACCGACTTTTTTCGCAAATTGTTTCCCTTTCTTATAGCTGGAAAGGGGCTTTTCGTCAATCAATAATTCTCCCTGTTCAAGGGGGATTAAACCGGCAATTATATTTAATAAAGTTGTTTTTCCGGCGCCGCTGGGTCCAATAAGCGCCACTATTTCGCCTTGTTTAATAGAAAAAGAAAGGGAAGATAAAGCTATCTTCCTCTCAAAGTACTTTATTATGTTTTTTGCTTCAATCATTCTTTTTGAAGACATGTCTCCACACCTACTACTTAATAATCTCTAATTCTTTTGCAACTTTCTCGATTTTTCCATAGTTTTCATTTTTTGTTTCGATAAACTTATCTGTTTGGAACAGTTCGGCGATTTCTTGTTTTCCACCTGGCATAGAGAGAAGGGCATCTTTTAGTTTTTCAGCTGTTCCTTTACCAAATTCCTTATCAATATTGCTATTTATCGTCCAGTTATAGTCGTAATAAGCAGGAGTAGTATAAAAAGCTTTGACTTTGCTTGCATCTACTTTTCCTTCTTTTACAGCCGCTTCCCAAACTGAGATATTTAACGCACCTGCTTGAAATGATCCAGATTCTACTAATTTATAAGTTGTGTCATGATTACCAGAAAAATTCGCCTTACCATTTAAATCCTTGCTAGGGTCAATACCGTTTTCAATCATGAAATAATGAGGCATTAACCGTCCAGATGTGGATGTTTCACTTCCAAAGGTAAAGGTTTTGCCTTTTAAATCCTCAAGTGATTTAATCCCTGATCCTTCTTGGGTAATAAATACCGATTGGAACTCAGCGTCACGTGGTCTTTGAACAATAGACTCTGCATCTGGTACAAGGTTTCTTGCTTGAACACTAGTTAACCCACCAAACCAAACTAAATGAAGCTCACCACGCCCAAATCCCGTTACTAATGCAGCATTATCCACAGATGGGACAAACTCTACTTTTAATCCTGTTTTTTCACTAAGATGCTCAGCAACTGCTGTCATCCCTTTTTCAATAAAAGCAGCATTCTGATCTGGCAGCGCCCCAATTTTTAGAACGGCGTCAGTCTTTATTTCTTTTTCACCACCCGTGGTTTTTTCTTCTGTTTGGCCACAAGCGGCTAAAGAGATAACAAGCATAAATAAAATAATAGCAGTAAACCAATTCTTCATATAAATTTCTCACCTCAAGGATTTTGTACTCATCTAATTGATTATAGAAAAGTGAACTGTTTTTATAAATTCATTTTATCTATTCGCACGATGATACTTAATCGATTTTACCTATAGTTAATAATTGGGGGAATAGCTTTAAATCATAGGGATATTAGGAATAGAATGAAAAAATTGGTAAATGTTAAAGGTAAGGAGGTGGGACTGTGTCCTTGTTAAGTAAGAAAAATACCAAAAAACCCAAAATGTTAATTCCAAGTAAAGTGCTGGAGGAACAAGGGGACACACCTACTTCTAGTTCACTTAAAGATAAAGAGGAATTAATTAAAGGTATCCTAGGCCAAAATGATGACCTTGCCATTAAGCACTTTAAGATTTTCGGAAAATTCCATGCTGCCATTATCTATTTTTCCAATTTAATTAATCAGGAAACCATTAATAAGGATGTTTTAAAGCCATTGATGTATATACCTGAGCATTTAAGCGGAAGAGATATCCCTCTTGATCAAATCATGGACATTCTTATTAATGAAACGCTTTATCATAGTCAAGCAAGGCTTGAAGAAAGTATCGAACAATTAATTGAGTTCCTGTTAAGAGGTGAATCTGTCATATTAATCGATGGGATCAGTGAAACCATCCACATAGGAACGAGAAGCGTGGAGAAGCGATCCATCGCTCAGCCAGAGACGGAACAAGTAATATTAGGACCTCGTGAAGGATTTATCGAGAATATCTCTACGAATATCGCCTTGCTTAGATATCGCCTTCCAACGGCTGATTTCCAAGTGAAAACATTGAAAATCGGCCGGATAACAAAATCAACTGTAGCATTTTGTTATATTAAGGGGATCGCCAGTGAGACAGTGATTCAGGAAGTCGAAAAAAGACTCTCAGAAATTGATATTGATGCCATAATGGATGTCGGCTATTTAGAACAGTTTATTGAGGATAACCCGTTTTCACCATTTCCTCAAACGCAAAGTACAGAGAGGCCAGATAGAACTGTAGCTAATTTAGTAGAGGGAAGAGTGGCCATTCTTGTTGATGGATCGCCTTTTGCTCTGATGGTCCCCGTTGTTTTCAATCAATTTTATCAAACAACAGAGGATTATTCGTCGAGGTTTTTGATGGGGAGCTTTGCTCGGATAGCCCGTATGTTGGCCCTGGTATTTTCACTTATATTTCCGTCTCTTTACGTTTCATTCATTTCCTTTAACCCTGAGCTGCTGCCAACTGAATTTGCTGTGGCAGTCGCTGGAGGAAGGGCTGGAGTTCCATATCCTGCGGTGATTGAAGTATTACTTATTGAAGTGGCAATGGAGATTTTACGGGAAGCTACTGTTCGTCTCCCTAAACAAGTAGGTGGCGCATTATCGATTGTGGGGGTATTGGTTATTGGACAGGCAGCCGTTGAAGCTGGTTTATCAAGTCCGATCACTGTCGTCGTCATTGCCCTTACCACCATTGGTTCTTTTGCTACACCTGCATATACTGCTGCTTTTGCATTAAGGATGCTTCGTTTTCCAATCATGATCATGGCTGGAATTTTTGGTTTATACGGGGTTGTAATCGGAATTATCTTTATTTTTAATCACATGCTGTCTTTAAAATCATTTGGAGTCCCGTACATGGCTCCTGTCTCTCCAGA
Source organism: Neobacillus sp. K501 (assembly GCF_053749995.1). Lineage (NCBI taxonomy): Bacteria > Bacillati > Bacillota > Bacilli > Caryophanales > Bacillaceae > Neobacillus > Neobacillus sp. K501. The sequence continues at coordinate 228,397 of NZ_JBSLYA010000003.1, read as the reverse complement.
GGACTATCAAGGAATGAAAGACGTTGTCATTCGCAGCCCGTTGTGGTGGATGCCAAAAAGACCTGAATTCCTCCAGCCGGCTAACCGCAGCCGACTAAAAAAAAATGATAATACGGTCTTAAAACACAATAAAATGGGAAATGATCAGCGGGAGGGTAATAGTAATGGGGGATCCAAAACAGATAACAACACTTCAAGCAACAACGATCTTAATTAGTACGATTATTGGGGTAGGAGTTCTTCCATTACCTTTGTTTGCTGTTCGCGCAGGTGAAACAGCGGCACCTCTTGTTACTTTAACCGGAATTATTCTTGCGGCCATAGGGTTATTTATTCTCACACTTCTTGGAGTTCGTCATCCACAAAAGACCATAATTACTTATAGTCAAGAAATAATAGGTAAATGGCTGGGTCGATTTTGCAGCATTTTTGTGATTTTCTTTTTCTTAGTCTTAACAGGACTCGCTGCTCGTGAATTTGGGGCTGTTGTTGTATCGGCGGTTTTGCGAGAAACTCCATTGGAAATCACCGTGATAGTTATGCTAATGCTTGCATGCCTAAGCTGCCGGAACAATATCAATGTGTTTGCCTACATTCATAACTTCTATGTTCCTATGATTTTAGCTCCAGTTTTGATCGTCGTTGCATTTTCTTTAAAAAATGCGAACATCTTATATTTGCGGCCTATTATTGGTAACGATTTAAATGAAATGTTTAAAGGCATGTTTACTATTTCTGCATTATTCCAAGGATCATTTGTTATCACCATGATTATTCCAGCCATGAAAACGCCGATTAAAGCCCTAAAGGCTAGTTTCTGGGGAATTTTCATTTCTGGTGGATTATATTTATTAATTGTTATTGCTACAGTCGCTGTTTTTGGGCCAGAAGAGATTAAACAAATTTTCTGGCCAACATTAGAACTAGCTCGGACCACCACTATGCCGGGGAATATTTTACAGAGGCTAGATGTAATCTTTTTAGCGGTATGGGTAACCGCCGTTTTCACGACATTATTTTCCAGCTATTACTTAACAATCCATTCTATAAAAGAACTCTTCAGCTTAAAGGATCACAAAATGATATCTTATTTTATTCTGCCATTTGTATTTATCTTAGCAATGATGCCAAGAGATATATTACAAATGTATGAGATTATCCAGTTTGTGGGTAGAGCAGGTCTATTGATTACAATTCTATATCCAGGATTGTTGCTATTGATTGATTTCTTTAAGGGTTGGAGGCGGAAAAAAAGTGTATCTCAGCAAATGTAATGGACGCCTATTCATTCCCTTTTTCCTAATTTTCCCTTTACTCTCTGGCTGCTGGGATAGTCAAGAAATTGAACAGCGTGCAACTGTTTTAGCCATAGGTATAGATGAAGCAGATTCGGATGATCAAAAAGAACCTGAAGTTTCTCATTTAAAAGGTCAATTTCCAATTCCAAATGAAGAAATGATTAAGTTAACGGTCCAAATTGCCGTACCCGGAAGAATCCCCTTAGGTCCTGAACAAACAGAAGGAACAAGTAAGTCAGTATTGATCATAAATGTGGTGGGACATACGATTGATGATGCGATTCTCAATCTTCAGCAACAGGTAGCGGATGAGATATTTCTAGGACATTTAAGGATTATCGTTTTGAATGAAGACGTTGCGAAAAAAGGCATTGAGAGATTTAATGATTTTCTTAGGCGTAATCCAGAAATTAGAAGAACTGCATCACTTGTTGTATCAAAAGAGCCAGCCGCTACCTATATGAAATTGTCACCGGAACTTGAAAGGATTCCATCATTGTATTTGGCTGACATGGTTGATAATTTAGCTGCACTTGGAAAATTCCCACCCAGTTTTATTGGTCTGTTTTGGACAATTTACTCCAGTAAAGGACAGGAACCCATTCTTCCTTACTTAACTCTTAAAAAAAAATCTAGCATCCAGCTAGATGGACTTGCTTTCTTTCGCGGAGATCGGCTTGTCGGAACAACATCACCTTTAGAAATAGGCGTCTATATGTCCGTTATCGGAATTAATAAGGGAGGATATGGTGCCTTTGTGAAGGTACCTGGAACGGAAAAAATGGTTATGGTCAGGGCGGTTAACCGAAAAATCAAAATGAAGATTCGTCTAAAGGATGGAAAACCTCATGTTGCAATGAAGGTTCGCTACGAGAGCGAAATAGATGAAAAGCATAGTGCAAAGATATCTTTATCCAATTCAAGTATGATTGATAAAATTGAAAAGGAAGCTTCAAAGGACACAGCTGAATCCATTCGAAGTTTAATTTCGAAGACGCAGGAAGAAAAAGCAGATATCTTTGGATTTGGAGAACATTTCCGGGCTAAACTTCCAAAATACTGGAATAAAAAAATTAAAACAAAAGAAAATTGGAGAGAATACTTTAAAGATCTTACTTATGACGTTCATGTGGAAACCAATATACATCGAGTTGGCATGAAAGCAAAGTAGATGACTGGAAGGATGTTGAAATCTTGGATATCGGATTTTCAGGATATGTAGTCATCTTGTTTTACTTCACTGGGTCTTTAGTTTTGTTGACTGATGTAAAAGCATATAAAAATGCAAATATGAAAAAGGAACGAAAAGCTTCACTAATTTTAGGATGGCTTAATATTTCACTTGGATTACTATTAATGCTGGCGAATTGGATATACAAAAACTTTTTTTGGTAAATTGGATGATAAATAAATCAAAATATGAAAGTGGTGTGAGAGTATGCAAGAAATAATGGAGACTAGATTTTGCGAACAGTGTGGGAAAGAAACAGTACATATGGTTCGAGAAGACCCACTAGAAATTGAATATATCTGTCGTGAGTGCAGCGAACAACAAGAATTATTTAAGTCCTTTTTCTAAACACATATGGCATTAAGAACAAGCCCCTCTCCTTGTACATAAAATATTAGTAAAACAAAGGAGGGGGGACTTTTCATGACAGGTCAACATGAGCGTGTAACCATCGGAACAATATCCGGCGGTATTGTTAACTTTGGCGGTGCCGTATATATATCCCCGATTACAATCACAAAAACCATTTCTGGTTCTGAAAATAGCAATCCTGCACAAGATGATTCAGGGAATTCAGATAGTGAGTGAAAAATTTGATTAAAAAAAGCTGCCTGAATCCGTTTTGGATCCAGGCAGCTTTTTTATTGTATTAGGCAATACTTTGAGCGTCTGCTTTTGTAGACGTTTTTTGATTTACTGGCCTAGCAACATTGAAGACGATATTTAAGAAAATAGCCGTTAAGCTACCTGCGACAATCCCGTTATTAGTTAGGATTTTCACACTTTCAGGCAGCTGGGCAAATAAATCTGGAACAGCTGTTACTCCGAGCCCCATTCCAACAGAACATGCAATAATTAAGAGATTTTCTTGTGAGGCAAATTCCACTTTACTCAGCATTTTGATTCCGTAGGCAATGACCATTCCAAACATTGCTACCATGGCACCACCTAATACAGGAGTTGGGATGACCGTTGTTAAAGCTCCAATTTTCGGAACAAATCCTAGAACAATCAGCATTGCACCCATTGTGTAAATCACATTTTTCCCTTTCACACCCGAAAGTTGTAAAAGTCCAACATTTTGCGAGTAGGTCGTATAAGGGAAAGCATTAAACAGCGCACCTAACATAATGGCAATTCCTTCAGCACGATATCCTTTTGATAAATCCTTTTCTGATAGCTTTCTTCCAGTAATATCACTTAGGGCAAAATAAACGCCGGTTGATTCGACAAGACTAACAATTGCCACAAGGGTCATCGTGATAATGGGTGTTACTTCGAAGGTAGGTGTCCCGAAATAGAAAGGTTTTACCATATGAAACCACGAAGCATCTCCCACAGCTGTAAAATTCACTTTACCCATCAACGCAGCAGCGATCGTTCCAGCACCTAAACCTAATAGGATGGAAATCGAGCGGATAAAGCCTTTTGTAAAACGATAAAGGAAAATAATAAATAATAACGTTCCAAATGCTAGGCTAATATTTGAGAGGCTACCAAAATCTGGACTTCCTTGACCGCCAGCAATATTGTTCATGGCAACAGGGATTAAAGTAATTCCTATGATCGTAACAACAGAACCAGTCACAACAGGAGGGAAGAACTTAATCAATTTACTAAAAAAAGTAGCGATCACAACAACAATCAGACCGGAAATTAAAATAGATCCATAAATGGCTGAAATACCGTATTCTCCGCCAATCGCAATCATCGGGCCAACAGCTGTAAATGTACAGCCTAGGACAATGGGAAGTCCAATCCCGAAGAAGCGATTCTGCCAAACTTGTAAAATAGTTGCAATCCCACACATTAAGATATCAATGGAAACCAAGTAAGTTAATTGTTCGCCTGTCAGATTTAAGGCACCGCCAACAATCAGAGGGACAATCACGGCACCAGCGTACATCGCTAACACATGTTGAATCCCTAAAGAGGCGATTTTAAAAGGACTTTGTTTCATTAGATGTATTCCTCCACTTTGTTGTATTTAAAATTTACTTCTCCGTTGGTTAAGGAAGCGATTCTAGCAAGAGACTCCACTCTTAAACCTAGTTCAGCTAATTTTTGTGCGCCCGGCTGGAATGATTTTTCAATGACAATTCCGATTCCAGAAACTGAAGCTCCTGCTTGTCGAACCATATCCACCAAGGCTAGGGCAGCCTGACCATTCGCAAGGAAGTCATCAATGATCAGTACTTTATCATTTTCGTTTAAGTATTTCTTCGAAATCGAGAGTTCATTTGTTTCGTTTTTGGTAAAAGAATGGACTTGAGAAATTAATAATTCATCCGTTAATGTGACCGATTTTCTTTTTCTTGCGAATATAACCGGAACATGTAAATGCAAACCAGCAAATACAGAGGGAGCAATGCCTGATGATTCTATCGTAACGATTTTGGTAACACCCTCTGCTGCGAATCTTTCAGCAAACTCCTTACCAATGGCATCCATTAATGGTGGATCAATCTGATGATTCAGGAATGAATCTACTTTAAGGACATTTTCATTTAGAACCATTCCATCATTTTTAATCTTTTCTTCAAGTAATTTCATAGTTTGCCTCCTGTAAAAAAATAAAAAAGCCCAAAGTTCATTGCCTCACAACAAAAAATTGAGTGAGGCAATGAACTTTGGGCTTACTAACAAGTGCATAGACGCAAATAAATACGTCCGTCCATTGCTCACTCATAGTCGGATTGTTAACGGCAATCCGGTAGAAACTTGCAGGCCATATCCCCGCGATTATATGAGTGATACCATATGAATTTATACATATTATATCGTTAATAGAAGGGGTTATCAATCTATTTTTTTACAAAAGCGAACATTACATAATAAAAAAGAATTAATATTCGTTATTTGAAAACGGTTACTCATTTTTTTACTCATTGGTTGAACAAGTTATTCCCTTTGAACAGGCGAGAAGGAAAATAACCTTATTTCAATTTGGATATTCTAAATAAAGTAATAATTTTTTTAAGCGAATGTCCATTTGGTGTGAACATTTTCATGAAAATATGATAAAGTATAATACAGAAACCCTTTCACACAAACAATTATCCAATATCACACTGTCCGTGTGGAGTGGACAAATGTTTTTCTATTAACGACATTAAGGAGGAATTTATATGTCTAGCAATATTTTGGAGCAATTTTTAAATGAGAACCTGGAAGATCTTAAAAGCAAGGGGTTATATAATGTCATCGATCCATTAGAAAGTCCGAATGGGCCGATGATTACCATAAGCGGTAAAGAATTAGTAAATCTTTCTTCTAATAATTATTTAGGTTTGGCAACAGATCAGCGATTGAAGGAAGCAGCGGCGAATGCCCTTGAACAATACGGAGTAGGTGCTGGTGCCGTCCGTACCATTAATGGAACCCTTAAGCTCCATGTAGAATTAGAGGAAAAATTAGCAGAATTCAAGCATACGGAAGCCGCGATTGCCTATCAATCAGGATTTAACTGTAATATGGCGGCAATTTCAGCTGTAATGGATAAGAATGACGCGATATTATCTGACGAGCTCAACCATGCTTCGATCATTGATGGCTGCCGTCTGTCAAAAGCAAAAATTATCCGCTTCAATCACTCCGATATGGAGGATCTGCGTGCAAAAGCGAAGGCAGCGAAAGAATCTGGCCAATATAATAAATTAATGGTGATTACTGATGGCGTTTTTTCAATGGATGGGGATATTGCTTTACTGCCTGAGATCGTGAAAATCGCAGAAGAATTTGATCTTATTACATACGTTGATGATGCTCACGGCTCAGGTGTTCTAGGTGATGGAGCAGGGACAGTGAAGTACTTCGGTCTATCCGATAAGATAGATTTCCAAATTGGAACATTGTCGAAGGCAATCGGCGTAGTGGGCGGTTATGTTGCAGGGAAGAAGAATTTAATTGATTGGCTAAAAGTTCGCAGCCGTCCTTTCCTATTCTCAACTTCCTTAACACCTGCTGATGTAGCAGCAAGCAAAAAATCCATTGAAATTCTAATGGAAAGCACCGAGCTTAATCAAAAGCTATGGGAAAACGGAGATTATCTTAAAAAGGGCTTAAAAGAGCTAGGCTTCAATATTGGGAACAGTGAGACACCAATTACTCCTTGTATTATCGGTGATGAAACATTAACACAGCAGTTCAGTAAACGTTTGAACGAAGAGGGCGTTTATGCGAAAGCTATTGTGTTCCCAACTGTACCACAAGGAACGGGCCGTGTTCGAAATATGCCAACAGCTGCCCACTCTAAAGAAATGCTCGACAAAGCCATCTCCATTTATGAAAAAGTCGGTAAAGAAATGGGTATTATTTAACAAAAAGATAAGCTAACAAGAAGAGGACGGAGAAGAATGAAAAAAATACTAATTACAGGGGCACTAGGCCAAATTGGTTCTGAGTTGACCATGAAGCTCAGAGAAACGTATGGTACCGACAATGTCATCGCTACCGATATCAGGAAAAATGATAGTGAAGCTGCCCAAAGCGGCCCTTTCGAAATCGTCGATGTTACCAATTTAGAGCAGATGGGTGAAGTGGCAAAAAAATATAACGTCGATACCGTGATGCATTTAGCCGCACTACTATCGGCTACTGCTGAAGCAAAACCGGTTCTCGCTTGGAACTTAAATATGGGTGGATTAATGAATGCACTTGAAACAGCTAGAGAACTGAACGCACAATTTTTCACTCCGAGTTCCATCGGTGCGTTTGGACCATCCACCCCAAAGGACAGCACACCGCAAGATACGATTATGCGCCCAACGACCATGTATGGTGTAAATAAAGTAGCAGGCGAACTTTTATCCGATTACTATTACCATAAGTTTGGAGTGGACACGCGAGGTTTACGATTCCCAGGCTTAATTTCCCACGTTGCTATGCCAGGTGGCGGTACAACGGATTATGCAGTTGAAATCTACTATGAAGCAATCAATAAGGGTAAATATGAATCCTATATCGATAAAGGCACCTATATGGATATGATGTATATGCCGGATGCCCTGAATGCGATAATTGATTTAATGGAGGCAGACCCTTGTAAGCTTATTCATCGAAATTCCTTTAACGTTACAGCGATGAGCTTTGCACCTGAAGAAATTGCGGCTGAAATAACGAAGCACATACCTAACTTTGAATTGACCTATAACGTTGATCCTGTTCGTCAAAAAATTGCCGACAGCTGGCCAAATTCAATCGATGCTGTTTCTGCTGAAGAAGAATGGGGCTTTAAGTTCGATTATGATTTAGCAAGAATGACAACAGATATGCTAGAAAAACTTACTCATAAATTAAAAATGAATGAAACTCGGGCCAAATAAGCCCGAGTTTTATTGTGGGAAATATATCTTACCTAGAAACATAAAGCAATTTTTCTTTTTTCTCAGTAACTCTACCAATGATTGCAGCAGAATGATTACTAGCTTTCTGAAGCATGTCCACGTAATGGACAGCTTCTTGCTCGCTGATTGAAACAAGGAGACCGCCTGATGTAATCGCGTCACAAAGAAGTAATTGTTCTTCAAGCAGGATGTCCTCATAAACGATATCATCACTTAACCATTTGTGGTTGGACTTAGAACCACCTGGAACGACACCATTTTTTGCGAGCTCCAACGCACCTTCCAAAACTGGTACTTGAGATAAAGAAATTTCAAAGCTAACATTACTTCCGCGGGCCATTTCACTGCCATGACCTAACAAGCCAAATCCCGTAACATCGGTTACAGCATGTGGATGAAAATTAGTTAAAACTTCTGCTGCAACTTTATTCAATTCCGCCATCGTTTCTGTAACAATTTGCTCTTGCAGAGGAGTGACGGCATTTCTTTTAATTCCTGTAGTAATAATTCCTACTCCAATTGGTTTTGTTAAGACCAATACATCTCCAGGTTTGGCACCAACGTTTTTCCAAACTTTATCAGGGTGAACAATCCCAGTTACAGACAATCCAAATTTCGGCTCCTGATCGTCGATCGAATGACCGCCAACCGTGATGGCCCCAGCTTCCTTTACTTTATCTGCTGCACCACGGAGAATGTCTGAAAGCATCGCAGCACCGAGCTTTTTAATTGGGTAGCCAACAATATTTAAAACAGTTTTTGGCTCGCCACCCATTGCATAAACATCACTTAAAGCATTCGCAGCAGTAATTTGCCCAAACATATAGGGGTCGTCCACAATCGGGGTAAAGTAATCAACCGTTTGTATAAGTGCAATGGAATCTGTTAACTGGTAGACTCCAGCATCATCTGATGTTTCATGTCCAACTAGTAATTCAGGGACAGGGTCTTGTTTCGGTAAAAGACGCAAAACTTGCGCCAGGTCCTCAGGACCAATTTTGCAGCCTCAACCAGCTTTAGTTGATAAAGAGGTTAGGCGAATTTTCTCTTGCTCACTCATGTATTCCACCTCCATTAAAATAGTATAACTCTTTCACTCAAAATTCGCACATACAAGGTAAGCGAACTATTTGCGGACAACAACATGGTTGAGTTAAAATGTTTTTACTATAACAATGTTATTAAATAGGGGGGTTAAAATTGAAGAAATATCATGTCATTGTTGAATTTTGCATGCAATGAAATTATGCACCTAAAGCCGCGAGTTTCGCGGAAGAGCTATTTAACCATTTTCGTCGAGATATCGAAAAACTTGAAATGATCCCAGTATCAGGCGGCGCTTTTGAAGTCACGGTTAACGGGGATAAAATCTATTCGAAGCTGGAAACCGGAATTTTTCCAGACGATGAAGAAATCATTAATCAAATGTTATCGATGTAAAAAAATCCCTTCTATCTAATTTGGATGGAAGGGATTACATTTTTCTATAACAATATTATGTTAACTATTAACGAAAAAAATGCCATAAGGTATATTTAGGGCAGGGTTATATATCGGTTTTTCCCTAAGCCTTTTTCCGTTTTGGAAATGAACACTTCTAGGATTCCATTCACAAAATTTGCTGTTACTTTTTGATTAATGACTCGAAAAGGGAAATTGATAGAACGAATTCTTTTTTGTGAGTGAGAAGAAGTAGATTGGTGTCCGGCAGAAATAATTAGGTTTTTTTCGTCCACAAATACCTTAATTTCCGAGCTATTAAATTCATTTAATAATGCTTCAACAATCCATTCCTGATCTGTCTCATAAAGGTCTATCCGAAATTGGGTCAAATCATCTTGTGTAGTTAGTGGGTCTAGACAATAGTTTTCCAGCCACCTTTCCACTAGATCAAAATCAATCGGCTGTACATTTTTTTTGGGCTTCATAACAATCCCCCTTGCAAGTTCATTTTATTCATAAAGAAATCAATTCGTGAGAAATGATATAATAGGTCAAAAGAAGGAAAAGTAAAGGAGTTTTTGATGGTGAAAGAATGGTTACGCTCCATTCCTGCTATTCATGAATGGCAAAAACATGGGCAGTATTTATCTCTCCAAGAAGAGTATCAACTTGACAATACCCAATTAACAAAACGATTAAAGGAGTTAATCGAGCAAATAAGGACATGGATTATTAGTGACGAATGGAAAGGGTCCATCCCCGGTACTAAACTTTTTATTGATGAGGTTTTTTTATTACTCGAAAAACAACTTAAATACCAATATTCCTATACTCTCGAAAGAGTTATTAATGCAACAGGGACCATTTTACATACTAACCTAGGAAGGTCAAGATTAAGTGACAAAGCAATCGAACATGCGGTAGAAACAGCAATGAATTATTCAAATCTTGAATACAAGCTCATGGAAGGTGAGCGTGGTTCAAGACATACCCATGTCGAAGGACTATTGAAGGAAATCACCGGGGCAGAAGCAGCTATGGTGGTGAATAATAATGCTGCAGCGGTTTATCTTGTGTTACGAGCACTTGCAGAAAATAAAGAAGTCATAGTTTCACGAGGTCAGCTAGTGGAAATTGGCGGTTCCTTCCGAATTTCCTCTATCATGGAGGAAAGCGGTGCGAAACTGGTCGAAGTCGGAACTACAAACAAAACTCATTTATATGATTATGAAAAAGCCCTTCATTCTGAAACGGCCATTGTCATGAAAGTACATACAAGTAATTTTAAAGTAGTCGGATTTACAAAATCTGTTGAAACAAAAGAATTAATCGAACTCACACAAAAGGTGAAGGACGTTTATTTTTATGAAGACCTTGGAAGCGGTGCCCTCTTTGACTTTCGAAAACATGGAATTGGGGAGGAACCCGTCGTAAAAGAGGTGATTGAAATGGGTGCAGATCTTGTTACTTTTAGCGGAGATAAGCTGCTAGGTGGACCTCAAGCAGGGATCATCGCAGGAAAAAAAGTTATCATCGATCGCTTAAAAAAGCATCAATTGGCAAGGGTAGTCCGGGTTGATAAAATGACGCTTGCAGCCCTTGAAGGAACGTTAATTGACTATGCCAGGGGAGAGGAAGGAGTTAAGAATATCCCGACAGTCCGTGATTTATTAACCACTGTTGAAGAAATAGACGATAGATCGAAGAGGTTTGTTACAAATATATTACAAAGGACAAGCCGTATTCAAGCAAAAATTTTACCAGGACAAAGTCAAGTTGGTGGAGGAACGATGCCTGATGTAGCGCTTCCAACGGTGGTTATTTCGGTAGAACACGAAACCCTAACAGCACAAGAGGTGGCCAAGAAATTAAGAACCGAGTTCAAACCGTCCATCATTGGCAGAATTCAAAAAGATGAATACATGATCGATTTGCGAACCGTCACCGCAGAGGAAGAAAAGCTACTCCTTAAAGCCTTAACTCAACTATAAGAAAATCCCCCTCACTCTAGTTGAGGAGGATTTTCTTGTGTTTTAGGCTTCAGTGAATACTATTTTTTACATATCATGGTGGGAATTATGTTTTTGGCGCGTATGGTTTCGATTTTTCACTTTCTTTGATCCGCTCAAAGGCTCTGGCTGTCCAGACTGCTTCGGAGCATTACGGCGCATGTCTTTGCTGTCGTTCTTGTTCACCATTTCCATCCCTCCTATAATGTTAGGATGCAATGCTTGTGCCTTTTTATGCTGAATAATTTTTCATTCCCCAGTGCAATTTAACGTTATAGAAAATTGAGGGGAGTGATACAATTAAATGGTGGATATCGATAGATTTCCTTATAACAAAGACAAGCAGCAGGCTTTTCAAGCAGCCCAACAAGGTTATGAGGAAGCACAAGGACTATTTGCAACGATTATTAACGACAGTGCCAGTTACGGTCATCAATTAAAGCATTTAAAAGAAGAAGTAAATGAAGCCTATCAGCAAATTGAAAGCGCCCTAGAAGTAGCGTCTGAACACCAACGCGCTCAGCTTGAAAGATTCCAACAAGACCTGCAAAGTATTGTTGCAGAAGTTAATTTAAATGAATAAATATAGATAAAAAGCAGGGGACAAGTCTCCTGCTTTTATTGGTTTTTCTTACGTTTTTTATTGTTCATTTTTTCTTTAATCGTTAACGGTTCATTGGCCATTTCTTCATTGAAGCCCGCACCTTGTCCTTGGCCGCTAGCAGCATTCGCGCCTGGTATTACATGATTTGACTTTCTTCTTTGCAAGCCATTCACCTCCTATATTAGTTACTATTTCCTTTAAACATAAATTAATGACAAACAAAAAGTTTTTTGAGATAATAAAAAAGAAAGTGAATATTTCCCCATTACAGATAAGTAAGCGCATTCTAATGATGTTTTCGAAATATTTTGAACTTATTACATAATAAATATAAGAAAAACTTATCAACCACAATAACTTTCTTGTTATTTACTTATATTAAAGGTTGTATTAAGATTGGAATTGTGAGAAAAGTAGTGATGGATGGGAAAATTCAAACTTTTCGACTTTTCGTTTATTTTGTTTTTTGATGACGAATGAGGGGGTTTTACACATGGCGAAAAATGATGTATTTAACGCACGCACTTCCTTTGAAGTAAACGGTAAGAAATATCATTATTACCGTTTAGGTGCACTTGAAGAGGCTGGTATTGGAAAGGTATCTAAATTACCATACTCTGTGAAAGTATTACTTGAATCTGTGCTGCGCCAATATGATGGCCGTGTTATTGCAAAAGAACACGTTGAAAACTTAGCAAAATGGGGGACGGATGAGCTAAAAGAAGTGGATGTTCCATTTAAGCCATCCCGAGTTATCCTGCAAGACTTCACTGGAGTTCCAGCTGTAGTAGACCTTGCTTCTTTAAGAAAAGCAATGGCTGATCTTGGCGGCGACCCAGACAAAATTAATCCTGAGAAGACCGTTGACCTTGTTATTGACCACTCTGTTCAAGTTGATGCCTACGGTTCTGCTGACTCTTTAAAGGTAAACATGGATTTAGAATTTGAACGGAATGCTGAGCGTTACCAATTCTTAAGCTGGGCGCAAAAATCATTCAATAACTACCGTGCAGTTCCGCCTGCAACTGGTATCGTTCACCAAGTTAACCTTGAGTACTTGGCTGATGTTGTACATGTTGCAGAAACGGACGGAGAATTAGAAGCATACCCAGATACATTAGTAGGTACTGACTCTCATACTACCATGATCAACGGTCTTGGAGTACTTGGCTGGGGCGTTGGCGGTATTGAAGCAGAAGCAGGCATGCTTGGACAGCCTTCATACTTCCCAGTTCCTGAAGTAGTAGGGGTTAAGTTAACTGGTGAGCTTCCAAACGGAGCTACCGCTACAGACTTAGCGTTAAAAGTTACTCAAGTTCTTCGCAGCCATGGTGTTGTTGGTAAATTCGTTGAATTCTTCGGCCCTGGTGTATCTGTACTTCCACTAGCTGACCGTGCAACGATTGCGAACATGGCTCCAGAATATGGTGCAACTTGTGGTTTCTTCGCTATTGATGATGAGTCTTTAAACTATATGCGCCTAACAGGCCGTGATGAAGAACAAATCCAAGTAGTAGAAGCATACTGCAAAGCAAACGGACTATTCTTTAACCCAGCTGATGAGCCGGTTTACACAGATGTTATTGAAATTGAACTTTCTGAAATTGAAGCAAACCTTTCTGGTCCAAAGCGTCCGCAAGATTTGATTCCACTTTCAAAAATGAAAGAAGAATTCGTTAAAGCTGTTTCTGCTCCACAAGGAAACCAAGGCTTTGGCTTACAAGCTGATGAGATTGAAAAGTCAGCTGTTGTTAATTTTAATAACGGTGACGAAACTACAATAAAAACAGGTGCTGTTGCGATTGCATCGATCACAAGCTGTACCAACACTTCCAACCCATATGTTCTAGTTGGGGCAGGACTTGTTGCGAAAAAAGCAGTTGAACTAGGAATGGAAGTTCCTAAGTTTGTAAAAACTTCTTTAGCACCTGGTTCTAAGGTTGTAACTGGTTATCTTCGTGATTCTGGATTACTTCCTTACCTAGAGCAAATTGGATTCAACCTAGTTGGTTATGGCTGTACAACTTGTATCGGTAACTCCGGTCCATTAAAAGAAGAAATCGAAAAGACAATCGCGGAAAACGATCTATTAGTTACATCTGTTCTTTCAGGTAACCGTAACTTCGAAGGACGTATTCATCCGCTTGTAAAAGCTAACTATCTTGCTTCACCACCGCTTGTAGTCGCTTATGCACTTGCTGGAACAGTAAACATTGACTTTGCAAATGAAGCAATCGGAAAAGATAAAGATGGCAAAGATGTATTCTTTAAGGATATCTGGCCAACTACTGCTGAAGTAAATGATGTCGTGAAACGCACTGTTACACCTGAGCTATTCCGTCGTGAATACGAAAATGTTTTCGGTGACAACGAGCGTTGGAACGAAATCAAGACAAGCAATGAGCCTTTATATACTTGGGATGAGGATTCCACTTACATTGCGAACCCACCGTTCTTTGAAGGCTTATCACCTGAGCCAGGAACAGTTGAACCTTTAAGCGGTCTTCGTGTCGTAGGTAAGTTCGGAGATTCTGTTACAACAGACCATATTTCTCCTGCAGGAGCGATTGGTAAAAATACTCCAGCTGGTAAATACCTGTTAGAAAAAGGTGTTCAACCACGTGACTTCAACTCTTACGGTTCTCGTCGTGGTAACCACGAAGTTATGATGCGTGGAACATTTGCAAACATCCGTATTCGTAACCAAATCGCACCAGGAACAGAAGGTGGATTTACTACTTACTGGCCAACTGGCGAAGTTACATCGATCTATGATGCTTGCATGAAGTATAAAGAAAACGGCACAGGCTTAATGGTTCTTGCTGGTAAAGATTACGGAATGGGCTCATCTCGTGACTGGGCAGCTAAAGGAACAAACCTTTTAGGTATCAAAACAGTTCTTGCTGAAAGTTTCGAGCGTATTCACCGTTCAAACCTTGTGTTGATGGGTGTTCTACCACTTCAATTTAAAGATGGCGATAACGCTGAAACACTTGGTTTAACAGGTAAAGAAACATTTGAAGTTCAGGTTGATGAGAGCGTGAAACCTCGTGACCTTGTAAAAGTAACAGCTACTGACGAAAACGGCAGCAAGAAAGAATTCGACGTTCTTGTTCGTTTCGATTCTGAAGTAGAAATTGACTACTACCGTCACGGTGGTATCCTTCAAATGGTACTTCGCGAAAAATTACAAGCTTAATCATATACCAAACCACCATGCAGCCAATTTGCATGGTGGTTTTTTACAAGGGGGAAAAATGAAGGAAGTACAAATTTCCAAATTATATAATGTAAATGCTAAAAAGCTAGTTTTAATAAATGATGGTTTTCATAATACTGTATATACAGATCAAAATATCATTCTTCGGATATCTGATAGCCGTAGGCGAAGTCTGGCTGAACTTGAAGCTGAACTTCAATTTATTAAAGTTTTAGGAAAATATGACTTACCAGTGGCAAAGCCATTAAAGTCCATTTATGGGAATTGGATAGAAACAATTAATAAACAATACCGTGTTGTCGCTTTTGAAAGAGTCGAAGGTAAACCTGTAGATGTAATGGATGATACTGTTTGGAATGCACAATTATTTTATCAATGGGGAAATGTAATTGGAAAAATGCACTCAGCTGTTAAACACTTAAAGTTATCACGACCGGAGTGGACTGCAAAAGAACCGGATGTTTTAAATCTACTCCCCAAAATTGCTTCAGAGCAGGTTAAAGAACAATACATAAAGTTGTTAACATCACTTAAGAATTTTGATAAAAATACAGATCTTTTCGGGCTCATTCATAATGATTTCCACCAGGGGAATATTTTCGTCAATGAGGGTAAAATGACTATCTTTGATTTTGATGACTGTGCTTATCATTGGTTCGCCTATGATTTGGCAGTATCCTATTATCATGCTTATTGGCAGGCTACTGCTTTTACACCCGAAAAAACGGAATTTAGTACCGTTTTTTGGGATAATTTCCTATCGGGCTACAAACAGGCCCGTCCTATCAATAAAGAAATGATTTTGCAAATTCCTATTTTCTTAAAAATAAGAGAAATATTCCTATATGTTTTATTCTTAGAAAAATGGGACATGAGCCATTTGGAAGGTTGGCAGAAGTATACTTTAACTGAATTAAAGCAAAATATTGAAAACGGTAGTCCGTACTCTAATTTTGACTTTTCCACTTTATTTTAAATGGTTGACAATCTTAACCATCTTAAAATATGATGTTAGTAACAAACGAAAAGGAATGGTAAAGAGGCATGAAGTTATAATCTTATTTTTTCAGCACATTATTCGAATAAACGAAAAATGATGAACCTGAAGAATAGGATTATTCTGTCCTTTTTTTGTCCTGATCGCATATATTCCATAAACAAATACCCTACTATAGGTTTATTTGTGTCTTCTTTTTATGGCTATATATTATTTATCATGACGTTAAACACTCTCTTCAGGTTCATTGAAGGGGGTTTTTTTATGAACAAAAATAATTTGCCAATAATAAAAATTACTGGATTGGAAAAGAGCTTTCATTTAAGAAAGATAATAGACAATATTTCATTTGAAATTAAAAAAGGCGACAGAATTGGTCTTGTTGGCTATAATGGCACAGGAAAAACGACGCTAGCGAATTTGCTGCTAGGGAAACTTTTACCTGATAAAGGAACCATTGGGAAAGCAAACAACTTAGTCATTGGCGCACTCTCTCAATCGATTGATTATGAGGTGAGTGATTTTCAACAATCTCTGACAGGAGTGAGAGAATTATTCCAGCACGCGAGTGAACTTGGTCTTACTAAAGTTTATGAATGGGAAGATTCACGTCTAAGCCATTTGAGTGGTGGGGAGAAGCTAAAGCTTGCCTTATCGATGATCTGGGCTTCGAAACCTGGATTTCTAATTCTGGATGAACCGACAAATCATCTTGATTTTAATGGAATTAAGTGGTTAATTTCAGAATTAGAGCAATTCCAAGGACCTGTATTGATTATTTCTCATGATCGCCACTTTTTAGATAAGACGGTTAACCGTATTTTTGAAATAGAAAATGGCAAAATGCATTTTTTCAACGGAAATTATAGTGATTACCAAAAGGAAAAACAGCACCGGGTTCAGTCTCATTTACATCAATACAATGTCCAGCAACGAAAAAAAGAAGAAATTGAAATGCAAATGACGCAACTAAAATCTTGGTCTGATAAGGCCCATCGAACATCAATGAAGGAAGAAGGCTTTAAAGAATATCACCGGGTTAAGGCAAAAAGTCGTGACAAACAAGTAAAATCAAAAATGAAGCGGCTTACACAAGAGCTTGAAAA
This sequence comes from Neobacillus sp. K501, assembly GCF_053749995.1. Taxonomy (NCBI): domain Bacteria; kingdom Bacillati; phylum Bacillota; class Bacilli; order Caryophanales; family Bacillaceae; genus Neobacillus; species Neobacillus sp. K501. The sequence continues at coordinate 211,144 of NZ_JBSLYA010000003.1, read as the reverse complement.
GAATAAAATTGAAAAGCCGATTGAGGATGCAAAAATCAGGTTCCAATTCGACAGTCATGGAAAACGTGGCAAGCGAATAATTGAAGCAAAATCTCTTGGTATAGAATTCGGTGACAGAATCCTGTTTCATGATTCTCATTTTTATATTAATCAAGGTGATCGTGTAGGTCTTATTGGTGAAAACGGCTGCGGTAAAACGACGTTAATTAAGATGATTCTTGGAGATGAAGCTAATTTTAATGGAGAACTGTGGAAAAGCGATTCTATAAAAGTTGCCTATTTAAGCCAGGATGTAGCCGATTTGCCTAAAGATAAAAATGCCATCGAGGCATTGGGATTTACCGATAGAGAAAATATATTACGAGCAAGAACCTATCTCGCTAACCTTGGGTTAAAAGAGGAGCACATTACAAAGCCGATACACACTCTTAGCCTAGGTGAACGAACAAGGGTCAAGTTAGTCGACATGCTGATGAAAGAATATGATGTCCTGATCCTCGATGAACCTACCAATCATCTAGATCTGCCAAGCAGGGGGCAGTTAGAGACGACATTAAATGAATTTACAGGTACGATTATTACCGTCTCACATGACTATTACTTTCTTAATAAACTATGTAACAAACTTCTTGTATTTGAGGATGAAAAGATAAAACGGTTAGAAATGAAACCAGAGGAATACTTCGATAATGGAAAACAAGTATCTGAACAGGTCAATGTGAAGGAAGAATTAATGGTGATTGAAAATAGAATTACCACGATACTAGGTGAACTATCTTTGGTTAAACAACAAGACCCAAAATATCAACAACTAGATAAAGAATTTAATGAACTACTCAAGTTGAAAAGAAATCTAATTGAATAATGGGAATTCATGACACGTTACTGCTATCACACTTGGATTACGTGTCATGAAAACCTGATTCATGACCCCTAACAGCTTTCAAACCTGGATTACGGGTTATGAGGAACTGATTCATGACCCCCTAACAGCTTTCAAGCATGGTTTACGTGTCATGAGAACCTGATTCATGACCCCAAACAGATTTCAAGCTTGGATTACGGGTCATGAGAACCTGATTCATGACCCCTAATAGCTTTCAAGCTTCCATTAAGGGTCATGATTTATTTCACGAACAAACAAATCAACGCTAAAAACTTGTTCTGCTTTTTCAAAAAATTAAATGTATTGCATAAAACACTGAGATTGTTAAAATAACAATGGAATGATAGAAATATAACCGGATATTGATACATAGTAAGAGGAGATGACTAATATGGCAGATACTTTTTTACAATCCGTATACTTCGAGAATGGCGTTTTAAAAATATTGGATCAAACAAAGATTCCGAATGTAACGGAATTTCTCGAAATAACCAAAATAGAAGATGCATGGGATGCCATTAAACAATTAAAGGTCCGTGGGGCTCCAGCGATAGGCATTGCTGCGGCCTATGGTTTGGTACTGGGAATTCAAGATGCCCCGGAAACTTCCTTTGATGAATTTTTCGCTATCCTCCAAAAACAATCGGACTACTTGGCGAGCTCACGGCCAACAGCTGTTAACTTATTTTGGGCATTAAAGCGAATGAAAGACCGTGCCTTGAAAGAAAAGGATCAACCTCTTTCAAACATTAAACTAGCACTTGAGAAAGAGGCCCATCTGATCCGCCAAGAGGATGAAGAAGTTTGCCGTTCAATCGGAGAAAATGCCTTAACATTACTAAAGGATGGAATCGGGATTCTAACCCACTGCAATGCGGGTGGTATTGCCACAGCGAGATACGGTACAGCACTCGCTCCGCTATATTTAGCAAAAGAAAAAGGATGGAATATTAAAGTTTTTGCTGATGAAACCAGACCGCTCCTACAAGGCGCTAGACTAACGGCATGGGAACTTATGCAAGCGGGGATTGATGTGACCTTAATTACTGACAGTATGGCGGCTATGGTCATGCAAAAAGGCTGGGTTCAAGCGATAATTGTCGGATGTGATCGAGTTGCCGCTAATGGGGACGTCGCGAATAAAATTGGTACATATGGGGTTGCCTTGCTGGCGAAGGCACACAACATTCCATTCTATGTCGCTGCACCAACCTCTACGATTGATTTGGAAACAAAGACAGGAGCAGATATTCCTATTGAAGAAAGGGATGCTTCAGAAATAACCAAAGGCTTCGGAACAAGGACGGCTCCTGTAGGCGTGAAGGTATTTAATCCTGCCTTTGATGTTACGCCACACGCACTTGTGACGGCTATCATTACAGAAAAGGGTATACTAAAGGATAACTATAAGGAAGAGCTTCCAAAACTTTTTCGGTAAAAAGAAGCGAAAGCAGGGTACGTATGATAATTGAAATTAAATATAAAAAATTGATTTGTGATATTGGGAAACGAGTATATGAAAAAGGATTCGTGGCAGCCAATGACGGGAATATTTCTGTTCGTATCAGCGAAAATGAGTTTTTGATCACGCCAACAGGCATTAGCAAAGGATTTATGACTCCAGAAATGATCATCAAAGTCGATGGGGACGGAAATGTATTAGAGGGGGACAATAAGCCGACTTCCGAAATGAAGATGCACCTTCTCATCTACAAAGAGCGCCCTGATATTCATGCGATTGTCCATGTACATCCACCACATGCCACCGCTTTTGCAATTGCTGGAATACCTTTGGACCAGGCGCTTATGCCTGAATCGGTGGTATATTTAGGTTCCATTCCACTAGCGGAATATGGCACACCATCTACAGAAGAAGTTCCGAATGCCGTTCAACCATATGTGAAAAACCATCAGGGCGTTTTATTAGAAAATCATGGCGCGTTAACATGGGGGCGGGACTTAGAACATGCTTATTATTTAATGGAATCATTGGAATTCACGGCAAAAATTAATTGGCTTGCTAAACAAATGAATGGGGACCGCGAGCTTTCTAAAAAGCATGTTGCACGTCTAAATGAAATAAAAGAAACAATGGGGATTCATGGTGAATCTCCGGTCGGTTCGGATGTCACAGAAGGAATTCATGCGATAAAACTAACTCCACCGCTAGAAAAATCATTGTCAGAAAAGGATATTCAAGCCATTGCCGACCGTGTTACTAAAAACCTACTTATTGCTTTAAAAAAGTAAAAAATCCTTACATTTTTTGATTGTCACCTATTTGACATAGACAGGTTTTGTTTCAACTTGCTATATAGTGTAAAATCGATATATCACAATATCGATCAAAGGGGGTTCCAAGGTATGGTGAAAAAAATCGTTGCTGCTATCATCTTAATCACCTTACTTACGGTAGCGATTGTTCAAGCAATGGATAAAAAAGCTGAACCCGATCAACTTAGTCAGGAAACAGCGAATATGGGAGGGCTAAAAGTTGGTGCCAAGGCACCTGATTTTGAACTAAAGACATTATCAGGTGATACAATCAAGCTTTCGGATTTAAAAGAAAAAAAAGTAATGCTCAATTTCTGGGCGACATGGTGTCCACCATGTAAAGCAGAAATGCCAGCCATGGAGAAATTTCATAAAGAGGCAGGTACGGAGATCGTTATTTTAGCCGTGAACATCGACCCTCACTTAGATGTAAAAGCATTTGTGGATGAGAACGGAATTACCTTTCCAATTCCATTAGACGAAGAGGATATAGTAAATGAAACATATCAGGTTCTTTCCATTCCAACTACCTATTTTATTGACTCGAATGGAAATATCGGTAACAAATATATTGGTGCCATGAATTATGAATTAATGAAACAATATACAAAAGAATTAAAATAAGACATTGGTCTTCGAACCAATGTCTTTTTTTATTTTACGATAAGTAAAAAATTTGACTATGAGAATTGTCCAGCGCCTTGTGCTTGCACTTTTCTTTTAAAAAATAAATTTTCGAAAAGTTGTAATAATTGCAACCGTTTCCGGACATAATAACTGTTACAATAGTACGTAAGGAAGGTGATACACATGAGAAAACCAAGAAAACGCTCATTTGCAGAGCTTGTTTCTGAAAATAAAAGTCAACTTTTGAAGGATAGAGCGGCAATGGAAAAAATTGAACAACGCCTAGAAGCCAAACGTTTAGGCAAGGCGGAGTAATCTCACATAGATTACCAATCATGTCCCCTCTTTAAAATGGACAAAATGTTAAAGAGGAGGGATATTATATGAGTAATCCAAAAAAAGGACCGCAAAACTTTCACCCTGATGAACTTGGAAACCTCTCCAAACGCTTCGGAGGCAACAAAGGAAAAAAATACCAAGATACATCTGGAAAGCATGCTCAAGTCATTCAAACTAAAGGTGAATAATTATCATGGAAAAGACTCGGCCGGCAAGTGCCAACGGGTCTTTTGTTTTGTTTAATTTCCATAAAAAAATCCGCAAATTTGTTGTGATATTTTTCCCCCTTCGATACAAACTATATCTGTACCACGACCCATATGAAGGAGGAAACTTCGAATGACTTATAATAATAAACCGAAACCAGATGATCGAAGTGATAATGCAGAAAAGCTGCAATCCATGATCCATGACACCTTGGAAAACATCGAAGCAGCGGAAGACTCACTGGCGCTAACCGATAGTGATACCCAGCGTCGACAAATTGAGGAAAAAAATCAACGCCGCCGTGAAAGTGTCGAATCCTATCGCGCTGAAATAAAGGATGAAACCTAAACCCATTTCGCCCAGGACCTGTTAATCCTAACAGGTCCTTTTCGTGTCTCTTTATTAGTACGAGGAGATATGTTGTGATAAGATAAAAGGGAAATTTTTGATGAAGAAGTGATAAATGTGAATCAACAACAAACAGACAAGAAGGAACTTCTTGAAAAATGGGAAATTGAACTAGGGGAAAATGGCTTTATTTCCAATGAAAGTCATTTAATTAACACTATAAGCAAGGAATCAGATGCTATCTTACTTTCTCGGATGTTAACTATTGCAGCTCTTTCCCGTTTATGTCGGCATAACTCAGACTCGCTGGCTACTGCCTGGCTGGAGAAGGCAGTACAATTACATCCTGAAAACGATAGAGCAAAAGCTTTTTTTATTGAGTTTGATTGGAAAAAGAAACAAGATTTATTAGACGTTCTTACCTTCCCGTCGATTAGGGAAACGGATAACCGAACGGCAAAAAAGAAAATTGCAGAACAATACATAGAGATTTGCCAAGCATTTTTACTCGATGCTGAAGATCACATGGATGATCTACAGGAAAATCTAAAGCTTGCTCAAACGTTACATAATAAAAAACTGTATGAACAATATAAAAATTTAGCAGACAACCTATCCTCAACCATAGATATTACCGTCCATCTACTTAAAGCAGCCGAGGAATACGAAGAGTCGATTATTGGCGTCTTTCATACTTCCTCCTATTATGAGGATTTAAAAGTACAGCTATCTAAACTTGAGGAAAACAAAAACCAGTGGTTACAGCTATTTGTTGAAGAAAAAAAGACTGAACATACTTCCAAAAAAGCTTTAGAACAACTAAATGAAATGATTGGAATGGAAAGCGTCAAGAAGCGTATTAATGATTTCTATCGCTTTTTAATATATCAGAAACAAAGGAAAGAACTAGGATTTCAAATAAAAGATGCCCTTAGCTTAAATATGGTCCTTACAGGTAATCCTGGAACAGGAAAAACGACACTTGCCCGGCTTTTGGCACAAATCTATCATGAACTGGATGTCTTGCCACGAGCAGACGTAATCGAGATGGATCGTTCCCAACTCGTTGGGGCTTATGTGGGACAAACAGAGGAAAATGTCAGGGCAGCAGTAGAACGTGCCTTAGGCGGTGTGCTGTTCATCGATGAAGCCTATAGTTTAAAACGCGAAGGTCAAACAGGAAATGATTATGGACAAACGGCTATCGATACGCTCGTATCACTTATGACTGGAAAAGAATATGGCGGTAAATTTGCTGTTATCCTGGCTGGCTATCCTGAAGAAATGCGAACATTCTTAAATGCCAATCCTGGATTACGGAGCCGGTTCCCGCAATCGAATCTTGTTCATCTAGATAATTATTCAAATCAAGAGCTAATCTTAATCGCGGAGAAAATTGCTGCTGAAAATGATTTTATCCTTACAGAGGATGCGAAACGTCAAATCGATTATCTTCTCAATCAAGAGCGAGTGGATGACACCTTTGGCAATGCCCGCTCTGTCCGAAATATTGTCTTAGATGCAATATTTAAAAAGGGCGCCAACCTGCAGAGCACAGCAAATGACATTCTTGATTTCACTCTTTTAGAAGGGGCAGATTTTGGTATTGAAAAAAAGGAAAGCGCCGAATCATCCTTTGATCAGCTGGAAAAATTAATTGGTTTAACAGAGTTGAAAGAAGAAATAAAAACACTTGTTTCCTTGGTGAAAATACAGCAATTCAGAAGGGAAAAAGGTCTCCCAGTCGTCCCGATTCAACTACACTCTGTTTTTACCGGGAATCCTGGTACCGGAAAAACAACGGTAGCCAAAATCTATGCTGAGCTCCTCCGTGAATGTGGGATGTTAAAAAGAGGCCATCTCATCGTTGCCAGCAGGGCTGATTTTGTAGCTGGTTATGTCGGACAAACGGCAGGAAAAACAAAGAAAAAAATTCGCGAAGCTCTAGGGGGAGTATTATTTATTGATGAGGCTTATTCCTTGCTAAGTCAAACAGCCGGTGATTTCGGAAAAGAGGTTGTCGACACTCTCGTGGACGAGATGACCAAGCATAATGAAAATTTAGTCGTCGTCCTTGCGGGTTATCCAAATGAAATGGAACAGCTGCTGGGTAGTAATCCAGGACTACGCTCCCGCTTTAAAAAGTATTTTCTTTTCCCAGATTACTCTGCTAAAGAAATTCTCGCGATTATGGAAGCTTATGCTGAAAGATTCCAGTATCAATTAACCAAAGCAGCTAAAAAACGACTAACGGAAATGATAGAAAATAGAGTATTTAAAGCAAATGGAAGGTTTGCCACCAATTTGATTGATGAAATGATTCAAGCCCAAGCATTGCGCCTCGTAGCCATAGAAAATGAAGAAGAATTAATGGAAAAGGCGAATGATTTAGAAGAAGAAGATGTTGTCAAATCACTTAATAAATTGAAACAATAGGGAGAAGATGAAAGTGGAAGAGTTATTTATTTCAACACGGGAAATTCAGCTATTATATGCAGATACAGACATGATGGGGGTCATTTATCATGCTAATTACTTGAAGTATTTCGAATTGGGGAGAACAGGCTTAATTGAAGATTTAGATTTTAGTTATTTGGAAATGGAGAATGCGGGTTATTATGCCCCTGTTTATGATATCCAAATTACCTATAAGAAACCATTGCGGTATGGTGATAGAGGTTTCGTCAAGACATGGGTAGAAAAAAATGATGGGATTAAGACTATTTATGGCTATACGATTGTAAATGGAGACAATGAAATATGTGCAGAAGGAACCTCTACACATATTATCGTCAAGAAGGATAATTTTCGACCAACATCATTCAAAAAGGCTTTCCCAGAATGGTTCCTAAAATATGAAGAAATAAAGAAAAAGTAGTCAATGATGAGGTGAACCTCGATGGCATTTGGAATTAAAAGACATGAAATAAGAGAGTGGAAACGAAAAATTGATGCTGGTGAAATCGCCTTTTTAACTCATTATTGGCTTGATGACCGTTTTCCAGGATGTAAAACGGTCACTAAAGTTGGCTGTCATGATCTTGATCGACTAGCTGACTGGGGAAAAAGATATGGGTTAGAAAAAGAATGGATTCACTACCGCCGAGACGGTTATTCTCATTTTGACTTAATCGGGGAAAGACAGAGAGAAATATTAAGAATAGAAGGCTTGGAAGATCATATTTGGTAACTATGGAGAGGTGTAAACATGCTAAAAATAGGGATTATTGGTTTAGGAGATATTGCAAAAAAAGCCTATTTACCGGTAATAGGTGCATTAAATGATGTCGAGGTCCACCTTTTTACAAGAAATGCGGAAAAGCTAATGCAAATTAGTAATAAATACCGATTTGCCCAGACTCATACCAGCCTTTCTTCACTCATTAACAGTGGGATTAAAGGAGCGTTTGTCCATTCTTCTACAGAGTCGCATGAGTTCATTGTGAAAGAGCTTTTAGAAAATAATATTCATGTGTATGTTGATAAACCGATTACCTATCATTACGAAACGACAAAACAACTTGTAGAATTAGCAGATACCAATAATTTAATCCTCATGACAGGCTTTAATCGCAGATTTGCACCATTTTACAAGGCCATGCAAGAAATAGCAGAGCCAAATATGGTTCTATTGCAAAAAAATCGTCATTCTCAGCCAGGAGATATCCGTACCTTTGTTTTTGATGATTTCATTCATTGCATTGATACCGTTCGGTTCCTAATGGACGGGGAAATGAAAGAGATCATTGTAAACGGGCGAAAAAAGGATGGACTCCTATACCATGTAGTGGTTCAATTTGTCTCTGAGAACATGACAGGCATGGCGATTATGAATCGAGATAGCGGTGCCGGTGAGGAACGGCTCGAGGTGATGGGCCCTGCTGAAAAAAGAATGGTCTATGATCTGGAAAGGATGACGATTCTTCAGGGGAATCAAGAATCCACCATCGGTTTTAATAATTGGGATCCTACACTCTATAAACGGGGCTTTGAACAAATTATTGCGGAATTCCTTGATGCGCTACGTACGAATTCCAAGCCCTCAATCTCTGCAGCAGATGCCCTAAAAACACATGAAATTTGTGAAATGATTGTCCAACAATTAGAAAATAGCTAGTAAAAAAGCACACTTGAAAATCAAGTGTGCTTTTTACTTTTCATAGCTTATGACTGGTTCCTCGTATTTTGTTTGATAATCGATGATGAGATTATGGTCGTCAAAATACCATAAATCCTTTTCTTCGATATAAAAAGTAATTCCATCCTCCTGCACTTTTGTGCCGACATCGGTTGGTTCTTCATTGGATACTCCAAGCGAAAAGCCACTTTGGACAGTGCTGCAACCGCCGTAGCGGGCAAAGAATCGGACATAATCACCTTTATTAAGATTTAGTTCTTGCTTATACCAGGCTACAGCATCATGGCTGATTTGTATTTTCATTGGAAACTCCTTTCTAACACTACTATTTAGTTATTATATATTACCGTTAGAAAATTATCGATCATGGTGCTTCACCTAAAGAATAGGGATTTGCAGTATTCCAGTAAGAAAAAGGATACATAGAGCTAATATATGGGCAATAATCGCTGGAACAATGCTTTTGGTCCTGATTGTTAGGTAACCTAATAGGAGGCCCAATAAGAAATAGCTGATGAAAATCATTGTTGAAAAACCAAGTAGCGTCGAATTGATACCGAAAGCTAGACTGGTGATTAGAATTCCATATTTTATATTGGTAATTTTAATCATTTGGGTCAATAAAATACCACGCCAAATAAATTCTTGAAGGGTGGCATGAACACCTGCAAATAATAGCAAAGATAGAAATCCCTGCAAGAAATTGGGACCACCATGGGTTATGGTGATCATAATAAACACAAGTGGAAATGGGATTAATGTAAATGAAAGCATTCTTTTCGATGGTATTTGCCAAAAAGACATGATTTCCCGATTAAATGCTTTGCTAACATAACAAACAGAGAGGATTGGAATAATAGTTAATAATTGACTTCCGATAAGCACGTAATAAGGGTTTAACTCAATTCCTTCGAGAAACTTATCTAAATAAAAACGGATTAAATTCCCTCCGAAAAAAGAAAGGAAAATCCACGAAAATAAACGGTTTTCTTCATTAAAAAAAGCAATCATTAACATGAATCCAAAAACTAGCATAAAAAAATAGCTAAAATTCCCTCTGCTAAATAAATAGGTTGAAATGATAAAAATAATCGAAATAAAAACAGCTTGATTCTCCCTTTGTTTCACTTAGAACCTCCAATTAATAGCCTTTATACCATAACAATAATATAATATATATCTGTGGGATAATTCGACTTTCTTCTACTTTTGAAAAGGAAGTGATATTTATTGTTTAAAGTTACTGAAAATGCCCTCCAACTTTTTAAAATGTTGGTTGAGAAAGAAAAGCAAACCCCAGATGAGCAGTTATTCGTTCGCCTAAGCATGGGTGTTGGTTGAGGAGGTCCAAAATTAAATCTGTCTCTGGAAGAGCAGAAGATTAGCGGCGATTTTGTCTTTAAATTTGAAGAGGTTATGATCCTCATTCATGAGAAAGAATTTGTCTATTTTGACCACACAAAACTAGATTATGTAAGTGATGTTTTAGGAAAAGGGGCATTCAAGCTGCTTAAAATCTAAAAACGGAGAACCCTTTGCCAGGAATCTCCGTTTTTTACTTTACCTATCCATTTGTTCAAAAAAGTCGATAATTTCATCGAAGGTTTGGGTGACTTTAATCGGTGTATCACCTTGAGAAGTATCTTCCAGCTGGTGAAAAATCTCAACGATAAACTCATTTTCCGTTGTGGCTTCGGTTACATCGGTAGAAAAAATAAAGGTTTCATTCGAGGTGTACAATTTATCGCCTCCTCAATGTACTTACCTATATTTTACGAAAAAGAATCGTGAGGAATTCATGGTGAATATGAAATATTCGTGAAAAATAAAAATGGCTATAAAGGAATCACATATTGATCCCTTTATAGCCATTTAATCTTAGGTTCAGTTTTATTCATAATACGTTTGATATTGGCGCGGTGCCGATAGATAACAAAAGAAGCCAGTAAGGTTACAACAATTAGTAATGGGATGTCCCATTCAAACAAAGCATAAATCACACCACAAACCCCTGCAAGCATCGATGATAAGGAAACATACTTCGTTATGTAAAGACTTAAGAAAAACACGAGAAGTATAGTTAAGAACATCATCGGGGCACAAAACAATAAAACACCACCAGAGGTTGCAACTGCTTTACCGCCACGGAATCCTGCAAATACTGGGTAGGTATGACCGATTACGGCAAATACTCCTGCAAGTAAAGGGTTGATATCTAGTCCAAAAAGGACAGGCAAGGCCGCTGCGAGCGTTCCTTTTAAGATATCTGCAAGTGTCACCGCTAATCCGGCTTTTACCCCAAGTGTCCGAAAGGTATTGGTTCCCCCTAGATTTCCACTGCCATGCTCTCGTATATCCGTTTTATAAAATAATTTACCAACGATTAACCCTGACGGAATCGAGCCAAGTAAATAGGCAAGGATTAAAACTAAAACGATTTGAAGCATCCATCATTTCTCCTTCTAATATTGATACAGTATGTTTATTCTACCATGGAATGGTGAAAAAACGCTATCACAACCGTTAACACAGAAAAAGCCAGAAAAAATTCTTCTCAATTCTCCAATGATACCTTACGATAGTAGGGAGGAGGAAAGAAAGATGGCACAGATGGAATACAATAAAAAAAGATCGCCGAATTGGATCATCGGTGGCTTGATGATTGCAGTATTAATCATTGCATCATCCATATTTTGGTTACTCTATCCTTTTGCATCAAAGGAGAAGGTTCCTTATTTTCATAACAAATATCCGATCCTATTTGAAGGAAAGCAGCAGGGGAACGCATTGGTTGAGGGAAATACTTTGTTTCTTCCACTCCGTTTTATCCAAGAAAAAATCGACAACACGATTATTTTTGACGAAAAATCGAAATCAGTCATCATCACAACCGCTGAGAAAGTCATTCAAATGCCGACAGATTCGTTAACCTTCTTTGTTAATGAAAATCCTGTGGATCTCCAGGTATCTCCCATTATTTCTAAAGATGGGGAAATTTTTGTGGCCCTTGACCCGTTACTTACCTATTATCCACTTCAATACAAGAAATTAGCAGGAACAGAAGCGATTTGGATTCAGCAGCATGGAGATCAGTGGAACAAAGGAGAAATCATCTCCAAGGAAGTCAATCAGGAAAAGCTAAGACTACGAACAGAGCCTTCCTTATCATCTCCCTATACTACTGACATGAAGAATAAGGAATCCGTTATGATTGAAGCTGAGAAAGAAGACTATTACCTCGTTAGAAAAGAAAATGGTGTTAGCGGTTATATAAAAAAGGAATATGTTACTAAAAACGAAGAAGTCACCATTAGCATCTCACATGAAACCACACCGCATTCCGTTGCGAAAATTGATGGGCCCATTCAGTTAACGTGGGAAGCTGTGTATACGAAAAATCCTGACCATACCTTAATTCCAGACATGAGCGGAGTCAATGTCGTTTCACCTACATGGTTTTCTCTTGCCAGTCATGATGGAACGATAAAAAACATCGCATCATTAGAATATAGTAAATGGGCTCAGTCAAAAGGCTACCAGGTGTGGGGATTATTTTCTAATAACTTTGACCCCGAACTTACTCATGAAGCCTTAAAAGACTTTGAAACAAGGCAAACCATTATTCGTCAGCTTCTTCATTTTAGCCAAATGTACCAGCTGCAAGGAATTAATTTTGACATAGAAAATGTGAAACAAGAAGATGGACCGCTTGTAACGCAATTGATGCGGGAAGCAACTCCTTATTTGCATGAAGCAGGTTTAGTCGTTTCGATGGACATCACTTTCTATGCTGGCGAAAATAATAATTGGTCCTCCTTTTATGAACGAAAGAAGCTTGCGGAAATTGTCGATTATTTAATCGTGATGGCTTATGATGAACATACAGGTGCATCCACTGGTGCCGGAAGTGTCTCCAGTATACCGTGGGTAGAAACCAATCTGCAAAAATTACTTCAAGAGGTTCCGAATGAAAAGCTAATCCTAGGTGTTCCATTATATGCAAGACTTTGGAAAGAACAGCTAAAAGAGGATGGCACGACTGAGGTGACCGCCAAAGCATTGTCGATGGCTCAAGTGAAGGAATGGATCACAGAAATGGGTGTACTGCCGGTTTATGACGAGGCAAGCGGACAAAACTTTGTGGAATATTTTGCAGAGGATGAGAAAGCCACTTATAAAATTTGGATTGAGGATGAATTATCCTTAAACAAACGGGCCGATCTAGTCAATTCGTTTCAGCTTGCTGGGATAGGGACTTGGTCGCGTTTCTTCGGTGACGAAAGTGCATGGACCGCATTAGACTTAAATAATAATCAAACTGTTACCCAAAAATAGACCGTAAAATACGGTCTATTTTTCTGTCTATATTAAGAACAATTATGGGCAATTTTATTACAAAAATATGGAGAATTTTCAAATCATTCGCTGATTTATAGATAAAATTTATTATCTTGGAATATAATTTACCTAAATATTAGTAAAAGTTAAAGCGAAGAACCGACCACTTTCACAGTAAAAATGGTCGGTTTTCATATATAAAATCCTCTGGTTGTCCCCTAAACCATAATCTTCTTTTAATCTCAATAAATTTAATAAAGGTAGTGATAGTATGAATATTCTTAAGGAAAGTGAAAAGAGCTATGATGAATTGGTCGAATTGAATCGGATGTTAGAGAAAAAATTAGCGGAAGAGATAGCCAAAAACAAAGAGAAAGATCATTTCTTCATCCAGCAATCCAGACATGCGGCGATGGGGGAAATGGTTGGAAGTATTGGGCACCACTGGCGTCAACCGATAAACAGCTTAACTCTCCTAGTTCAGGACTTACGCGATGCACTCGAGTTTGGGGAAATAACAGAGCTATATCTTGACCGTTTCACCAAAGATAGTATGGATCAAATTCAGCATATGACAGGTTTTTTGAATGATCTTCGAAAATTTTATCTGCCCAATAAAGAGAAGCGCTTTTCGGTTTCTGATGCTATAGAAGATGCCTTATCGATCTTTTCTCCTTGTCTGAAAAGCCATGATATCGATATTGAATTTGTTCATCGCGGACAGCCACTTACGTTTGGATATCCAAATGATTATCGTTTAGCTGTATTAAATGTCCTCTTAAACGCCAAGGATGCCTTTGACTATCGCGAACAACATAACAGGAAAATTCAAATCCAAATTTATGAGGAAGCGAATTTTTGGGCTGCCCAATTTACCTATAAGGCTGATGTGAGGGAGCCCGCATCCCATTTTAGTATGTTTGAGCCGAATTTTACCCAACAAACTCACGGTAGCGGGCTCAGATACTACTTTACAAACACAGTCGTAGCGAATATGAATGGATGTGTGAAAGCTGAAAATACAGGGGATGGAACAAGCATTACATTACTTGTCCCGAAGGCTTCCAGATAAACTATCGGAAAAATGGATTAATTCCATATTATTCTGAGTTTATGTTTTTTTCCTGATATCTTGGTTATGTTATAGTTAGTTTAGCAGGTTAAATATAGGAAAATAAGGAAGTGTTGAAGATGTCTGTTCAAAATCCAAGTCTTGATGACATTGGGGCCATTTTAAAAAAGGCTAAGAGAATTGCTGTGGTTGGTCTAAGTAATAAACCCGATAGAACCTCATACATGGTTTCTGAGGTCATGCAAAAAGCTGGATATGAAATTATTCCAGTGAATCCGACCATTGATGAAGCACTTGGCGTAAAGGCGGTAGCCTCCTTAAAGGATATCGAGGGTCATATTGATATTGTTAATGTCTTCCGCCGTTCTGAACAATTATTAGATGTTGCCAAAGAATTTGATGAAATCGATGCAGATGTGTATTGGGCTCAGCAAGGCTGCGTCGATGAAGAAGCTTATCAGTACTTAAAAGATAAGGGCTATACAGTCATTATGGACCTCTGTATAAAAGTGGCCCATGCTTTAACAAAATAAACAATTAGATAAAATAGCTGCTAAAAACTGGCAGCTATTTTATTTTTTTCACTTTAGATTACAGCAATTATATCTTGCAATAATTTGTTGTTTTCAAAGATTGCATTTGCCAAAATGAAATAAATCGCTAAAATAAAGCATAGACGAAGCGAGAACATATGATAAAATGATAGTGGCAAACGTTCGTTCTAACTTAATTAATAAAATTTAAGATATTAAAAATATCTGGCACGAATGAGAAATGTGATGATTATGTTAGCAATCAGAAGTGTTTTCTTTTTGTAGGCAGTGAAAGGGGTATTTTAGTGGCAAAAAATCAACAGGTGTTTGAATATAATGATGATGCCATACAGGTACTAGAGGGACTGGAGGCCGTCAGAAAGCGGCCAGGGATGTACATTGGCAGTACAGATTCTCGAGGACTACACCATCTCGTATATGAGATAGTCGATAATTCCGTGGATGAGGCTCTAGGTGGATATGGGGATCAAATTATTGTACGTATCCATAAAGATAATTCGATAAGTGTAATTGATAAAGGACGCGGAATGCCTACGGGTATGCATAAATTAGGAAAACCAACCCCTGAAGTCATTCTCACAGTGCTTCATGCTGGTGGGAAATTTGGCCAGGGCGGTTATAAAACGAGCGGTGGTTTACATGGAGTTGGCGCCTCTGTCGTCAATGCTTTATCTGAATGGTTAACCGTTACGATTAAGAGGGACGGTTTTATTTATGAACAGCGGTTTGAAAATGGCGGTAAACCAGTAACCACACTAGAAAAAATCGGGAAAACCAATCAAACGGGTACAACCATTCACTTTAAACCAGATACCACCATTTTTTCTACCACGACATATAATTTTGAAACATTGTGTGAAAGGTTACGAGAATCAGCATTCCTTTTAAAAGGATTGAAGATTGAAATCATCGATGACCGCAATAGTGTCCATGAAGTATTCCATTACGAAAATGGAATTGAGGCTTTTGTTAGTTACTTGAACGAAGAAAAAGATGAGCTTCATCCTGTTGCTAGTTTTGAAGGTAGTCAAAATGGCATTGAAGTTGAATTTGCTTTTCAATTTAATGACGGTTATTCCGAAAATGTCCTTTCGTTTGTAAACAATGTCCGGACGAAAGACGGTGGCACCCATGAAGTAGGGGCAAAAACGGCGATGACTCGTGTATTTAACGACTACGCCCGTAAGGTTTCACTTTTAAAAGAAAAAGATAAAAATCTTGATGGCGCTGATATTCGTGAAGGATTATCTGCCATTGTTTCAGTTAGAATTCCAGAGGAGCTTTTACAATTTGAGGGTCAGACCAAAGGTAAATTAGGAACGAGTGAGGCCCGTTCCGCAGTCGATGCGGTGGTGTCTGAAAATCTATCCTATTTTCTTGAAGAAAATCCTGATATTAGCTCTTTATTAATCAAAAAGTCAATAAAAGCCTATCAAGCAAGGGAAGCTGCAAGGAAAGCGCGGGAGGATGCCAGAAGTGGTAAGAAACGGAAACGTTCAGAAGCTAGTCTTTCAGGTAAACTTACCCCTGCACAATCACGTAATCCTCAGAAAAATGAGCTTTATTTGGTCGAAGGAGACTCTGCAGGTGGGTCCGCGAAACAGGGACGCGACCGCCGCTTTCAAGCGGTTCTTCCTTTACGAGGTAAAGTAATTAATACCGAAAAAGCAAAGCTTGCCGATATCTTTAAAAATGAGGAAATCAATACCATTATCCATGCTGTGGGTGCTGGAGTCGGGTCTGACTTTACTGTTGAAGATGTTAACTATGATAAAGTGATTATAATGACGGATGCTGATACTGACGGAGCCCATATTCAGGTATTACTATTAACTTTCTTCTACCGTTACATGAAGCCGCTTATCGAAGCAGGTAAGGTTTTTATTGCATTGCCTCCTTTATATAAGGTAAGCAGAGGTACCGGCAAAAAAGAAGTGATTGAGTATGCTTGGAATGAGGACGAATTACAAGGTGCTATTAAAAAAGTCGGTAGAGGCTATATCATTCAGCGATACAAAGGTCTTGGTGAAATGAATGCTGACCAGCTTTGGGAAACAACCATGGATCCGGAGACACGGACGTTAATCCGTGTAAAAATTGATGATGCGGCAAGAGCAGAACGCCGCGTAACCACTCTTATGGGTGATAAAGTGGAACCGCGCCGTAAATGGATTGAAAGCAATGTGGCGTTTGGTTTAGAAGAAGATGATTCAATTCTCGAAAATGAAAATATTACGGTCGCCCAGGAGGAATCTGAATAATGAGTACAAATGAAAAGTTCCGTGACCTGCCTTTAGAGGATGTCCTTGGTGATCGTTTTGGTCGATATAGTAAATATATAATTCAAGAACGTGCCCTGCCAGATGCCAGGGACGGCTTGAAGCCAGT
Organism: Neobacillus sp. K501; assembly: GCF_053749995.1. Lineage (NCBI taxonomy): Bacteria > Bacillati > Bacillota > Bacilli > Caryophanales > Bacillaceae > Neobacillus > Neobacillus sp. K501. The sequence continues at coordinate 193,973 of NZ_JBSLYA010000003.1, read as the reverse complement.
GCAGCGAAGAATATTGTTTGCGATGCATGTGGAAGGGAACACCCATGAAAAAGGTTTCCGAAAATCAGCTAAAACCGTTGGGAATGTAATTGGTAACTATCACCCCCATGGTGATTCATCCGTTTACGAAGCGATGGTTCGGATGAGCCAGGACTGGAAGGTACGAAATGTCCTAGTAGAGATGCATGGAAACAACGGTAGTGTCGATGGTGATCCACCTGCAGCGATGCGTTACACAGAAGCTAGGCTATCAGCCATTGCCACTGAGTTACTACGTGATATCGAGAAAAACACCGTAGAGTTTATTCCAAACTTCGATGATACATCAAAGGAACCAACTGTATTCCCAGCAATGTTTCCAAATCTACTTGTCAATGGATCAACCGGTATTTCTGCTGGTTATGCAACCGATATACCACCCCACCATTTAGGTGAGGTCATTGATGGTGTCATCATGAAAATGGATCAGCCTGATGTTTCTGTTGATGAATTAATGACGGTGATCAAAGGTCCCGATTTCCCAACTGGTGGCATCATACAAGGAATCGATGGAATTAAAAAAGCCTATGAAACTGGTAAAGGAAAAATAATCGTCCGCAGTAAAGCAGAAATTGAGGATGTTCGTGGCGGTAAACAGCAGATTGTTGTCACAGAAATTCCTTATGAAGTCAATAAAGCGAATCTAGTAAAAAAAATCGATGAATTTCGCTTAGACCGAAAAGTAGAGGGCATTTCTGAGATTCGCGATGAAACGGACCGAACAGGCCTGCGCATCGTCATTGAATTGAAGAAAGATGCGGATGCAAATGGTGTCCTAAACTATTTATATAAAAACAGCGATTTACAGGTGACCTATAATTTTAATATGGTTGCTATTTCTAATAAACGTCCGAAATTATTAGGTATTCGGGAATTACTTGACGCCTATATCGAGCATCAAAAAGAGGTTGTAACTAGAAGAACTCAATTTGAGCTTAATAAAGCAAAAGAACGACAGCATATCGTCGAAGGGCTAATGAAGGCATTATCCATTCTCGATGAAGTCATTGTGACGATCCGTGCATCAAAAGACAAGCGTGACGCGAAAGACAATTTAATAGCTAAATTTGACTTCACAGAAGCACAAGCTGAAGCGATTGTCTCCTTACAGCTTTATCGTTTAACCAATACAGATATCACAGCATTAAGAAATGAAGCGGAAGAATTAGCAAAGAAAATCGAAGAATGGACAGCCATCTTGGACAGTGAGAAAAAGCTAATTTCAGTGATTAAAAAAGAATTAAGAGATGTAAAAAAACGATTTGCTGATGAGCGCCGTTCAAAGATTGAAGCAGAAATAGAAGAATTAAAAATCAATCTAGAGGTCATGGTTGCCAGTGAGGATGTTATTGTCACTGTTACGAAGGAAGGCTATGTAAAACGGACAAGTCAACGTTCCTTCGCAGCCTCAAACGGACAAGATTTCGCCATGAAGGAATCTGATCGAATGCTGGCACAGTTGGATATGAATACGAAGGATGTCCTGTTACTGTTTACAAATAAGGGAAATTATTTATTCTGTCCAGTTCATGAATTGCCAGATGTCCGGTGGAAGGATCTTGGTCAGCATATTGCCAATATTATCCCAATTGAGCGTGATGAAGAAATTATACAGGCCATAACGGTAAAAGATTTCGAAAAGGATGCCTATTTAGTGTTTGTCACTAAACAAGGTATGGTCAAGAAAACCGAACTGAAGCAATATAAAGCACAGCGATATTCGAAGCCTCTAGTTGGTGTGAACCTTAAAGATGATGACCAAGTAATTGATGTTCATTTAACTGATGGCACAAAGGAAATTTTCTTAATTACAAAATTGGGATACGCATTGTGGTTCGCTGAGGATGAGATAAGTATTGTTGGTGTCAGAGCGGCGGGCGTAAAAGGTATTAACTTAAAAGACGGCGATGTCGTTGTCGGTGGTAAAGTCCTTTCTCCTGATGACAGCCCAGCCGTTGTCATCGTTACACAACGTGGCTCGATCAAGCGAATGAAGCTGAAGGAATTTGAAAAATCAGGTCGTGCAAAACGTGGAGTTGTCATTCTACGCGAGCTAAAAGCAAATCCACATCGGATAGTCGGCTTTGTTGTTGCGAATGAACAGGATATTGTGTTCATTCAAACCGAAAAAGGACAAACGGAACAAATAACAGCCGAAGAGATTCGCTTTAGTGATCGTTATTCCAATGGCTCGTTTATCTTGGATGAAACGGAAAATGGAAAAGCAACAACCATTTGGAAGGTAGAAGTTCAAGAAAAACTGAGTGAATAAAAATTTTTAGAGTCTCCCTTAAATTTAGGGAGGCTTTTTTCATGTTTTTACCATGAATGGGGCATACTACCTTTATCAGACTTTGGAGGGGTAAAGAATGAAAAAAGAGCTTATCATGGCAGCTACAGCATTCTTTCTTATGTCAGTTACAATTACCGGTGTATATGCAATGGAGGAGAGAGCAAACACAGTAACCATTTCAAAAGCAGAAACGGATATTACCGGTGATGGTATTATGGAGACAATCTCATTAAAAGGGGTACCTTATGATGAAGATGAACATTATTTAAAAGAAATATATATTGAAGTCAACGCTTCTAATGATAATCGGGTTACGATTCCCCTTGAAAGTGGAACGAAAGCAGCACTTAAAATTGCTGATTTAAATCAAGATGGCGTTAAAGATATCTTTGCCAATGTTCTACTCGAAGATGGGGGAGAAAATACCCTAAATTATTTATACTCGTTAAAGGATTTTATCCACCAGGAATTAACCGTTCCTGACCCATTAGAAATCAGCAGTGGATTTGACAATGGTTATAAAGCAAAATTAACGATTAATCAAACAGGGAAAACCTATGAGTTTGATTTAAAGGATCGAAAAAAGTATTACAAAAAACTTGGACTTTACTATAAAGGAAAGATAAATGAACCTACAGAATTGACCGTGAATTCCTTTCATTCTTTAAAACCTGTTCTTTTAGATAATGGGGAAACAGGGTTAAGAGGGATACAAAAAATAACAGGAATTACGAACGCTGACACAATTGCTTTTGTAGAATCCTCTTGGAGTTATAAAGATGGGAAATGGAGCTTAGTCAATACGAAGGTTCGAACCGAAAAAGAGAAGAAGAAACGATAAGGACACAGGTTATTCCTGTGTTTTTTTACGTATTAACATTGCTAGTCGGGAACTTTTTTGAAACAAAAACGTAAATACAATTAAAAAGATAAATGGGGGTGGAGAAATAATGAGATTTTATTCTAAAAAGGGGATCTTTATTGGGATTTTACTCTGGGGCTCGATACTCTTTATGGGATATTCAACGATTTTTCTCCCGGATAAAGATGATGGATGGGTAGGGCGGATAATTGCTATTATCGTGTTTCTCATGGTAACTAGTTTTTTCTCCTGGCTTTGGTTTTGGACCTACTATGAGATCGATGGGGAGGACCTAAAAATCGTAGCAGGTCCATTTAAACAAAATGTTAACATAATGAATATTAAAAGAATAAAAAGCACAAATAATCCGCTTTCAAGTCCAGCTTTATCTTTGAAAAGAATAAAACTTGAGTACGGAAAATGGGATTTTGCCATCATTTCACCAAAGGATGAAGTGAGCTTTTGTAACAAATTGAACGAAATAAATCCAGCAATTGTGGTAGATTTAAAGAAAAAAAATGGTTAGTAAACTAGTGAAAATTTTTAAAAAATCTCATTTTCTTAAGTATACTTTATATTTGAGACAAAACTAGAATTAGTTTACATAATATATATTATGTAAACTAATGAAAGGAAAATAAACCGCCATCTAATGACAGTTTATTCCATCTATTCCTTTGGCATATCCATCTTATCGACAGCAATTTTTAAATCATCATTCTTAATATGCGTATAGATCATCGTTGTTTGAATGGATGAATGACCTAATTGCCGTCTTAATTTCGGTACATCGTTAATCTCCGCATGATATCTGGTTGCAAAGGAATGCCTAAGTTTATGTACGGATAATGAGGGTTTGCCAAAAGCTGAAGCGTATTTTTCAATCATTTTTTCGACTGAACGTGCCGTTAGTCTGCGTGTTTTACCTTTAGGGCCAATAGCAGCTGAGATAAATAATGCATGATTATTCTTATCCACTTGGTATTTAGACGATCTTACAGCCAAATAATCCTGCAAATCCGCCATTGCCACTTGGCTAAAGAATACAAATTGCTCTTTATTTCCTTTTCGAATGACTCGTGCACTATATTTGCTGAAGTCGATATCATCCAAATCAAGATTCACCAGCTCAGAAAGACGAAGGCCAGAGCCTAAGATTAGAGAAACGATTGCAGTATCACGTTCTTTGTTAAATTGATAAAAATTTGAGATCTTTTTGTTTTCCTTATTCAATTCACCATACTCATGAGCAACAAATAAGCGAAATTTTTCATATTCATCGCCTAGAAGGATTTTGCCTTCCATTTTATTTGCTTTCGTCTCCATACTGTCTTTCACTTCATTGAATTCAATTTTCGCCATGACATTTCGATTGATATATGGCTTTAAATCAGGGGTTTCAGCAACATTTTGCAGATAATTAAACAAAGATTTTAAGGCAGATAACTTACGATTCACGGTTAATTCTTTATTGTTTAACTGATAATGAAGAAAGTTCAAAAAGCCTTCAATTTCAAGAACCGTCAATCGTTCTAGACGTTCTAGAGGAATATCCTTAATATCACCCTGAACTAATTGCTCACTGACCATCCAGTTGAAAAAGATTTTATAGTCATGACAGTAATTGAATAACGAAGCCGTCGAAAGTTTCCTTAATTTATGGTTTATATATTCTTCAACATACCAGGGAAGATCGTTAAGTAAGGCTTGCAGCTTTTTAAAATTCAATTGATTTTGTTGGTTAACCATATAAACACCTCTTCTATATTTTACCCAACATGGATAATTACGTCAAATTTATATTTTACGTAATTATCTAAAGAACAACCATATAGTTAAGTTTACACTTTCGGACTGTTGTAAGAGGAAAAGTAACCTTACTGCAATAAGGTTACTCTTTCATTTGATGATAATACAAAAGAAAACAATCCACTAGAGGTGTGGATTGTTTTCTTTTGTCATTGGTTATTCAAAAATTCATGAATCTCGTAGATCAAATTAGAAGGGTTCTCATACATACTCATATGACCACTTTCTTTAATTAAGACCTGTTTTATATTAGACTTACTGACAGAAAAAGTTTTATCACTTGGGATAATTTGATCCTTTTCGCCTGCAATTAATAGAACTGGCAACGAACTTCCCTCTAAAACATGATTTCGATCAGGTCTTTCTTTCATTGCAAGGAGTGTTTTCATTACCCCTTCCGCTGATGTTGAATAACCAATTTCCTTTGCTATTTTTACAGCTTCAGGATTTTTCTCTAAGTTATCTGGTGAAAAAAGTTTTGGTACGAGCCCGTCAATCAGAGCATCTATTCCTTCCCTTTTTACTTTCTCAACATTCGCCTCTCTTCCCTTTTTTGCTTCCTCAGAATCTGGAAAAGCAGTTGAATGTATTAAAGAAAATCCTTTCAATTGGTCACTGTACTTTTCGACAAATGCAAGAGTAATATAACCTCCTAGTGAATGCCCGAACATGGTAACATGTGATAAATTCAAGTGATTCAATAAAACTTTAATATGTTCTGCAATATCCTCTATTCTAGAGGCTCCTACCAGGTTAGAAGATTCCCCGTGTCCCGGAAGGTCTGGTGCAATCACTCGAAAGTTTTTGGACAGTTCTGGTATCACCTGTTGCCAATAGTCTTTGCTCCCACAGAACCCGTGGAGTAGAACAACCGGATTTCCCTTCCCCTCATCAATGTAGGTTATGATTGAACCATTTAAATCAAGGACATACTTTCCCATATTAACTCCCTCCATTATCTATTTCCATTTTCCAGAACTATTCAAGATAACTTTTGCATCAACATTAATGCTCATATCTTTATACGCTTTATACCAGTCTAACGCTTTCCATTGATGATAACTCATTTTATTCCGTACAAATCGACCAATTCCCAGTGGATCCACCTGAAGTTTTTGCAATTTTAAAAAAAGTTCCTCACCCTCCTTATTTATCCTTTCGGTAATAATTTTCTCCATTTTTTTTTGGATTTTCGGATCTGAAACGTCCTCTTTACCTGTAAATTCAAGTACATCACCCAAAATTTCAATATGAATCGTAGCACTCCTGCGATTTTTAGAAGTCGATTGTACGTCAATTTCATGACCCCGCAGTTCATAGGAAAGCATGATGGAGGCAGTCTCATCACCACTCACATTTATTTGTTGAACAAACACACCTTCTCTCATCTCTTCACGAAAAAGAAAAAGATACCGGGCATCCATAGGATTCAGCATATCAACTAGTTTATCTTGATGATATAAACCTATGCCATTGTAGGTTATATTATTATTTTTGACCTTAAATACCGGCAGAATTGGATCTATACCGTCATCATAATAATCTCTAAGAAATTGATATATATTAAAATTCGTCCTAAGGTTTTCTTTATTCAGTTTCGTTAAAAACTGCTCTAGATACGTAGCATTTTGTCCTTCGTTTTTTATTTGCAACATCAAAATATCACTAGCTTCATCTTCAGCTATTGCTAACTTTAGTCTAGTACCTATACTCGGATCCCTGACTAGGGAATTTAAATAAGGCAGCATCCCCTGGTTTGCTAATTTCTGACCAAATAATGCCACACGGATTTGTCCGCTTTCCAGTCTTAAATTCGTCTCATATCTAATTTTTTCCCTTGCCTCTTTACTGGATTTCCCGTTTACAATAATCGTTTTTCGATCATACTTCCCGTCTTTTGTTATGATTGGGAAGGTGGCTGAAACTTTTGTTGGATTTTCTCTGTTATCCGTAAGATCATAGCCAACTGCGTTTATTAAAGCTAAATCATCGATAATGAGCTGTTCGGCACATCCACTTAGGAAAAATATTAATATGCATACAATAAATTTAATCATTGGCAGGCTTCCTATTCATCTTATTCGAAATTAGTGTAATTACCAACAAAAGAATTGGAAGTAAAAAGGCAATAGCTGTTGATGCATAAGTAATATAGGTTAACCATTGTTCAACATCCTTTATCACTTTCGGAATGAATGAAACTGAAAAACTAACAAGCAGTAGGCCAAACAAAAGAAACTGAGGTTTAATTCCTTTAAATTGATACTGTATTAGTTCCTTTGAACCCCATAAATACATGACCGTTGTCAAAAGTACTTTTAAGCCAAAAATAGAAAATGTAAAATTTTCCACCCGTTCAAGGACTGGAAATGAAATGTATCCCAACAAAGTTACAACTGGGTACATTTCCCTCAGTAATTGATCAAAACTAAAAAATCCGAAGCTTACAAACGTAACTCCCAAATATATAAGAAATGTGATTGTATTTCCCGCTATTAGAGATCTCAATTGTTTCTTCTCAATCAGATGTAAAAATAAAATAGAAACTTCATATCCTAAAAGGGCAGTAAAAATAGACATTCCCCCATTAAAATAATCCGTTTCTCCCTTAAAGATAAACGGAGTAAGCCGGATTAAACTAAATTCTGGAAGGTGAAAAGCCAGTAAAAGTACAGTCCATATCGTAAAAAAAAATATTACAACCGTTGACTTCGCGATCTGATACAGTCCTTTCGTTAACAACATATACATCAGGATATAGGCCATAAGTAATAAGTAAAAAAGAGACACGTTATGATAGAACAATACCTTAATGATCATTGAAAATTTAACAATGACCATTACTCCTAACAGCATCCATACCCCTGCAATAAACAAACAAAATGGGAGGGTAATCCATTTTGGAATAATCCCTAAAATTTGAAACACTGACTTCCCATTACTTACTTTGTATACCAGCCAAATTAATATTAGATTGAAATTTACGATCATGTAAATAATAACAAGCCCAATCCATCCGTTTGTTCCAAATGCTTCAGCAACAAGTCGTGGTAAAGAAAATAATGTAACACCCGACTGTATTAAGTAAATCAGGATTGAAGTTTGAAAGGGAGATAACTTTTCTGTGATTTCCATGCTCATCCCCCTTCCGATTTTTTCTTAAATGGGCCCCTTATTAGTGTGAATTTGAAAAACTTAGGATAAATAGGCGAAATAGGAAGTAGATATGGAGAATTTAAATTTGTCAGGCTGCTTAAATGAATAATTAAGATTCCCATCCCAAAAATAATCCCGATATTACCCCAAAATCCAGACATGATAATAAATCCGAAACGGACTATTCTAATAGATGCACTTAATAAATAACTAGGTACAACAAAAGATGCAATGGCTGATGCTGCTACCACAATAATGAGGATATTACTGGTAATCCCTGCCTGAACCGCAGCCTGGCCGATTACAATACCCCCAACAATTCCGATTGTCTGTCCAACTTTGGTTGGTAGTCTTGCTCCTGCTTCTCTTAACAGCTCCAACAAAAATTCTAAAAAAAGTGCCTCAAGCACTGGTGGAAACGGTACCTTACTTCGTGATTCCAGCAAAGTCGGAAGTAATGCCTGTGGGATCATTTCATAATGAAAAGTTGTTACAGCTACATATAAAGCAGTAAAGAGAAGGGTAACTAAAATCGCAATATAACGTGTGACCTTAATAAACGTACTGACAATCCACCTTTGTCCGAAATCATCCATCGATTCCATAAAATCAAAAAAACTAACTGGTGTGCAAAAAGCAAACGGACTATTATCCATTAACCCGACAATTTTTCCATCAAACAATTTATAAGCCGTTACATCTGGTCTCTCCGTTGTATAAAATTGGGGAAATGGTGAATTAGGATGTTCATCAATATATTGAACAAGCATATTTGTATCAACAATGGCATCATTTTTTATCGATGCAATGCGTTTTTTTAGGTATTCTATATCTTTCTCAGAGGTAACACCTTCAATATAGAGTAAATAAACCGTCCTTTTTGCCTTTTGACCCACATGTAACTTTATGGATTTAAGCTGTGAACTCAACACTCTTCTTCGAATAAGTGATAAGTTCACGTCAACCGATTCAACAAAAGCATCATGGGCTCCAAGGATAACGGTTTCCGTCTCTGATGGAGATATTGACCGCGCCATCCCCTCTTTAAAAGGAAGCTCATAGGCCTGGGTATCTATAAATAAAATACCACTCCCAGATAAGATTGCTTCCTCTACAAGATTCATATCTTGGAGGGCTTTAAAATCGGACTGCTTTAAGTAAGATTGAAACTGTTCTAAGGTTAATGTTCTTAACTTGGCTAAAAGTTGTTCATAATGGTCTTTATTTATCAAGTAACTAAAATAATAAATTTTTAAGTTTAAAAGTGGAAATTCAGTAACACTTAAATCAGAACTATTTTTAAAACTAGTGAGAAATTTTTGTAAAATTGACTCTCCATCTGATGACTGTTGTTCCAAAGTGTTGTTATTTTCAGCTATTATTTCCCTCGGCCGTTTGAAATCCTTCAAAAAGCGATTGCGATCTTTACGCATTCGCATCCGCCCCATCTTTTTCTTTTATTTTTTGCTAACAATGGAAAATTATACATTTATTAGAAAACATCCTAATATTTATATAAGAAGAATAATGTCAAATATAGGAGGTCATATGTGAAAAAATTAAATCCATACACTCCTTGGGAAGAACATTATTTTTGGGTCAATATCCTATTGGACCACGCGGTATTTGTCAGGGATTATTTATCCCCTGTGGAAACGACACTAGTGGCAGAGGCAAACCAGTTTATTAGAAGATTTACCGAGGTGCGGAAACAATTAGAACAAATCCCGGAAACAAGTCCGATTAACTCTCAACCCTTAATCCAATTCTCTAACTATTCCGCTCAAGTTTCTTATGATTATTATTTGTTTGAAGGGAAACTCTTAAGTTTATCAGTTAATAATCAAATTCAAATCAATATCACCCCGACTTATTTTAACGGAACTCTACTTGAAAACAGGGAATATTTAAGAATTCTTCAATATTACATGAAGGGAACCGAATATCCGCCACTATCGCTAGTTGAGTTACTTGATATGTGGCTAGAGGACCAACTGGGCCATGCCGCACTTTTAAGGAGAGCACTTGATGGTTCTGAACAAATTCTGATTGAACAGGTGAATACACTTACAAAACTTTTCTCCGCTCATATTTTAAAAAATGAAGCAATCAAAGGGTACTTACAATTTCTACCTCCTCAATTTCCTGCTCAGATTTCCTTTGCGCGTGAAGTTAGTGGTACCTGTCAGGCATTTAATCAACTTGTAGAGCATGTAATCCGTCTTTACAAAGGAAAGGCTGTTTTTAATGCCACAACACTTCGATTTTTAGAACATCATTTTCCAGAGTCCTGCTACTTTTTAACAAAACTTAGTGCTTTTGTTCCAGAAATGGAGAAACCAAACTGTTCATTAACTGCATATTTTAAAAATTACTATACAAATAAAAGCTAAAACAGATCATCTCATAAGATCTGTTTTAGCTTTTATTTGGACCTTTTAAAAGGAATGTAAGGCAAAGATGTTAAAAATAGGAATAGAAGGGGCTGCCTTCTATTCCTATTTCATTTTTCCAGAAATTCATTCATTTTTCTTTTTCTTTAGCCGTTCTTCTAATATGTGAATCATGTATAAAAAGTGTTCTGCTTCCCTGACAACATGATCTGCTAATAAAGGATTTATGACATTACGAATTTGGCAGGACTTAATTAGCTCTAAGCCTGTTTTCTTAAAAGCTAATATTTCTTGTGCTGCATTTTCACTGTCTTGATTCATTTTACCGATAATCGGATAGGTTGGCTGTTTATGAAATAACATTGACTCAACATCTCTTGCTTGATTAAGCAAAACCTCAAAATCATCCGCAATTTTCCTAGCGGTGTTGACTAAATTTCGCTCTGACTGGTCTAGCAATGCGGATATAAAGCGAGAATGCTCCATCATAATTCGCAGCCAGAATACATTTTCGTTAATGATCGCGTCTTGAATCGGATCTAATATCCCTTTATTGAATTTTTTTAACGTCCGCATAAAATATTCCGCTTCTCGCGCGATGTGATCCACGAGCAGTGGAAAATTAAAGCCGCTTACTTTACAATTAATGATCAGGATTAACAGGTTTCTCTTGAAATTGCGGAATCCCAGGACTAACTCGATACTTTCTTCGTTGAATTTCCTTACTAATTCTACATTATTAGATATTTGGTATGCCTTTTTCTCTTGCTGCTCAAAATATTGGAAAAAACGATCTGTTTGTTGAATGAGATGGGTATCTTTCCGGTTAAATCCCTCCCCTAAGAACAAGGCATGCTCCTTCATAATTCTTAACCAAAACCTATTTTCTGTAAGAGACCGATCCACAAATAACTGTTCTGTAAGCGATTCTGGCCTTGAAGCAAAAGATTCTGGAGCTACTAACATCTGATTAAATTGTTCAAAATTCACATGACCAGGAAGTTGCGGTTGATGCATAACTACCCCTCCCTTTTGGCTATTGCTATATCTCTAATCATATTTGATAAAAATCAAGATTATGTTTTGGACAAAATTAGAATTTTTTAGGAACCACCAAATACAAATAAATCCAAATTCCTACAATAAAAAAGATTGATAACCAAAGCTATCAATCTTTTTGCCTATGATGATATCCAATTACTGCACTTAACCTACGCTTTTCCCTTTTGTGCTTGTTTTCTTATCATTTACAAAAGTAAAAGAAGAAAATGAAGGTTTCGTTTTTACTAGAATTGACTTTTCTACCGTTTTATTTTTCTTTACAAAACTATGACCATGATTAATTAGTGACTCCAATTCTTTTTTCATCATATTAAGCAGACAAATAAGTAGAAAGAAGCCTAGAATCGTACTTAACACAATCCATGGGTACTGAATGATAACGGCAAAGTTTTGGCCGATTAAACCAGACCATTCACTTGATAATGATTCTGGAGTTGGAGGTCCCCACATATCTCCGTTAAAGATACCTGATTTCGTTGGCCCGCCAAGGAAAACTCCGAAAATTCCTAAATGCATTAAAATCACAAGCGTACTAATCATCTGTTGGATTCCGATTAAAAGTCCAAAGGACTTCAAGTAGGGTTTCATGTGCTTCCGTAAAACATGAAAATGGCTGCCACCCATTAAATAGGAACTTTGGATAAACGAACTTTTCTTCAGTTCATCGGTCATATCAATCGTTGTCGACACGATGGATGGAAATGCTACTAAGAATAATACAAACAATTGGTAGCTGATTATTATAATGAAGGGAACTCCTGTATAGCTAATGGTTACCGGCGCCATTAATAGCAAAGCAATTATGGTGGATGGAACGTATTTGAAACCTAGAAAAAAGTCATTGAAAAAAACCTTCAGTTTTGGTAACCACAATGAAATGATGATACCAATTAATCCACCAATAAACACTCTGAACAAAGTTACAATTAAAGCGGTAAAGATGGTAAATTTAGCACCATCAATTACAATTAATAGGACATCCTGTCCATTTCGATCTGTTCCAAACAAATGTTCTGTAGACGGAGGAAATGGTGCTCGATCAATAATTTCACCCTGATCATTGGTGATAAAGGGTTCTTTATTATAATCTTCTGGACCAAATAGCGGATAAAGACAGCTGATTAAAAATATCAAGGTGATAATGCTGGTGCCGATTAAGGTTTTTTTATACTTTTTCATATACCTGGTTCCTCCTTTCCGCGAGACAAGAATGAAACCAATTTTACAATTAAGTCAATCAAGGCAATCGGAATAGCGAATAAAATAAAATTGAATAGCATCATCGCAGCATCTACGTTAAAAAACGTACGGATGTCATGGGTAAATCCTTGTATTTTAAAGATAAATTCGATTAATACGATATTTGATAGAATGATCCAAATAATACTCCTTAGCTGGACAAGATATAACGGAATAACATTCCTAAATAAATGAACGGTAAAAATGCGAAAGAAACTAAGACCTTTCGCTTTTGCTAAGATGACATAGTCTTTTCCGAGTTCTTCTTCAAACACTTTAATAAAAAATTGTGCCAAGAATAAGCTAGGTAAAAAAGACACCACTACAATGGGAATAAAATATGGATCTCCACTAAAGCCATAAAGCTGCAGGAACTTAATTCCGGTATTTTTATAAAGGATGATAACGAAAATTTGCAGCACAAAAATAATTAATAAATCAGGAATGGCCTCGCTAAAATTAACGATATTCTTTAAAGCATTTCTTGTTCTACCATTTGTAAATATTACAACAGCGGAAATGATCAGACCAACCGTGGTCACAAGCAGAATAGATATCCCTAAAACTTTCAATGTATATAGGTATCTATCAACAATTCCCGTTTCCAACCAAACTTCTACTATAGAACTTTGTGTAAAATGGGTGATTTGCTGGAGTGTATTTTCAAACTGTAGCTTGAAGTTCTTTAGTGTTAATTCTAACTGACCATTTTCAACATTAAATAATTTTGGAATTGAAAGAAATAAGGAAAATCCTAGTAAAATACAGATAATTCTTAGTAGATAATGCACAATTCGCCCCATAGATAACCTCGCATAATGAAATATCTTACTACTAATATTAACAGAAATTCTTGAGTATTCAAAAAACATTTCCTTTTTTTCTCAATTATAATTTCCCTTTGGTTCTTTGTCCATGATCAATCTAATTTGAAATCCACCTTCTGCTAACGTAAGGTGGATTTCTTAGTATACTTTCTTACTTCCCTTCAATAAATTTCAACATCTCTTCTCTCCGCTTTATGTACACTTTCCTTCCTAGCTCAGTAAGTTGATCCAAATATGTGACATCATCAAACGGGACTTCTTCCCCTAAATCTTCATTAATTCGAAGATAATGATCCTTAAGGAGTAACTGACATTGATAGGAAACAGACTCGGATGATAAGTGGAGGGCCAGATCAAGTAATTTCGGTGTGACTTTCATAGAAGGAAAATGAAAAGGCAGCCAGTGGTTAATTCCCCAATACTTATTACCATTCGTTGTAAAATCAATCCTTTGTAAGCCGGTTCCGATAGAAAATATCTTTATATCCTCCAATTTGTTTTGAAAATAGTGCATTGCCTCCGTAAGTCCCACTAAGGAGGGGTTATTTGCCCATAATCCACCGTCAATGGATAAATATTTGTTTTCAACATTATTAGGAGGAAAATACACAGGTGCCGAGCAGGACGATAGAACGGCGTCCCAAATCTTTATCTCAAGATCTTCACCTTCTGGGTTTCCGTAATTGGAACGATGAATAAACGGTTTCCCATGGGTTACATCAACTGCGGGTATAAGAAACGGTTTTTCTATATCGGCAAGACACCGTTCACCAAAAGCATTTTTTAATAGATGTCGTAAATATCGATCACTGTAAACACTCCTAAGTAGACCAACCTTTGATTGACGGACAAAGATTTTCTCACCAAATGTTTTATAATTATGATGGACTTCAGCCATCTGAATCTTTAAAGAAACGGATGCGGCTATGATTGCGCCGGTACTTGTCCCAGAAATCATATCGAAATAATCCCCGATTGGTTGTTTCATATCCTCTTCCAATGCCTGAAGGATGGCAATGGCAAAAATTCCGCGTATCCCACCGCCATCGATGCATAACAATTTCATCCGCTTCACCTATACCTACTCATTTTTCTTTCAGTGTTCCCTTTATCCCATCCACTTATAAGGATTCTTTTGTTTGAGCAATCGCAGAGATGACCGAACCTACAGCTTGAATCCAGCTGCCATAAAAGTCCAAAGAATAACCATGCTCAGACTCATTCGCCTCGTTGCTTTGTTGATAGCCATTATACTTCTCTTTTAGTTTACTTTTAAGTTCATCCGTGCCACTAATCGCTTGCAAGGAGTTCCCAATTATCTGCAAAACATTTCCTGCGATGTTAAGCGTCCTAATCGTGGAGGGCTCATCCACTAAATCATCTGGAAGTGCCGTTCCACCACCTAGAGCCTGGAGCCAGTTTCCGGTTATCTCTAACCTTTGTTTTGTCTCCTCCTGGAAATCAATAACGATTCCAGCTATCACGGTGACGTTTCCTATCGCTTGGATTTCATTCCCAAGCTTTTCTAATGAAAACGTTCCAATGGCGTCAGCAATTAAGGCGTTCCCAGCAGCTTGAAGTTCGTTTCCCCACAAACTTAGATGTTCTCTGAATTCACTGCTTAGCCTTTTTGACGGGGTGCTGCCAACAGCTGCAATTACGGTTCCAATCGCTTGTATCCATGCCCCGAAAAGTTCTTTAAGCTGATTATCCATCCCAGTGCCGCCCATCTTTACGCATTATGATTAAATGATATTCACATGGGCACTCAGTTGTTCACTCGAATGAAGATTTTTAATAAAAGAAATAGCCTCCTACGCTGGAGGCTTTAAGGAATGTAGAGTCCCCATCTGCTAGTATGCGGCCAGCATGAGTCCTCGTTCGATTAATATAGGATATTCCTCATGAACCTTTTTGATAGCTTCTAATTGTTGTTTCAACAAAACCTGCTGATCAGGTAAAAGATTATTCTTCACTAACAACTCCATGATTTCAACTCTTAAAAGCCAATCATCCTTAAATTCGGTTGATACTTTTTCAATAATTGGCAATAGTTCATTCTCTAGATTCTTACTTCCAGATTCACGAATATCTCTTACTTTTCCATACAACTTTTCAAGTGCTGATAATTCCTTTTTAACAATTGGCTTGGTCTCCACGTCCTCAAGGTCAGCATAGTATTTTTCAGAATCAGCTGCCCCTGCAAAAACGGAGGTGATTTTCTCACCAATAGCTAAATCGTAGCTTCCCCAATCAGGATGAAAAAGTACTTCCTCGTTATATTCTACTTTGCAGTTATTGAATGAAATCAGAATAACCCTTCCTTCTCTTCGCAATAAGTTTGAAACAACACCTTTTACGGTAACTCCACTTTCAAAACATAAATTAGTCTCTCTTCCAACTTCTATCCCGAATCCTTTAAGCTGTTCTTCTGAAAGAGACTCTAACGGGGTGTCCGTATTCTTTAGTTTCCCAATTGGTGCTCCAAAGCCATCTTGATGAGTTACTTTACCATGACCAAGAAGTTCCGTATTTGCTATCGCCAAAGCGGAAGGTCCTTCCGTTTTTAGATAAACCGCTTCACCATGTTGATTCTTTATCAACCTAGTCAATGTCCCTGTTAATTGAAGCCCGGAACTAAACTCCACCGTAGCTGTATGTTTCGAGCGCAATGCCTTATCTAAAGCTTCTGTTCCACCCACTTTAAAGGCCATCGTTTCCGCAAACTCATTCACGGCATCAATTAATTGATCAAAGCTGTCACACACAAAAAGCTGTGGTTGTGGCTTGGTAATATCAAAACCCGTATTAATAACCGTCTGCAAGTCAAATGGAAGCTTTTGAACGGAGTCTGTCAAACTACTTCTTCCTTCTGAAACAGAGGAAAGCAGCCCAGCCCCGTAAATTTGTGGCTGCTCAACGGTTCCAATTAAACCGTATTCAACCGTCCACCAATATAACCGGGAAATTTGCTCTGCTTCGGACAATTCGGTAACTGCCATCTGTTTTACTTCAAAATTTCTTTTCGCTTCTGCTATTTCTTCCTGTGTTGCTTGGCCGCTTTCTAATAAATTCGAATAGGTACGAACGGCCTCAAATAATTCATGCTCTTCACTAGTGGCCAATGCCTTCGAACCAATTTTTCCAAATAGCTTTACGTAATCAGAGAATTTTCCCTCACAAAGGATCGGGGCGTGACCGGCTGCCTCATGAATAATATCTGGGGCTGGTGTATATTGAATGTTTTCCAATTTCCGTATCTCAGAGGCAATTGGCAGTATACCGTGAGCCTGAAAATCAAAAAAGATAACACCAGGAATAAAACCATCAATATTCGCTGCACCCCAGCCAAAAGGGGCTAATGCATTGTTCATCTCCATGACATTTGGAATTTTCTCCACGGAGATACCTGAGGCTTTAAGTCCGCCCACATATGCCTCATGAGCAGCGTCTTTAAGAAAATGGTGATTTTGCCGCATGACATAACGCCATACCGCATGATTGATAGGGGTATATTTTTCATACTGTTGATTTAAAACATATTTCTGTAAATGCCTCGGAACTTTTCTTTTCTTATCACCCATGGCTCTTTCCTCCCCTTATAAAAACCGTTTATTTCTTTACTTGTTGATAAAATTCATCATATTTCTGTGCTAATTCAAAATCTAATACTGTTAGTCCCTTGGCATTCCATGATGAGATTCTTATTGTTACGACTTTATAATCGATTGATATAAATGGGTGATGATTGCTTTTCTCCGATAGATTTGCTACTTGTTGAACAAAATCAATTCCATTAAGGTAATCACGAAACCGGTACTTTCTTTCAATCCATTTCTCATCCGTTAACTTCCAAGCTGGGACCGTGGATAACTTTTCGGTTACTTCTGACGGGGTTAATTTTTCCATTCGCTTCTCTCCTTCAACACGAATAAAACGCTTACATGGTTTTTGAAAATCAGCCATCATTACCATAATATTATTTATAAACTAATATATGAAAAAATCCATCTAACGGAAGATGGATTAATTTCATACATTATTTCGCATTATTAAAAGTTAAGTTAATTTGCACGATTTCAGAGCGTGTTCCAATTCGAAGCGGCAGTCCCCAGAAACCATAGCCAGAAGAGACGATGGATTGTAGTTTTCCTTTCTTTAGGTAGCCCCAGTCATTTTCAAATAATCTGTCGGTTATCAGGTTGCCTGGCGCCACTTGTCCACGATGGGTATGGCCGGAGAGGATTAAATCAACGCCGTTTTTTTCAGCAATTTCAAAATCATAAGGCTGATGTTCTAAAAGAATATTCGGTTTTGTCAAATCCACCTGTTTCATTAATTCCTTTAGCTCTGCTCTCGTTACATCTTGATAACCTCGATCTTTCCTCCCAATAAGTGTAATCCCCTCTGGAAGTAAGAGCACTTCATCATCAAGAACCTTCATCCCACTATTATTAAAAATCTGGACGAGGTCAACTTCATCTCGGTCATGGTTTCCTAATGAGGCATAAACAGGTGCCTTTATCTCCTTTAAGATTTCCGGAATCCCTTCTTCTAGGTACGGAGTAATATCATCATTGATGATATCTCCTGGGAATAAGACAAGATCGGGTTCTCTTACATTAATTTTTTCCACAAGTTTTCTTGCCTGTTTATCTCCTGCAAGGTCACCAAAATGGAGATCTGATGCCATGATAATCTTTAAGCTGTCTTTCTTTTTCACCTGTTTTGGAATCGTAATATCATAGGTTTTAAAAACAGGGCTGTAAGCATTATTCATTCCATAAGAGAAAGAACAAACAATCAATACCGAAAGTGAATACCCAGTCCATTTAATAAACTTTTCCTTAGGGATACGGGTAAATCTTCTTAAAAAGACAGCAATATTGGCGATGGGAAGCAGTAATACAAAGAAATAAAAGAGGGTTAACCATATCGCTCCCATCCACGATAAGAATAAACTATCATTCACCCATTGTCCCAAAATAAAGGAATAGGCAAATAAGACAAGAACGAACCAGAAAATATACTTAATACTCTTTTTATCACTACTTATGTTTTTTAACCAAGTCCAGATATTGTAACCAATGTAAAAAATCAATAAATTATATAGCAGAATAATTCCTATTCCAACAAGCCACACAGACGAATCTCCTTTACTTTTAAAAGTCTTGATCTATTAGACAATATTTGCGGTAATATCACAACTTTTTAACCTTCGCCGATTCTATTTATTTGCTAAGGTTTTTATTACCATCTCTCAACCTCTTATTTATCTGTTACAATTTCATAGTTAGAAGAATGATAGGAGGATTCATACTATGAAAAAACGTTCACTCCTCCTTGCCCTGGTAATGGTCTTTACCTTTGTAGGGGGAATTTTAACAGGAGTATTATTTTCAAAAAATAAATCTGAACAAGCGTCACAAGCTGTTAAAATAGACAAAGCTGCAGAATCTTCAAAAAAACTTGAAGCGAAAGAAACACCAAAGTTAGGGTTGGAAGAATCATCGAAAGTGTTAATTGGATATGTCCAGGATTTTCGAGATCCAGAAGTAGTGGATTATTCAAAATTAACCCATGTCATTTTTTCCTTTGCCCATCCGACAACCGATGGTGGAATTTTGCTAAATGGGGATTCTGCTATAAATAATTTGCGTACAATGGTAAAAAAAGCACATGATCATAATAGTAAGGCGATTTTAGCAGTAGGCGGCTGGTTTCATATGAATGGCGGGGAATCGTATGATATTTTTAAAGCAGCGATTAGCAACCCTGTATCAAGAACCAAGCTTGTCAATGAGCTTTCGAGTATTGCTGACCGGGAACATTTAGATGGGATTGATATCGACTTTGAACACCCTCGTTCTCAAGCGGATGCGGCAAATCTTGCTGCATTTGCACAGGAATTAAGCACACAGCTGCAGCCGAAAGGAAAAGAGCTGTCGATTGCTGTTTATCCTAAAATTCACGCAGGAGCTGGCACCGTTACAGACTTTGTTATTTTTGATCCATCGACATTTCTCTATGTAGATCATGTAAACATTATGGCCTATGATGGACAATGGGATGGCGGCTATAATGCAGCCAATTTATCACCGTATCCTTTTGCGGAGAAAATCGTAAACTACTGGGCGAATCTTTTTGACGAGCTTTCGATTACAAAAGAAAAGCTTGTGCTAGGCGTTCCATTTTATGCACAACCCGAAGACCCAGCCATTAAGCAGGTTTCCTATGCAGCGATTATTAACCAGGATCCGGCAAATGCCGCAAACGATACGGTTAGTATGAACGGAACAACCTATCATTATAATGGTGTGAATACGATGAAAAAGAAAACCACTTTAGCTTTAGAACATGGTTTTGGTGGGATGATGCTCTGGGAAGCTGGACATGATTCCCAAGGAGCTCAAAGTTTAACATCTGTTATTTTTGAAGAACTAAAAAATGCAAATATGGTAGTGAAAAAATAATTTCATTGACAGTAAAAATGGCTTCACTCGGGTTTTCGGTAAATGAAACTTAACTCCAGATTACTAAAAAAGGCTGTACTCTCAAATGATGAGTGTACAGCCTTTTATTATGATTGAAGTTGCATTAATCTTTCATTTACTTCCTCTTCTGTTAAGCCATGCTCTGCGACATAGCGGTTACGAGGATGCGTCCTGCATTCATGAGAACAGCTGCGTAAATGT
This sequence comes from Neobacillus sp. K501, assembly GCF_053749995.1. NCBI lineage: Bacteria > Bacillati > Bacillota > Bacilli > Caryophanales > Bacillaceae > Neobacillus > Neobacillus sp. K501. The sequence continues at coordinate 173,598 of NZ_JBSLYA010000003.1, read as the reverse complement.
TTGTGCTCATTTTCTTCCGAGCAAAGGATTTTTTTATTACATTCAGGGTTCGCGCAATTGACGTAGCGCTCACAAGGCTCACCTGAAAAATAGTCCTTACCAACGACCACATGCTCTTTTTGATTTACTGGGACACTAATCCGCTCATCGAAAACATAAAGCTGTCCATCCCATAAATCACCTTGCACTTCTGGATCTTTTCCGTATGTGACAATTCCGCCTTCTAATTGGGATACATCTTCAAACCCCTCTTTTAGAAGCCAGCCAGAGAATTTTTCACAACGGATGCCGCCAGTGCAATAAGTAAGTATCTTCTTGCCTTCAAATTGCTCTTTATTTTCCCGAATCCATTGTGGCAGGTCACGGAAATTCAAAATATCTGGTTTAACTGCTCCTCTAAAATGACCTAAATCGTACTCATAATCATTCCGAGCATCAATCACAACGGTATCCTCACGTTGCATAGCTTCAAAAAACTCTTTCGGCTTTAAATGCTTACCTGTTGTGATATGGGGATCTACATCATCTTCTAGTCGTAACGTTACTAACTCTGGTCTGTGACGCACTTTCATCTTCTTAAATGCATGCTCAGATGCCTCATCAAATTTAAACCATGTTCCTTTGAAAAGCGGATGTTCATCCATATATTTTATATAGGCATCGGTTTGTTCAATGGTACCTGATACCGTCCCATTAATTCCTTCAGCCGCAATAATAATTCGTCCTTTTAACCCTAATTGATTACAAAATTCACGATGCTCATTTGATGTTTCTTCTGGGTTTTCTATAGTGACATATTTATAATACAATAAAATTCGATAATCTTGACTCATATTAACCACCTTAAAACTTTTATAAATAATTTTAGTTTATAACATTAACCGTATGATTATATCAAAAATAGACCTGTACATACAATTAATCTGCCCAGAACGATAGGTCATCACTCAACCTCTATACGATTAAAAGAAAGAAATGCTCCAAATTCTCTGGATTGTCGATTTGTTTTTAGCTAATATATAAATATGTTTTATATTAGGAAACCTTTGAGGTGATTATACTGGACATTGGATCAAAAATCCGAGCAATTAGAAACCGGAAGAAAATAACGATTGCCCAAATGTGTGAGGGGACCGGCCTTTCAAAAGGTTTTATTAGTAATGTTGAAAACAATAATACGTCACCATCAATCAATACACTTCAAACCATAGCAAGCTTTTTAGAAGTCCCACTTCCCTATCTCCTATTAGAAAAGAACCAACATATGCGAGTGGTACGAAAAGATGCCAGGATGACTTCTAGTTTTAACGATTTACAGATCGAACATATTTCTTCCATGGGGGGATTAAAAATTCGCAGTGTCGAATTTCCTCCAGGTGCATCCATTGGTGATGCCCATTCGCATGAAGGAGAAGAATGTCATTTAGTGTTAGAGGGGAAGGTCCTTGCTGAACAAGGTGAAGACTCGATTATTTTAGAAGAAGGTGACTCCTTTAGTTGGAATGCGAGTGTCCCCCATACGGTTACGAATATTGGAGATGGAAAGTCAGTCGTCCTGATTGCGGTTTATTCAGATAATCAGTCGAACGAAAGTATATAAACCATAAGAAGGCTGCACCTTAATAGAAAGGTACACCCTTCACTAATTCTTTCCACCATAGGTAAAATGGCGGAATATCCGTGCTTACTTTCATTTTGAACTGTGGTGGACTTTTTTAAGAAAGAGCTTACACCTTCTTTTGTTTTTGTATTGGTCGAGCTTATCGTAAAATCGCTTTTCGCTTTGCTTTTTCTGCCTGTTCGAGTAAATTCTTTATTCCAACATCTAACTTTCCAAAGCGCTCATCGGCAGCTTCGCCAATTTTCCAGCGATAATAAATTTGCTGAAGAATAACTGCAATTTTATAAAAGGCAAACGATAAATAGTAGTCAATTTGGGAAACATCCCGGCCGCTTTTCTTTGCATAAAGCTCTAACAACTCTTTTCTCGAAAAGAAACCTGGATTGGTGGTCACAGATGTTAATCCAGATTCACTTTCACCGGCAGAGGTCCAATAGGCCAGCATAGCAGCTAAATCAGTTAAGGGATCTCCAATGGTACTTAGTTCCCAATCAAACACTCCGACCACTTCTCCTGGATTGGTTGTGGAGAACATCATATTATTCAATTTAAAATCATTATGGACAATCGTGGGTGCAGGGGAATGTGGAATGTTTTCAATCAGCCATTTTTCTAAAGCTTCTACCTCTGGAATATCATTGGTTTTTGAATTATGGAATCTTTTTATCCAGCCATGCACCTGTCGTTTTAAATAACCGTCCGGAAATCCAAGATTGCTTAAACTAGCTGCTTCATAATCAACAGCATGTAATCGGACTAAAGTATCTACAACCGCAATTGAAACAAGCCTTCCCGTATCTGTTCGATTTTTATATTCTTCAGGAAGAGAATCATCAAGTACGACTCCTTCTTTTTTCTCCATCACATAGAAGTGCCGTTCCATGATACTTGGATCCTCACAATAGAGGTATGGCTTAGGTGCTAATGGGAATACACGGTTTAATTTTTGTAAAATGTCAGATTCTCGTTTCATGTCATGAGCCTTCGGTGGGATTTTTCCAAATGGGGGTCTTCTTAGGACAGCTTGCCATTCTCCAATTTTGATAAAATACGTTAAGTTCGAATAGCCAGCGGAAAAGGGTTTTGCTTGAAGGGGTGCATCAAGCAAACCTGGAATTTCCTCCTTTAGATATTGCTCAATCTTTTTCCAGTTGACCTCACTTACCTTACTTTGGAACTGCTGTTGGCTCATTGAATCTCTCCTTTACTTGATAGTCCTTCAATACCTGTCTAGCAACGACCCTCTGCTCTGTTTCCAAGGTATGTTTATTCATTCCCAGCCAATTCCTCAGTGTTTCGGAGCCTTAATTCATTTAATATTTCGGAATTGTGTTCTCCGAGTTTTGGTGCGGAACGGCGGAGATTGAACCTTTTTCCGGTAAACTTAATAGGATTTGCAATGTGTTTAATCGTGCCAATCCCTAGATGGTGAACTTCTTCTATCATTTCTCTATGCTTTATTTGTGGATTTTCTGTCATTTCTTGTGGAGTTAAAACTGGGGAGACACAGGCATCGATACCATCAAATAACTCAAGCCACTGAGCTAAAGTTTTTTCTAAAATGACTTCTTGGATTTCTGCCTTCATGATGCGTTGATTTTCGATTGGATCCTCTAGTTTAGTGGTCAATGCTTCTTTGCCGATTACCGTGCAAAAGTTTCTCCAAAACTTAAATTCTAATGCCCCAACTGACAGGAATCGATCATCTTTTGTGCGGTAGACTTCATAACAAGCTTTACCACCATTTAGAGTTAATTCTCCGCGGTTTGGGATTTGATTAGATGCCCAGTAATTTGGAAGGATGGTTTGCATCCAAGAAACTGCTCCATCAAGCATAGAAATATCGATAAATTCGCCCTCACCTGATTTTTTCGCGTTGATTATGGATAGGAGGATCCCGACTGTGGCCATAAGTGAACCACCGCCAATATCACCAATTTGGACCGAGGACAAAAGCGGATTACCATTTGGCTGACCCTGTAATTCTAAAAGACCAGAATAACTTAGAAAGTTAATATCATGGCCAGGTTCCTTGGCATATGGACCTGTTTGGCCATAACTTGTGATTGCACAATAGATTAACTTTTGATTGTGAGCTTTTAGCTGCTCATAGCCGAGTCCTAATCGCTCCATGACACCTGGTCGAAAAGATTCAATAACGACATCAGCTGTTTTTACCAACTCAATAAATACTTCTCTATCGCTATCAGTCTTCAAATCTAGCGTCATACTTCTTTTATTACGATTAAGTGAAAGAAACATCGCACTTTGATCTCCCATTAACGGTTCATACCAACGTGCATAATCTCCCGCTTTTGGGTCTTCTACTTTTATGACATCCGCACCAAAGTCTGCAAGCAGTAATGTGCAATAGGGACCTGGAAGTAACCTTGTCAGGTCAAGAACGCGTATCCCGTCTAATGGTAATGACAAAACATTCATCTCCCTTTTGTATAATTGTTACCGTTTTCACTATTTTATCTAAATAGTATCAATTTTCAATTTACTTTACAAATTATTTATTGGTGGTAGTAGAAAAATAAGCCTTCCTACTAAACTTAGCCCCCCTAGTAGTAATTCTAGGAGGGCTAAATTTTGTTCATCTTCCACTCATTATCCAATTTTCTCTTCATTATCATTATTTAGTAAAGAGCGTTTATTACTTGTAGAAATCTGCGTAAGATTAGCCCTTTTTAGTAAATAGTTTAAGTGGTCTAACGGCATCGATCCCCGCCCTTTTCCCTCATCTAGCGTGAATTGAACGGTAATTCCATTATTCGTCGTTACGGTCAGCAAATCTGCAGAATTGAAATTACCTTTAATACTTTGAGAAATTTGAAATTTAGTTCCTATTTCAATCGACATTTAGTCTCTCCTTCATGGTTTTAACAATAGTATTATCCAATTATTTTTATTCATACAAAAATATTCCAATTTCCCTCACTCAAAAACTCGTTATTTTTTCAGTTGTGTTAAAATATTTATAAAATGTTTGGAGGCGTAGACCGTGGAGAGTTTCAATGAATTATTAACGAAGCAGCGTACCTTTTTTTATACTGGTCAAACAAAAGAGATTTCCTACCGAATAGATGCATTAACACGTTTAAAAGAGATGATAAAATCCCATGAAGGCGAACTAATGGCCGCCCTTAAGTCTGATTTAAACAAAAGTGAATTTGACTCCTATGTTACCGAAATCGGTATTTTATTAGAGGAAATCCGTTTTACACTCAAACATATCAAGACTTGGTCACAACCACGAAAGGTAAAATCCGGCCTTGCCCAAGCAGGTTCGAAAAGCTATATCTATCCGGAGCCTTATGGTGTCGCCTTGATCATTTCTCCTTGGAATTACCCGTTTCAGTTAGCCATTGCCCCTTTGATAGGAGCCATAGCTGCAGGGAATTGTGCTGTGATTAAGCCTTCTGAGCTAACCCCAGCCACCTCAAGATTAATCGGGGAGTTGATCCCAAAAACGTTCCCAGAGGAATACATTCGTGTCGTGCAAGGTGATGCAGAAACAACACAAGCCTTGTTAAAGGAGAAATTTGATTATATTTTCTTTACTGGCAGTGTACCTGTTGGAAAAATTATTATGGAAGCGGCGGCGAAACATTTAACCCCTGTAACCCTTGAACTGGGCGGAAAAAGTCCATGTATTGTTCATAAAGATGCGAATTTGAAATTAGCGGCCAAACGGATTGCTTGGGGAAAATTTATCAATGCCGGGCAAACTTGTGTGGCACCTGATTATTTATATGTCCATCAAGCAGTGAAAGAGGAGTTTATCTCAAGCTTCAAAGAAGCGATCAAAGAACTTTATAGCGATGACGTATTTAAGAACGGTGAATTCACCCGAATTGTCAGCAAAAGGCATTTTGATCGACTTCAGACATTCCTTGAGAAAGGGGAAATCCTCTATGGCGGCCGACACGAAAGTGGTTCATTAACGATTGAACCAACCGTAATCGGTGGGATTTCTTGGGAAAACCCCATCATGCAGGAAGAAATTTTCGGTCCTCTGCTGCCTGTTCTTGAATATGATGACGAAATCACCATGATCAATACAATAAATGACCGCCCTAAGCCGCTAGCCCTTTATATTTTCTCTGAAAGTAAAGAATTTCAGGAGAGAATCCTAAATCATATTTCATTTGGCGGCGGCTGCATTAATGATACGGTGTACCATTTAAGTTCCCCTTATCTGCCTTTCGGCGGCGTCGGAGAAAGTGGGATTGGTGCCTATCATGGGAAAGGCAGCTTTGATGTTTTTTCTCATGAGAAAAGCGTCCTAAAACAAACGACAAGTTTTGATCTTCCGTTTCGCTACCCAAATCGAAAGAACGCATTACAACAGATTAAACGTATAATCAAATAAAAAACATCCTTGCAGAAATTTTCTGCAAGGATGTTTTTTTAAACCCAGCCTCTGAAGCTTGAAGCTTCCGCTACTTTTTTGATTCCAACCATATAGGCTGCCAAACGCATATCAACTTGATGAGTTTGAGCTAATTGATAAATATTTTCAAACGAATTAACCATGACCTTCTCTAGCTTTTCATTTACTTCTTCTTCCGTCCAATAATAGCCTTGATTATTTTGCACCCATTCAAAATAGGATACGGTTACCCCGCCTGCACTTGCAAGAATATCTGGTACCAGCAGTACTCCACGCTCTGTTAATATCTTCGTAGCTTCCAGTGTGGTTGGTCCATTTGCTGCTTCCACAACAATACCTGCCTTAATATTAGCCGCATTTTCTGCAGTAATTTGGTTCGAAATCGCTGCAGGTACAAGAATATCACATTCTAATTCTAGCAATTCTTTATTAGTGATTGTGTTTTTAAATAGCTGCGAGAATGTACCAAAGCTGTCTCTGCGATCGAGTAAATAGTCAATATCAAGTCCCTCTGGATCATATACTGCTCCATATACATCAGACACGGCAACAACCTTAGCACCAGCATCATGCATAAATTTAGCTAAATAGCTACCGGCATTCCCGAAACCTTGTATGACAACACGGGCACCTTTTAGCTCAATTCCTTTTTTCTTTACCGCTTCATCAATACAAATTGTCACACCGCGGGCAGTTGCTGTTTCACGGCCTTGTGAACCGCCTAGAACAATCGGTTTACCAGTAATGAATCCTGGAGAGTCAAACTCACGTAAGCGGCTGTACTCGTCCATCATCCACGCCATGATCTGAGAGTTTGTATACACATCTGGAGCTGGAATATCCTTTGTCGGTCCTACTATTTGACTGATGGCACGAACATAACCACGGCTTAGTCTTTCAAGCTCTCTAAACGACATTTTACGAGGATCACAAATGATTCCACCTTTTCCGCCGCCATATGGAAGATTCGTAATTCCACACTTTAAGCTCATCCAAATCGATAGCGCTTTAACCTCTTCTTCATCGACATCCGGATGGAAGCGAACTCCTCCTTTTGTCGGACCAACAGCATCATTATGCTGGGAGCGGTATCCAGTAAATACCTTTACAGATCCGTCATCCATTCTTACTGGAATTCGGACGGTTAATAAGCGAATCGGTTCTTTTAATAATTCATACATTTCATTATTATAGCCCAATTTATTTAAGGCTTTTTGTATGACGGTTTGAGTGGAGTAGAATAAATTTAATGATTCAGTTTCCTCTTGCTGTTCCTTTGCCATTTCATTAACCACAGTCTTTACAGACATGCCTGACACCTCGTCGTTTAGTAGTTTAGGATTTTTTAATTTTAAGCTAAAACTTTTTTGATCTTTTCAAATGCCCAATCGATTTCTTCCTTAGAAATAATAAGTGGCGGGGCAAAGCGAATGACAGTATCATGCGTTTCTTTACATAATAAGCCTTCGTCTTTTAGTTGCTCACAGTATGGTCTTGCCTCTTCTGTTAATTCAACCCCGATGAATAAGCCTCTGCCTCTAACTTCTTTGATCACAGGATTTTCAATAGATTTTAATTGATCTAAAAAGTATTTACCCAATTCAAGTGAACGTTGCTCTAATTTTTCTTCTTCAATGACTTCTAATGCGGCAATCGATACTGCACAAGCAAGTGGATTCCCGCCAAATGTTGAACCATGAGAACCAGGATTGAAGACACCTAGAATATCAGAGTTGGCAACCACGCAGGAAATTGGGAATACTCCGCCGCCAAGTGCTTTTCCTAAAATAAGCATGTCTGGTTCAATTTGCTCCCATTCATAGGCAAACATTTTACCCGTCCGTGCTAAGCCAACTTGAATTTCATCGGCGATAAATAACACGTTATTTTCTTTACATAACTCAGATGCTGCCTTCATGAATCCATCTGGAGGTAAAATGATCCCTGCTTCCCCTTGGATCGGTTCCATTAAGAATGCAGCAGTATTTGGAGTGATCGCTGCTTTTAATGCTTCAAGATCACCGTATGGGATTAATTTAATTCCAGGAAGCATTGGACCAAAGCCGCGCTTGTATTCTGGATCAGAGGATAAGGAAACGGCACCCATTGTCCGGCCATGGAAATTTCCTGTACAGGCAATAATTTCAGCTTGATTTTCTGAAATCCCTTTTACGTCATAACCCCAGCGTCGCGCTGCTTTCAGAGCTGTTTCAACCGCTTCGGCACCTGTGTTCATTGGCAGGGCCATATTTTTGTTTGTTAGCTTACAAATTTTTTCATACCAAGGACCCAGCTGATCATTATGGAACGCACGAGAGGTTAGTGTTACTTTGTCTGCTTGATCTTTTAATGCTTGGATGATTTTTGGATGACGATGTCCTTGGTTCACGGCTGAATAGGCACTTAGCATATCCATATAGCGATCGCCTTCTGGACTTTCGACCCATACTCCTTCTGCCTTGGAAACTACGATTGGCAGTGGATGATAGTTATTTGCACCAAATTTATGTGTTTGTTCAATTATTTCGTTTGTTTTTGTTGTCATTGTCATGTTATTACCTCCTAATGATAATAGGTGGGGGCATCCGGACAATGCCCTCGAACCTTAATATTAATCTTATAATGTTTCTGAAGTTGTTTTTGCTTGCATGTGAAGGAGTAGGTAATCAGGACCGCCTGCTTTTGAATCTGTTCCTGACATGTTAAATCCTCCAAATGGCTGATAACCGACAATCGCTCCAGTACAGGTGCGGTTAAAGTAAAGATTTCCAACATGGAATTCCTCACGGGCACGTTCAATATGTTCGCGATTATTGGAAATAAATGCACCAGTCAAACCATAATCAGTGTTATTCGCAACTTGCATCATATGGTCAAAATCACGAGCTTTTGAGAAAGCCACAACTGGACCAAAGATTTCTTCCTGCATCAGGCGAGCTTTCTCGTCAAGGTCAGCGAAGATCGTTGGCTGGATAAAATAACCTGTAGAGTCATCGCCCTCTCCACCGGTCATCAATCTGCCTTCTTGCTTACCGATTTCAATATAACTCATGATTTTCTTAAATGATTTTTCATCAATAACTGGGCCCATATAATTCATTAAATCTTCTGGACTTCCAAGTGTTAATGTTTTGGTTAAGGCAACCGCTTTTTCAAGGACCTCATCATATACATCCTGATGAACTACGGCACGGGAACCGGCAGAACATTTTTGACCAGAAAATCCAAATGCTGAGTAAACAATACTCGCTGCAGCAAGGTCTAAATCCGCATCATTATCAACCACCACTGTATCTTTTCCGCCCATTTCTGCGATCACACGTTTAATCCAGATTTGACCTGGGTTTACTTTCGCGGCACGTTCATTTATGCGGCATCCAACCTCGCGTGAGCCAGTAAAGGAGACGAAGCGAGTTTTTGGATGATCAACAAGATAATCACCAATTTCAGCACCGCTTCCTGGTACAAAGTTAAGGACACCGTTTGGAAGTCCTGCTTCATGCATTAACTCTACAAATTTGGCAGCAACCACTGGTGTTGAGTTTGCTGGCTTAAGAAGCACCGTGTTCCCTGCAACAATCGCAGCAACGGTGGTTCCAGCCATGATTGCTAATGGGAAGTTAAATGGTGAAATAATAATACCGACTCCAAGTGGAATATAGTGATATTGGTTAAATTCGCCGTCACGGCTGTTAACTTGGAATCCTTCTTTTATTCGTAGCATTTGTCTTCCATAGTACTCAAGGAAATCGATCGCTTCTGCTGTATCGGCATCGGCTTCCTTCCAAGGCTTCCCTGCCTCTTTTACTAGATACGCAGAAAACTCATGTTTACGGCGGCGCATCATGGCAGCAGCACGGAATAAAATGTTGGCACGATGTTCTGGAAGCCACTTTTTCCATGTTTCAAATGTTGTTAAAGCAGTATTCATTGCTTTTTCAGCTAATTCTTGGTCTGCCATTGATACTTTGCCAATAACTTCTTCTTTATTTGCTGGATTAATTGAACTAATTTTCTTATCAGTCGTAATTGACTCGCCACCAATAACAACAGGATAATCTTTACCAAGCTGTGACTGAACATAGGTCAGTGCCTCTTGAAAGGATTGTTTATTATTTTCATCAGAGAAATTCGTAAATGGTTCATGTGTATACGGTTTCATAATATCCCCCTTATTGTTTGTTCCACTTTTATATAATGCAAGTATCGTGCCAATTTGATTTTCTTTATTAATAAAGGATTTATGTGTATAAATGCAAAATAATTTGGCGCAAAATATTTATTTTTCGTGTTACCCGCAAATTTTTTTTGCTCCCAAAAGGTTTTTTTGGTTTAATAGATACATAATCTAGGTTAGGAGATTGAAAAGACTGTGGAAAATTCACCCGAGTCAATCGAGCACTTACAATACCTGCTTAATATGTACAAACGAATTTTGGATGAGGTCGATGTCGGCGTCCATGCGGTTGATGAAACAGGAAAGACCGTTATCTATAATAAGAAGATGACAAAAATAGAATCGATGGATACGAACGATGTCATGAATAAAAACCTCTTGGATGTATTTATGTTTAATGAAGATCAATCTAGTACCCTCGTTAAAGCACTACAAGAAGGGAAAGAGACTAGTAATGTAAAACAAACCTATTTTAATAACAAGGGGCGAAAAATCACCACCATTAACAACACCATCCCCATTTTTGAAAACGAGAATATCCAAGGTGCTGTTGAAATTGCCCATGATGTAACCAAACTGGAACGATTAATTAAAGGAAATATGAAGCGCATCGATACACCAAGATTTACTTTTAATAGCATTATTGGTAATAGCCCGGCGATTCAGGACGTCATTGAAGGGGCAAAGCGAGCAACAAGGACTTCCTCTTATGTATTGATTGTCGGAGAAACAGGTACTGGGAAAGAGCTTTTCGCCCAAAGTATACATAATGGCAGCGACCGTTTTTCGGCCCCATTTATCTCCCAAAACTGCGCGGCTCTTCCTGATAATTTAATTGAAAGTCTATTATTTGGGACGAAACGTGGTGCTTTCACTGGGGCGATTGACCAACCTGGTTTATTTGAACAGGCAAATGGCGGCACATTATTACTGGATGAGATTAACTCCTTAAATTTAAATCTTCAAGCAAAGCTTCTCCGGGTTCTTCAGGAAAAAACAATTCGCCGGATTGGGGATACGAAGGATACGCCTGTGGATGTACGTGTAATTGCTAATATGAATGAGGATCCAATCGATGCGATTACGAATAATCATATGCGTAAAGATCTCTACTATCGTCTTGGTGTCGTCACGATTATCATTCCACCATTGAGGGAGCGGAAAGAAGATATCCCATTACTGGTACAGAAATTTATTGAAAAATATAATCAACGCTTTCAAATGAATGTAAAAGGTTTATCGGATGAGGTTAAACAATCATTTATGGAGTATGAATGGCACGGGAATGTCCGTGAATTGGAGCATATTATTGAAGCTGCGATGAACATCATGATGGAGGAAGAAGAAGAAATCTTGTACTCCCACTTACCCTACCAATATCGCAGTAAAATGCATGTAAAAGAAAGAATAGCTCCTATTTTTTCTGTTGATTCATTCCTTAAAGACCGAGTGGAAAAGGCAGCGCCGCTAAAGGATCAAATGGAATTATTTGAAAAATCCTATATAGAACATGTATGGAAAAAAAATGATCATAATATTACGAAAACAGCTGAAATCTTAGGATTAAGTCGACAAAGCTTACAATATCGGATGAAAAAATTACGAATGAAAACAGAGTAGTCTCTAAATGTAATGGGTTCCGTTTTCTATTGCAAAACGTCTATTTATAGCAAAATATGTAAAGTAAAATATATCAATTTGCACTGTATTATTTTTAGCAGCGTAAGATACAATCATATCCTGTAGGATTAAGTGAATAACTTTACAATTCATTTGTTCATAAGAAAAGCATCCCATTTTAAATGAGATGCTTCATTTTTGTTTTGTTTATATTTCCATCTAGCCTTTCTGTTCGTTTGTACCACCAAATGCAATACAATATTCGTCAGGATCTACAATCGCGAACTCTTTCCAAGGACCTCCACCTTCATCTACCCAGGGTTCAATAACAACCTTGGCACCTTTACTTGTAAATTCTTTATAGAGTTCTTCTAGGGCATCCCAATTCTGGACATAACAATAAATATCAGGAATAGGTTTATTATTCTCCTTAACTAGTCCGTTTGGTTGCACAACTTCCCTTGTTTCAGCATGAATTAGCTTGATCCCTAAACCTGTAAAACCATCACGAATTGCCCACCATTCCGTAACTTCACAACCTATTACATCTTTATAGAACTTCATAGATTCTACTAAATTTGATACTAATAATACCTTTAACGAACTATGGATTTTTGGATTCATATTCTTACCTTCTTTTCTTATATTATTTTCAAACTACCAATGGTGACCTAATAACTCTTTATTTTCATCCAATGTTAAATGAGGACCCTTTACAGCTAGAGACAGGATTTCCTTGCAAAAATAATAACTTTTATGCTTTATAATGTAGCTATCCCAAAGACGTAAAATAATTATAAAACTATACGGGCAAAAAAATAAAAGTGCGTGGAAATAATTTCAATATTTAATACTTAATTTGAATTAACTTTAAGTCCATTTATCCAAAATATTAATGTTCTATGATTATTTTTTTAAAAGGATCGCAAAATAAGAATGTATGGAATGTCTTAACAAAGGAGGAACACCAATGTCCAAAGATAAGCAGACACCTTCATCAGAGGTAGACCAAAAGAAACTTTTAAATGATAAAGTGGAGAAAGCTCGTCAAAACAATTTTGAAGATAACCACATTCGAAGAGTGACTCCAAACGGTGCCCAAGGAGAATAAGTTTTTTCTCAAGAGCAGAATATCAATTCACGATATTCTGCTTTATACATTCAGTTTGTCTAATAGGTGTTGACTCATTACAATGTTCATAAAATAAGTAAGCTTGATTGTTATCTGAAAAATGTGTTCATCTTATGTAATTTTCCACAATCGTTCTTCAACCCCTTATATTTTGGGTTGTTTTATCTACTCTATATGAAATTTTATCTTTGTATTATGGTTACGTAGTCTATAAAGGTTGGAAACTATGGTGGACTCCATTATATTTTTTATTTGCTTGTTTATTCACACGCTGGCATATTATTTTTACAAGGAAATATATTCTTGGTGGTGACTTAAATAGTTTGGTTATTTATTTCATTCATTGGTTTAATAATTATCATTCTAAATGTCAGATACAATTTCAAAGAAACTGATGACATTAAAAATAAGATAAAACGAGGGTTAATGATTAGCTTTATGACTATTCTTTCAGCTATTAGCCAGTCATCATTTTTTTACTTAGGTTTATTGCTTATATTATTTGGTTTCCTAAAGGCAACGGGTTTGCTCTAGATGACGACGACTTCACAATTTGTTTCTACTTCGACAAAAGATCTTTCATAGTCTTTCTCATTAAACTATACCATCAATTTGGCAACCAGATCTTCGAGTAACGCCACCCTTTAGTTTAAGTGAAAGTATTCACAATAAATAAGACAAAATAAAGAGCGAATTGCATTTAGAATTCGCTGAATTAGTAACTTAGGTTTGTCGTTAAACACTTCTGTTCCTTAATGCTTCTCTGTCTACATTTTGTGGCGGCTGCTCCAGCCATCTGTTTTTAATCATTAATTTCACACCATCATTTGCATATTGAAGTATTTCAGTCATTAATCTTGTGTAATGTCCTCCCAAATCTTTTCTAAGACTTGCCCCAATTGCTGCCCCATATCCCGCTACACTGATAACAGTCAGGCTGTTTGTGTGAAACATCATTAGCTTATCAGAAAATGGTGAATCGATAGATTGGGATATAGTTGAATCCCAAGAACTCGGAAGGGGAACACCATCTTCAATTAATATCTCCCTAAAAACGGTCTCATGCTTTGCAGCTATTTCTACGCCTCTCTCCATATATTTTCTCACTTCAGGCACTTGGGCAACTTGAGAAAAACCTGCTACAAACGTTCTTCCAATTGAGTTCGTCTCCGTGTTTTTAGAAATATGAGATAGTTCAACCACGGTAAGTGGTCGATGCTTCCCTAATAACCCTGATAAAAAGGAATCATCTTGCAAATATTCTGCTTTTTCCATTGGAGGAATGGTTGGAGAACGAATAAATGCCCCTTTTTGAAGCAGCATGTCACAGGTATTGTTATATAGTTGCATAAACCTTTGAGAAATCTTTGAAAAAAGGTCTCTGACATCTTTTCTTGCTAAAACTTCAAGTAATGCAGCGGCAGCACCTGTTCCAGCGGCAGCCATATATTTTACATAACGCAAAGTAAATAGGTCTGAATAAAGCCTTCCAGCTTTTAAGTTTACATCATCTTGAGTGAATCCAATTGGAACCGCATGATTCTCCATTTCAAATATACGTTTGACTTCGCTAACCACAAATTTACAATCTGTTAAGGCGGTTTGGATGATGCTTGTAGAATCTTGGTCTTCATTTACACTTTGAAAATGCTGTAATATACAAACAGTCATCGAATTTTGCATATAAGCACCCCATAATGCAGCAACTTCTGAAGAAACAAGTTTAGCGTTATGATCCATTTTTACGTTCAATTCCTTTACTTTTTTTATTTATTATGTGCAAAAATGAATATATTATTATTCATTTATTACTTGCTTTACATCAATAAAAAATGAGTGACAAATTAAAATACAATTTTTCACTCATTTTAACTTGCGATTTTTATGTTTGCGATAGGTAACGGAACCCGTTACGCTAAATGACTCCACTGTTTTTTATTTTTAAGTTAATGTCAAAGTTTTTTGCAATTTATGAAGGATTATGTCGTTTGATAGTGGAATATATTAATAGATTATACAAAAGGAGGAAGAAAAATGAAGAAATTTGTAACATTATTCTGTGCTGGTTTGCTAGCATTCCTGCTTGTGGCATCACCAGTTAATTCTGTATTTGCTGCAGAAGGTACTTCTATAACAGCAGAAGAAGATGGTGAATGTGGATGTGTAGTAACACCCATTGAGGGAATAGAAAAATATCAGATCATCTACAAATTGTTGGTTAGTAAGGAATTTAAAAAGGCCTCAAAAAAATTATTAAAAGATGGATACCTATGGGATGTCACCAAAGAAATTGAGGTTTTGAGAAATGAAACTGCTGGTGGAATTATAATGGTAGGTGTGCCTTTCAAAAATATTAATGGGACAGATGGAATCGCTGCGTTTTTTGATGGAGTCTACATGGGGATTAGTCCGGCAGAAGCACCACATAATCACTAACAAATAGAAAAGCTGGCAGCTGCCAGCTTTTTTCATGATTTATTCGTCCTCATCTTCCATGATTTCATCAAAGGCTGCTGACACTTTATCGAACTCTTCATCACTATCAATGGCAGCTAAATCTCCATCTTCGTCTACTTTTAAAAAGAAAATATCGATGTCTTCATCACTTTCTTCTTGAATGTCCTCGACGAATCCTACTGCTACAAAGTCAGTTCCTTCAATATTGATCGAAGCCAGAACCTCAACCTCTTGTTCTGTTTCTGTTTCATCACTAATCGTAAAAATTTCGCCTACTTCAATTTTCGCCATAATTATTCCCTCCCAGATTGATATAAATCATCCTCTAAAAACAGTATCTCATAAGTGGGAGGAAAAAATGCCTAAATTTTAGACTAACCCTAAAAATTTTACTATTTGTGTAATTATTAACGGAACGAGTATCGCGATCACGGTTGGAATTAAAAAGGCAAGAAAGGTCCACTTCTTACTTTTGGTTTCTTTATAAATATTGAGCAAAGTAGTCCCACAAGGGTAGTGGAGTAATGAGAATAGCATCATATTTAATGCTGTCAGCCATGTCCAGCCATGTTCAAGAAAAATTTGCTTTAAATCCACTAGGCTATCCACTTCGGTTAAGGAACCCGTTGATAAATAACCCATTAATAGGATTGGCAAGACAATTTCATTTGCCGGTAAGCCTAATATAAAGGCCATCATAATATAACCATCTAGACCAAGCAATTTTCCGAATGGATCCAAAAATTCAACAACGTGCATTAATATACTTGTGTCACCGATGTATATATTTGCAAAGACCCAGGTTAAGATTGCTGCTGGTGCTGCAACTTTTACTGCTCGCATTAATACAGACCAGGATTTTGTCAATGACGAACGAATCACGGTATCAAATATTTTCGGCTTACGGTAAGGCGGAAGCTCTAATGTATAGTGAGTAGGTATACCTTTTAAGGCTGTTTTCGAAAGGACCCACGAAACGAAGAACGTTACAATAATTCCAAAGATAACAATTCCAACAATCACTCCTGTTGTCACTAAAGATTTCATTCCTCCGGTAAAACCGGCGGCCATGAATAACGAAGCTAATACGATCAGCGTTCCCCAACGCCCATTACATGGAACAAAATTATTTGTCAAAATCGCCAGCATTCTTTCACGTGGAGATTCAATGATCCTTGTCGAAATTACTGCTGCGGCATTACAGCCAAAGCCCATCGCCATCGTTAACGATTGCTTTCCATGTGCACCAACTCTCTTAAATAGTCGGTCCATATTAAAAGCAACCCGAGGAAGGTAACCATAATTCTCTAAGAGTGCAAATGCAGGAAAAAAGATAGCCATTGGTGGTAGCATAACGCTTATAACCCAAGTTGTACCTCGATAAAGACCCAGAACAAGAATTCCATGTAACCAATCTGGTGCATGTAGAAATTCAAAAAATATCGTAAAATATTTCTCCATCGAGCCGAAAAACTCTGCTAACATCGACGAAGGAATATTAGCCCCTGCGATAGTTATATAAAATAACACCCCTAACATGGTGATCATAATGGGAAAGCCAAAAATCGGAGAAGTGAAAATGGCATCCAGCTTCTCTGTTCTTGTATCTCTCGTTGATTTTGAATAGGATATTCCTTCAGTACAAAGGCGCTGACTTCGTTCATAAAGCTGTTGAACAATGTCATCTCTCAATTTTGGTGTAGATAGACTTTGGGCCTCAATGTACAGATTTTGAATGCTCATTTACGGTTTCCCCCTCCGCTAATCTTTGATTTATTTCTTCCAATAATTTTTCATCCCCATCTAACAATCTTAATGAAACCCAGCGGGCAGACAGCTGACTTCCCACTACCTCCCTTACCCTTGGTTCCAATTTCATTATTTGATCCTCGATGTCATCCGGGTATGTGGTTTGAATAGGATTACATTCAATCTTACCTGTAAGAATCCGATCGATTGTATCAAGCAGCATCGGAAAGCCTTTTTTATTTCGAGCTGATATCTTAATCACTGGCACCCCTAAACGATTGGTTAATAATCTTTCATTTATGTGAATCCCTTGTTTTTCTGCTACATCGATTAAGTTAACGCAAATAAGGACGTTTTTCGTCATCTCTAACACTTGCAGTGCCAAATTAAAATTCCGTTCTAATGAAGTTGCATCCAAAACCACAAGTGTAACATCAGGTTTTTCAAACACAATATAATTTCTTGCAATCTCTTCATCTGTTGAATTCGAAAAAAGTGAATAAGTACCCGGCAGGTCAATAAGTTTAAAATTCTTTCCTTTATAGGGGACACTTCCTTGTGCTAGCGATATCGTCTTCCCGGCCCAGTTTCCCGTATGCTGACGTAACCCTGTTAACGCATTAAACAATGTACTTTTCCCAGTATTTGGGTTCCCCGCTAAAGCAATTCGATATTCATTTACCATCGGAAATCAACTCCCCCTCAATCTGTGAACTTTCTTCTTTACGAAGTGCAATTGTAGTCTGACTCACTCGAAAAGCGATTGGATCACCAAGAGGACTTTTGCGAATCACTTCAACTGTTGCACCGACAACAAATCCTAAATCTAATAATCTTCTTCTCATCACACCTTCCAGATTTAAAGAAGTGATTCGAATTAGATTCCCCTTCTCCCCATGCACG
The DNA here is from genome assembly GCF_053749995.1 of Neobacillus sp. K501. NCBI lineage: Bacteria > Bacillati > Bacillota > Bacilli > Caryophanales > Bacillaceae > Neobacillus > Neobacillus sp. K501. Next base: position 155,540 of record NZ_JBSLYA010000003.1, on the reverse strand, counting down.
AGTTTCATTATTTTTGATATACTCATATATCTTTCCCCTTTGTTAAAGTTTTTCCTTTGTGCAACTTTTTCTTAATTATATGATATTTATGTCAAAAAGCGAACATCTTTCCAAAAAAAATTAGCTCCCTATTTAAGGAACTAATTTTAATCCTATTCTTTATGTAAGTGCTTCACGTAAGACAATTCCTAGCGTGATTCCAAGAAACATAGACGTAAGTGTTCCAAGTAAAAAGTACTCTGCCCAATCTCTATCATCCATTTGTTTGAAGCGGGCGATTGATTTTGCTGCCACAATAAAGCCAATGGCTGGATATGCACTATAAAATGTTAACAATAAAACTAATAATCTCTCAATATAGCCAATTATTTTTCCCCTTGAAAGATCTTGTTTACTAAAAGTCGAGTAGTTATATTCTTCTGTTAAACTATTTTTATAAACCTGGTCCGCCTGACGCTCATTTTTAAATGTATATTTCCCCTCAAACGTCAATAAGTGATTCGGTAATGAACCTACGAGGATTTTGACTATATGACCGCTAACATTCGTCGCTAAAATCACAATGATGAGAATGAACAATAGGGAATTTGCGGACGCTAATTTCTGGTCAGTTTCGATGATTTGAATAATCTCCATTAAGTCCTGATGAAAAAATATATAACAGGAAAGAATGATCATACATAAATGGAGTAACTGATCGATTAGAAAGAATCCCAGCCGTTTTAGGTTTTCTTCATTCTTTATTTTTAGCTTATCAAGAAGCTGAATTTTTAGGATATCAATAAAAAAATGCGAAGCACTAATTAGTGCCAACGGAAAAATAAGATCTGTCAAGAGATTCATTTTCTCCCATTGATTGATCAGGGCAACCAATAAGACGATTCCAGTTATCATGGTATGATGAAGGATATGCTTTTTAATATTCTTGAGTTTGTTTAAAACCATTTCGTCAGTTTGTAAATAGAAGTCGGCAATCAAATGGGCGAAAATTAGGCTTAATGGTAACATGCATACTCCTCTCTATTGGACAAAATTTAGATTGTCTTTCAAAAAATTTCGAATTTCAACCATAAGTTGATCACTATTTTCTTTCGGCTTAGCCGTAGTATGTAAATAAGACTTCTCCTCAAGGGATTGAAGGACAGCCATAATCTCATAAAAAACGGAAAGGACCTCTTCGCATTTTCCTTTTTTATAATGACTGGAAATCGTCGGTGGTGTTTTTCCGAGTAGCTTTCCAACTGCTTTTTGCTGCTGTAAAATAAAATAATAAGAACAAACCCTTTCCTGGATTTCTGTCTGCTCTTTCATCAAAGTATGCTGCACCTGTAATAAGGTATTAAATAACCCTTCGAATTCTTTCCGAAACGGATGATAAAGAAACGCACTCCTTGAATCACCTGGATTAAACTGGTCCAACTCAAACTTAAATGGCGTTCTTACTTGTTCTTGTTTCGTTAAATCATTGGCATACCTTGCCTGTTTAATCAATGGGTGGATCCACTTTTCAATATCCACCTCTTCTAATTTTGTTTGAATGTCACCAAAGGAAAGTCCAAAATACGGCTTATGGCCGGAATACTTCCAAATCTTGCTGATGAAAAATGCGATGATGTAAGCAGTCGAATAACCGTACCCTGCAAAAATAATTTCATCCCCTGAACGATGCTTAACCTTTATATGGCCGGTATTTCTCGTCCATTGTCTAACCAAGTGCACGATATCATCTAAATAATTGGTCAGGGTTTCCCCCATCTCTTCCGAGGAAGAATTACTAACATCTAAAATAAAGATTGAGATTGGATAGGTCATATTTTTCTTCTTACCCCCTTGTAATTAGGCTATTTAATCTAATATTATTTAAATTAGATTAAATAGTCAAACTTACGGATAATTCGATTCTAAATTAAATGACCGTATACCTCCTCCATTCCTTCGGCAGCAGCATTTTGTAAGACGGCTGCAAAAAACGGTCGTCAACAAGCACAATCGTCCCACGGTCCTCTTCAGAACGTATTAACCGTCCGCCTGCCTGTAATACTTTGTTCATACCTGGGTAAACATAGGCATAGTCATAACCGTTCTTCTCCTGTCGATAAAAATGATCCTTTATCAGATTTCGTTCAAAGCAAAGCTGTGGTAACCCAACACCGACAACAATGACTCCATTTAGCCGGTCACCAATTAAATCTACACCCTCAGAAAAAATCCCGCCAAGAACAGCAAATCCTATTAATGTTTCTTTATTATCAGGGGAAAATGTTCCTAAAAACACTTCTCTTTCCTCCTCTGTCATTCCTGCTGCCTGGAGTATCGTCTTCGTCTCTGGATCTAATTGAATATATTGTTCATATACAGCAAGCATATATTGATAGGAGGGGAGAAAAACCAAATAATTACCGGGGCGTTTCATTAACAATGAATGGATCATCGAGACGATTCCAGCTTTTGTTTTATCACGATCCCGATATCTTGTCGACAATGGTTTAATAAAGACATCCACCTGTTCCTCGTTAAATGGGGACGGAATGGAAAGCATATAATCCTCCGCTTGACCTCCAAGGATATCCTGGTAGTATGGAAGCGGTGAAAAGGTAGCAGAAAAAAACACCTTCGATCGATAGCCTTTCCCCATTTGCTGAAGAAGTTTTGAAGGGTCAATACAAAATAGCTTTAAAAATAAATCATTGCGATTTTTCTCACCGTAGATGACATAGTGTTCATCCAATAGCTCTGTTATTTTCAAAAAATGATTAACCATAAAGTATGCATCCAATAGCGTTTGCGAAGTCTCCTTTAGGAGAACTGTTTCAGCTTCCTTCATAAAAAGAAGTAATTGTTCGCTCAAGGTTTCATCTAACTTTTCTATAGTAAACTCCGTCTCTTCTGAATGATCTTTTTTCAAACCGATAAACCAGGAATTTATTCTGCTTGCACAAGTATAAATTGCTTGATTTGAATCTTTAAATTCTTTCTTTAATTGTAAAAACATTTCCTTATTCATAGCCGCTGAGAACATTTCTCTGCCACGGTCAACTAGGTTATGGGCCTCATCCACCAACAAGGCTGTCGACCTTTTCTGTTCTTCAAATAATCGTTTTAAAGAAACACGCGGCTCAAAAATATAATTATAATCACATATAATGGCATCTGTCACATAAGCAAGATCAATTGAAAATTCAAAGGGACAGATGGTATGCTTACGGGCATATCGCTCAATAACTTCACGGCTCATGTCCTGCTCATTCGCAAAGATATCTATTACCGCCTCATTTATCCGGTCATAATAACCATTAGCGAATTCACAATAATCCTTTTGGCATTTTGTTTCTTCCTTAAAACAAACCTTATCCTTAGCGGTAATCGTAACCGCCTTCATACAAAGACCACCAGACCGCATCCGCTCAAACGCTTCTTCTGCTGTCGTACGTGTAATGGTTTTAGCAGTTAAATAGAAAATACGATTGAGATGGCCTTCTCCCATGGCCTTTACGGCTGGAAACAGTGTTGAAATCGTTTTACCTATTCCAGTCGGTGCCTTGACAAAAAGATTTTTTTCTTCTGTAATGGTTTTATAAACGGCACCAGCCAATTTACGCTGCCCCTGCCGGTATGTCTCATATGGGAAACCAAGCTCTTTACAGCTATTATTTCGGCTAATTCGATGATTGTTACGTAACATTGCATAAGGAGCATATTCCTTTATTATAGAAAAAACAAAACTCTCAAGTTCAGTTATTGTAAGTTGCTTTCGATAATATTTTTTATCTTCTGTTTCCACATGAACATAGGTAAGCTGAATGATCATTTCCTCAAGCTGATGTTCCTTCGCATAGATGTAGGCATAAACCATTGCTTGTGCCCAGTGAACCGGAAGTCCCTCCTCATTCAAATACTCAAGTGGTTTCACCGAGGACTTTATTTCATCAATAATGATTTTCTCATTGCGAAATAGCAGTCCATCACATCGTCCATCGATGATAAAGTTCGTATTTTCGTATGGAATTTCCGTACGAAGATACACTTCCTTCTGATCCCCTTCTTCATATGTTTTTTGAACTTTTTGGTGGATTCTCGTGCCATCTGCTAAAGTTGACTGGGTACGGAAACGGGAATCGATACTTCCACTACTATAAACATATTCAACGAGTGTTCTTACCGAAATTTGCACTTCATGCGACACGTAATCACCTACTCCAAAAAGAGAATATATGTTTGTGTTTTTATTATACCATATAAAAATAGAGAACAGGGATAAACCTGTTCTCTAACTGCGAATTTGCCCTGTACCCCGGACAATTGCCTTTGTGGTGGTGATCGCCCTTAATCCCATTGGACCTCGAGCATGGAGCTTCTGCGTACTGATTCCGATTTCCGCCCCAAAACCAAATTGCTCCCCATCGGTAAAGCGGGTGGAGGCATTATGGTATAACACCGCTGCATCAACAGCTTGGAAAAACATACGGACATTTTCAGAAGTTTCACTGATAATGGCTTCTGAATGCTTTGTTCCATATTGATCAATTTGATGGATTGCTTCCTTTAAATCCGAGACCAGTTTTACGGAGAGAATCGGTGCCAAAAATTCGGTATGCCAATCTTCGTCTGTTGCTGGTTTTACAAAGGAATAAGAGGATGTTAATCGCTCGTCACCACGTAATTCCACACCATTTTCTTGCAGAATGCGGAGCAATTCCGAAATATACGGCCAGTTTTGATGAATCAGCAATGATTCGGCAGCATTACAAACAGAGGGACGGTGCATTTTTGCGTTTAGAACAATTTCAATGGCCATTTGTTTTTCTGCCGATTCATCCACCACAACATGACAGTTCCCAACTCCCGTTTCCAGAACCGGAACCGTTGCATTTTGAATCACCGATTGGATTAATCCAGCGCCTCCGCGGGGAATTAAAACATCAAGGTATTCATTGAGACGAAACATTTGTTGTGCTGTTTCTCTGCTTGTATCTTCCAAAAGCTGAACAGCATCTGCTGGAATCTTGCTGTTTGTAAGAGCCTGTCGCATCACATGAACGAGCGCTTTATTGGAATGTTGAGCGGTCGAGCTCCCTCTTAACAAGACAGCATTGCCAGCTTTTAAACAGAGACTCCCTGCATCAACAGTTACATTCGGACGTGCCTCATAAACCATCCCGATTACTCCAAGCGGTACACGGATTGACTCAATCTGTAACCCATTCGGCCGCTCCCAAGCTTCGATAGTTTCTCCAATTGGATCTTCAAGCTCCATTAATTGACGAACCCCATCGACCATTTGTTCAATTCTACCTTCCGTTAACAGCAACCGATCCAATAGGGATTGCGATAGTCCCTTTTGTTTTCCCGCTTCGATATCCTTCTCATTTTCTCTCAATATCCAGCCCCTCTCATTTACGAGATGGTCAGCAATTTTCGATAGCGCTTCGTTTTTTTCCTCCGTTGTCAATAAAGCCAATGTTTTGGCCGCTGTTTTGAGTTTTTTTGCTTTTTCGATTAGTTCTGTCATCATTCGTTCACTCCTCAGACAGGATGACCCAGTTATTGCGATGGATCACTTCTGCTCGTTTATTGATTGAGAAATTTTTCGACTGCTCACTTGGGAGCCCCTTAACCATTTGTAGATTTTTCGAAGAATAATAGATTTGCCCTTTTCCAATCAATTCTCCCTGTTGATTATGAACCTCCACTACATCCATTGCATTGAATTCACCAATAACTTTCGTGACTCCAACTGGAAGTAAGCTTTTTCCATTTGTTACAATTGCTAGTTCAGCTCCACCATCAATTTCAACAACTCCCGCTGACTGAGAATGAAATGCAATCCATTGCTTCTTCATTTGCATTTGGGTTTGAAATGGTCCTCCGATATAGGTCCCATCTCCTTTGCCTTCTAATATATGATGAAGTTTTTCTCTTCCTTTACCTGTTCCAACAAACACACTGACACCGAAGGATAAAGCTTTTTTGGCGGCCAACAGCTTCGATCTCATCCCTCCCGTTCCGACGGATGAACCACTATCACCGGCCAATTCAAGAAGATCATCATAAATTCGCGGAATAAAATGATACTTTTTGGCCTCTTTTAAAACTTTTGGGTTTCCGTCATATAAACCATTAATATCAGTTAAGATAATCAAAGCATTGGCATGTAAAAATCCACTTACAAGGGCGGACAGCATGTCATTGTCACCAAATGTTAATTCTTCGATCGAGACGGAATCATTTTCGTTAATGATAGGCAGCATACCTCTTTGAAGCAGCTCGGTGATCGTATTATAGAGATTATGGAAACGCTCCAAACTATAAAAGTCCTGCCTTGTTAACAATATTTGGGCAGGTACAATCCCAAACGGATTAAAATGAGAAATATAATGTTGCATTAATAATGCCTGCCCGACTGCAGCGGCTGCTTGCTTCCCTGCCACACTTTTAGGTCGAGTGGGATAACCAAGCGCTCCAAATCCAGCGGCTACCGCACCAGATGATATTAGTATCACCTCATGCCCCTGCTTCTTTAAAAAGGCAATGGCTTCAATATGGTCTCGAATTTTCTCTTCCGAAATTGTCCCTGAAGCCGTTGTTAGTGAACTGCTTCCGATTTTCACCACTACCAGCTGTTTTTTCATTTCGTTCGAACCCTTTCTAATAAAAAATAAAAAAACGATTCCTCAGCCCTTAAAAAAGGACGGAAGAATCGTTTCCGCGGTACCACCTTTATTGGTGCCAAAGCACCCACTCGAACCCGTAACGAGAGTAAACGGCTTATGTTTTCATAAGCAGCAATTTAGGGCAGGTTCAATTCTTTTCCAGTGAGAAACCTTCCAGCCTGCGGGTTTCACTCTCTATCACCTTCCGAAAATTTACTAATCCCATACTATTTTCCAGTTTCTAATTTTATTTATTATCTATAGAAATGACGCGGTTGTCAAGGGAGTTTTTAGAAAATTAAAACATCATTAACCTTAAACGAACCAAACAAGCTGCCCATTACGGACAGCTTGTCTTGTAAAAACTCGTAATATCGATGGAATCTGCAGGTAATGGACGATTGAAGTAGTATCCTTGTCCTTCATTGCAGCCCTCACCCTTAAGGAAATTGTATTGGACTTCATTTTCAATACCTTCAGCGACAACGGTCATATTTAAACTATGGGCCAGCGAAATAATAGCTGATGTAATTCGTTCTCCATTAAAATCGCGGTTAATGTCTTCGATAAAACTGCGGTCAATCTTCACCTTATCCAATGGGAATTGACGAAGGTAGCTTAATGAGGTATACCCAGTTCCAAAATCATCAATGGAAATCGCTATCCCAGCTTCCTTTAGTTTAATTAGACACTCTTTTATCAAATCAACATCATCAACCAAAAAGCTTTCGGTTATTTCGAGCTCCAGATATTTGGCATCTAAATTCGTCTCTTCAAGGATTCTTAACACAGAATCTATAAAGCCGTATTGTTGTAACTGTTTAGTAGAAATATTCACAGCTATTTTGAAAGGAGAATGCCCACCATTCTGCCATTTTTTCATTTGTTTACTTGCCGTTTCCAATACCCAATTACCTATTTCGATAATTTGACCGCTTTCCTCAGCGATCGGTATAAAATCTCCAGGCGGTACTAGACCAAGCTGTGGATGCCTCCAGCGGATTAAACTTTCCATCACCGCAAGCTTCCCCGTTTTCAATTCCTTAATGGGTTGATAGAACAATTCAAATTCATTATTATGAATCGCACGTTTTAAATCGCGTTCAATCTTCAGTTTATAGGATGCTTTTAAATCTAGGTCTTCCGTATAAATGGTATAACTATTTTTTTTATATTTTTTCGTGTAATACATCGCTGTATCCGCATGCCGAATAACTTCATGCCCCATCTCGTTCCCTTCGCTAAAAGCAATACCTACACTAACAGATACTGAAACGGAATGTCCTGAAACATTAAAGGGTTCACAAATAATTTGATTGATCCTTTGCACGATTTTTATACATTCCTCATGGGAAGTATCCGGCAAAAGTATCGTAAATTCATCTCCTGCAAATCTGCTAATCGTATCTTTACTGCGGAGATTATGTGTTAAACGCTGTGAAACAAGCTTCAAAAAATCATCACCGATATGATGTCCTAATGAGTCATTAATCATTTTAAAACGATCTAAATCAAGAAAAAGGACAGCAAAAGGCTTTAGATATTGTTTACTTGAGTTGATCACTTCAGTAAGACGATTTTCAAATAACTTACGATTTGGCAAATTTGTTAGCGGATCATAAAAGGCCATTTGCTCCAGTTGTTGTTCGTAGAGAATTTTTTGAGTAATATCTACCCCAGTACCATAGCAACCAACAATTTCCCCATTAACTTTCATAGGGAAAACAGTTGCTTTTACAAAGATATTTTGACCATCATTCCTGATAACGGTCATTTCTAAACTATTAGAATTTCCCTTCAATGCCAACTCAAAATGATGGTAGGCTTTGTGTATATTTTCTGGTGGGACGATTGATTCAAAGTCCATTTCCAATAATTCATGATCAGCATAACCAAGAATTTCTTCGCATGCTGGATTAACACTAATAAATTTACCATTCCGATCAACAGCAAATATTGCATCTGGACTATTCTCAAACAAGGATCTAAAATGTTCGGTACCTTCCTCTAACCTTTGTTCGGCTATAACCTGCTTAGTAATGTCGACTACCGTACCAAAAGAAGTAATATCCTCTTGGGACTTTGTCAAAATAACATGCATTTCAGTATAAATTATTTGACTATTCTTACAAATTTTCCTAATCTGATAGTAACCATCTGTTTGATCACCTGATTTGAGTTGTAAAACATACTTTTTAATCTTATGACAATCATCAGGATGGATAATATCGTCAATATTAACCTTTTGACCTAGTAATTCTTCTTTGCTGTATCCAACGAGATCGGCATAATATTGGTTGACGTAGGAGTAATATCCATTATCCAAGATATAAATACCTACCGGAGCATTTTCAATAAATTTTTGAAAAGTGGTTTGATAAAATGACTTCTCATCAAAACCCTTATTTACAATTAATCTAGTTATAATTTCATGAAAAGAATTATTCTTCTGTTCATCTTGAAGAAATTTATTCATTGTAGACACCTATTTCATCAGATTCCATATTATTAGTTTTATTATATCGCAATATTCCTTCCATTTAAATCCTTTCTATCACATGTAAGAAAATGGTTATATCCGAGAGAAATTAGAAATATCAAATGAAGATAAGAGATATTTTTTCTTATTAAAAAGGAGAGTTAAAAATGGAGTATAGTGAAAGAAAAAGAATGTGGATTTATAGTTTTCTAGGTATGTTGACTACTATTGTTGTCTTATCGTTTGCAAGACTTTCCTATGGGGTAATTCTTCCTTTTATGAAAGATGGCCTGCAAATTACATACAAACAAGCAGGTTACCTTGGAACCATTACCTCCCTGGGTTATTTGTGTACTCTCATTTTTGCCGGAATCCTTGCTAGCAAATGGGGTGGCAAAAAGACAATATTACTTGGGATCTCACTTGTTTCACTTGGACTCATAGGATTGACCTTTACACCTGTTTACTGGGTCACGATCATTTTTATGCTGCTACTAGGGATCGGTACTTCATTTACATTTACCCCACTCATCACACTACTTGTTTCATGGTTTCCCACTAAAAAAGGGCTTGTCATTGGTCTGGCTACGAGTGGAACCGGAATTGGTATGCTTTTTTCAGGTGTGGTTGTTCCTTATTTAGGAACCGCAAACAATGATATTGGCTGGAGAATGGCTTGGGGGATATTTGCTTTAATTGGTATTCTTGTTTTCTTTTTAACGTTATTATTTATTAAAGATCCACCTGTAAACCTTCCTGCGAAGACCGAAAAGAAACAGTCATTACCGAGTGAGGTTTATAAAAATCGCAACGTGGTGAATGTAGGATTCATTTACGGTATTATTGGGATCACCTATCTTGTTCAAATGATTTTCATCATGAGCTATATGTTAGAATCTAGGATAAGCACAAAGCTTGCTGGACAATTAATCGCATTAAATGGAATCCTTTCGATTTTTAGCGGACCCATTTGGGGATTTATTTCTGATAGAATAGGACGCCGATTTTCATTAATATTCACCATGAGCCTAACGGTCATCTCTATGATTCTCCCTGTTTTCTTCCCAACATTAGTAGGCTTTACCATGCATATTCTTATTTTAAGCAGTACATTTACCGGTCTATTCACATTAGTTCAGGCCTCAAGTATGGATCATGTCAAACCTGCTGAAATGCCATTAGCCTTCAGTTATGTCACCTTTTATTTTGCGGTCGGTCAACTGATTGGTCCTACCATTGCCGGCTGGTTAATCGAGGAATGGGGCGGATTTAAAAGCGCTTTTCTATTTTCCTCCATCATCTTAGGAATAGGCTTATTATTAACCTTAAAGGTAAAAAACGCCGTTGCAATTCAACACGCAGTCCAATCAGAACTTAATACGCAAACGTGAAAAGAACAAAGCGATGTACGCTTTGTTCTTTAATTTTGATAAGAGAATTGTCCTATTAAATATTCACATACCTTATCAGAGTCGAGTCTTGCCGCAATATACGGAGGCTTAATTTCTTTAACTGCTTCTAATGGCTGCCCCAGCCACAAAATCCGCTGATCGATGATAATAAATGGAGCTGACATATCCTCTTCCACCCGTTCATCCACAGATAATTCAGGCCAATGCTTTTTGGAAATAATCGTTAATGTTACTTGTTTATCGCGTTTGTTTAATTGGTCTTTCCATTCCTCAGAAAGAACAGATTTCTCAGGTAAGGAAATGATGATCGAGGAACGTCCATTTTGAATATCTTGAAAAATTGGAGCTAATTTTCGGGCATGCATCCACTGTAGTCGGGGATGTTGATTTTTTATCCATGAACCAATTTCTTTCGTGCTTACGGTTTGATGGTTCCTATCCTGATGGTCAACAAGCTGTCTTAATGTTTTACTTCGATAAACATGTTTTCGGATAAAGACTTGATTGCTTACGTGGATGAACTTCCCCTTTGTTCTTGTAATGGCAACATTTATTAGCCTTTCACTTTCCTTTCCAGTTAGGAGCATTCCCACACGTTCCTGAGGAAAGCACTCAACTGTATCAAACACCATTATATCCCGCTCGCTCCCTTGAAAACGATGGACGGTAGCCGAGATGATATCGGCGGTTTGCAACTCTTTTTCATATAGATCTTGAAGTATGAGTTCCATTAGGCTTGCTTGGGAGCGGTATGGTGTCACATATCCAATTGACCTGGCACCACTGAGATAGGCTTCGTGAATATTTTGAAACGATAGCAATACCTGCCAAAGATTATACCGTGAATTGGTTGAACGGTCATTGAGACAAAATGCCCCGGTATAGCTCGTATCAATAAGAATGGAAGCCCGGTTAGAGAAAGGTTGCTGTTCAACAATTGGATTTCTACTCGTGAACACACTTTCATGATCACCAACAAGAGAATGATAAATAAACCGATTGGTAAAAGCCGAAATATCAGGATGCATTCTACGTTGTTCCTTTAATAAAAACAAATGAGGATGCTGATTCCCCTTTTCCACCCAGGAAACAATTCCGGCACAATGATAAATATCCTCTTTAAGCCATTTGTTAACCAAAGAATCCCGTGATGAGGCAATCGCTGGTAATTGTTTAAAATCTCCGCAAATGATTACTCTTTTTCCAAGTGTAGCTGCATAGGCAGCCTGAGGAACATAAGCCATACTTGCTTCGTCAAGAATAACCACATCAAAATCATGTCCGTAAATTGCCGGGTCACTGGCAGCCTTTGCAAGCGTAGTTCCGACTACAAATGCATCTTTAACAAATTGAATTTCCTTCTGCCGGATTTTCTCAATGACTCTGGCAATCTTAGACTCAAGTTCCAACAAATGCTGTGAATCTCTTTTACTAAAAGATTGGGCTAAATCTTGCTTAAGTTTTTGCCTTTCGTCGAGAAGATCATTTTTATCTGAAGCTAATAGCGGTTCCCGTTTTTCCATCAATTGTGCGGTAGTGATGGTTTCCTGCGCTGTTAATCCCGCACCTACTTGAAATCCATAGCGAAGAATATCTCCCTCTCGGAAGCGATTTTTCTTATTAATAAAAGAGGAAATTTCTGTTATCAATACATCTACTGCTTGATTACTATGGGATAAAATCAAAACACGTTTCCCTTGAAAATATTTATTTGCCGCTACCCGAGCTAGTGTGTAGGTTTTCCCTGTACCTGGAGGTCCCCAAACAAATGTTACAGGATTATATTTTGAGCGTAGAACAAGTTCATGGACATTGCTTTTCGCTTTTTCTTCAGGATGCTTTGGTTCCATTGTTGGATCCATCAATCTTTTTATTCTGGTCCGTTTTTGTTTGCTCTTTTTGATATCATCGAAACGCTCTATCAGTTGTTCTAATAATTCCCAAGGGTCGTGCAATAAATAAGCGGACTCGATTAAGTCGCCAAATGGCTTCTCGAGTTGTAAAATAATACCTTTCCCTTCAGCAGAAAGGACACGGCCATCTTGTTTCAATCCTCCCCATTCGATCTTTATCGATGAACCAACTGGTATCTTTAATGATGAAGCCGTGTCAAAGTAATAGGTGTATGTGCCATCATTTGACAGCAGTCTCCCGTTTTTAATCATATATTTTGTGCTGCCATATTTTTTTAAGTGAATAATTTCATTTTGGAGCGCCTGCTGCCATTCTTTAATAAAGGTCAATGTTGTTGTCATTCTATCGCTTCCTTTTGATCATAAAGGGTATGAATCCATACTATAACATAAAAAAGCATCCGGTCCGAGGGGAGCGCGAATGCTTTAGAGATTTTTATATTGTTTTAGATAGATACATCGCCAATCGAGAAGGTGCAGTTTAGTACATCGGATAATTTTGACAGTGTTGAAATATTTACATCTAATTCGCCTGCTTCAATCGCGGAAATTGTTCCAGTTTGAATTCCTGATAAAACGGCTAGTTTTTCAATTTCCATTTTACGATTCATTCTAATGTTCTTGAGCTGTAGTCCGATATTGTTCATTCCCAACACCCCTTAAGTATGTATGTAAGCGATTACATTTTAATACTATTATTATAGTTAATTGTAAAAATATTTGCAATACTCAAGGTAAAAAATGAGTTTTTCAGAGAATATGAAAAACTCATTTTTACCATTTTAATAACCTGTACCTTGGCCACCGGTTATGATGGCGATGCTTGAGCTTGCTCCAATTCTAGTTGCCCCTGCTTGGATAAGCTTTCTTGCTGTATCTAAATCTCTTACACAGGCCGATGCTTTTACACCCATTTCTGGACCAACGGCTTCACGCATTAATTTAATGTCTTCCGCAGTGGCACAGCCAGGCCCAAAACCTGTGGAAGTCTTAACAAAATCTGCACCTGCCATTTTTGCTAAAATACAAGCCTTTTTCTTTTCTTCTATTTCGAGAAGACCCGTTTCGATGATTACTTTAACTGGTGCTTGACCATTTGCTGCTAATACAACACCTTCGATATCTTTTTTTACGGTTTCAAAATCGCCTGACTTTAAAGCACCTACGTTGATAACCATATCGATTTCAGTTGCACCATTGGCAATGGCATCCCGAGTTTCAGCGATTTTAACAAATGTTGATGTTGCCCCTAATGGGAAGCCGACAACCGTTGTGACACCAACACCCGAACCTTTTAATTCTTTTGCTGCTGTAGAAACCCAATAGGGATTCACACAAACAGTTGCAAATTTGTGTTCTTTCGCTTCTTCACATAGCTTGACAATTTGTGCATGGCTTGCCTCAGGTTTCAATAGCGTGTGATCAATCATTCTCGCAACCGATGGACCAGTAATAATAGATGAATTAGCACCATCTTTATAGGTTACATTTCCAGAAACTGCTGGCTTTACTGTTTTAAGTTCTTCCTTATTGGTTAATTGTTGTAATATTTGATTAGTAATTTGTTCAACTAACGCTTCTATTTGCATCCCTTGTTCACCTCAAGTTTAATATAATCGGTCCACGATTCCGGCAATCACAGCGTCAAAGGAACCATTAGGATCCTCTAAAATCTCTCTTGCCGAGCCACCCTCTTCTAAAATCAGCACATAGTCGCCAACTCCTGCTTGAAAACGATCAAAGGCAATCAGCGCTTCACCACATTCCTTTCCGGATGCATCTACAGGAATGACGACCATAAGCTTTTTATTTTGATGACTTGGTGTTTTTATCGTTGAAACCACGTTGCCAATGACTTTTGCTAGTTTCATTCTTTTACTTGAGGCAGGATTTTTTCGATATCAGAGTGTGGTCTTGGGATAACATGAACGGATAAGAATTCACCAACACGCTGTGCAGCATCTGCACCAGCTTCTGTTGCAGCTTTAACAGCACCAACATCTCCGCGTACCATCACGCATACTAAACCGCCGCCAACATTTACTTTACCTACTAATGTTACATTTGCTGCTTTCGTCATTGCATCTGCTGCTTCAATTGCTCCTACTAAACCCTTTGTTTCGATCATCCCTAATGCATTGTTCATTTATTATTCCTCCAAATTTCTCACGTTATAGTAGTCTATGATTCCAAGAATCCCGGCATCTGACGGGACTAAATCTTTGTTAAGAGGTAAGGATGATTCCCTGCTTTTTGCTAAATAGACAAGGTCTCCTTCTCCAGACTGGCCAATGGTATCTATTGCCACAATAGGCTTACCTTTGTCCTGTAGCTTATCATCGACTGGTTGGACAATTAGAATCTTTAACCCTTTTAAATTGTCATTTTTATGTGTACAGACCATCTTTCCAATCACTTTGGCTACGAACATACATACAACCTACTTTCTACCTATAAAACGACTCTCGATTTCCATAATTTTCGTTACTCGGCGATCATGTCGACCACCTGCAAAATCCGTTTCTAACCAAGTTTTTACTAATTGTTTCGCTAGTCCTTCCCCGATAAATTGTCCGCCGATCGAAAGTACATTTGCGTTATTATGTTCACGACTGTTGATTACAGAAGATAAATCCCAACAAACTGCACCACGAATACCAGGGATTTTGTTCAAGACCATCCCACTGCCAACACCAACTCCATCTATCATAATCCCGACATAGTCCTCATTTGTTGCTACCGTTTCTCCGACGAGAAACGCGATATCAGGATAATCAACGGACTCTTTCTCTTGACAGCCAAAATCAAGAAATTCATAGCCTAACTCTGTTAAATATTTTTTTAAGTATTCTTTTAATTCGTATCCACCATGATCACTGCCAATTGCAACTTTTTTCATTGATTTTGTTCTCCTTTGGCAAATACAGCAATTATTTCATCAAAGACACGCGCATTTAAACTGGCACCACCAACAAGTACTCCGTCAATATCCGGCATCGCGCTATAGTCTGCCGCATTTTTTTCATTCACAGACCCACCATATAAGATCGATATTTCCTCGGCTGATGGACCAATTAATTGTTTTAATGTCGAACGAATAAAGGCATGTGTTTCCTGGGCAAGTTGATGTGTAGCAGAATGCCCGGTTCCTATTGCCCATATCGGTTCATAGGCGATAATAAAATTGGAAGAATCAATTTCCTTCAATGCTCCGAAAAGCTGTTCTCTTAGAATCTTCTCAGTTTGAAGCTGTTTTTTCTGTTCTAATGTTTCTCCAATACAAATGATAGGTGTAAGTCCCGACTTCAAGGATTGCTTTACTTTATGGTTAACGAGTGCATCATCTTCATGAGCAAACTGTCTTCTTTCAGAGTGACCAATGATGATATACTGACACCCCACATCCATAAGCATTTCTGACGAGGTTTCCCCGGTGTAAGCTCCTTTTTCTGCCCAATGGGCATTTTGTCCTCCGATGGTAATCGGTTTTCTATGTTTCTCGATTAAAAGATGTGCCGGATATAATAATGGAGTCGGTGGGCAAATAACTACGCTTACATCACTACTACTGTTTATTGCTTGAAAAAACTCATCCGTTTCGGACAGATTTTTATTCATTTTCCAATTGGCAATGACATAGGTGCGTCGAGTATGTTGATAGTGCAAACCACCTATTGCCGCTCTGACCAAATTTTTTATATAGTTTTCAATGGATTGTTCCATTTGGCTTCTCCTTATTCAGCTTTCGGAATAAGTGCGTCAACCTCACCATTTGGACGTGGAATGACATGTACGGAAAGAAGTGTACCTACACGTTGAGCCGCTTCAGCACCCGCCTCCGTTGCTGCTTTAACAGCACCAACATCTCCGCGAACCATAACGGTAACAAGACCTGCACCAACTAGTTCTCTTCCAACTAAAGTCACATTCGCTGCTTTCACCATGGCATCTGCTGCCTCAATTGCACCTACTAATCCTTTTGTTTCAATCATTCCTAAAGCTTCTTGACTCATGTTATTTCCTCCTTTAGTGTTCGTTGATTTTAATTGTTTTGTTTTTTTCGATTGTGCGCTTTTTTGATTTAATTCCTTTGACTCAGCCAATTTGTATCACCCACTAAATAATTCTTAATCCATCCACTAAGACACAGCGTCTTTGCCGGGTAAAGGTTTTGGCGCTTGTTAATCCTTCACCCGTAGGTCCAGCGATGGTTAGGGTCGTAAACCCTTCGCTCTCGTAACCCAAGCCTGCGACAGATGGTCCATTTTTCACAAAAATCGTCGCTTGAATTTCCTGCGCCATTTTTGTTAAGTTCGTAATATTTTGCGAATGCATAATCGCGGTATGACGATTCCCTTTTTCCGCAATAACGGCAAGCTCAATCGCTTTATCTACATTTGGAACACGAACGATTGGTAAAATTGGCATTAACATTTCTGTCATGACCAAAGGGTGATCCTTCGATGTTTCAATGATGATTAATTTCGTATCTGGGCTGGCATGAATTCCAGCTGCCTTAAGAATCACCGTAGCATCCTTTCCAATGAAATCTCGATTTGGATAGAATTTATCGTTTTTCTTCGTAAGTACTTTGTCTAGCAGCTTTTCTAATTGATATCCCTTCACCTCGACAGCACCATTCTTGATCATCTCGGCTTTAAGGGTGTTTGCTACTTTCTCAACGACGAAAACTTCTTTTTCAGCGGTACATAAAATGTTGTTGTCAAAGCTCGCACCTTTAACGATATCGGAAGCAGCCTTTGCAATGATGGCCGTTTCATCAACCACGACTGGAGGATTTCCCGGCCCAGCAGCAATCACCTTTTTGCCAACTGTCATAGCAGCTTTGACAACCGGTCCACCGCCTGTAACAACAAGTGCTTTTACACTTGGGTGGTGCATCACTTGTGCAGAGGTTTCCAAATTCGGATTCGCTACCGTTGTAAGGACATTCTCAGGCCCTCCAGCAGCGACAATCGCTTCATTTAATAACTGTAGCGTTCTAATTGAAACTCGTTTCGCACTAGGATGCGGATTATAGACCACTGTATTACCAGCTGCGATTAAAGAAATCGAATTATTGATGACAGTTGCCGCTGGGTTGGTTGATGGTGTGATGGAACCAAATACCCCAATTGGTGCATATTCAACCAGAGTCAACCCGTCATCCCCTGTGTAAGTGGTGCTAACTAAATCTTCCACTCCAGGTGTTTTATCTATCGCTAAGAGTATTTTTGCTATTTTATCCTCAACTCTGCCTAGCTTTGTTTCTTCCACGGCAAGCTCGGCTAATTCATGTACATGTTCACGGCTGATTTGGCGCATATTTTCAATCATATGTCTTCGCGTTGACAAAGGCAGCTTGCGTAATTTTTGCCATGATTGATTCGCAGCTTCTGCTGCATCATCAACGGTTGAAAACACGCCATTCATAAGTGAAATATCCGTTGATGGGCCTTCAGCTTTTTCGGCCACTGCCGAATGCCCTAATTGCTGAAGAACCTGCTCAACCATTTTTTTAATATCTGTATCCGTTATTTGCAAATTCAGTTACCTCCTTTATTGAAAGTTAACGACCCTTGTATTTCAATTTGATCGACAATCCCTACGATTGCAGCATCAACGGGTACCCCATTTGTTATTTCTGTTTGTCTTGCTGAACTACCACTGACAAGCAGGACCACCTCGCCAACGCCAGATCCAACTGTATCGATAGCAACCAATGGTTTACCATCTACCTCAATGGTCTTCATATCGAGTGGCTGTACGATAAGGAGTTTTTTCCCTTTTAATTTTTCCGCTTTTGTAGTGGACACAATGCTGCCAACTACTTTACAAATGATCATGGCTGCCCTCCTTTCAAGGATGCAACTTGCTTAATTTGAACTTTCAATTCTCTCGCTAAATCCTTTGCTGCCGGTGTGATGTGACTGTTTTTTTGAACATAAATTTCGTTTAAGCCCTCTCGAAAAGCCTTATCAATATGTTTTTCTAGAATAAGAGCTTTCTTTTCTTCGTTTCTAATAATTTGCTGTTCCACAGTTTGTACTAACTTTTGTAAAGGAACCCAACTGACTTTATCCATGCGAATTTGTCGTATGTAGGACTGTACTCTCTCCTGTACGGTATGTGGAGCATGAATTTGTTGATAAACCGTTGGTTCAACATGATTGTTTGCAATCACAATTGGCTTTCCGTGTAATTGATATTGAATAGCCAACCATACCCCCACCTCATCATCGATCGTTAACGCTAACTTTGCTAACAACTGATAAGTTGCTGCAGGGACTACGAGGATGGATGTCTTTTCAATTGTGGATAATACTTCTTTTAGACCGATTTCATCTAATAGGAGATAAGACTTCCCATCAATTTGTTCTTGTAATGGTAGCCATTCCTTTGTTAAAAGAAATGTCACATCGAATGCATCAGAAAGGGATGAAATCGCTTCCAAAACATCTAATGGTTTAGGAGATTGATATCCTAATAGAATGGCTATCGACTGCTTCTTATTTTTCTGTAATTGTTCCTGCAGATATGCTTCAACGACCTGCTGTACAATTGATTTTACTTTTTCTTTCATTTCCAGCATCAGCCCCTGCCTGTTTGTTTACTTTCCGAAATGAAGGATCTCTCCAAGCTGGCCGTTCGTAATATTTGCCGCGTTTGCTTCATCAATATCGATATGCATTTCCAGCTTATAGTTTGGTGCAACACGGATTAGGACATTTGAAAAAATGATTCCGCGCTCTCCATCAACTTTTACTTGAACGATATCTCCATCCGTTAAACCAAATGCCTCACCGTCACTGGTATGCATATGAATGTGGCGAGCAGCACAGATTAACCCTTCTTCAATGCTGATCTGTCCTCGTGGTCCTTGAATGGTAATCCGTGCTGAACCTTTAATATCACCGGAGTTGCGTAAAGGCGGCTTAATCCCTAAGGTAAATCCATCAAACAACGACACCTCAGCCTGCGTACTCCCTCTTGCCGGGCCGAGGATACGGACATTCGAAATTTTTCCTTTTGGCCCTATAAGTGTAACCGTTTCTTTGGCAGCAAACTGATTGGGCTGTGACAGGTCCTTCAATTTATTTAACTGGTATCCACGGCCGAAAAGTCTCTCTAAATGCGCCTGAGATAAGTGAATATGACGATTCGAGGCTGCAATCGGAACCTTTTTTTCTTTTAACAGTGTCGTTCTTACTATCTCTTTTACAATCTCTCTCAGACTCTCTTTCTCCATTAACTGGTATTCACCTCCAATTCAAGCAATGCCTTCGCTGTATATTGGTCGGTTATCAATACATTGGCATGGCGGCCATTAAGGGCTCCGACAATTCCATCTATTTTGCTGTTACCACCTGCAATGAGAATCCCAAATTCCTTTTTAGATAGATCTGAAAGTTCTATTCCAATAGTGCGGTCATTGAGGATTTCGTGGCTGATTTTCCCTGAAATATCGATAAACCGGGAACAGATATCGCCAACCGTTTTGTTCGCTCTTAACGTTTCAATGTCACTGTCTAAAAAATATCCTGCATGCATTAATGTTGATTGTTCGCCGGGTTCACCTACTGTAAAAATTGCAATATTCGCTTGTTTGCCTAACTCTAATACTTTTTTTACTAGACGGTCTGCAATGATGGCCTGCTTGACAACTATATGGTCAACAACTGCAGGAACTGGAAGAAAATGTGGAGTTGTATGAAAGGCATTTGCAAGGCCATTGATAATTTCTGAAGAATATGTATTTGACTCTGAGTAACTTACCCCGCCATTTAGTTGAACAACCGTAACATCCTTTACATTCTTAGGGTGTATTTTTTTCACAAGATGGTATAAAGTCGTTCCCCAAGTTATCCCAATTGTATCCCCATTATTGACAATACTATATAAGTAGTCAGCTGCAGCCTCACCCAATTTTTCCTTAATGAGTTCATCTTCGTAGTCGGCAACAGGAGCCACGATACAATGTTTTAACTGAAATTTCTCCTTTAGATGCAAGGCGATTTGCTCGACATCCTCCGCTGGATTTACGATTTTAATATGGACAACTCCCGCCTCAACCGCCTGTACCAGCAGCCTTGAGACGGTGGGGCGGGAAATACCTAGCTTTTTCGCGATTTCTTGTTGACTGTAGTCTAACTGATAGTACATTTTAGCTACTTCAACTAAACGTGAAATTCTTTCCTCCGCCATAATCAAATCACCTAATTTTTTAAAATATGAAACAAAACAAATAGAAAACGGTTACAAAAATACGTTCATTTTTATTTTACAAATTTTCACAAATATTAATTAATGAAAAAATGTAAAACTAGTCTGAACATTTGATAATTTTATTATAACCTTTCCTTTTTTTGTGTCAATTACTCTTTTGGTAAAATTCCGACATTTTTCACAATTCACCGAATTCCGTCATTAAAAAGAAAATAAAAAGAACACATGCAATATATTGCATGTGTCCCATTTATCAATTACTGAATGGATTTTAGTGAGTCTGTTAATGTTGTAATCAAAAACTTCAAATCATTAATTTCTATATTTAACGGCGGTGAAAGTGTTAACACGTTGTTGTAACCAGCGACGGTTGCACCATTTTTTCCGATTAATACCCCATGCTGTTTACAATTTGCAATGACTTGATTGACCAAAGCAACCTCTAACGGTTCCTTTGTTTGCTTATCCTTCACCAGTTCTATCCCAATTAAAAGCCCTTTTCCGCGGACATCACCAACAAATGGATGATCCTGCAGTAGATTGGATAAATCAGATAATACTTGCTCCCCAAGCTCTTTGGAACGAGCAAATAATTGTTCGTTTTCCATCAATTCGAGATTCTTCAACGCCAAGGCACAAGCGGCAGGATTACCCCCGAATGTATTTACATGGCGGAAATAATCGTACTCCTCTGAGCCTTTAAACGCCTCATAGATTTCTTTCCTGACTGCTGTTGCTGACAGCGGTAAATAGGCACTTGTAATCCCTTTCGCCATCGTTATGATATCCGGTTTTACATCGTAGTTCATGAAGCCAAATGGTCTGCCCGTCCGGCCAAAACCACAAATGACTTCATCGACAATTAAGAGTGCACCATGTTTTTCACAAACTTCTTTTGCAGCTTTCATATATCCTTCTGGTGGGACCAAAACCCCTCCACCTGTGATAATCGGTTCCATGATCATCGCAGCGATTGTTTCACTAAGCTCCCATGTCATAGTACGGTCAATTTCTTTTATCGAGGATAATTCCATTGGATCATTCACGTTCGTATCATCCCGATAGGAGTCAGGTGGTGCGACATGAATAAATCCAGGTGCTAATGGCTCGTATTTATACTTTCTTTGCGCTTGCCCCGTTGCCGCTAATGCCCCCATCGAGTTTCCATGATACGCACGGTAACGGGAAACAATCTTATATCGATTAGGATCACCCTTTTGCTGGTGATATTGACGTGCGATTTTGAACGCCGTTTCATTTGCTTCCGAACCGCTGTTCGAGAAAAAGAAAACATACTCATCATCAAGCATGCTATTCAATTTTTCTGCAAGTTTAATGGCAGGAACATGGCTTTGTGATAATGGAAAATAGGCCATTTCCTTCAATTGCTCATAGGCAGCCTCCGCAAGCTCGGATCTCCCATAACCTACATTCACACACCACAAGCCAGCCATGGCATCTAAATAACGATTCCCGTCAGCATCGGTAACCCAAGAACCTTCAGCTTTTGTAGCAACAATCGTTGCCTTCGGATTATACGGCTTCATTGAATGCCAAAGATATTGATCATCCAAATCTATTAAAGTTTCCTGTGATTGACTCGTTTCAACCATATCGATCCCTCCTTTACTTACTACTATGCATCAAAACGAGAAGTTATCATTTTTTTACGAGTATAGAAGTTCAAGCCATCTTTACCATTGACGTGAAGATCACCATAGAATGAATCCTTCCAGCCTGAGAATGGGAAGAAGGCCATCGTTGCTGGGACACCCACATTGATTCCAAGCATCCCGGCATCTGCTTCTTCTCGGAATTGACGGACTGCTTTGGCATTATTGGTATAAATTGTTGCTCCGTTCCCGTACCTAGATTTTCGAATATACTCTAATCCTTCATCCAAATCATTAGCACGCAGTAAGCTCAAAACCGGGGCAAAGATTTCGTCTTTTGCAATCGTCATTTCCGGACGGACGTGATCAAAAATAGTTGGTCCTAAGAAATTTCCTTGCGGATGATCACCCATTTCTCTTCGTCCATCTCGGATTAAGTCTGCACCTTCTTCTACTCCCTTTTCGATATAGCCGAGAACTTTATCACGGTGCTCTTTTCGAATGACTGGTGTTAGGAGCACCTCTTCATCCATGCCGTTGCCAATACTTAATTCATCCGCTTTTTTCTTTAACGCTTGAACAAATGGCTCATTATCGCCAACTACTACGACCGCACTGCAAGCCATACAACGTTGACCTGCGCTGCCAAAGGTAGAGCTGATAATATGCTGAACTGCCTTATCCATATCCGCATCTGCCATGACAATATGGTGATTTTTCGCACCGGAAAGAGCCTGGACACGTTTCCCATTGGCTGCTGCCCGTTCATACACATATTTCGCCACAGGCTGAGATCCAACAAAGGAGATCGCGGCAATATCTGGATGTTCAAGTAAACCGTTAACCACATCATGTGCCCCGTGGACCACATTTAATATCCCCGCCGGTGCACCAGCTTCTGTAAACAACTCTACAAGTCTATTAGCTAAAATCGGCGTACGCTCCGAAGGTTTTAACACAAAGGTGTTTCCACAGGCGATGGCTAATGGAAACATCCAAAGTGGAACCATCATTGGAAAATTAAATGGCGTGATACCACCAACAACCCCTAGTGGATAACGGAACATTTCCGAATCAATGTCTTCGGCGATTCCAGATAAGGTTTCCCCCATCATTAAAGTAGGCGCTCCTGCGGCAAATTCAACGCACTCGATCCCGCGTTGCACCTCACCATATGCTTCCTTATAGGCCTTACCATTTTCCTGAACGATTAATCGTGCCAATTCTTCGTGTTTTTCTGTTAGCAAATAGTGATATTTAAAGAGAATTCTTGCCCGCTTTGGAACAGGAACCTTTTTCCATGCCTTAAACGCTTCCTTTGCAGCGGCAACTGCCCTATTTACATCTTCCTTCGTGGAAACAGGTACCTTGGTTAATAATTCATTAGTTGCTGGATTCGGTACATCCAGTGTTTGCCCACTATTCGAATCAACCCAAGCACCATTAATATAATTTTGAAGAACCGTCGTTTCGTTTTTAGTAACACCCATTCGTATCCCTCCTAAAATTAAATCTCCGTAATTCCATTATCTCGAAAAATGGTAGTGCTTTCATTAGACAGTCTGTAACATCCACGGAGGCTTTTCTTCCACAAATTGAATATTAGTCGATGACTTTCACGTTATTTTCGAGCTTAAAAAGCTCGGGTGATAAATAATCAGCAACAAGCAGCATAAACTCTAGCGCAATCCGCTTTTCATGCCCCATAAAATCATTGCCAAGCAGGTTTTCAAGCTTTTGCAGGCGATGATATAAGGTTTGCCGGACAATAAACAATTTGTTGGCGGTTTCTTGTTTCGAGCCATTACACTCTAAATATGCCTTTAGAGTTTCTAGTAGTTTTCCATTATACTTTTGGTCATTTTGGATGACGGGCTGAAGATACTCTAAAACTAGCTCCTGCAAATCCATATGTTTACTCATTTGCGAAATGAGACGATATAAATGTAAATCTTCATAAAAATGATAGGTTTCTTTTTTCGGCATTTGCTGCTGAATGCGAAGGGTTTCTTTGGCTGAATCA
This sequence comes from Neobacillus sp. K501, assembly GCF_053749995.1. NCBI lineage: Bacteria > Bacillati > Bacillota > Bacilli > Caryophanales > Bacillaceae > Neobacillus > Neobacillus sp. K501. Next base: position 131,224 of record NZ_JBSLYA010000003.1, on the reverse strand, counting down.
TAACTTTTATGTAAATCTGACAATTGATCAATAAACCTGCCAACAGCCATAAATATTTGGGAGGAACTCTTCTTTCTCATAAACTCTGAATCCTTAATACCATCAATGGCTCTTTTTACCCGTTCTTTCATCTTCTTTTTCGGACGATTATTTAAGAGGATAAAAATGATTTCATTCCTTTTTTCAACCACTAATACGGAAAAGCCATTTTGTTCAAAAATAGAGCGAAATAATAATTTTATATACGTAACATCATGAGAGGATTTTTCCTTAAATGACAGCAGCTTTGTGATAAGGACAACGGCTTCCGTTGTTTTTGGTTTCAGCCCATGCTCAAATAAATACTCCTGGATACTTTCTAACGGATGTTCACCCTCAAGCCACCCATGGAGCCATTCAAATTCCTCTACTCGCTTTTTTTCCTCTACAAATAAATCTCTTAATAAATGCTGAGCTAATGCTGTTGAGGTCCGATCGAGAATCAATAAATCATATTCACTGAAGGGAATTTCCCTTGAATAAATAAATAACTCCGCATATTCCTGTCCAAACAAATGAATCGGTGAAAAAGCGATATGATGGCTTTCTTCGGTTTTCATCTCCTCTAATTGTTGAATGATGATATTTTTTTCGGTTGGATTGATTTCTGGAACGAATTCATAATCCTGCGCCTTTAGCCGGAATATGATTTGTACCTCAAGGGCGGAAAAAATAAATTGGAGAATATCTTCGTATGCTTCCGTTGTTAACAATCTTTTGTTCAAGCTTTGTGAATAATTTTCTAAATCGGTAATCTTTCGATATTGCTGATTAATAATCATTGAATGGATGTCTTGCGTAATCGCCACAAATGGAACTTCCTCTTGAAAAACAATCAGGGGAAACTGATGTTCATTAGCAATATTGATTACTTCAACAGGGATTTCAGATAAATAAGTGCCAACTTCAATACAGAGTCCTGCAGCATCATTTTCAATTAGCTGCTGAAGAATCGAGACAAGTAACTCCTCATCCTCTTTCCAGGCAACAGCAGTCGATAATATTAATTCTTTCCCATTTAACAAGTTTCGAATATTGGTAACCTCTACAACATGAACCCATTTGACCGTACGATTAAGTCCCTCTTCTCCAGCGACTACAATAGCGTTTTCAAAATAATTTCTTCCTAGAATTTCAGCTACGGTTAATTGAAAAAGTTCCTTCATCGTCCACCCCCCCTTAACTCCATACAAAAAATTCGAAAAAAGGATTGGTAAAAGTTCCAATCCTTTTCCTTTTTAGAATTATATGCGTATAAAATTCGACTTCGAGAAATGTCCAGCTCCAGCGTCCTAGCGGCTAGTGTCCTTCGCTCTCCGTCCTACGATAAGTCACATCGAATCGCTACCGCTCTTCGTGTTTCCTTTTCTCAGTTGGAGCGCTCCATGCCATACGCCGCTGACCAGGGCGCTTCCGCTTTTCTTTACTCAATCCCTAAATTTTGTTTAATGAGTAAACTTGAAAAATACTTTCTTGCATTAGCTGTTCCGATTAAAAGCAATTCCTTTTCATTTTTCTCAGGATGGAAAAACTCGACAGATGCTCCGTCTAAATGCTCATGTACACGATTAATGCGATATCCCTTCTGAATGAGAAAATCCAGTTTATCCCGTTCATCTAGAAATTGGTTGTAATCTGACATGGTATCCTCCTAATAATAGAGTTGATCATCAATCAAATTTCAAGCTTGATGGAGTTTCTTCGATAACCGCTTCAAATTCATATTCCTCAATGACCCAATCCCTGCCAACAGAAATCCCTAAATATTTCTCATCACTTGGGTCTTCAATTTCGGCTTGCTGATATTTCTTAAACCACCAGAATTTAGCTAGAACATAGTAAATACCTGCTCCAACCAAAAATCCTACTAAAAACCCATAGGAAGGTAATAAATAGGCTAAATACCCGCCAATGATCCATGCAATAAATCCAGCTAAATTCACGCCGCCCATATATTTATATTGTCCATTATCTTCATACAATTCAGGTACATTGACTCGACGTTTACGAAGCAAATAATAATCAGAAAATAAGATTCCAACAATCGCTGATAAAATTCCGCCTACAATTAACAGAATCGGGATGATGACGCCAAATAACTCCCAAGGTTGAACAATCGTACCAACAATACCAGCTGTTATAACCCCCGCCCAGAACGGGAACTTCGGACCACCGACATTGGAGAATATTGTTGCTGCTGGGACTACGTTTGCCGCGGTATTAGTGGACCATTGCGCTAAAACGATCATTAAAAGTAAGATGGCAAGAATAATACCACTTGCTGATTCTTGAAGTGCAACAACTGGATCTGCATTTAAAACAGCAATATAGGAAACAGCACCAATGATAATCATAAATGTTTGAGTGAGTGGCATGGCTATTAGGTTTCCAATAAGAGAACTTTTATTCCGCTTAAACCAATTCTTTTCGTTTGCAGGAGCCTTCATAAATCGTGAGATCGATGGAATATCGGCACTCAATGTCGCCCAAAATCCCATATTACTAAAAATAACGACCATAAAGGCTGTGAAGGCTGCTCCACCAGTAACCGGTGATTCCACCCAAGTCCATACATTTCTTCCAGCAGCTTGAGCCTGATCAGATAATGACATGTACATCCAGATGGATATAATCATGATAATCGGTGCTGCTAAGTCAGCAAACCGTTCGATTGATTTGATTCCTAGAGCAGTGTTAATCAATTGCACGGCCGCGAAGATAAGGAAACAAACAAACCAATTATCAAACCCAAATAAAATATTTAAGATCCCATTCATTGCAGTCGCGCCGAAGTAAGTATTTATACCAAACCACGCAGAAGCCGCAACCCCACGAGTGATGGAAGGGATATGTGTTCCGATGGTACCAAATGGTGCTCTCATATAAACAGGAAAGGATAAGCCATGCTCGATTCCAATATCGGCAATTAAAGAAATAAAAAATCCAATCGCTAATGAACCAATTATCGTCGCAAGGATGACAAGTGGTAAAGATAGATTAACGACTCCTGCACCACCGATAGCAAAAGTAGCGAGAACGACGACCATCCCAACCCACATAAATGAATAACCTAAAGAAGAAATTTTGCGGTCTTTTTGTTGAATAGGTAATAAATCTGAAGACTTTAAGTGGCTTTTTTTCATATGAACACTCCTTTTTCGGTTTAAAAAATAGAATTTAACGACACAAATTCAGACAAAACCGACAACGATCAAAATTTTAAAAGGGCAATTGCCTGCAGATGGGCAAGCAATTGCGTGAGGAGGTTCAATCCTGAAGGGAGATAGTACGATCGTTTCTTAATTAAATGGATAAAGGTTGATTTTGGGCTAATGGTGTGTACATACTGTATTTTGCTCTCTTCAAATATTGACCAGAACCCGGTTTACCGACGAACTGTTTTTCGTGGATGACAAATTCACCACGTGAAAGAACAGAAACAGGCTCACCGGTCACCTTCATTCCTTCGAAGGCATTGTAATCAACAGCCATATGATGGGTTTCTGCAGAAATCACACGCTCAATCGTTGGGTCAAAAATCACGATATCTGCATCAGCACCAACAGCAATCGTACCCTTTTGCGGATATAAGCCAAATAGCTTAGCAATACGCGTAGAAGTAATATCAACAAACTGATTTAAACTAATTCTTCCCTTCTTCACCCCCTCCGAGAATAAAATCGAGATTCGATCCTCGATGATTGGTCCGCCATTTGGAATCTTTGTAAAATCATCGCGTCCTAAGTCTTTTTGACCTTTAAAATCGAAGGAGCATTGATCAGAACCGATTGTTTGCAGTTGTCCACTTTTCAACGCATTCCAAAGGACATTTTGATTCCATTTCTCTCTAAGTGGCGGCGACCAAACGTATTTTGCTCCTTCAAAATTTGGTTTTTCTAAGTAACTTTGATCCAAAACCAAATATTGTGGACAGGTTTCTCCCCAAACATCAAAGCCTTTACTGCGTGCTTCGGCAATTTTTTCAACCGCATCGGCACAAGAAACGTGTACAACATATAATTGCGAGTTTGCTAGTCCAGTAAGCTTAGCTGCTCGCCCCGTTGCTTCTCCCTCAAGCTCTGGTGGTCTTGTTAACGCATGGTAAATAGGTTCTTTCTTTCCTTCTGAAATCGCCTTTTTCGTTAAATAATCAATGACATCACCGTTTTCAGCATGTACCATTACAAGAGCACCATGCTCTTTCGCTGAGATAAGTGTTCGGAAGAGTGTTTCATCATCTGCCTGGAATACATTCTTATAGGCCATAAACACTTTAAAAGAAGTAATTCCTTCTTCATTTATCACATACGGCAATTCGTTTAATACTTCCTCATTTATTTCTGCAATCATTAAGTGGAATCCATAGTCAATGACCGCTTTTTCTTTTGATTTATCATGCCAAGTTTGTATTGCATTTTTCAGGGGTTCTCCCTTATTGGTTAAACAAAAATCAATCACCGTTGTCGTACCACCATAGGCCGCTGCGATCGTCCCCGTTTCAAAATCATCTTTTGTTACCGTTCCGCCAAACGGCATATCTAGGTGAGTGTGAGGGTCAATTCCTCCAGGCAATACTAGACAGCCCTTTGCATCGATGACTTCAGCACCTAATGCGGTTAAATTCGATCCAATCTGAGATACCTTTCCATCTTCGATTAAAACATCCGCTTGAAACGTATCAGCAGCAGTGACAATCGTTCCATTCTTAATTAGTTTTTTCATAAACAATCGCCTCCTAACCTATTTATTGACGTCGACTTTACACTCTGTCGCAAGACTCAGTGCTGCTTGACGCTCGTTCCAACTCATCACTGGTAATTCATTTGGAATTTCAATCATGTCAATCGCTCCATCTACCGGACAAACAATTGAACATAAGTTACAGCCGACACAATCCTCTTCTCGTACTTTTAAATAACTTTGACCATTATCATCTGTTAACATATCAATGCATTGGTGAGAGGTATCCTCACAGGCGATATGACACTTATTACAATTGATACAAACATCGGTGTTAATTTTGGCAACGATATTATAATTTAGATCCAAGTTCCCCCAATCAGAGTATCTTGGAACTGATTTTCCAATGATTTCTGAAACGGACTTAATCCCCTTGCTATCTAAATAATGGCTAAGTCCTTCAATCATGTCCTCAACGATTCGGAATCCATGATGCATGGCAGCTGTACAAACTTGCACACCAGTAGCCCCCATGAGCATGAATTCTACGGCATCCTGCCAGTTTGAAATTCCACCAATTCCTGAAATAGGAACATTGATATTGGCATGGCGAGCACATTCAGCAACCATATTTAAGGCTATTGGCTTAACGGCCGGACCACAATAGCCGCCATGTGCACCTTTTCCCGCAACATGCGGAATCGTATTCCATGAATCCAGATCAACCCCCATTAAACTATTTATCGTGTTGATCATACTGATCGCATCTGCCCCGCCATTACAGGCTGCCTCTGCTGTTGCTGTAATATCGGTAATGTTTGGTGTTAATTTAACAATAACAGGAGTTTGGGCCACCTCTTTCACCCAATAGGTTTGCCGTTCCACTAATGCTGGAACCTGGCCTGATGCAGAACCCATTCCCCGTTCCGCCATACCATGTGGACAGCCAAAATTTAATTCAAGGCCATCAACACCTACATCTTCGACGCGCTTAACGATTTCATGCCATTTTTCTTGCTTTGGTTCCACCATTAGTGAGGCTATAATCGCATGGTCTGGAAATCGCTTTTTTGTTTCATAGATTTCTTTTAAATTGACGTCCAGTGGCCTGTCGGTAATGAGCTCGATATTGTTAAAGCCAGCCACTCTTTGACCATTAAAACTAATCGCAGCAAACCGGGAGGAGACATTTAAGATTGGGTCTCCTAACGTCTTCCAAACTGCCCCTCCCCATCCTGCTTCAAATGCTCGTTGCACTTGATACCCCGAATTGGTAGGGGGAGCAGATGCCAGCCAAAACGGGTTTGGAGATTTTATCCCTGCAAGATTAATACGTAAATCAGCCATTTGGAAATCACCCCTTATCGAAATATATACAGAAAACGCTTACATGTTTTTAGGTTACTTTTAGAAATTAAGCAGTTCCGACTGCACTGGTAAGCTTATGAATACTATGTGCAGCTAGTTTTCCTTGTTGAGCTGCCGTAACGACCATGGCGTCGCCTTTTCCTTTTCCGAAAACAACATCCCCACAGGCAAAAATTTTAGGATTCGAAGTTTGATAGGTTTCTGAATTGACTGTAACCACTCCGCCTTGGTGCTGTACTCCAAATTTCTCAAATAGTTCATAATATCTGGTTTGTCCAATTGCTTTGATAACGGCATCCACCGGGATAATCGACTCTGACCCTGCTACAGGAATAGGTCTGCGTCGTCCATCTGGATCCGGTTCACCTAGCTCCATTTTTAAACACTCAATCCCCGTTACCTTCCCATTTTCATCACCAATTATCCTTTTAGGAGCTGTTAACCAGCGGAATTCCACACCATCCTGTTTGGCAAACTCATATTCAAAATCATAAGCGGTCATTTCTTCCGCTGTTCTGCGGTAGAGGATTTTTACATTTTCAGCACCTAAGCGAACAGAACAGGTTGCCCCATCAATCGCCGTATTCCCAGCACCCACAACTGCCAACCGCTTACCGACAAAGTTATTTGTAATCGTGCCGCTCTTTGTATTTTTTACAAATTCAATCGCATCATGGACACCTTCAAGATCTTCCCCTTCAATTCCTAAATCCGGTACCGATGACATTCCCACTGCCAAAACAATAAAATCATAGTTTTCTAATAATTCATCTACTGATACATCTCTTCCAACCATTGTATTGGTTTTAATCGTTACATTGAGCTTTTCAACTTGTTCCACTTCCCAAAAGGAAATCGCTTGTGGTAATCGGAATGAAACAATTCCATAAGTATTTAAGCCCCCAGCCCTTTCGGCCGCTTCGTAGATGGTTACATCGTATCCGAATCTGGCTAACTCTCTGGCAGCAGATAATCCTGCCGGACCACCGCCAATAATGGCAACACACTTTCCATTGCGAACACCAGGCTCGAATAATGTTTGCTCATTTCTAATTGCCCAATCAGTGGCATATCTTTGCAAGTTTCCAATCATGATCGGTTTTGTGGAATGATTGAGGACACATGCACCTTCACATAATTCCTCAGTTGGACATACACGTGCACAGCTTGCTCCAACTGGATTTGATGACATTATGGTTTTTGCTGAGCCTAGTAAATTTCCGGAAGCGATTTTTTTTATAAAGGTAGGGATATCAATTCCTGTCGGGCAGGCTTTAATACAAGGAGCATCATAGCAATAGAGGCAGCGATTAGATTCTTCTAAAGCTTCTTGGGTCGTAAGTGCTCTTTCAACCTCTTGAAAGTTTTTTTCAAGATTGCTAAGGGAAATGCGCTGGATTTTTTCCAATTAGAAACCCTCCTTTTTTTATTCAAATTTCACTGAAAATTCTGCATCTATTTTTCATTTTACAGCTCCACCTAAAGCATTTCATTATACAGGGTGTAAAATCGTGCAAGCTATCTAATGCTCAGTATGTAAATTTCACAATTACTTGTACAATTCTGAATCTTTTATCAATTTAACATACTGCAACAAAAAATTTTGTAAAATTCCATCGAAACCATTTTTAAGAAATATGAGGTTTGTAAACGATGGAACCAAGGCTATTAATAGAAAAATAGTATTTTTTTACAATTATTTAAACGAATTTGATAGATTTTCTTACAAATTTATTTTCGACAAAATCATTTAATTTGCTGTACAAATAAAAAAGTAGACTCTTCTAAGTCCACTTTTCATTGATTTTCATTTAATTTTTCTTTTTCCATTTTGTATGACCAATCATCTGGTCGATTTCATGAGAGGAATAGACTTTGACTCCTTTACTTTTTCCTAATGCGACCATAGCTATAGCAGCGGCAACAGTGCTGGCATGTACTGGTTTATAAGGTCGTAATGGTCCTACCATTAAAGGATTTAACAAACTGCTTACTTTTTCAGCCATCTTTTCTCCAAAGCGGAACTCTTCCCTGCTCCCTAACAATAAGGAGGGACGGAAAATAGACAGTGATGGGAAGTTCAACTTTATTAGCGCTTCCTCAACCTCTCCTTTTACTCGACTATAAAAGAAGGGTGATTTTGTATCAGCGCCCATAGCGGAAACAATCAGAAATTGCTCCACTCCTTGCTCCTTTGCGAATTTGGCAGCTTGTACAGGATAATCATAATCGACTTTACGAAATGCCTCTTTCGTTTTTGCTTTTTTTATTGTTGTCCCTAAACAGCAATAAACATCTGTCACCTGAAACATTTCACGATAATGATGTAATTCATCAAAATTTATCACATGCTGCTCACAGACACTCTCCTCAATTTCAATCGGTCTTCGAGTCAACAAGATAATTTTTTCATATAGATTTTGTTGGGTTACTATTTTGATTAGTTCTTTGCCAATCAGACCAGTTGCTCCTAGTACTAAAGCTGTTTTTTGTATTTGACTCATAACTTACCCCTTTCAAGCTCATACCTCGATTGCCTCGGAAGACAGTGGTGTTTTTTTCTTAACACTTAGAACAAACAGTGTTGCAATGATACATAGAGCTCCTGCAGAAAGGAAGGTAAGGGTATAACTATGGAATACTTCATAAAAATATCCTCCTAAAAAGGCAGCAGCACCTGATCCTAATTGATGGGCAGCAAATACCCATCCATAAATAATCGCTCCCCGTTCTTTTCCAAAATGATCCGAAGCTAGACGAACAGTCGGAGGAACAGTTGCAATCCAATCTAACCCATAAAAAATGGCAAATCCTATCAGCATCAAGTAGGATTTCATTTCAAATGCAAACGGCAAGATAAGTAAGGACAATCCTCTCAAGCCATAAAACCAAAACAGAAGCCAGCGATTATCAAAGCGATCCGACAGCCAGCCAGCAAACATCGTACCGATAATATTGAATATCCCCATAAAAGCAACTAAGCTTGCGGCATGAACTTCGGGGATTCCATGGTGAGTAGATGCAGGAATAAAATGGGTGCCGATTAATCCTGCTGTCGACAATCCACAAATAAAAAAGCTTAAGGACAACAACCAGAAAGGCAAGGATCGAACTCCAATCCATAATACTTCAAAAGCTGAGGAGATTGGATTCTTTTTATTCACAGAATCAGATGGGTCTAAAACTGAATCTGCACCATAAGGAAGCAGCCCTTTCTCAGCAGGCTTATCCCTCATCCAAATGAAAATGATCGGAATAAGGATAACTCCCAATACAGCAAAAACATACAGACCTGAACGCCAGGAAAATTGTTCTGTTAAATAAGATAATAATGGCAAAAAAATCATCTGGCCTGCTGCCGTCCCAGCCATAAGTAAGCCTAGCACAAACCCCCTCCGCTTTTCAAACCAGTTATTGGCTACAGTTGCCGAGAGAACAGAAAGAAAAACGCCAGAACCTAAACCAATAATAACTCCCCAAATAAGGTTTAACTGCCATAACTCTGTCATGATCAAGCTTAGATACATCCCTGCCACTAACAAGAGCATCGCATACCCCATCATTTTCCTGATTCCAAATCGCTCAAAACCGGCAGCGATAAATGGACCAGAAAAACCATATAGCGTTAAATTTATCGCAAATGCAAATGAAATCGCAGTTCGACTCCAATCAAATTCAAGTTCTAAAGGAATTAGAATTACTCCTGTAATTGAGCGAATCCCTGCCGCAATCAGTACTGCGATAAACGTAAGGCCAACAACAATCCATCCATAATACAAGTTAGACTACCTCCACTCTTATACCTATTTATTAAACCATCATACTACCGAAATCAGAATCTTAAAAGAATTAATTCCTCTCGTGCAGAACGATAAAAAAGACTATCCCACAGGGTATAGTCTGAAAAATTTTATCATTAAGTTATGCTTTTACATCAGCAACAAGTTTTGATAGAAAACGGTATATGATTTCAAACGCCCCGCTAAGGGAGATTTCGTCACTGAATCCGTCAACATAGTTTAACGTAAAATTCAAATCCCAAAGACCATCCTCGTGGCTGAACATCAAATCAAATTTCGCCTCATCTCCATGTAAATGGGCATTTAAATGTTCCTTTAATGGCTTCTCAAACTTTTTCTGGAGCTTTAATCCAAGCATCACATCATATGTACCAAATACATCATCCATTTCTAAAGATAAACCCTCGACGCCAATTTCTTCAAAAATATTTGATTCCATGTAAATAAATTCATTCTTATGTTCTTTTAAATAGGTGATTGTTTGTTCCAAAAAATCGTTAGATTCGGTAGCAATCATTGTTTCAGTTTCTTTATTGCATCGTTCAATATAAGCATTTTCAAAAGCTGACATGTTCCAATCCTCCTTAACTATTTTCCCTTATTTATATTGATTGTTTATCTTCAAAAAAGCAACTATTCTTCCGATAAATAGAAAAAAACAGTTCTAAATATAGAACTGTTTTTTTATGATTTACCTTAGTTTTCAACTAACTTATTATTAACCACTTTCTTTTCCACTTTCACTTCATCCATCGGATCCTCTGCTGGTGTAGCACGTTTCATAAAGAAAGCAAGAACGAGTGCCAATCCGGCAATAAAAATAGAAACAAAGAATGCAAAATTGATTCCATCAAGCATCGATTGCATCATGATTTTTTGTTTCATTTGAGCCATGATTTCTGCCGTAGGTTGTTCTGTCAGTTGGGACATTGCTTTTTCTCCCAATTCTTTTGCTCTTGATTCAGCAACGTTGGACATGATCGTAACCAATAAAGCGGTACCGATAGCACCTGATACTTGTGACAAGGTATTATTCATCGCTGTACCGTGAGGATAAAATCGTTTCGGTAATTGATTTAATCCATTGGTTGATACAGGCATATTAACCATGGACATACCAAACATCCTGACCGTATATAAAATAATTAATTCCGTATAGGTAGTTTCAAGTGTTAATTCACTTAAATAATATGTTGTCACCACTGTAATCGCAAGGCCAACGATGGCTAACATTTTCCCACCAAATTTATCAAATAACTTTCCGGTAATCGGACTCATAAATGCCATGACAATCGCCCCAGGTAAGAGCATTAAACCAGCATCTAATGGGGAAATCCCTCTAAGTGTTTGGACATAAATCGGTAAGAGCAGCATCCCTGAGAACATCGCCATTGTTACTACCATCGAGATCACGGATGATAGGGCAAACATTGGATATTTATAAATCGTGAAATTAAGCATTGGTTTATCTTGTTTCAGTTGACGTAATATGAATATGGTTAATGTAATGATACCGATAATTAGCGTTCCATATACTTCAGGACTGTCCCATCCCTTCTTACCGGCAGAACTAAATCCGTAAAGGATTCCACCAAACCCAACACTTGAAAGGATAACCGACAAGAAGTCAAGTCGTATATCGACTTTTTCTTTTTTATCTTTCAATAAGAAAATGCCAAGTAGTAAGACCACCGCAGCAATTGGTGTGACAAAATGGAATAGCATTCTCCAATCGTAATGTTCAATTAACCATCCAGATAATGTAGGGCCAATGGCAGGTGCAAACATTAACACTAGACCAAATACACCCATTGCTGCCCCCCGTTTTTCCACTGGGAAGCTTACTAACATGACATTCATCAACAATGGCATCATGATGGCTGAGCCGGATGCTTGAAGTAATCTTCCAGTCAATAATAAAGGAAATACATGTGCGAGACCCGCAACAATCGTTCCTAGCGTAAATAATCCCATCGCAGCGATAAATAACTGGCGGACAGAATATTTTTGAATTAAAAAGGCTGATGTCGGTATTAAAATACCGTTTACTAACATAAAGCCAGTTGTCAGCCATTGTACAGTCGCTGCATCAATTTCTAAGTCTTTCATTATGGATGGTAAGGCAATATTTAGTAAGGTATTATTTAAAAAAGCTATAAATGCTCCAATCATCAGGATCGAAATAATCCCATATGGAGGACGTTTTGTTTCAGAATTTACATTTTCCATTTTTATACCCCCATTATATACTCATAGTTCATTTATTAGACACCCGTTTCACGCCTTACTAATAATATACCGATAGTTTATATTTTGCAACAAAAAAATCTATATAAATATTGATTTTTAATGATATACTTATTTCATGTACTATCTATTTATACTATGAGTACAAATTGAATATAAAGGTGATTTTATGAAGAATCGCAAACAGCATGTCATAAAAATGGCACTTCAATTATTTATTGAAAAAGGATACCTAGCTACCTCCATTCAAGATATATTAGATTTTAGCGGTATTTCGAAAGGTACTTTTTATAATTATTTTTCATCAAAAGGTGAATTATTAATTGCGATTTATAAGACGATTTATAAGCAAATCGAAAAAGAACGCAATGAATTAATGCTTGGCCAAGATCCAGCGAATATTGAGATTTTCAAAAAACAACTAGAATTACAAATGCTGACAAACAAGAAATACAAATTAATTACCCTATATGAAGAAGTACAAGCTTCAAATGATGTTGATCTTAAACAATTCATTCAACGAAGTCGAATCCGTTCCCTTGGCTGGATGTTTAGACGGTTTATCGATATCTTCGGTGAAGACAAGAAACCTTATCTATTAGATTGCGCCATTATGTTCACAGGTATGTTACAACATAACCTTATGTATAATCGCTTGGCTAATCCCTCGGGGGAAAGGATCAAGAAAGTGGTTGGTTATAGTGTGGAACGATTAGTAAATTTGGTCAATGAAGTGTCAGAATCAAAAGAGCAGTTGCTTGAAAACGAAGTATTGGAAAAATGGCTGCCAGGCTGTGAACCAAACAATCATGAATTAATAGGCAGCCTCTATAAAATAACCCAAAATATCAGGAGCTCCATTCCAAAGCATTTCCAAAATGAAACGAGCCAAGAAAGATATACTGAACTGCTAGACTTCATCCAAGAAGAATTATTACAAACAAGGATGCCAAGAAAATTCCTCATTCAAAGCGCCCTTTTATCTCTAAAATCAAACCCAGCATCCCTTTGGAAAAAAGAACTCGAGCAACTGGAACAGCTCATCGAAACCTACCTGCTTGATACAGAGGAAAAAGATTAGCAGTGTTAGTTATTTTTAAAACAGTTTATGTCATGATGTGATGTAAACTGTTTTTTCTTTTGGGGATATTTTTTTTGCAGCTATTCATATGGTGCAGTTGCCTATACAAAGTATGATTAGGTTACGTAAATTAATTCAAACAAGATCATGTTCTATTTTTGTTGGTTAGTATTTTTTATGGTGCCCTAAAATGCGAAACAGGAGGTGCTTAAAAAGAATGTCGCTTTTTTCATTTGGTGAAAGGAAGAGAGAAGCTGGTGATAATAAAAGAACTGAAAGACCTGCATTTGGAGGCTTCATGCTCCCAAATTCAAGCACAAAACAGAGAAACATTCTTGATTTTATTCCAGATAAACCCGAGAAGAATCTAGAAGTAGAAGCAAATAAACCTAAACCGGACTCTCTAGAAGTCAGTGATTTCGCCCACAAAGATCTTCCAAAGAAACCGGTTCAAGAGAACAGGAAGAAGGAAAAACCGAATAATTTTAAATCCATTGACACTGTTAGTGGCAACTACGTTCTTTCAAGAGGCTGGGAAAGTAGCAATATGACGGTTTTTAGAAGCAAAAGGAAAAAGAAATAATTTAAAAAAGATGGGAACTGAATTTATCCCATCTTTCTCCCTATCTTAATTCGGTTCAACATGCACATGGACCTCATAGACATTGTGCTTTCCGATTAACTCGTTCTCAACCTTTGTTGCAATATCATGGGCATTTTTTATATCAAGAGTAGAATTAACGAGAATCACTACATCCACAACAACACGGTTACCATAATTCCTCGCTTTAACTTCTTTTACTCCTTTAACACCGCTGCAAAGCATAACCGTTTTTTTATATGTATCCATTTCTTTTTCGTCAAAACCATCTGTTAAATAATGAGAAGCTTCTTTAAAAATATCCCATGCCGTTTTACAAATGAGAATTCCAACGATGCCTGCCGCCAATGGATCTAACCAAGGGAATCCAACAGCTGCCCCAATTATCCCAACGGATGTACCAACACTGACCCAAGAATCAGATAAATTATCCTTCGCTGCAGCCATAACAGACTGGCTGTTTATTTCATTCGCTAGTTTTTTATTATAGCGATAAACAAAATACATAATGATTGCACAAAAAAGCCCTGTCCACGCTGAAATAACGTCTGGAGACTGTGTATCCCCATTTAATACATTTAACAATGCCTCGTAGAGGACTTTAAGTCCAACTGCCATCATAATAAAAGAGGCAACCAATGAAGCAACCGATTCCGCTTTCCAATGACCATAAGGATGATCATCGTCTGCGGGACGCTGCGATAATCGTAAGCCAATGAGGACAGCAAAAGAGGCGATAATATCCGTTACATTGTTCAACCCATCTGCTTTCAATGCCTCTGATTCAGCCATATAGCCGACTGCTAATTTTATTGCAGACAAAAATAGGTAGGCGATAATACTAATAATCGCTCCCCGTTCCCCTCTTCGTAAATCCGAAGAAACATGTTTTTCCATTCTATATCCCTCACTTCTATCTCCTATATTATCGAGGAAAAATATCTAGTGGGTCTAGAGAAACCTTTTGTCATTCCACTAAATAATTAATATGAACGAAAAAATGTTGGCTTATGTAAAAAATCGATTTTAATAAATCTTGAAAATAAATGAATGGTTCAGTATTCTATTAACATATTCAACCCATTAAGGATGTGTTTAACCTGCGATTAAATAAATTTATATCCGAGTCGGGAAAAACTTCTCGACGCGGAGCAGATAAATGGATTAGTGAAGGAAGAGTAACCATCAATGGTAAAGTGGCACAAGTTGGCAGCAAGGTTGAACCAGGGGATGAGGTTTGCATCAATGGAGAACCAATTAGAGTTTCAAAAGATTATGTCTACATCGCCTTGAATAAACCCGTTGGTATTACAAGCACAACAGAGCGGCATATTAAAGGAAATATCATTGATTTGGTCAACCATCCATTAAGGATTTTTCATATTGGCAGACTTGATAAAGATTCAGATGGATTAATCCTCCTTACGAATGATGGAGATATCGTTAATGAAATACTCCGGGCCGAAAATAAGCATGAGAAAGAGTATATTGTTACGGTTGATAAGCCCCTTTCTGCTGAATTTTTGAAAAGAATGGCAGCCGGTGTAGAGATACTAGATACCAAAACACTTCCCTGCCAAGTTGAGCAGATATCGAGGTATGTTTTTCGTATCATTCTGACACAAGGTTTAAACCGCCAAATCCGCCGGATGTGTGCTGCACTTGGATATGAGGTCCAGCGTTTACAACGAATTCGGATTATGAATATTCATTTAGGTAACCTGGCTATTGGCCAATGGAGAGACTTAACCAAAAAAGAAAAAAATCAATTGTTTAACGATTTAAATTATCAACCAAGACAATGGTAAAAAAGAGGAAGACCTTAAATCTTTAAGGATTTAGGGTCTTCCTCTTTTATGATTTCACATACTTTTAGATTCGTAAAGGTGTATTTCAAGTTCCCTTCTAATCGAAGAAGGAATCGGTTCAGATTTTTGCAAATGGAGGTTGAAATTCACATAGGTAACAGTTCCTTTTGCACAGACTTTCCCATCTTGATGGATTTCTTCATATAACTCTAAACTAGAATTACCAATCCGTTTCACCCATGTAATTACTTCTACCTCTCTGCCAAAATATATTTGATTCACATATTCTACAGCCATATTGATAATAATCATTTTCCAATTTTCAAACATGTCATCAGGGGTAAACAGTTTAAAAATCGGGTTACGCCCGGCTTCGAACCAAATGGGGATCGTGGTATTGTTGATATGACCAACACCATCCGTCTCCGATACACGCGGATCAATGGTTGTTTTATACATCGAAAGCCCTCCAATCCCTCATTAGCGATTTTTTTGTAAGACTCCCTCAAAGGCATTTAGATATATTTGTTCAATTGCCTCCATACTTAAAGGCATGGGACTTCTGTTTAAGAGCCTTTTCTGCTTAAATCCATTTTCCGATAGCCTTTTTATATCTTCATGTTGTATTCCATAATCAGCTAGCGTTGATGGTAACCCCACATCCTGAACTAAATCTAATAAACTTTTAATTACATTCTTTACAATTTCTCGCTCAGTTTTCCCAAATGATGGAATCTTAAGGATCTCGGCAACTTTCACCATTTTTTCAATACAGGCTGGCCATATATGATCATAGACATATGGCAGTAAAACCGCATTTGATTCACCATGCGAAAGCTTGAAAAGTCCTCCTAGTGGATATGCTAATCCATGAACACCCGCCACACCAGCATTGTAAAAACTTAAGCCAGCCAATAAGCTCCCTAATGACATTTCTTCTCGGGCTTTTTTGTCTTCACCGTTCCAAACTGCTTTTCTTATATTAGGAAGGATCCGCCTCATGGCCTCTAATGCTAAAGTATCTGTTAAAGGTGTAGCATTTTTCGAGGTGTATGCCTCAAGTGCATGTGTAAAAGCGTCAATCCCACTAGCTGCCGATACTCTCGGAGGAAGTGTGTAGGTTAATACAGGGTCTACAATCGCATAATCTGCTAATAAATATTCATGGTTAATGACGTCCTTTGTATCTTCTAATGAAAAAACAGCAATATCTGTGACTTCAGCACCAGTGCCAGATGTCGAAGGAATTAATATTTTCGGCAACCCTTTATTGGTAAACTTTTTAGTACCGCTCAAATTTAAATAGTCCTCAACAAAACCTTCATTTTTCGCCAGTACCGCTGCAGCCTTTGCTAAGTCCAAGGCACTGCCGCCGCCAACACCAATAACTAAATCAGGATTACATTTTCTGATTTTCTCGACCACTTGATTTCCCACTTTTAACGGTGGTTCTGGTACGACATTAGAATCTATGGTTACTTCGATACTCCGATCATTTAATATTTTTATTATTGGCTCAATCACGCCTAATTCTTTTAATATAGGATCTGTAACGAGAAATGCGTGATGGATCTGTTGTTCTGTTAGAACCGATTGTAGTTTTTGTAGAGAACCCTCACCATAATATATTTTTTTAGGGGAAACAAATTGGTCCATTCACCTATCTCCTTCCTTGTTTTCGAGGGGTTTCACTATCCATTTTTGTATAATCTAACCCTTTCTCAACAAATCAGCGTTCACCTCGTTAACTGTGCGCTTTCCGCATAGTGCTAAAGTTAAGTCAAAATCAGCTATAAGGTTCCTCAATACTTGTTTTACTCCATCTTCACCTGCCAAAGCGAGTCCATACATATATGGACGACCAACAAGCACAGCTTTTGCACCTAAAGCAAGAGCTTTGACCATATCTGAACCTCTGCGGATCCCACTATCCATCAATACCGGAATCTCATCCTTTACTACCTCGACAATTCCAGGCAAAGCATCTATCGCAGGGATAGCCCCATCGACCTGTCTTCCGCCATGGTTACTGACAATAATTCCGTCCATTCCATATTCTAATGCCAATTTGGCATCATCTGGGTGGAGAATTCCTTTTAATAGGATTGGCAGTGAAGTATGCATTCGGATATAGCTTAAATCCCTCCAAGTTAACGATGGGTTGCCGAAGACTTGAGACCAAAGCATAATGGCAGATTGCATATCTTCCATGGGGGATTTTTCTAGTCTAGAACAAAAAACAGGATCCTCTAGGTAATTACCAATCCCTTTTGCCTCCAGAAATGGTAAATAACCATGTTTAATATCTTTTTCGCGCCAAGCCATCATTGGTGTATCTACGGTGATAACAATGGCACTATAACCAGCTGCTTCCGCCCTTTTCACCATACTAGCCGCAATTTCTCGGTCACTACTCCAATAGAGCTGGAACCATCTCTCACTTTCACCCATTTCTGCGGCAATTTTTTCCAAGCTGTATGTAGAAGCGGTACTTGAGATAAAAGGAACACCCATTGCAGCTGCAGCCCGTGCACTTGCTAATTCTCCTTCTGGATGAACAATGGATTGAACCCCTACAGGTGCACATAGTAACGGGTAGGAAAGTTTTTTTCCGAATAGCTCAATGCTTAAATCTCTTGAAGCTGTATCACATAACATTCTTGGGATTAGTTGATATTTTTCAAAGGCTTTATTATTATCGCGCGCTGTTATTTCCGCTCCTGCTGATGCCGCTACATAATCGTATGGCTTCGCATCCAATAGCTCCCTCGCCTTTGCTTCCAACTCTTCATAGGAAACAGGAACAATCTTCTCTTCTAACTGTTGATACACTTTTAATTGCACTCGATTTCCAAAACTCATCTCTTAACTCCTCCTATCAAATAAATCGCTTTCAGCTCTATCCACTAAATGATACCACTGTGAAAAAACAACGGTCAATAAATTGACGGAATATTATAAAATTTATCAAATGAAACTTTCCTCCTACCATTTCCGTATTAAGAGTAATCTCATAGTTGTTGAATTATATAAGGGGGATTTGTATGGGGAATTTATTGATATTTTCCTTGATTATTGTGATTGCTTCGGAAATGGTTATGTTGCCGTTTTTTCGAGGAGAAAAGCCAACTAATGCGGTATCCAGTAAAATAAGCAAAAAAAGTAAGAGAAAAGCTACAAGTAATAAAAGTGTTATGATCGCTATATTAATTATTTTCGTTCCAGTTGTATTTGTTTTTTATTACTTTAGTAATGTAGACAGAAATATTTCTTCTCTATGGGTGTTTGCCATTATCGCTACCCTTCTGGGTACCATTGTTTCTCACGGTATGGAGCGTAAAATGAAAGGACTGCTTTTTGTAGGCTCCCTCATTCTAGCAGGCTATTTTCTAACAGCTTTTCTTTTTAATGCCGATGAAAAATATGAAATCGCTAAAATGGATGCAAAAGTGGAGATAAAAACCTTTGATGAAAAAGAAACGCCAGCAAGTGTTCCACCACAGTTTGCACGGAACAAAATGAAAAAGGCCTTTGGTCAAGTACCGAATACCAGCTATTACGAGCTAGGTAACCTGCAAATTCAAAAGGTTAACGGTGAATACGTCTATATTGCACCGGTAGAATTCTCAGGCTTTTTTAAATGGTGGAAAGGTAGTGTGACACCAGGCTACTTTTCATTAAGTGCTACAGACTCTTCTGCTAATCCAAAATTCATCAAGGCAGAAATGGCTTACACTCCTTCTTCCTATTTTAATAAAAATATTGAGCGCCATATTCGCATGGAGTTTCCAAAAGAGATTTTCTACGGAGATGTACAATTAGAAATCGATGAAGAGGGCAAACCGTATTATATCCGTTCCTACGGGGATTTCATCTCAGCGCGTAATGGTTTTGAAGTAAAAGGTGTTGTCGTCGTTGATTCAAAGAGCGGTCATACTAAAGCCTATCCATTAGCCGATGTGCCTGAATTTATTGATGGAGCCGTGTCACCTGAAATTGTCAGCTTGCAAAATAGTTATTTTGGAAATTACGTCCATGGCTTTTGGAATAGCATATTCGGAAAGTCGGATGTAAAGCTCCCTTCCGATGAAGGAACAGAAGCTAATGTAAGTCCGATCTTTGATGAAAATGGTATCATGTATTATTTCACAGATTTCACAAGTCCAAAGGAAGGCGTAGATTCCATGCTCGGATATTCATTGACTAATTCTCGTACCGGCGAGGCTACCTACTATACCGGCAACCCAGAGGAATCGTACATGGATTCTCAAGGCGCCTTGCAAATTATTGAAAAGAAGTTTATCGAAAAGAAATGGCATGGTGAAATGCCCGTTATCTATAACTTTTATGGAGAAGCAAGCTGGCTGACTCCAGTCCTTGATTCTAACGGCTTTTTACAAAATTATTTCATTGTTTCGGCTGCCAACCCGGAAATCTCTGTGTATGGAGTGACTCCTAGTGAGGCGTTAAAGCTCTATAAAACAGCCTTGCAAAGAGGTGGTGGATCGGTAGACGGAAGCTCGAAGGCTGAAGAAAAACAGATATCAGGTACTATTCTCCGCGTTTACAAGGAAAAATCGGGGGACGCAACGGTTGTCACCTTCCTATTAGATAACAAGCAAAGCTATATTATAGCTTCCGATAAAGAACCACTCGTAATTTACTTAAAAGAAGGTGATCAAGTGAAAGTTACCTACCTTGATACAGAAGAAGATTTCCTTCCAGCAAAAGAGATTGAAATTAACGGATTGGAATAAAAATATGAACACGATGAAGCCCTTTTTTAATAGCTTCATCGTGTTTTTTCATTTAAATATGGAAAAGGACCCCGAATCTCACCGGAGTCCTACAGGATTAACTTGATTTTCTTCCAAGGTATGCTTCTACGATTCTTGGATCCTTTAGGAGGTCCTTTGCATTTCCTTTCATGATCACTTTTCCAGTCTCCAACACATACCCATAGTCAGCAATCTTTAATGCTTGCTTGGCATTTTGCTCAACAAGCAGGACAGTTGTCCCAGAATCTTTTATTTCTCTAATAATCTTAAAAATATCTGCTACGATTAAAGGCGCCAGCCCCATCGAAGGCTCATCAAGCAGCAATAGTTTCGGGCGGGAAAGGATGGCCCTTGCAATCGCAAGCATCTGCTGCTGCCCACCGGAAAGCGTTCCACCAAGCTGGTTCTTTCTTTCTTTTAATATTGGAAAGTGATTCATTACTTCTTCAATATCTTTTCCAATTTCCTTATCATTACGATGGTAAGCTCCCATTTCAAGGTTTTCCATCACACTCATACCGGATAAAATAGCTCTTCCTTCAGGAACAAGTGCTATACCTTTTTTAACAAGCTGGTCCGGTCTAAGCCCTGTCACATTTTCTCCTTGAAACTCAATCGTTCCATTTTTTGGTTTTATTAAACCAGCAATGGTTTTCATCGTAGTGGTTTTGCCGGCTCCGTTAGCACCAAGAATCGTTACAATTTTACCTTGTTCGACATCAAGACTAACACCTTTTAAGGCTTGAATTTTACTGTAAAAAGTCTCAATTCCTGTAACTTTAAGCACTATAATCTTCCTCCTCCGAACCGAGGTAGGCTTCAATAACAGCTTGATTGTTTTGAATTTCCTCCGGTGTTCCTTCTGCTAATTTCTTCCCAAAGTTCAAAACGGTTATTCGGTCGCACAGTTTCATGACTAGCGGCATGTCATGTTCGATCAAAAGAACTGTTACGCCTCTTTCTTGCACTTTTTTTATTAAGTAGAATAATTCGTCCGTTTCAGTTTCATTCATCCCTGCAGCAGGCTCATCCAGTAATAAAAGCTTAGGTTCACTGGCTAATGCCCTGGCAATTTCAAGTCTTCGCTGCTGACCATAAGCTAAATTATCTGCTGTTACATCTGCGTAGTTAGATAAACCTACAAGCTTTAGAAGTTCCACTGCTGTTTCACGTAATCTCGCTTCTTCGCTGCGCTCGGCCTTGGTACGGAAAACACCACTGAAAACACCGGATTTTGTCCGGGAATGTCCCCCAACTAATACATTTTCTAAAGCACTCATTTGCGAAAAAAGTCGGATATTTTGAAAGGTTCGACATATCCCTTTATCGGTAATTTTATGCGGCTTAATTCCAGTGATTTTATTTTCAAGAAAGCTAATCTCTCCTGAAGTTGGAGAAAACATATTTGTAATGACATTAAACATTGTCGTTTTTCCGGCTCCGTTTGGACCAATTAAACCGAAGATTTCTCCCTGATTAATGGAAAAGGATACATCGGTTAAAGCGGAGATGCCGCCAAAGTTTTTAGAGATGTTTTTGATTTTTAGTACCATGATCGGCCCTCCTATTTGGAAGTTTACTCTTAAACCATTGAAGGATTGAAATATCGATAATCCCCTGAGGCCGGAATGCCATCATAAGAATTAAAATGAGACCATATATCACATAACGGTATTCACTGATAAACCTTAATACCTCTGGCATTAATGTCATAAAGGTTGCTCCAAAAACAGCACCCCAGATTACTTCACTGCCGCCGAAAACTGCAAAAATAAGAATCTCAACGGCTCGATGATAGGAGAAATCAGCCGGGCTGATGTAGGCCATGACATGTGCAAATAAAGCTCCTGCAAAGCCGGATAAAATGGCTCCTTGTGTAAAGGACAATACTTTATAGTATGTAATGTTAATGCCCATTGACTCAGCCGCTTTTTCATCCATTTTAATAGAAGCAAAAGCTCGTCCAACACGGGATTTGCTTTGTCTAATAAAAAACCAGATTAGTAGAATATTTATGATCAGCAAGAGAATCAGTACCAATAAATATACAAACTGATTATTTCTTAATCCGAGCATACTAGGTTCAAAACCTGCATCCTTAAAAAAACGGAATAACTCTCTTCCTATATGAGGGATACCAGAAATTCCAATCGCCCCATTTGTTAGAGATTCCCAATTAACAAAAAACACCCGGATGACCTCACCAAATCCAAGCGTTGCGATAGCCAAATATACGCCTGTTAATCGAAGAGATGGAATACCAATAAGGATGCCGAAAATCCCGGCAACTAATGAACCTGCAATGATTCCGATGATAATAGGCAGATCATAATTGATCGTTAACAATGCAGATGTATAGGCGCCTATACCCATAAACCCAGCATTACCTAAAGATAATTGTCCTGATGAAAGTGTAATGTATATGCTTAAGCCGAGAATAATATTGATCAATATAAAGGAAGCCACTTGTAAGTGATATGGATTAATTAACTCTCCCAACATATCATCACCGCCTTGCCTCAGATGTATTTTGACCAAATAAGCCTTGTGGCCTTAATAATAGGATAAAGATAATGGTAATAAAGGCGATGGCATCACGATACCCTGAATCTCCATAGGCAACTACCAATGTCTCGGATAATCCAAGAATCAAACCGCCTGCCATGGCCCCTTTCACATTTCCCATACCGCCTAATATGATAATGGCTAAGCCCTTAAGCCCCATTGACAACCCCATCTGAGGGTTTACGGAATTAAACGCCATTCCTACAAGAATTCCTGCAATTCCACCCATAGCTGAGGCAATAATAACGGTTAAAGTAATGATTCGTTTCGTATTAACACCCAGAATACTTGCCGTTTCTAAATTCTCAGCCGTAGCTCTGAGAGCTTTTCCTGCCTTCGTTTTTGACAACCAATAGGATAAAGCCATCATTAAGATAACTGATATGACGAAGATTAGTATTTGTACAAGGTAAACGGAAATAGATCCAATCTTAAAATTGATTTCAGCAAACGAATTACTGAAAGGATGGTTTCCTGCTCCAAAAAAGTGATGGGAAAGGTTTTCAAGTAAGATTGAAACACCAATGGTACTTATTAAGGGAGCAAGGTGTGAGACGCCTTGCTTCCCACGAAGTGGACGCAAAGCAAAGCGCTCAAGCATATAACCCAATATAATTGTTACCGCAATGGCTGCTACAAAAGCAATCCAGAGAGGTAAACCAAAACTTGTCGTTACGATTACACCAATAAAAGCACCGAACATAAAGATTTCACCATGGGCCATATTAATAATCCCCAACACACCAAAGACAAGAGTGAATCCTAAGGCAACGATGGCATAAATGCTTCCTAGTGTTATTCCGTTGATTAGCTGCTCTAATAGCAAGACATCTCACCTTTTTTCGTTAAAAATTATTCAAACAGTTGGAATTTTCCGTCTTTAATAATTAGAACAGTTGGGTCCATGACAACATCACCATCTTTATCAAACGAAAAGCTGCCTAGAATTCCTGGAAAATCCTTAATTTCAGCAAGAGCATCACGCACCATATCACGGTCAGCTTCCCCTGCATTCTTTATCGCCTCTGCCATAATGTAAAGTGCATCATAGGCTTGAGCAGCAAATTGGTCTGGTTTCTTACTATACTCTGCTTCAAATTTTTCCACAAATTCTTGTACTTTTGGATCTTCTTTTTCTCCAAACCAAGGAGTTGCCACAATTAACCCTTCAGAAGCTTCCCCAGCAATTTCAATGACCTGCGGGGAGTTAAATCCATTTCCACCTACAAATGGTTCATCGATTCCCATTTTTCTTGCCTGATCCATGATAACAGCGCCTTCATTATAAAGGGCAGAACATAAGATCAAATCCGGTTGAAGCCCCTTTATCTTTGTCAACTGGGCGTTATAATCTGCTTGTCCTTTTTGGAAAGTTTCAGTAGTTAAAACTTCGAGCCCCATTTTTTCCGCTGTTTTTTTCATCGTATCGTACCCTGATTTCGTAAAAACATCGTCGTTTCCGTAAAGAATCGCTACCTTCTTAACATCAAATTTATCAACAGCTTTTTTGATTGATGCTGGGATAGCAAGTGCCTCTGGTAAAGAATTTCTAAAAACATAGTCACCGATTTGCGGGATTCCCTCAGCTGTAGTTGAAGTCCCCATAATCGGAATACCGTTTAAGTCGGCTTCAGGTCCAACCACATTCATTTCAGTACTTAAGGTTGGTCCTAAAAGAGCAACAATGTCATCGGAGCTCATTAATTTTTGAGCTGCTGATAAAGCTTGCTCCTGCTTGCCAGCGGAATCTTCAACAACAAGTTCAATATTAACATCGCCTTTGGCGTTTATTTCTTTTTGCGCTAATTTAAAACCGCTGGTAATTGCTTCACCGTATGCAGCACCAGGTCCAGTCATATAAGAAATGACGCCAATCTTTGCTTTTACTGCTTGTCCACCTTCTTTAGAATCTCCGTCTTTACCTGAAGTTTCTGTACTGTTTCCACCACATGCTGTTAATGCCACAAGTAATAGAACAGAAATGAACAGAAAAGACCTGTTTACTATCTTTTTCATTTTCCAACCCCCTAATTTTAAAAAGATTCAAAATATATTTCTATTAAATACCATTCGCAGAGTATTGTAAATGATTTATCATGAATATTTAGAATTTTTAACTAAATTAATATAACATTGTTTTTACATTAAAATACTTTTTAAGTATTCTTGAATAATAAAAAGAAAGGTGCTGTCACCAACAATTTCGTGACAACACCTTTCTTTTAAAGACCAAGATTCTTCGCAATAATCGATTTCATGATTTCATTGGTCCCAGCATAAATCGATCCGACGGCAACATCACGGTATCTTCTGGCAATCTCGTATTCTTCCATATAACCATAACCGCCATGGAGCTGCATACACTCAGTGACAACCTGCTTCGCTAGGTCTGTCATCCACCATTTAGCCATTGAAACCTCGTTGACAATATTTTTATTGGCCATATGATCAACAATGAGCTGGTCAACAAACGTCTCTCCAATCTTAATGTTCGTAGCCATTTCAGCCATTTTGAATTGGGTATTTTGAAATTTGCTGATTGGTTTGCCAAAGGCAGTTCTTTGTTTAATATAATCTAGCGTAATTTCCAGCATTCTTTTAGACCCTGCAATACTCCCAATCGCCAGCATCAGCCGCTCCTGTTGTAGCTTTTGCATTAAATAATAGAATCCCATTCCCTCTTCACCAATTAAATTTTCCTGAGGAATGACGGCATCTTCAAAGATTAGCTCAGAGGTATCGTTAGCATGCTGGCCGACCTTGCGGAGTTTTTTTCCTCTTTTAAAACCTGGTGTTCCTTCCTCCACTACTAATAAGCTTATTCCTTTATGGGCAGGTTGGGCATTTGGATTGGTTTTACAGACAACAATGACAAAATTAGCAGAGTAACCGTTCGTAATGAAAGTTTTTTCCCCATTTACGATATAGTTACTTCCTTCTTTTCGAGCAGTAGTTTTAATGGCCGCTAAATCTGAGCCAGTTCCAGGCTCTGTCATGGCAATCGCAGAAATCATCTCACCGCTAACTGCTTTTGGCAGCCAGCGTTGCTTCTGCTCTTCCGAACCGAATTCTTCGATATAGGGCATGACAATATCATTATGAAGACCGAGACCACCAATACCGGCACCGATTTTATCTAATTCCTCTGTGATCACAACGGAATAACCGAAGTCCGCCTCAGAGCCGCCATATTTTCCCTCAACCCAGGGACATAAAAACCCTTGTTCACCGGTTTTTTTCCAGAACGTCTTAGGTACCTGCTTTGCCTGCTCCCACTCATCGAAAAAAGGAGCCGCATGCTGGTCCAAAAATTTACGAAACGCCATACGAAATATTTCATGCTCTTCTTTTAAATATGGTTTATTCATCTACTACACTCCTATTTATTTTTTCGGGAAACATATTGTATGCGCTTTCACAAAAGAAAATGATAGTTTTGTAAAAAAAGGAAATCATTCTTCAAGCAAGACCTATAAATTTTTCAGTATTTTCAGACTCTTTATTTACCAACTAGTTTACTTTATACCTTGTAATTCCGTCAATCAAATACTAGGAAAAATAAGTAAATCCTACCACGAAGGATAGTGGTAGGATTTAGTGCGCTTATATTATCTTATTTCTCATTTTGCGGGATGATGACGACTGGAATTTTCGTTTCGTGTAGTACACCGGAGGATACACTGCCTAAAACCGTCCCTCTAATTAATCCCATTCCACGTGAGCCCATTACAATATACTTCACCTTTAAATCGCTGGCTAAACGACTTATTTGGTGAACTGGATCACCCACCTTCATTAAAGCGGTATAATCTACTTCTTTATCTTCTAGATATTGTACGGCCGGTTCCATCGCTTTATCAAACAATTCTACCTGGTAATCTCTTATCATTTCCTCACCGATAAATAACCTGGTATGAATCGTTTGAAAAGAGGGCTGCACATTGACTAAGTAAAGTTTACTTGGAAAAACTTCTGCTAATTTAATTGCTTCCTCTAATGCCTCAAGAGAGTTTTTTGACCCATCAATCGCAACCAAGATTCGCTCTTTCATTCTATCTCCCCCTATTAGATGTGGTATGAACACAAACCATATATCCTTTCCATTCCATTTTACCCAATATAGCTTACCGAAAATTTGAATTATTTGTGAATTTGCTACAATTTTCACTTTTCTTCCGTTTTTCCAGCACCAATATGGTTAAATGAAATTAGATACATTTACTAATTAAATTTGGAAGGTGAAACCGATATGTGGTTTACAAAAGGTAATGATGTTGTCGTTACAGAGTTAGTCACAGATCCTTCAACTGGCCTTTCGAGCGAGGAAGCTAACAGACGCTTGAAAGTAATTGGTCCCAATGAATTCAGCGAACACAAAAAGCCCTCCCTATTTCGGATGTTTTTTGAACAAATCAACAGCCCGTTAATCTACATCTTAATTGTCGCCGTTATCATTTCAACAATCGTTGGTGAATACAGCGATGCCGTCATCATTCTCCTTGTGATCTTACTAAATTCGATCATCGGTGTATTTCAAGAAGCCAAAGCTGAAAAAGCATTAGAAGAACTGAAGAAAATGACGACACCAAAGGCTGTTGTTAAACGCGATGCTATCACCCGAGAAATCCCCTCCGAACTGCTAGTTCCAGGAGACATCGTCATGATTGATGCCGGCAGATATATTCCTGCTGATCTACGCTTGCTGGAAACGGTTAATTTAAAAGTTGAAGAATCCTCATTAACTGGAGAATCCGTCCCAGTTGAAAAAGACGCAAACTGGGTAGCAGATCATGAAATCCCTAATGCTGACCAGCAAAATATGGCGTTTATGGCGACCGTTTCCACCTATGGTCGAGGTGTTGGCGTAGTTGTTAACACAGGAATGAACACGGAAATCGGGAAAATTGCTGCCATGCTTGGCAGCCAGAAACGTGAATTAACTCCCCTGCAATTAAAGCTTGCGGAGTTGGGGAAAATCCTCGGAATCGGAGCCGTCCTCATCTCCATCGTTATTTTCTTGATTGGTTTTTTCCAAGGGCGAGATGTTTTAGAAATGTTTTTAATCGCCGTTAGCTTGGCAGTTGCTGCGATTCCGGAAGGTCTACTTGCGATTGTAACTATTGTTCTAGCCCTCGGAGTGCAGCGAATGATTAAGCGACGGGCGGTTGTACGTAAGCTGCCCGCCGTTGAGACACTTGGGGCAGTAAGCGTGATATGCTCCGATAAGACGGGCACGCTTACCCAAAATAAGATGACCGTGACCAACATCTTTGTGAACGATGCCTATCTCCCTCTTACAGGATTTACTGTGAAACATCTCAATGAAAAGCTCTTTTTTGAAGCAATGGCATTATGTAATGATGCCGTCGTTACGGAAAATGAACAAACAGGTGACCCGACTGAAATAGCTCTTGCAGCTGCTGCCAGGATGCTAGGGTTTCAAAAACAAATTCTGGATCGTGAATATCAACGTGTCTATGAAATCCCATTCGATTCAGACCGAAAAATGATGACAACCGTCCTGAAACGGGGAGATCGCCATTTTGTCATGGTAAAAGGTGCTTTAGAAAGCATTCTTCCCTTGACTTCATCAATCATGACGAATGGGGAAAAAATCGCTTTTACTCCCGAAGAAAACGAAAAAATGAAAGCACAGGCGAACATTATGTCTGACGAAGCTCTTAGGGTTCTGGCAATTGCCTATAAAGAAATCGAAACTACCCAAGATATTACCCATGAAAAACTAGAGAGTAACCTTATCTTACTTGGGCTTACTGGGATGATTGATCCACCACGGGAAGAGGTAAAAGATTCGATTGAACAATGTAAAAATGCCGGAATCCGAACGGTCATGATTACGGGTGATCATCAAAAAACAGCCTTCGCCATCGCAAAAGAACTTGGAATCGCCAATCATGTGTCTGAAACCATTTCAGGTTCTGAACTTAATGCACTTAGCGATCACGAGCTGACCGAAAAAGTTAAAAAAATCCGGGTCTTCGCTCGTGTTTCGCCTGAGCATAAAGTAAAAATCGTCAAGGCATTAAAGTCAAATGGTGAAATTGCATCGATGACCGGTGATGGAGTCAATGATGCCCCTTCATTGCAGCAGGCAGATGTTGGCGTCGCGATGGGGATGAGTGGAACGGATGTCGCAAAAGAAGCAGCTGATATTGTTTTGACGGATGATAATTTTGCAACGATTGTCGAGGCGGTTGAAGAAGGAAGAAATATCTATCAAAATATCAAAAAATCAATATTATTTTTATTATCATGTAATCTTGGTGAAATTGTCACCTTATTCATTGCGATATTACTTGGTTGGCCGGCCCCGCTAACAGCGATTCATATTTTATGGGTAAACTTAATCACAGACACACTTCCAGCTATTTCACTTGGACTGGATCCTGATGATAAAGATGTCATGAAGGAAAAACCACGTTCTCTCAAAGATAGTATTTTCGCAAACGGTAGTGGTTCCTTTACATTGATCAACGGTTTGCTGATTGGGTTTATCACTTTATTTGCTTTCATTGTCGGTCTTATGGTTTATACAGGAGCTGAATCCGTTTTTACGATTAACTTTGCTAACATACCAAAGGATGCCCTCATCCATTCACAAACGATGGCCTTTATCACGCTAAGTATCTCACAATTATTTCACTCGCTGAATTTGCGGAATAACCATAAATCCATATTCCAAATTGGATTATTTACAAATAAATTTCTAATCGCTTCTATCTTACTTGGAATCTGTCTTCAAGTTGCTTTAGTGCATATCCCGCTATTTAACGAAATCTTTGATATCAAGGAATTAACACTTAAGGATTGGTTATTTATTCTCACCATCTCCCTCCTGCCAGTGATAATCAATGAGCTTTACAAGGCTGGAAAAAGAGTATTTCATACATCCTCTCATGACATCCAAAGCAAGAAAACGAGCAGCTTTTAAATCTTTTAAAACCAAAAGACGTGTCATTGACACGTCTTTGCTAGTGTTTTTTTATCAAGCTTTGATAAGCAGCTGAAGTCCGAATTTCTACTGTCAATGTACCATTTCCATTATAAATTGCCTTGATTAGAACTGGAACTCCCGTTGTGTTCTCAAATTTAAAATCCTTACCGCCATAGGAAACAGTCGCATCCCTTCCTGTTGGAACATATCCAACTGGTGCGGAATGGTGGTGTTTTTCAATATAACTTACGGCTAATTGGTCAATCGCATTAAAAAGGGTCGAAGATGTCTGACAAATCCCACCGCCGATTCCATCTACCAGTACACCGTTTAAGAGTTCTTTTGCAGGTTGATATCCATGGGCCTCATCACTTGGACCAACCGTTGTATTAAAAGAGAATGCGTCCCCTGTTCCAACAATCACATTATTAATCGCTTGTGCAGACAGCTCGATGTTTTTATTTCTACCTACTACACTCGGATTAAAATATGTCGTGTACGATGCAACCACCACTTCTGCTAATAGTGGTACATCCTCAGGTTTGTATCCACTTGCGGTTACATATAGTGGTAGAAATACATCTCCCCCCTTTACTGACGCTTCCATTATCGCAGTAACTAATTCTGCTTCCTCGAGAATGACCATTGGAGTTCCTTTCACTACCTGACCATTTCCATCTATTTTATCTGGATACATTCTTTGATCATAACCTGGTGTTGTTTCTGTCCCCCTTGCCAACTCTCTGACCCAATTTTCGATTTCCTGCTTATATTTTTCATTATCTGCTCCAAAACCCATATCAACTGGAATAAAGGATTTGATAAGTTGTTTTGTATTTGGCTCGAGAACATTCACCATAATTGGCTTTTGTTCTTCTTTTTTCTTCTCTTCCGCCGCTTTCTTTTCCGCTTCATCCTTTGCCTCTTGTTTTTCCAGCTGACTTTCAAGCTCGGTTACCTTTTCCTCAAGCTGGGCTTCCTTACTTGTTTTTTCTGTTGCACAACCTGCTAACCCTAGTAAACTCACAATTAGTAATATTGATATTCCCCATGTTCGCTTTGCCATTTTGCAACTTCTCCTCTTTTCCAAAAAAATCATGTCAGACGCAGAAAGGCATTTCCGGTTATCCGGAAAGAGGTGTGTGTTCCCTTCCATTCTTTTATTCTATTGCGATTTTTCGGCAATATCCCCTTTATTTTCCTCATCAATTAAAATATTTTTTTATGTTCCTTATTCTTTATATTAGACGGAGTCGAAGTTAATAAGTTTCAAACAATTGTGAAAAATCAACAAATTAGATTCCATATAACAGTTGGGGATTTTTTTCTTTTCCAAAAGAAAAAAGACATCGATTGCTGATCGATGTCTCCACTTTAATCATTTCTAATTCTTACTTTAAGATTTGAGTAACAAAAACATGTTTCAATATGATCATTTACCATTCCGACAGCTTGCATAAAGGCATAACAAATCGTTGAGCCAACAAATTTAAAACCGCGTTTTTTCAAGTCTTTACTTAATTTATCACTTATTTCCGTTGTTGCGGGAACTTCAGATAAATCCTTGAAATGATTTTGAATTGGCTTTCCATCCACAAAAGACCAAATATAATGGCTAAATGAACCAAATTCATTGATTACCTCTTGGTATGCTTTTGCATTGGTAATTACAGCATTGACTTTCAGCTTATTTCTGACAATCCCTTCATTTTGTAAAAGCTCTTCAATTTTCTTTTCATCATATTGAACAATTATTTCTGCATCAAAATGGTCAAAAGCCTTGCGGTAATTTTCTCGTTTCTTCAAGATCGTGTACCAGCTTAGCCCCGCCTGCGCACCTTCAAGATTTAAATACTCAAATAATAATCGATCATCATAAACGGGGACTCCCCACTCATGATCATGGTAATCTATGTATAGAGGATCCTTGTTTACCCAGCCACATCTATTCAAAAAAATCCCTCCCATATTATTTCTTACTCACATGCCCAGTTATCTTTGTCACGGTCATGTCTTAATTCATAGACAGATCACTTTTTACGAAGAGTTAATAGATTAAAGAATATTTACACCATGTTAATCATTGTAAAATACAATCCAACATAAATCCAACAGAAAACAATTGCTTCTGCTCATTCACATGTGTCATTTGTACAAGCAATCATTCTCTCTAAAAATAATATGTAGTAGGAATAAGTTAGGAGGTGGAAAAATGGAGAAAAATCTAATGTTTTTTGCAATATTAGAGGGTTCTGAAGAAGTGCCACCTGTTCGCACTGATGCGTTCGGAAATGTTAAATTTAAAGTTAGCAGGGATGAACGAAGAATGAGCTTTCGTTTAACGGTTAATAATCTTGACAATTTTACTCAGGCACATATTCATATAGGAAGAAGAGGTGTCAACGGTCCTGTTGTAGTTTTTCTTTTTGGACCAGTGGATCCTGATATTAGTGTTTCGAAAGGTGTAGTAGAGGGAGTTATTACCGCGGATGATCTAGTAGGCCCATTAGAAGGCGAACCTCTTTCCTCTTTAATAAACCTTATGTTAGATGGAAAAACATACGTCAATGCACATACTGCTCAAAATCCAGATGGTGAAATTCGCGGTCAAATCAAATGTTTCAACCATTAAGAAGCAAACTTTTCTTGAAAGATATGAAACAGCCATCAAGTGAGATGGCTGTTTTTTCAAAAAATGGTGGCCTAAAGTAACTCAATGTTCTTTGGTAGTGTAACAGAAGTAAGAATTCTCGTTTCTTCTACTCTTTGTGAAGCATAGGATGATCCATTTAAAACCTCGTGATCTAAGTAACCAGGGTGGCACATGATTTCAACCGTTAGACCATTCTCAACACGGCTTGGCAGTTTTTCAAAATAGTCCTCGGTAACACCGTCACCATAAAAGTCATGCAGAAAGACATCCGTAAATGCTGGTACTCCGTCAACAATATTCCCCGCAGCCTGCCGAGCACTTAACTGATATTTTTGCGAAAGCTTTTGAACCACTTGTCTGAGCTCTGGGATCCCATGAACATGGTGGTGACTGTCAAAATGACTTGGAATTAATCCTGTTTCCAGGAATCGTTCAATTTGGGCTGTCCATTCCCTTTCTAGGTCAAGTAATGACAGATCTCTATCATTTATGAAATCAGCTAATCTTTTAAAATCACCATTTTTATCGACTAACGAAGGAACATCTGATAATAAGGGCTTTCCACAAGTAAGCACGAGATGAATTCCAACCTGAAGCTTAGGATTCTGTTTTGCCAGCTCCACAGCATGACTGACACCAGGCATATTCATCATCATCGTCGTTGAATTCACGATTCCATTTTGATGGGCATCAATAATCCCATGATTAATTCCTCGCGAATAACCAAAATCATCGGCATTGACGATTAGTTTAATCATTGACTTCACCTCACTTAATTTTAAAGATTAGTTTTTTATAAATTGAGGGAGATACTTTTTATGCGCTTCTAACATTTCATCCACGATTTTTTTAGCGATCGAATCAGATGCCACCAACGGGTTAATCGTTAAAGCTAAGACGGCAAGCTTATAATCACCGGTGACAGCTGCCTCACATGCGACCCGTTCAAAGGATTTAATTTGCTGAACAAGTCCGCGCACCGGAATAGGCAGGTCACCCATCACAAGTGGTTTAGGCCCTTCTTTTGTAATAATACAGCTTACCTCGACGGCTGAATCGGCAGGAATACTAGCGATGGAACCCTGATTGATTGTATTTACTGGCTGGATATCACCCTTGTCATTATAAATAGAGGAAATTAACCGACAGGCTGCATCACTATAATAGGCCCCTCCTCGTTTTTCTAGCTGGGGAGGCTTAATCGAGAGATTGGGATCCTTATAGAGTTCAAAAAGATCCTGTTCTAATTTCTTCACAACCTCGGCACGTGTCCCAAAGGTAGCGGCATTTTTTATATCCTTCTCTACCATTTCACGACTCTTATAATAGTAATTATGATAAGGACATGGCAGGACTCCTAAGGCCCGGATAAATTCAGGCTCAAATCCTTGCCCTTGAATATTTTTCACAAAACTTGAACCTTCTGGACTCGTCAAATATTCAATAACTTCCTCTTTAACACTCCGACCATCTAAGTAGACATCCAGACCATACACCATATGATTTAGTCCAGCAAAATCAATTCGAACACGGGAATGATCCACTTTTAACAGCTTAGCAATCCCCATTTCCATCCCAATCGGGACGTTACATAACCCTACTACTTTTTTATGGTCACTATAGCGAAGAACCGCTTCAGTAACCATTCCAGCAGGATTGGTAAAATTCACAAGCCATGCATCCGGACAAAGCTCCTTCATATCCTTTACAATGTCCAAAATCACGGGGATCGTCCTCAGTCCTTTAAAAAGTCCGCCTGGCCCATTGGTTTCTTGACCAAGGACACTGTATTTTAGCGGGATTCTTTCATCCTTTGCTCTAGCATCCAATAATCCGACGCGAAATTGGGTGGTAACGAAATCCGCATCCTTTAATGCTTCCCGACGGTTAAGGGTCAAGTGAACCTCCACGGGAAGACTGGCCTTTTGAAACATCCGCCTTGCCAAATTCCCAACAATTTCAAGCTTTTCTTTCCCATCTTCAATATCTACAAGCCATAGCTCCCTTAATGGTAATTCCTCATATCGATTAATAAAACCTTCAACAAGCTCAGGAGTATAACTCGATCCGCCGCCAATCGTGACAATTTTTATCGACTTTTTCAAAATTTACTGCCCTCCTAAAATACAAGAGCCCGCCCTCTGGCAAGCTCTTGTATTCTTTTATTTATTTGCACCTGATTCTACTTGGTAGTTTTGCTTATCCCACATTCTAAAGAATGGATAGTAAATCGCAAAGGAAACGGCTAGATTTATGATTTGCATAAGTGCCCCTCTCCAATTCCCACCCGTCGCAAGGTATCCCCCGATGATCGGTGGAGTCGTCCATGGAACAGCAACTCCCGCTGTCTTCGGAGCAAAGCCAGTGCTCATACCAATATACGTGGTAATACATAGAGCAAGCGGCGCTAAAATAAATGGAATGATAAGCAATGGATTCATGACAATTGGTGCACCGAAGGTAATCGGTTCATTAATATTGAAAATGCCCGGGCCAATCGCCAGTCTTCCTAACTGCTTGGACTGCTGACTCTTTGCCATAAACAGCATCATTAGCGCAAAGGTAAAGGTTGCGCCAGAACCACCCATATAAATGAAAATATCAATAAATTGCTGCGTGATAATATTGGGAATATCCTCACCAGCCGTAAAGGCAACACGATTTGCATCTGTAGCTGCCAGCCAAATTGGACCCATTACACCTCCGACAATCGTTGCACCATGTAATCCCGTCGACCATAGAAGCTGTACTAAGAATACGGCAATTAACCCGCCAATGAGTGAGCCGCCAAGAACACTTAGTGGTTCTTGTAAAAGCTGACCAATGACATTATGCAAGTTTTCAAAAGAAGTGTTTTCAATTATTAATCGAATAACCCAAACGACTAAAATAACAAAAAAAGCAGGAAATAAGGCAACGAATGATTTACTGACGCTCGGAGGTACCCCATCAGGCATTTTAATGACTATATTTTTTTGAATAATAAATCGATAAATTTCAGTTGATAGCATCGCAATAATCATCGCGACAAACAAACCTTTACTGCCTAGAAGTGCCATTGGGATTACACCTCCTACCTGCACTGCTTCACTTGCACCCTCAGGTGTAAACAAGGTGAAATAAGGTGTGGCTAAAATAAATGCAGCAACAGAAATAGCACCTGCGTTTAAGGCATCTACCTTGTAATGCTCAGCAAGTCTGTATGCAATACCAAATCCGGCAATCAGCGCCATAATATCAAAGCTAGCGTTTACTGGGTAAAGTAACTTGGTCAACCAGGCGTCCCCAAAGGTGCTTGCCATAAATTCAGGGTAACCCTTAATAGGAAGAAACCCTAAGATTAAGAAAATAGATCCAATAATGATTAGCGGCATGGTTAGAATAATTCCATCACGTAATGCTTGTAAGTGCTTTTGCCCGGCGATTCGACCTGCAACTGGCATGACCTTATCTTCTAACATTTGAGTAAACTTGGCCATTCTTACTCACCCCTATGTGAATTTATGAACCTATTAAACCTCTGGCAAATTTTAATACCTCCGCACCATTACATCGTCCATAATGGACAGGGTTAATCGCGTCCACTGGAATTCCCTTTTCTAAACCTTTCTTCTTTAATTGAGGAAGAAGGTAGCGAACCTGTGGACCTACCAATAACACATCCGCATTTTCTAAGTGTTGATTGACTTCACTCGCACTGACAGCCCAAATTTTAGCCTCAATCCCTTCCGCTTTTGCAGCCGCTTCCATTTTGGTTACTAATAAACTAGTCGACATACCTGCGGCACAGCATAATAAAATGTTCATAAACACACCTCCAGTCCCAACTCTGCAAACGCTTTCTTTTTTTACAAAATGCTAGTTCATTTACAACTTGAATCTTACACCCTCCCTTTTCTATAAACTCCTCGCCATAAAAATATATTCTTATTTTTTTGAAAATAGGACAAATATAACAAAATTAAAAGTAAGAATACTATTGATCATGTCGTTATTAAATCATAAATGAGAAAATCGGGATCCAAAATGGAGTCCCGATTTTTTTAGGTTATTGTGTAGTTTTATTTACTGTTGTCATACCTCCGTCCTTGTAGAACGTTTGTAAGGCAAATAGTATTGCAAATACAATTAACCCAATAATGTCACTTGTACTCTCAGGATAAATTAGGCATAATCCTGCCCCCAGTGCAGCAATCCGTTCATACCAAAACAATTTCCTCTGCCAGTAACCCACCACACCTGCACTAATGGCAAGCATCCCGATAAATGCGGTAAACACAACCCAAATTAAATAGGTCCACGACGTGTCGATCATCAACAATTCTGGAGAGAGGACAAACATATACGGTATAATAAACGCAGAGATGGCTAGCTTTGTTGATTCCACACCCGTTCGGAACGGTTCTCCCCCTGAAACTGCCGCAGCCGCAAATGCAGCTAATGCCACTGGGGGTGTAATATCCGCAACAATCCCAAAATAAAAAACAAACAAGTGAGCAGATAAATCTGGAACGCCTAATAGGATAATGGCTGGAGCTGCAATCGTAGAAGTAATCACATAATTTGCTGTCGTCGGGGAGCCCATACCTAAAATTAAGCTTGCAATCATTGTTAAAAATAACGTTGGAAGAAGTGCTCCACCAGATAAATCGAGTAAGCCATTTGCCATTTTTAAACCTAATCCGGTTTTGGTAACCACACCAACGATAATACCAGCTGCGGCGCAGGCGGCTGCGACACCAAGTGCGGAACGTGCTCCATCAACGAGTGCTTCAAAAAGTCCTTTAAAGCCGATCCTTGTTTCTTTTTTAAGGGCACTCACCACTACGGTTATCGCGATTGACCACAATGCAGCACGAATAACACTCATTCCTGACATTAACAGAAAAATGATCGCGATAATGGGAATCAATAAATATAGCTTACTAAAAACTTCTTTTCTACTAGGCATTTCTTCTTTAGTTAAACCACGAAGGCCTATTTTCTTCGCCTCAAAATGGGTCATCATCCATATACCCGCAAAATAGAGAACCGCTGGAATTGCTGCGGCTTTGGCTATTTCCCAGTAGGAAATTCCCCCTATAAACTCAACCATAAGGAAGGCTGCTGCTCCCATGACTGGCGGCATCAATTGTCCCCCAGTGGAAGAAGAAGCTTCGACGGCCCCAGCAAATTCCTTTTTATAGCCAAGATTTTTCATCATCGGAATCGTAAATGCTCCTGATGTTACAACATTGGCGACCGAGCTTCCACTGATTGTTCCTTGTAATGCACTTGAAAAAACAGCAACTTTTGCGGGGCCGCCAACACTTCTCCCGGCGATTGCAATGGAAAGATCATTAAAATACTCTCCTACCCCTGTTTTGATTAAAAACGAGCCAAATAATAAGAAGAGAAAGATGAATGTCGAAGATACTCCCAAAGGTGTTCCAAGGATTCCTTCTGTTGTAAAAAACATCGTCTGAACTAGACGTTCCAGGTCGAGCCCGCGATGAGCAATAAACCCAGGCATGTATGGACCATAAAGAGCATACCCCATAAAAACCAATGCAATGATCGTAATCGGTATACCTACTGTACGGCGGGTGGCCTCTAATACTAAGAGAATGGCTGCAAGTCCGACATAAAAATCTATTTGCGTAACATTTCCTGCCCGCAATACTAGATCGTCAATTAATACAGGCCAATAGGCACCAACGATAATAGAAATAATCGCTAAAATTATGTCATACCAAGCAACCTTTAATTCCTTCCCTCTATTTTTCTTTCGTGCCGGAAAAAGTAAAAATATGAGTGCTAAGGCAAAACCTAGATGAATAGAACGCTGAAGTTGCGCAGTTAACATCCCAAATATTCCTGTATAAAGATGGAATAAGGAAAAGGCCAGTAATCCAGCAAAGGCAATCCAACGAAACAGTCCCTTCAATTTTCTAGTTCCAGCCTCAGGATCATATTTTTCCATTAATTCCTGCTGCTGTTCTGCAGATAGTGCCTCTTCATATTGACTCAAGGATATTCACTCCTTTCCATTGCTGGAAAAAGTTAAGTTTTTTTATTACAACCTTTACTGATGTCCCGGGCTGAAGTACTCGAGACAATGGATACTCTTTATTTTTATAAATCACCCGATGATTGGCGCGAACCTGTCCAATTCGCAAATGGAAATAGGGAAATACCCGTTTCATATTTTTGATGTAGTATTTACCGTTAACTTGTTCGAAGATTTCACCCTTTGCAGCATCAGCCGGCATTCCGATGGCAAAATCCTCGTACATAAGTTCATATTGTTGAATCATTTTGTTTTCTGTAATCTCGTAACTTTCAACTACATCGGATAAATGAATGGAATGTGTGTATTTAATCTGAAATTGTCGTTCATTCTGAATAGGAATAAAAGCTAGTTTGTCTGTGGAATGATTGGGTTTAAAAACAATAGCCTGCTGAAGAGGTATGAAAATCAAGAAACTTATTAGTATTAGGAAGATTAAAAGTAAGAGACAAAATTTTCTGCCCAGCTTCTTTCCTCCTCCATGAGAAAAATAGACCGGCTCGGGTTGTTGAGTGCCGGTCATTGCAAGGTTAAAATAATAGATTACTGTGCTTTCACACCTTTTTCATCAAAATATTTTTGAGCACCAGGATGAACCTCAATGCCAACACCGTTTAGTCCTTTTTCAACCTTAATCAATTTTCCTTTCGCATGTGTTACTTTATTAAGGTTTTCAAATATCGCTTTGGTGATGTCATAAACCAATTCATCTGATAGATCACTTCTTGCTACTAGCATCGCTTGAACTGCAACGGTTGTTACAGCGGATTCTAATCCATATGTGCCAGATGGGACTTCATCTTTTACATAGAATGGATATTTTTTAATAAGGTCATCGATTTTTTCCTCAGATATCGGGACAATCACTACATCCTCCGTTGCTGATAATCCTTCAACTGCACCAGTTGGTGTACCTGCTGTTACGAAGGCAGCATCAATGGTTCCATCTTGAATCCCTTGTGTTGATTCATCAAATGAAAGGTCTTGTTTTTCAATATCATCGAAGGTCATACCATGCATTTCAAGAATTTGTTCAGCATTCGCAACTGTGCCGGAACCCGGTGCACCTACGGATACCTTTTTTCCCTTTAGATCTTCTACTGATTTGATCCCTGATTTTGCTGTTGTGACAATTTGAATCGTTTCCGGATAAAGTGTTGCGATCGCTTTAATGTTATCAACCTTTTTGTTTTCAAACATAAGTTTCCCCTCTGTTGCGTATGAAGCAATATCCGTTTGGCTAAACGCAATTTCGCCGTCGCCATTTTTAAGCGTCGTCATGTTTTCCGCTGAGG
This sequence comes from Neobacillus sp. K501, assembly GCF_053749995.1. NCBI lineage: Bacteria > Bacillati > Bacillota > Bacilli > Caryophanales > Bacillaceae > Neobacillus > Neobacillus sp. K501. The sequence goes on along the minus strand of NZ_JBSLYA010000003.1, from coordinate 91,305 downwards.
CGCCGCTTGTTTCTGCATTTGTATCAATTCCAGTGGCATCTTTAATAATTTCCGCAAAAGACCCCCCCAGTGGATAGTAGGTACCGCCCGTCCCACCTGTTAATATACTAATGAATTTTGGTTTCTCCTCTTCTGCATGTTTGTTTCCAGTTTCTCCTGTTTCGGATTCTTCCTCTTTGTTCCCACAGGCTGCTAGAATCATAGAAAATGCTAAGAGAAAGACCATCGATAGAAGGAGACGTTTGTTTTTCATTGTATTACCCCCTTTATTGTTTTCCTGTCCTCTTATCCATACTTATTAATGAACTTGTCATTTATTACAAAATTATTACTTTTGTCCTTCCAGCGGTTCTGTTAGAACAACAAAAAACCCTCCCAAAGTTTTATGGGAGGGTTTACAAAAAATTTATTTGCGTTTTTTGTTTGATGCTTTTGTTAATCTTCCTAAAATAAATGCTCCTGCAGCTACACCAATGACAGTGTTTGTTTTTTTGTTAAATACTTGCTTCGCAACCAGGTTCAAATTTTGCGGTCTTTCAGCAAGTCGACGCATGAAATAACCGTACCAGTCATTTCCGAAAGGAACATACGTACAGAAATTATAGCCTTCTTTTGCAAGTTCTAGCTGCATGTCTTTTCTGAAGCCGTAAAGCATTTGGAACTCATATTTATCATCCGGAATATTATGCTGTTTCACAAATTGTTTCACATGATTAATAACGTGATGATCATGTGTCGCAATCGATGTGAATTTTCCGTTTAGCAAATGCCATTCAATCAGCTTAATATAATTTTTATCGATTTCTTGCTTATCTTGGTAAGCGTATTCAGCAGGCTCCTTATAAGCTCCTTTTACAATCCGTGTACGATAATTTTTATATTTTTCAAGGTATTCCTGTGCACGAAGCAGGTAAGCTTGGATAACGGTTCCAACATTATCATACTCAAGTGATAAATCATCCAACACATCAAAAGTAGCTTGAAGATGTCCTGTATCTTCCATATCAATATTCACAAAAATGCCATAAGTATTTGCACGGTGTACAATTTCTCTTAAATTGTTTAAGCAGAAGTTATACTCAATATCCAGTCCAAGCTGTGTTGGTTTTAAAGAGATATGCGCATCTACTTGATGCTCATGGATCGCTTCAATTACCTTAAGAATTTGTTCCTTTGCTTCAATCGCTTCTTCCTCTTTAAAAACAAATTCTCCCAAATTATCTACTGTACAAGAAATCCCATGAGCATTCAGCTCTTTAATACTTTTGATGACTTCATCAATATTGGTTCCAGCAACAACACTTTGGGCACCCATTTTCAAACCATACTTTTTAGCAGTACTATTTAGAAATTGATTTTGCGATAATGCAATAAAAAAATCTTTCAACATAGCGATTTCTCCTTGCTGTTGTTTTTTAATATTATTATAGCAATAAAAGTATTTTCTCACTAGTAGGGACAAAAGATTTTTGTCGGAAATTTGAACGGTAATGGATAAAACCAATAAAATTCAAGGAAATTAGTGAATTATCACTCAATATCCCTCCTATCCCACCCGATAGAATTTTTGGAATTCACTGAAATTAGATAATATTTTTACGCTTTTTCTTTTTTACATTGACTTAAATTATTTACAAGACAAAAAGACTGTAAGGTGGTGCTAATACAGTCTTTTTGTTGTAAATTAGATTTCTACCTATTTCTATTGTTTCTATTACGAAGGAATGCAGGAATATCGAGGGAATCTTCTGATTCTTGCCATTGGGTACCTTTATCCTGTATTTTTTCTTCTTGATGCCATTGTCGTTCATAAGTCTGTACTGATTCTTCCTGAATACTCTGCTCACGGCGTTGAAGCGACTGGGACTGCTGTCTTGTTCTTAATTCCTTGACAGGCTCAACAGCTGGTTGGGCACGGCGATTTTCTTTTTCCACAAAGCCTGTAGCAATAACGGTAATCATAATTTCATCTTTCAAACTATCATTGATAATTGATCCAAATATCATATTTAACTCATGATCCGATGCCGATGCAACAAGGTCGGCTGCTTCCTGAACTTCAAATAAACTTAAATTGCTGCCACCCGTGATGTTCATTAACACACCTTGAGCACCATTAATGGAAGTCTCAAGTAATGGACTAGAAATTGCTTTTTTCGCCGCTTCAACTGCTCGATTAGGTCCTTTGGCTACGCCAATCCCCATTAAGGCTGTACCCTGATTCGTCATAATCGTTTTTACGTCAGCAAAATCGAGATTGATAAGGCCAGGAACCGCGATTAAATCAGATATCCCTTGAACACCTTGGCGCAGGACATTATCTGCTTCACGAAATGCTTGAATCATCGGAGTTTTTTTATCAACGATTTGCAATAATCGGTCATTTGGAATAATAATTAATGTATCCACCGCTTCACGCATCGCGTCTATGCCGCTTTGGGCATTCGTCGCCCGTTTTCGTCCCTCAAACCCGAATGGTCGAGTCACAACACCAATCGTAAGTGCTCCCAATTCCCGTGATATTTGCGCAATCGCCGGAGCTGCACCAGTACCGGTTCCACCGCCCATTCCAGCCGTTACGAATACCATGTCAGCTCCCTTCAAGACCTCTTGAAGCTGCTTCCTGCTCTCTTCAACTGCTTTCCTGCCAACTTCTGGATTAGCTCCAGCACCTAAGCCTCTTGTTAATGCTGCACCAATTTGCATCTTAATTTCTGCTTTTGATAAATTTAGAGCTTGGGCATCCGTGTTAACTGCAATAAATTCTACACCTTGAACCCCTGCTTCAATCATTCGGTTAACGGCGTTGTTTCCGCCACCGCCAACTCCGATAACTTTTATCCTCGCAACTTGATCTATATCCATATCAAAATCCCACATGAAAATTTCCTCCTACTCCCCAATGTAAGGTATCGAATTATTCAAATAATTAAGGATAGACAGCCTTCGGTCCTCACTTAAATTGTTTTAATTATCTGTCTCTATCATACCAGAAAAAGGACATTTTTCATTTTATCACTTATGAAAATTTGTAAGATTAGTTGTTTTTTTGTCAAAAAAACTAATTTTATATACCATTTATTTTCTAGTTGCTTAATATTTTAGCAAAATAATAGTATTTTTTAAATAGTGCGGAGGCACTTCTTTTTATCTGTTTGATGTGATTCAATAAAAAACAAGGCTTGCTTGTTTTTTATTGAATCTTATTTGGATGGTCATTTTGTTAGTATTCCTATGACTTTTTCTAGGTCGGATACAATTTTAAAAGCGTTCTGTTGCATTTCTTCGGTTGGATCGATTAAATCGGGTACAATGATACATTTAATTTTGGCACTTACTGCTGCTTTTAACCCATTTAAAGAATCTTCGATAACAAGACATTCTTTAGGTTCTGCGTTTCCACGGTGACAAGCTTCGAGAAAAATATCTGGATGCGGCTTACCTCTTTCTACCTCTTCACCACTAACATAAAAATCAAATCGATTCGTTAATCCTGTTATGGATAGGAAATTTTTGATGATTTCTAAGTTACTGGAGGAAGCAATGCATTTTTTTATTCCTTTCTCATCAAGGAAATCTAATAGTTTTTCAGCACCTGGCTTAATCATTAGCCCCTCATTCTTAATAATCTCTTTAAACCCTGCATGATATGCTTCTATAACCTGTTGAATGGAAAATTGCTCCCCATATTTTTTCTGTAGAATTTCATCTGATTCAAGATCCGGAATACCAACCAAAAGCTTGTATGTATCAAACGGAAAGTCATATCCAATTTTCTCTATTTCCCTTTTCATTGATTTATAATAAATTGGCTCTGTGTCAAATAATAAACCATCCATATCGAAAATAACTAAGCGTAAATCTTCCATAAACATCTCCCTAACATTTCCTTTTCTGTGATTTTACCATGAATTTATTATTCGTCATATTTTAGGATTCTAGAAAACATAAAAAAGGGGAATTTTGAAGAGAATAACCGATTGGAGGTGAAAAAAATGGATGAAAATACGAAGAGCTATCCCAATGTAAGTTTAGGCGGTAAAAGGTCTAACCAAAAAGGTGAGGGAGATTCCGGCCATATGCGCTATGGTCAGAGTAACAAAGGCGAAAGCAAAGGGAAAAATAAGTAATGGTAATTTTTCTTAAGGCTTGGAAAACCAAGCCTTAAGATATTTTGGGGACTACTTTAAAGGGATCCAGATTTCGGAATAATAATCTGGTCTTGAAGCACCTTGGTAAGGGTACACTTCTAAATCAGGAGTCCCAGCATGCTCATATCGATTGGAAGGAAACCATTCGGGTAAGATCTGTTTCCCTGTTCTTTGAATTGCTTCTGGCATCGGGCCATGAACTTCAAAGACTCCCCATTTGGATGCTGGAATTTCAAGTGTTTGTAAGGATACTGGTATTTCTCCTTGATAATCAGTGGCAATCCAGTAGTCCATTTTATCTGGATCAGTGGCCCTTTTATCTACACATACACCTAAAACACCTTTAATGCTTCCGTTATTTCAATTTTGCCAACTTTTACCCTTTTCATTTTCGGTCACTGAAATCTTTCATAATGACCGTTTCCTTGGTTCTCTCTGTCTTTCGGGCATTATAAACCTTTCATTATGACCATTTCCTTTGTTCTCTCTGTCCTTCGGGCATTATAAATCTTCCATAATGACCATTTCCTTTGTTCTCTCTATCTTCCGGGCATTATAAACCTTTCATAATGACCGTTTCCTTGGTTCTCTCTGTCTTCCGGGTATTATAAACCTTCCATTATGACTGTTTCCTTTGTTCTCTCTGTCCTTCGGGCATTATAAACCTTCCATAATGACCATTTCCTTTGTTCTCTCTGTCTTTCTGGCATTATAAATCTTTCATAATGACCGAAACTTTCTCCCTTACCATATTTAGGGCATTATATTATTTCTTAATCGCAAAATCTTTTACAACACTAAAGGGTTAAAATGTCGTATAATAATATAATAAATCGAATTTTACTAGAACAGTTAAATAGATAATTCTTATTGTATTTCGTAGCTTGTAAACATGATTTAATGAAGATGAAGAAAGGGTGTTATTGTTGCAAAATAATATAGAAACCATTTATATATTAGAAAACCCCGAGAAGGATATTATTCAATTTGCTACTGGTTATCAACTTCGTTATGACGAAGTGATTAAAGAGGTTTTTGGTGTTGCTTGTCTGGATGATGTTCAAATGATGCTTAAGTTTAACAGAAATTTTCAAGAAAGTATTTGTAAAAGGGATCAAATCCTAGAAAACAAACTGTCTATCGATCGAATCGTCCGTGTTGCTACGAAAAACGAGTTGCTTCATTTACGTAAGCAATTGCTTGAGAAACAAGGTGATGAAGGAAGTATCACTTGCCCCTTTCAATCCATCATTAAACTGAAAGATGGAATTTTCGAATGGGACGAGAGCAATTCCGCTTATATGGCTATATAGTCAGATGCATAAGAAAATGGAAGGAGCGAAAAGCTCCTTCCATTTTTTATTCGATATTTAAAAAATCCCCTTGTTTTTTGGTAGAAAAAATAACTCCCTTGTATTGTCAAATTATTTCCCGATAAACTCCTGTGTCCAGTAGTTACCCTGTGCGATGTGTCCCACACCAATATGTGTGAAGTTTGGACTTAAAATATTTTTGCGGTGGCCCTCACTATTCATCCAAGCCGTGACTACTTCCTCTGGAGATCTTTGACCCATGGCAATATTTTCACCGGCAGCACGGTAGGAAATTCCATATTGCTTCATCATATCAAATGGCGATCCATAGGTTGGGCTTGTGTGACTAAAGTATCCATTAGCAGACATGTCACGAGATTTTTCACGCGCCATCTTGCTAAGCGTTTCATCGACTTTCAGTGGTGCTAACCCATTTTTTGCCCGCTCTTGATTCGTTAAATCAACTACCTTCTGCTCGTAGGCACTTAAAGCACTTGTTGTTTGTTCTGCAGGTGTTGGTGCAGGTGTAACAGGCTTCTGTTCCACTGGTGTTGGTGCAGCAGGTTGAGAAGGCTGCGGTGTTTCCACTGTTTGATTAGGTTGTGATTGTTGTGGCTGTGTTTCATTCATTTGCGGAACTGAGATTCCAAAACGATTATAAATACTTTCTAGTATTTTATTAAAATCAGTTATAGTCCCTTGATAAACATAGACTTTGTTTTGAACGTTAGTGTCAATTGTTGCCGCATCCGCTTTATCTGCAACTGGATTTGCCATTAATAATGCTGCCGCTGTAGCAACTGTAAGAATTGCTTTTTTCTTCATCATGTAAATTCCTCCTGTTTTGAAAAAAATGTTTTTCATTCACAACATCATCATAACATGCGTTTTTCGTCATATTTCAGGAAGGAATTTACAGAAAAATTGATTGCCGGGTAACTTCATGGAAATCTACTATTCTAACAGGAATGTAGTATAATACTCTCTCTCCTTTATTTTTGAAAATTTACCAATAATTATAGTGTGAAATTAGGTTGACAACATTAGTTCCTTGGGAGAAACGTGACATTTATTTCAGAAAAATGTCCAAACTTACAGAGAATTTACTAAAAAATCCTACCAAGGCTTGCTTGATAGGATTCACTCATATGCGGAAGGATCGATAAAGAAATTGTAAGCCAAATAGAGAACCATACAGATTGCTGTCAAAATGAAGCCCCAGCCAAGGGTTAATTGCTCAATGATCAGGTAGTTATTACATAATTGGACTGGAGACCAAATATATAACCAGCCTAGTCCTAAAAACATTATTGTATAACTAATAATCACACTACTCTTTATGATAGGCTTAAGTTTTTTCCAACTATCCCTTAGCACCGTTCCTGCTATAAAAGGTAAACTAATAAACTTAAAAAGTTCTACTGCCCAAACTGTCAGGGCTTCATCCATTGTCCGTGGCAGCATCCAATAGACGGTAATGATGATAAATAATAGAATACCTGGTATTCCATTATGATTCCACTTTACAAAAAAACGAGGAAACCGCACGAGAAAGTATTTCGCCATTAAGAATCCGGCAATCACGAGCATTGGCATCTGCATATGCATATGAATGACCATTACAGATTCCATGAATTTGGCAACAGGTGGAGCAGCTAAGAAAATAAAGAACAATAAGCCATAAAAGGATTGGTTCATCGTCTCTCACCTGCTTCCTTTTCAAGGATGCTAACGACCTTATCTGCCGCTTCATCAACCTTGGTGTAGTCCATTACATCAATGAGACTTCCTTGTTTATCCACTAAATAAAAGGCGGAATTATGCGCAAATGTTCCATTTTCATCCGGGATCACAATCACACCAAAGCTGTCTAACAAAGATTTTAATTCTGCTTGGTTCGGTATTCTTGCCATCCTCCATGTTTCCCCATCACTTTTAAAATAGCCGCGATATTTTTCCAATGTAGCAGGGGTATCCCTTTCAGGGTCAAAGCTGATACTTAAGAACACTATCTCTTCACCCACGTATTTTGGGGGTATTTTATGATAAACTTGAGACATATTATATTCTAATTCCGGACATACGGTCGTGCAGGATGTATATAAAAATGTAATAAATACATACTTATCTTCAAATTCAGAAATGGAGTATTTGCGCTCCTTGCTGTCCTCCAGCGTTACCTTAGGAAACTTTGGGGTTTCCTCAATCAGTTTATTTACTCGTGCGGATTCAGCCGTATAGGCTCGAAATCCATCGGTTCCAATAAAGAATAACACTAATCCAAAAATTAAAACGATAAAAACTGAAATGGTATTTGGTTTCATTTTGATCATAGTGATCACTTCCAATTTGTTTTCTATTAATAGAAAGAGATAGCTCTTAAAATCAAAAGCTATCTCTTAATCAAAGATCTGACTAGCAGCAGCTCCTTGGGGCTTCAGCTTTTCTAATTACCAAGTCTTAAATGGCGGTGATCCTGGAGGTGCATTTACAATCATATCTGTCAGTGGGATAACGTAAGCCATTGAAACCACGATCAGCATGACGATAATCCAAAGACCCCAGCGCTCTGTCCAATACGGAGTTGACGTTGCATTCTCCTCTTCTTCTGCGATTGGAAATTCTGTTTCTCCTTTTGGTGCAAAGAACATCATATTGAATACTACGTATACTTGAAGAATGACACCGATAATTAACAAGGTTCCGCCGATTGCTAAGAACATTAAGTATGGATCCCAGCTTAAAGCAGTAGCATGGTCGCCATAGGTTGAATAAGAAGTTCTTCGTGGTGATCCAAGTAAACCTACCCAGTGCATGGCACCAGACATAAAGATCATTCCGAGAGTCCAAATCCAAGTTTGAATAACACCTAATTTGTTAATTTGTGGCGTTAAAACACGTTTTGAAATATAAGGAATTAACCAATAGCTGACACCGAAAAATGTAAGGGCAACCGTCATACCTAATGTTAAATGGAAGTGTCCGACAATCCACATTGTATTGTGAACCACTTGGTCTAATTGGTTTGTGCTTTGAGCAATACCGCCAGCACCCGCTGGGATAAAGGATACCATTGCTATAAACGGAGCAAGGAAACGAACATCTTTCCATGGCATTACTTTCCACCAGCCAATTAAGCCTTTTCCACCTTTTCTTCTTGCCGTACGTTCAAATACTGCGAACAGTGCAAATGCAGTCATTAATGATGGGAAACCAATGGCCAAACTCATAAATACGTGCATGAATTTAACGGCTTCATTGATAGCTGGATCAACGATTTGATGGTGGAATCCACCAGTAATATTCATTACGACTAAAGCTATAATTACAACACGAGTTAACATATCACTCCAGCGTTTGCCGCCAATAATTTTTGGTACGATAACATACCAGGCAGATGTTGCTGTTAAATACCAAATGTTAACCAATGTATGACCAAAAGCCCAGAATAATGTACGGGAAACCATGACATTGATTGTCTCAACCCAGCCAAGTGCCCATGGGATAATCATGAATATTTCAATAGCTACAGGAATTAGTGCGAAAAATAATAGTACAAATACACCAGTTGCAAAATAGGAGAAAATCGGTACATGCTTTCCTTTGTTATTCTTTCTCCAGTTTGCTACCTGGATAAAGGCGCCGACACAGCATAACCAAATCCCCAAGGCAAAGAATACTAAACCGAAGTAGAACATTGGATGTGCTTTCATAGGTGGATAGAATGTATACATTACTGATGCTTCATTCATTAAGATTGGAATGACTACCAATACAAGTCCAACCATTTTCAAAACAAAACCAATCCACGCCATCTTTCTAACCTTCGGAAGCAGGCCTCCTAAATTATGAGAAAGTCCGGCATAGAAATAACCGATAGTAAAAATTGAGGTAAACACAAGAATTAGTAAAGCTCCATGCGCGGTAAGAACTTGATAATAATTTAACCATGTTGGTAATTCAAAAAGTCCGGCACGGTTTAAACCTTGCGCCAACCCTAAAAATCCGCCAATCAATAATGCAATAAATGCTACTGACATATATGTTTTTGTGAATTTTGCATCTTCTGGGCTAATTCCCATCATATTGTTTGCTTTCTCTTTAAATGATGGTTTTAAACTCGCTTCCATTTTCATTTGTTCTTCCCCCCTTATTTAACGGTAATGGTGGTGCTCATTACTTGGTGACCCGCACCACAATATTCATTACATAGAACTAGGTAATTTCCAGCTTTATCAAAAGTTTGAGTAATTTTTTGAATATGTCCAGGCATAACCATTGCATTAATGTTTGTTCCTGCTACTTCAAATCCGTGAACAACATCTTTTGATGTTAATATAAACGTAACCTCTGCTCCAGCAGGGATTTCAATATTACTTGGTGTAAAACCGAATGCTTGTAAGGTCATAACCACTTCATATTTATTGTCACCAATTTGTGTTACTCCAGGTTTATCAAATGGTGCTGTTTCATCTACCTTTTGCGGATCAATGGTTTCCATTTCACTTGGCGGACCCATTTCTAAGGCAAATGCCTGATAGCCTGTGATAAGCATGAATATCATGATCATACCGAAACTTAATGTAAGCCAAATCTTCTCATCGAGATGCATTTTCATTTTAATCCCTCCTAAAATCTATCCATATATAGCCCAAATAATAGTAAATACGTTGCAAGAATAACGACGCCGACCACAGTGACAGAAATCCAAGTTCCTTTTAATGGTGCTTCATTATTTTTTTTGTGGTTACTTTTAGTAGCTGCCATTTGAAATTCATCCCCCTTTATTGTTCTTACTTACATCATAGTTGGGAACGCTTCTCATTGTAGTGAAATGAATCACGGGCAAATTATTTTTTCAAAACAAAAATGGCGAAATTGTGAACAAAAATTCCAAGCAAAAAAACTGCCCTGGTTCTTTAAAACCAAGGGCAGTTTTCATCATTAATATGGCAATGTAACTATAATCATCAACAGGAATAAGATCATAAGGTAGTTAACAGAATACAGAAATACGACATTCGACCATTTCAGATCATTTTTTGTAAAAAAACCTCTCAAACTTATAAATATCCAGCCTATATTTAATAGTGTGGCAATGACGATAAAGACCGTGCCAAGCGACGCTAAATAATAGGGGAATGGAAATAAACATAGGATATAAATAAAAATCTGCCGTTTCGTGACATCAAAGCCGTGGACAACAGGAAGCATAGCAACTCCAGCTGCTTTATATTCCTTACATTTTTTCATGGCAATTGCAAACGTATGGGGCATTTGCCAAATGAACAGGATAAGGAACAACACAATCGGCACAATATGGAAGGCAGAATCGATTGCTGCCCAGCCGATTAAAGGCGTAACAGCACCAGAAACACTTCCAATCACGGTATTCAGGGTATATCTTCGTTTTGACCACATCGTATATAAAATGACATAAGTAAACCAACCTACAAATGCGTAAATGACAGCTTCAAATGTTGTAAATAGTAAAAGGAAAAACCCTAGAATAGTCAAAATGATTCCCATGTAAAGAACGACTTTCAGTGAGATATTTCCCGTCACCGTTGGTCGTTTCTGTGTTCTTTCCATCACTTTATCAATATCAACGTCATACCAATTATTCAGAACAAGCGCTCCCGCCATCACCAAGGTACTGCCAATAATCGTTAGAAAAAATAATTCCCAATGATCAATAAAAGAACGATTGCTATAATGCAGCGCGAGCCAAAATCCAGTAGCGACTGGGAGTACATTGGAGATTAATACAATCGCTTTAAACAGTTCTTTTAGATCTGATACTAAAGTGATCAACTTTCGTTTATCTGCTAATGCCGTTTTCCCAACCTTATGAAGAGAGAGGATCTCTTCCTTACTCATTCAAATCACTCCTCTTAGACAGAGTACAATTTTTTTAAAATAAATGACAGTCAAATAGAAAGAAAGGAGACCCCATTAGTCTCCCATAAAGATCTTCCTTTTATATTTATTAAAGCATATTTCTATTCCGTTTAAGATGATTTGCATCACTATTTTAGCTTTAAGTATCATCGTTTTCTGCAGGATTTTCTTATTTTCACGGTGAATACTTAGTTAACCAACATCAAGGAGGATATTGCCATTGAGTAATCCGATCGATATAAAAGTTATCCGTGTCCCCATTCCCACGCCAACTTTGTTTCCACATACAACAACAAATAGTTACCTCATTGGGAACGGTCAAGAATGTATTCTAGTGGATGCTGGCTATGATAAGCCGGAAACTAGAATTGAATTGGAAAAATCCATAAATGAACATAAGCTTGCTCAACCCCAAAAAATTATTCTCACTCATTCTCATCCTGACCATGCCCCTGGTGTGCGTCAGTTAATGGAATGGGAACCTGTTGTATATTGCCATCAACTTGAAAACCAAACGACACTTGATGCAATTTCACCATGGGAGAAACTATCATTCTTAAATGATGGGGATATAATAAAAGTTGCTGATGAAGAAGTTAAAATCATTCATGCTCCGGGACATACAGCTGGTCAGTTAAATCTGTATATCCCATCACAACAGATTCTTCTTGCTGGAGATAATATTGTCGCAAAGGGAACTTCATGGATTGGTCCACCGGACGGCGATATGTCTGATTACTTCGAAACATTATCTCGTTTAAAAGATTTAAAACTAACAAAAATTGGCCCTGGCCATGGTGATTGGGTTATAAACCCCTATGAACATATTGAATTCGTCCTGCAGCGGAGATTACAACGTGAAAACCAAATAAGAAAATTCCTCAAGGAAAATAATCAGCTGACCTCGGAGGATTTAACAAAAATGATTTATGAACAAACCATTCATCCAAGTATCTTCGAAGTTGCGAAAAGAACAACCGAGGCACATTTAATTAAATTGATGAAAGAAGGATCTGTAGAGCTTCAGGATACTTTTTATTCCTTAAAAATTTAATCCTTTTTCAGCTAAATAGGCTTCCAAATCAGGCATCATTAAAGGTTTACCTTTTTGATGGTCACTGATTGCTGTGAGTGCAAGAATGGTAGGTGGTCCCAAAGAAATCTCTCCATTCTGATAAGCTGTTATGGCCTCCTCCGGTGTAAACCAGGAGGCTTCATCAATTTCAGTTAGATCTGGACTAGGATATTGACCTTTTGGCAGCTTTGCAAGAAAAAAATGCGTTTCGAAGCGGATAGGATTTCTTTCTGGTGTTGTAAGCTGACCAAAATAGGTTAAGTTTTCTAGATTTAAATGCAGTCCCTCTTTTTTAAGCAATTGAATAAAAGATAGCTCCCCTTGAATAAGCTGGCGACGGTATTCCTTTTCTACCTCTTTTTCAAGTGGTACAGATAAACCATTGTCATTAATGTTTAATAAAATACCCACCTCTTCAAATAGTTCTCTAGCAGCAGCTACATAATAAGCGGAATCAAATGACTCCATTGGTTCCTTTATTTTTATGTACCCACTATCTATTTCAAAATCACTCTTTTCTACCGCACCCCCAGGAAATACATAAAATCCACCAAAAAACTTCATTGTCTTTGGTCTTTTTGTTAAATAGACCCTTGATTTATCATCCAATAGTACAACCGTTGATGCAGGTCTTGGTGTTACAGCCATGCGATCCCCACCTTTTATATTGAATTATACTGATCTAGATATAATTCTATATATATTCAACGTTCTGATATTAATCCCCTTCCCCCCCTTACCAACATTCCAATAGCAAATCACTTAAAAACCCAGCCTTTTGCAAAAGGCTGGGTTGATGTTAAGATGGAATTTTGACTTTTGGCTTTTTTGGTTGATCCGATTTCATCAGTTGTAATTCTACTGGTTTTTTCGACCAATAGGTGGCGAGTATCGGACCAGTAATATTATGCCAGACGGCACCGACCACACTTGGAAGAGCAGCAATAGGACCAAAGTGTGCGGTGGCTAGTGCTACACCTAGGCCAGAGTTTTGCATACCGACTTCAATCGAAATCGCTCTTCGATTACTCTCATCAAGTCCTAATATTTTTGCCGCTATATACCCTAGAAGCAATCCGACGGCGTTATGAAGCATAACAGCAGTAAAAATGAGTAATCCTGCGTTAGCAATACTTTTTGCGTTCCCGGAAACAACGGCCGAAACAATAATGATAATTGCTAGAACAGATATAAGTGGAATAACTGTCATGCTTTTTTCCACCACTTTTGGTAGAAACTTTCGGATTAAAATCCCTAAAACGATAGGTAGGATGATTACTTGAATAATGGAAAGAAACATCGCCTTTGGATCGACCGGCATCCATTTACCTGCAAGCAATAATAATATTGCAGGTGTAGCAATTGGTGCTACTAGGGTTGAAATCGATGTCATGGTGATAGATAATGGGACATTTCCTTTAGCTAGGTAAACCATTACATTTGAAGCTGTCCCCCCTGGAACTGAACCAAGGAGAACCAAACCTGCAGCCAATTCGGCTGGCAAATTCATGAAGTAGGCAATTAAAAATGCTGATAGCGGCATGATGATAAATTGAGCACACACCCCAATGATGACTGGAATTGGATTGGTTAAAACCAGTTTAAAATCAACTGCTTTTAATGTTAACCCCATTCCAAACATAACCACACCTAGTAAAATCGTGATATAACCTCCAAATACTAAAAAGGGTGCAGGAACCATATAGGCAATGACAGCGATACAGATAACCCAAACGGCAAAATATTTTCCTGCGATTGTACTGATGGCTTCTAAAATTTTCATCATTTTCACCTATTTTCTTACTTTCAAAATTTTATTTGGATTTAATAGATTTTCTGGATCGAGTGCTTGTTTGATTTTTTCCATCACTAGCAAAGAGGTTCCATGCTCTTTCTCTTGATATTTCTGTTTGCCGACCCCGACTCCATGCTCTCCTGTACAAGTACCACCTCGTTCTAGAGCATGCAACACAATAATTTCATTAAATTCATCTGCTCTCTTAATTTCATCTTGATCTGCCATGTCTATCATTAATAGAACATGGAAATTGCCATCTCCGACGTGGCCGACAATTCCTCCTGGAAGGCCAAGATTACCTAATGCCTCCCTCGCATGGTCAATTGCACCAGCTAATTCTGAAATTGGCAGGCAAACATCCGTCACCATGAGCTTTTTACCTGGAAAGCCGTGAACATAGGCATATGCTAGATTATGTCGTGCTTCCCACAATTGATTAAGTGCTGCTTGATCTGATTCAAATTCAATTCCTACACAATGATGATCGGCCACAATTTCTTTCATAAAATCCACATCCTGCTTAAGCCCCTCCTCATTACCATGAAACTCCATAAATAATGTCGGCTGTTCCTTATAGGTCGTTTCACTATGTAAATTCACTTGTTTCATAGAATGTTCATCGACAAGTTCGACCCTTGCAATCGGAATACCAGCCTGTAAAATACTAACAACTGCCGAGACAGCGTGATGAACCGTTGGGAAGGATGCTCTTGCTGCCATAGTATATTCAGGGATGCCGTAAACCCGAAGCGTTAATTCGGTAAAGCAGCCAAGTGTTCCCTCAGAACCAACAAATAAGCCGTTTAAATGTAATCCTGATGAAGATTTTGCCGCTAAATTACCCGTATGTATTACTGTTCCATCTGCAAGAACCACTTCTAAATCTCGAACTTGATCGCGCATGACTCCATATTTTACCGATGTGGTTCCACTTGCATTGGTCGCTGCCATACCTCCAAGTGAAGCATCTGCTCCGGGGTCAACAGAAAAAAATAATCCAAACTTTTTTAACTCTTTATTTAATTGAGAGCGAGTCACACCTGGCTGTACTTTAACGAGAAAGTCATGTTCTTTGATTTCGAGTATCTTATCCATGAGAGAAAAATCAACCGTAATCCCATGGTCATATGGAATGACATGCCCTTCTAAGCTAGTTCCTCTTCCAAATGGGATAATTGGAACCTTAAATTGATTAGCTATCTTTATGATCCTGCTAACCTCTTCCGTTGTTGTTGGAAATACCACAATATCCGGCAGACTCGGGGCGTGATAGGATTCATCTTTCCCATGTTGTTCTAAAATAGTTTGATTGATGGTTACCTGAGCTTCAGGAAGAACACTTCGTATAGCTGCAACCAAATCTTGATGTGTTGTTTGCATTATTCTTTCCCCTTACTTACACTTATTTTTCACAAAAAGGTTCAACCAATCTATAATTGGTCCAACCTTTTTTGTTTATTATACTAAATAATCTGAAAAAATCAATAATTAGTATTTTTAAAAAATTGATTAAATTGAACTATTTTTAGTATGATAAAGACGTTTACTATATGGTGTATTTGAGGGGATTGACATAAGTGATGCCAAAACTAAAGATTAAAACCTATCAAGTTGTGGTAAATCAAATAAAAGAAAATTTCTTGAATGGTGCATATAAGCCTGGGGATAAGCTGCCAACGGAAAGAGAATTAGCCAGCCTTTTTAGTGTAAGTCGAACTTCTGTTAGGGAGGCACTTCGAAAACTTGAGATCAAAGGGTTAATTGAAATTAAACAAGGAAGCGGAATCTTCATCAAAGCCTTAGATTTTCATATTCCAAGAGAGGAAATTACCTCTCCGATTATGAATGCTGAAAAAAAACTAATCTATGAAATGTTAGAACTCCGACGAGTTCTCGAAGTAGAATGTGCCTATTTAGCTTCGCAAAGAGCCACTTCTGAAGACTTAGAAAGAATTCGTGAAGCACTAGAAATGATGGGCAGAGCCAAAAATGATATGGAACAAGGACTGCATGCGGACCTAAGTTTTCATTTCAATATTGTTCGAGCTTCTCATAATTCGATATTTTTGCAATTGATGGAAAGCCTTGACGAACGTATGAAAGAAACAATCCAAGTTACCCGAAAATATCGATTGGCTGACCCTGGACGCATGCAAGATACGGTCGATGAGCATAAGGAAATTTATTTGGCTATTGCAACCGGGGAGGCAAATCAAGCAAAACTACTTATGGAAAAACATATATCGCAAATTAGAAAAGAAATTTCGGAGTCTCTTTTAATCATTATTGGGGATCAGAAAAATAACTAAAAAACTCAGCCATTGAAACAGCTGAGTTTTCGTTTTACTTCACTTTTTCAGGCTTTAACATGACGCTAACTAAGCGATCCATTCCCATCTTTATTTTTTCTGGAGTGGAGTGGCTAAAGTTTAACCGGAATGTGTTGTACTTTGGCTGGTCAACATAGAATGGAGCTCCAGGGACAAAGGCAACACCCTCTTCTACTGCTTCATGTAGTAATGTGGTTGTGTTTAGCTGTTCATTCCCTTCTACCCAGATAAACATTCCGCCCTTTGGTTTCTTAAATGTAAATAAATCGGAACCGACTTTACTTAAAAAGTCCGTCATGATAGTCATTCGGTCATAATACTCACTTCTAATACGTTCAATATGTGAATCAAGATCGAAGTCACGCAGTAAATAGAAAAGGGCCTGTTGGTCAATGCTGCTCGAATGAAGATCATTCATTTGCTTTGCCTGTGACATCATTTTAATGACTTCAGCTGGCCCGGTCACCCATCCAGTTCTTAGCGCTGGTACCACGGACTTTGAAAAAGTACTTGTATAGACTACATGTGTTTGTTGGTGATCAAAGCTTGCGATTGGATGATACTGTTCCTCAGGATGAAATTGAATATCCCCATAAGGATCATCTTCAAGGACAAGAATGTTATTTTCATAGCAAAGGCTAAGTAGTTTCTGACGTCTTTCATTACTCCAAACCTTCCCGTCTGGATTAGAAAATGTCGGGATGATATAAACAAATTTCGGCTGGTATTGCTCCATTTTTGCCTGTAAATCTTCAGGTTCCATTCCATACTCATCACTGCTAACGGCTACTACCTTAGCACCGTATGAACGGAATACTTGTAAGGCCGCAAGATAAGTAGGATCTTCCGTGAGGACTACATCCCCTTCGGATAGCATGATTCTCGAGAACAAGTCTATCGTTTGCTGGGAACCTGTGGTGAGTAAGATCCGATCAGGATGCGATGAAATCCCTTTTCGCTCCATTTTTGCTTGGACGGCTTCTCGAAGTGGTATAAATCCTTCTGTTAAACCATATTGTAAAGCAGATTTTCCTGAGGAAAATACCTTTTCATAGGCAGTTTTTACTGCTTCAATCGGAAAAATGTCTTCTGCTGGCAATCCTCCTGCAAACGAAATGACGTGCCCTTGTTGCGTTACTTTGAGAATGTCTCTTACTGCTGATGATTCATAGTTTTTAGTTTGAGGAGAAAATAAATAATTCACAAAAATTCGCTTCCTTTTAAATGATTTAGAATTAAAAAATATTATCGCAAATCATATAATATTGTTGAAAAATAATCAAGTGTTTTTTCATAATTTTTAGAAAAATTAATCGTATATCAAAATTTGAGCCAAATGGCAAAAAAGTAACCCACACCAATAAGGTATAGGTTACTTTTTCTGTCTAAGCGTCTTCAAATTCCCTAGCGATTCTTTCAAATGCCTCTTTGATAAGGGGGCGCGGTGACGGAATACAAATTCTTTGATACTGTAATCCCTCTTCCCCAAACATTTTCCCATCTTCTAGTAGCACATTTGCTTTGTTGTAGATTCGATCATGGACTTCCTCAGGAGTCAGTCCATACCCACTAAAGTCCATCCACATAATGTAAGTTCCCTCGGGAATTCTCACCTTTACTTTCGGCATTCTCTCAGATAAGAACTCGATGGTCCATTCCATTGTACCGTCAATGTAATCTTTTAATTGTTCCAACCAATCCTCTCCCTCCTTATATGCTGCAATTAAGGCCGAAACGGTAAAAGGAGAAGGCAAATGAAAGCCCATTACACCGCTGAAGATTTTCCGAAGTTCAGGATTCTTAATAATGACATTCGTACAATGAAGCCCTGCCACATTAAAGGTTTTATTAATGGCAGTAAAAGTGACAATATGATCGGTAGAATCGGCCACTTTTGCAATGGGTAGAAAGGTTTGATCTCGCCTTACTAAATCTCCATGGATTTCATCCGCGACAATTAGGACATCATGCTTCGCACAAATCTCAGACAGTTTCCGCAGCTCTTCTTGATTAAAGACTCTGCCCGTTGGATTATGTGGATTACATAAAATAAACATTTTCGTCGTTTCTTCTTTTGCTATTGCTTCGAAATCGGCGAAATCAATCGAATAATAGCCTTCACTATTTACTACAAGCGCGTTATTCATCACCTCTCTGCCATTTGCTTCTATTGCAGAGGTAAATGGCGGATAAACAGGCCGCTGAATAATGACCCCATCTCCTGGATTCGTAAATGCTCGAACGGCAATATTTAAGGCATGAACCGTGCCTGGACTGTAGATGATTTCTTCCTTGTCAAATTCCCAATCATGTCTCTTCTTAAACCAATGCTGAACCGCTTCGAAATACTCATCAGGAAAAATGGAATATCCAAAAATTCGATGTTCAACCGTTTTATGTAATGCATCGATTACTGGTTGAGGGATCGGTAAATCCATATCTGCGGTAAATAATGGGATTGTCTCCTCATCATACCTTTCCGTTAGACCCATCATTTTAATTAGCTGCCCGCCATCCCATTTTACTGAATAGGTCCCTCTTCGATTGACAATTTCATCAAAGTTATATTTCATTTGAAATCAACCTCTCAATTTTAATTCTTGCATTGTTTAGGCATTACACTCAAATCGTAATTCATTCTGCCCTATTTTTCCACTTGATTGCTTTAAAAAATCCCATTTAATACATTAAAGGGTTAAAATTTTATCGCAAAAATCTCAAAATATGATATATTCTAATAAATAAAATATTGGAGTGAAGAAAATGAAACTTGAGGTAAAACGGACATATAATTTCAATGCTGGCCCCTCTGCCCTTCCGCTAGCTGTTCTCGAGAAAGCACAGCAGGAACTAATTGACTTCCGGGGCAATGGAATGTCAGTCATGGAGCTAAGTCACCGCAGTAAGGCATTTGAAGAAGTTCATAATCAGGCGATTGACCGACTAAAAGGATTATTATCAATTCCTGACAATTATGAAGTGCTTTTCCTACAAGGTGGAGCAAGCCTTCAATTTTCCATGATTCCAATGAACTTTTTACACTCAGGGAAAAATGCTGGCTATGTCATGACGGGATCTTGGTCTGAAAAAGCATTAGCAGAAGCCAAACTATTTGGTAATGTCTTTCAAGCAGCTTCCACGAAGGAAGAGAAGTATCGTCATATTCCGAACCTTGAAGAAATAAAATATGATGAGGCGGATGCTTATTTGCATATTACCTCCAACAATACGATTTACGGGACTCAATGGAAAGACTTCCCTGACACCGGTACTGTTCCCTTGATTGCAGATATGTCGAGCGATATTCTTTCTAAGCCAATTGATGTCAGCAAATTTGGCCTGATTTACGCAGGTGCGCAAAAAAATCTTGGTCCTTCAGGTGTAACAGTCGTGATCATTCGGAAGGATTTACTAGAGAAAGCGAATGAAAATATCCCGACGATGTTAAAATACAGCACGCATGTTAAAAATAATTCTCTATATAACACACCGCCAACCTTTGGCATATACATGCTTGGAGAGGTTCTAGGATGGGTTCAAGAACTTGGTGGTTTACAGTCAATCGCCAAACGGAACGAGGAAAAGGCCCAACTTATTTATGATGTCATTGATCGGAGCGAAGGTTTTTATCGTGGCCATGCCTTGCCTGATAGCCGATCTCTCATGAATATTACCTTTAACTTAAAAACAGAAGAACTAGAAAGCAAATTTTTAACAGAAGCAAAGCAAGAAGGTTTTGTAGGGATTAACGGACACCGCTCCATTGGTGGCTGCCGAGCATCTACCTATAATGCTGTTCCATATGAGACTTGCCATGCATTCCGTGAATTTATGACTCACTTTCAATTGAAAAATAGTTAGCTGCTTCAATCACCATCCCTTTACAGATGGTGATTTTCTTTGAATTTGCAATGTAAGAAGCTTCAGCCAAGCAGATTACTTATACATTTTTACTAATTGGGCTAAAATTCATAGTAGAAATGGAGGAAGAGATAGTGGGTCGTTTTCTAATGCTGATAGCCGTTTTATTTATTATATATCTTTCCTGGCCACTTCTTGATAAACAGCTTGAGAACACGGAATACGGCCAAGTCGTGGATAAAATTCAAACTGAAACTAGTATTTTAAAAGAAACCTTTCAAACCGTATATACGGATGTTCAGCAGCTGTTGACGCAATTTGGCTTTGATATAGAAAATCCTTCTTTGAAAAATCCAGAAACTGAGCCAAAGGAAAAAATAGAATTAAAACCCCCATCTGAACAAATATTTTCAATCCATAATCTCCAACTAGGCGAAGCGAAAGAAGACATTGAGGCAAATTTGGGTGCCGCCAAACGAATATCAGTAAATGAATATGAAACCAATTGGTATTCCTATCATCAGGATTACCATAATTTCTTTATGGTCATGTATGATGAAAAAAATAAAGCTGCTGGCTTCTATACCAATCAAGAGCTAATTGCCTCAAGTAAAGGGATACAAATGGGGAGCACAAAAGAGAGTGTTCGTGCAGCTCTTGGCGAACCCATCACAGATATTCAAAAAGGAATGGTCGTCTATCAATTCCAGGAAAACAAAGACTACGATATCTTCAAGCTTGATGATTCGTACGTGACGATTTTTTATGATATACATGAGAATAATACGGTAACCGCCATACAACTAATTAACCAGGAATTAGAGGAAAAAAAGAGAGATTTTTATACAAAAGCAAGTCCTGAATTAAAAGAAGGCTTTGAATTCCAAATGTTTGATTTGACGAATGCAGCCAGGGTTCAACATGGACTGCCCATCCTTACCTGGAATGATCATGTCCGCGAAACAGCGCGCAAGCATAGTGCGGATATGGCTGAGAATAATTATTTTGATCACCAAAATCTTCAAGGGCAATCGCCATTTGATCGAATGAAAGCGGATGATGTCTTTTTTGTATTAGCTGGAGAGAATCTAGCATACGGTCAATTTAGCAGTATTTTTGCTCATGAAGGATTAATGAATTCGCTAGGACATCGTAAAAATATTTTGCAGAAGGATTTCGAGTATTTAGGTGTTGGCGTCGCCTTTAACCAGGAATCTCACCCCTACTATACGCAGAATTATTTTGCAAAATGAAACCAAGGCCACCATCTAGATAAGATAGTGGCCTCCTTTACTTACGATTTCATTTTCTCGGTAAAATAACTTTTGCCCACGATCTCACCTCGCAAATTCTCTCTATCCCTTTGTTCAGGTGACTTTATTGGCAGTAGGGGAAAAACCAATTCTGCGACTTGATAAGCCTCTTCAAGATGAGGATAACCTGATAACACAAAGGTTTCGATACCTAAATCAGCGTATCTTTTCATTCTTTGAGCCACCTGATGTGGATCACCGACTAGCGCTGTCCCGGCTCCTCCTCTAACTAAACCAATGCCTGCCCATAAATTCGGACTTATTTCAAGGGCTTCTCTTCGGGTATTATGCAGCTGGACCATTCGTTTTTGCCCGACTGAATCCATCCGAGCAAAAACATTTTGAGCAGCAGCAATCATATCGTCACTTACATACTGAATTAAGCGATCTGCAGCATCCCATGCTTCTTTCTCTGTCTCTCTGACGATGACATGGAGACGAATACCGAAGCGTACCGTCCTTCCTTCCCTCTCTGCCAAGCTTCGGACCTCATTAATCTTTTGTTCCACTTGTGCCGGTGGTTCACCCCAGGTTAAATACACATCCGAATGCTTTGCTGCAACGGCTTGCCCTGCAGGGGAAGAACCTCCAAAATATATCGGCGGATGAGGCTGCTGCACAGGTGGAAACATCAATCCTCCCCCTTCCACGCGCAAATGCTTTCCTGTATAATCAACATGCTTTCCTTCTAATAAGGATCGCCATATTGTTAAAAATTCATCGGTTGCTTCATAGCGTTCATCATGTTTGAGAAATACACCATCCCCAGCCAATTCAACCGGATCTCCGCCAGCAACGACATTAATTAGCAGACGGCCATTAGAAATTCGGTCTAGCGTTGCGGCCATTCTAGCTGCAACAGCAGGTACCATTAGACCAGGACGAACAGCCACAAGAAATTTTAACCGTTCGGTTTCTGGAATTAATGAGGCCGCCAACATCCACGGATCCTCACATGTTCTTCCTGTTGGAATTAATACTCCCGTGTATCCTAAACGATCAGCTGCCTGTGCCACTTGCCGGAAATAAGAATAATCTGCGCTACGTCCTCCAATGGATGTTCCTAAATAACGCCCTTCACCATGAGAAGGAATAAACCATAACATTTCCACTTTTCATCCACCCCTTATTGTTCAATTAATGATTCAGAATTTTTCCCAGCTCGACTTACCAATTCATAAACATTTTTTCGCAGCCGTTGTTCCGTCTCCTTGGAAAGAAACGTCAGCTCTGTTTTTGAATATTGAACTTGTGAATCCACAATAAATACGCCATTTACGATATCTGTAGCACCTAGAACAGAAAATAGAGGTTTAAACGCATATTCAATTGCAAGTAAATGCGCCCCCGTTCCACCATTCGCTATCGGAAGAACCGTTTTATCGGCCAATGCCTTTTCTGGAAGTAAGTCAAAAAAAGATTTAATGATCCCTGTATAACTGGCCTTATAAACTGGACTAATAACCACTACCGCTTCTGCCTCTGAAATCACCGATAGAGCATGTTGAATCGCTGCACTATCAAATTTGGCATGAAGTAAATCTTGTGGAGGAATATCACGGACGTTAATTTGTTGAACCGTGTGATTGCCTTCCTTTTTTAATAGCTTGGCGACAAAATTCGCTACTGCCTGTGATCTTGAGACAAGAGAGGGACTCCCAGAAATCAATACAATATTTGTCATCTTCAACTCTCCTTTAGTTTCAATTTTGAGTTTACATAGTTGTTTAGTCGGATTTCGATCGAAGGAAAATCATCTTAATTTTGATTTAAGAAACCTTGCGCTCACCATTAAAATTTTCCCGCCATTTGAGCAGCTTCACCTCTAAATAACGGACAAAGGAATCGGTTATTTTTCCCACAACAGCGAAAATGATAATCCCAACAAAAACGATTTCTGTATGTGAAAACTGGCGGGCATCCATAATCATGTATCCAATCCCTTCACTTGAGCCCATCAGTTCTGCAACGACTAGACCGAGCCAAGCGACACCAAGTGAGAGCCTAATACCAAGAAGGATATTGGGCAGTGCAGCTGGCAATATGAGTTTCGTAATCTGTTTCAGCCGACTAAACTCCAATACACGCACCACATCAAATAGTTTTGCATCGACACCGCGAATTCCTAAAAAAGTATTCACGTAAATGGGGAAGAACGCTCCCTTGGCAATTAATAAAATTTTCGATACCTCCCCAAACCCAAACCATAAAATAAATAGTGGTGCAACAGCTAGATGTGGAACGGTACGCAGCATTTGCAGCGATGGATCCATCACTTGCTCGCTTTTCTGAGAAAACCCGACGATAACCCCTAGTAATAGGCCTAAGCCAGCACCAATGATAAAGCCCAGGGCAGCCCTCCAAATGCTAATTTGCATATGACCCCACAATTCACCCGTAACGATTAACTCGACAAATGAGAGGAAAATAGCTGTCGGGGTTGGTAAAATCGTTTCCGAAACAAAACCAATCGTGCCAATGATTTGCCATGCTATCAGGATGAAAACCGGTACGATAAGCCCCCGCAAAATCACTTTCACTTTATTTTCAAATTTGAATGATTTTGTTCTATGTTTAAATAATGGTTTTTTCACGCTTGTTAAAGCTCCAACATTCGTAGGTATCGCCTTAGCTTTGTTCAATTCCTCTCACCTCACTTTTTTGTCTCATTTTCCAGTTCCTCTAATGCTTTTTTGATGTACGAATTATCAACTACCTTTGAGGTATCAATTTTTTGTTTGATTGCCTCCATCGAATATTGGAATTCTGCGGTTTCTTGCTGCGCTTGAATGATTTCCTTAGTGATTGGGAGATTAATAGCCTGGTTATTTTCTAATACCTGCCTGACAATCTCTTTATCAAGTTTTTTTGCTTCGGCGTAAAGTTCAATGGCTTCCTCAAGATTTTCACCCTGCCATTTTACTGCCTTTTCATATACTTTCAAAAACTCAACCACCAACTCAGGGTACTCCTCAGCAAATTTTGTGCGAACAATAGTGAATCCAGGGGAATACACATTCAATGTTTCACCATTTTCTAGAATTCTTGCATTTTGCTCTACCGTTTGAAAAGTGATAAATGGCTCCCAAATAGACCATGCATCAACTGCCCCTGACTCAAATGCCGGCTGGGCCTCATCTGGCTGCAGTTGGATAATTTCAACTTCTTCTGGCTTAATATTGGCTTGAGCTAAGGCCCGGTACAATAAGTTAAAGCCACTGCTTCCTTTTGCTACGGCAATCTTCTTCCCTTTTAAATCCTTTAAACTTTTAATTGGGCTATCTTTTTTTACAAGAATGGCATTTCCTTTTAGTCCATCACTAGTATTAGAAATTTCTTTAAAGGAAATGTTTGCGGCTTGCCCAGCAATTACTGGGGAATTCCCTACTAACCCGAAATCCAAACGGTCAGAGGCAATTGCCTCAAAATGGGGCGGGCCGCTTTGAAATTCCGTCCATTTTACCTCGACACCTAATTTCGCAAATGCTTCTTTAAACCAGCCTTTATTTTTGGCAAGTAGCAACGGTCCTAGGCTTTGCTGAATACCGATTTGAACGGTCACTTTTTCTTCTTTCTTATTAGTACCAGTTGATTTAGATGCAGAGCATCCTGCTGCAAACAAAAGAACTAGAATAAATCCTAATACAAGGGTTTTCTTCACCTTTACCATCTCCTCTCTGTCTAGATTCCGGATCCTTCTATTAATTGAAGTTCATCAGCTTTTTCAAATTCAGACATCACTTGTTGTCTTATTTCTTGAAAGTTACGATTCACTTTTTTACGTGGATAAGGTAAGTCGACTTGAATGATTTTACTTACTCTTCCTGGCCTCGGACTCATAATCACGACACGGTTTGCTAAATAAATCGATTCATCCAAGTCATGAGTTACTAGAATCATTGTTGTTCCTTTCCTTCGCCAAATTTCAAGCAGGACATCTTGTAAATGTGTTCGAGTAAAAGCATCCAATGCACCAAATGGTTCATCTAAGAGCAAGACCTCTGGATCCCTTAATAAAGCTCTTGCTATCGCTACTCTTTGGGACATTCCGCCGGACAACTCCCGAGGGTAAGCTTTCTCAAAACCTTTTAATCTGACAATCTCAATTAATTCATCTACTTTTGTGCGAACCTCTGGTTTCTTAAGCGATAAATCCGCAGCAATATTTTTTTCAACGGTTAACCATGGGAAGAGCCGGTGTTCTTGAAAAATAAAGCCCTGCTTAATCCCTGGGCCTGCTAATGGTTCTTTACCAATTCTTATCTTCCCTGTGAATTGGGAATCAAGTCCGGCAATGATTTTTAAGAGCGTGCTCTTGCCACACCCACTCGGGCCAATGATCGTCACAAACTCTCCTTTTTTAATTTTTAACTCAACCTCTTTAAGTGCATGAATTTCCTGCTGTGATTTAATAAATATTCGGCTAACAGATTCAATCTTGACACTCATTCTATCCCTCCTAAATTTACTGATTCATTGAAATCATTTTGGAACAACAACACATTGCCCCCACCTCCTTAAAAGAAAAAGCTGCTTCCTCTGATAAAAGGTAAGCAGCTTTCAGACGCCTGATCAGCTTCTTTATTATGTAATACAAATTGGCTTTAGAGAAATTCAATGTGGTGGGAGCTAAAATCAACAACCACACACTTTTTAACCTACAATAAAAAAGGCTCTTGATTAAAGGGTGTTCCCCTTTTCATCAAGAGCCTCTAGAAGTCTAGTGGGCTTATTTGTGTGAAAAATTTTTATTAATGATTATATTAATTTGATTATCCCTATAAGTCAAGTAGGAATTATAAGAAATATCTTTTTAATTAAAATGAATGAAGGATTTCCAAACAGGTTACATTAAATACGAGTAATTTTATGATTGCTCAAAAACTCGAGTCGGGAGTGATGTATCATGGCTAGAAACAAACTTTTGGTTCCTGCTTCAGGCAATGCTCTGGATCAAATGAAACAAGAAATCGCGGGCGAGTTTGGAGTTCAACTTGGTGCTGATACGACCGCACGAGCAAACGGTTCAGTTGGCGGCGAAATGACCAAACGTCTCGTAGCCTACGCTGAACAATCATTACGAAATCAACAAGGTCAATAGCCTGTGATTTCAAAGGAGGGTGTCCAAATTGGGCACCCTTTTTTACGCTGAGTTTATCACATTTAATCCATGTAGCATAGATTAGTAAAATAATGATTTCACTAATAAAACTGCGTGGTGAGAGATCGTGTTTGAAGTTAAGAAATCGAAGTATGGTAGAGGGATATTTGCAACCCAACCGATTCAAAAAGGGGAACTTATTCATGAAGCTCCGGTCATTGTTTCTCCAAGTAAGGAGTATAAGTATTTGAAAAAAACAATTATGATGGAATATGTTTTCTGGTGGGGCGAAGATCTTGAAGATTGTGCATTAGCACTGGGTTACGGTTCTCTATTTAATCATTCCTATACTCCCAATGCCTTGTACAAACTCAATCTAAAAAATCAGACGGTTGACTTTTTTGCCCATAAAAATATAAAAGTGGGGGAAGAAATACTAATCAATTACAACGGTGATCCTGATGACGATGAGCCAATGTGGTTTGATGTCTTTTAAATAATGCATTAATCCCTTCCTTGATGACTTAAATGAAAACCGTTTTCCTGATAGTAGAAAACGGTTTTTCTTTTTTTTACTATTTAGGAGCATCCATTCCCATTTTACTCCATTCTTCTCTCGATGGACCATAGACCCCAGGTACTTTCAATCCTGCTTGGCGCATGAGAACGGTCAATTGCCCGCGATGATGGATGACATGCTTTATAAGCAAAGTAAGGGCTACCGCTTTTGGCATGTCCATGCCAAACACATTTTTCATTTCGCTTAAGGATTGATCTGTCCATTGTTGTCTAATTGCTTCGCTCGTGTTGACACCTACGTTACGGAAGGTTTCTGCGATTTCACTAGCGGAAGTTGGAACGGTATTTTCGTCTCCTACCGTATCCACGGTAATACCAAACTCAATCAGCATTCCTGGTGTGCTGGCTACAATATGCCAAGCAATTTCACCTAATGTACGGCCCTCAGCTGAAACCTTTTGTTTAAGTGATTCGTCGGTCAACGCATCCAAAATCTTTTGAGTTGAAACTGCTTCTTGGCTCCATTCTTCCGTGAATTCAGTAATAGATTGATACATCATTATTCCTCCAATATTAATTCTTTACACCTTACAGTGCATAGTATAGCACTTGGAGATTTAATAACAAAATGCTACTCTGGTTTTCTAAAATACAAAAAAGCAAAGCTCCTAACAATAAACAGTTAAGAGCATTGCTTTCTCCAAAATATTAAATTCCTTTGTATGCTTGGCGGTAAATTTCAGCTAATTCTGTCACTAATGGCAGTTTTGGATTGGCCGTTGTACATTGGTCTTCAAATGCACGTTCTGCCAAATAATCTACTTTGCTTTCAAACAGTGCTTCCTCAACATTATTCTCCTTAATGCTCATTGGGATTTCTAACTCTTGCGCTAGTCTGATAACAGCTTGAACGAGGCTTTCGACACCTTCTTCTGTAGTACGAGCAGGAAGTCCCAGCGTTCTAGCAATTTCCGCATATCGTTTATCAGCTACGAAATGAGCATATTTCGGGAATGCAGTAAACTTTTTCGGTTTGGTTGCATTGTAACGAATAACATGCGGCATCAAGATGGTATTGGCACGACCATGGGCAATATGGAACTCTGCTCCAAGCTTATGTGCAAGACTATGGTTGATGCCTAAGAATGCATTGGCAAAGGCCATACCAGCAATTGTTGAGGCATTATGCACTTTTTCACGAGCTACTTCATCAGAACCATTTCTATATGCTCTTGGCAAGTATTCAAAAATAAGCTGGATGGCTTTC
Organism: Neobacillus sp. K501; assembly: GCF_053749995.1. Taxonomy (NCBI): domain Bacteria; kingdom Bacillati; phylum Bacillota; class Bacilli; order Caryophanales; family Bacillaceae; genus Neobacillus; species Neobacillus sp. K501. Next base: position 62,676 of record NZ_JBSLYA010000003.1, on the reverse strand, counting down.
ATTGCAAGTCCATCGGTATAATCATTTGCCATACATGATACATACGCCTCAAATGCATGTGTCAAAACATCCATACCAGTATCTGCTGTGATATGCTTAGGCACTGTCATAACAAATTGTGGATCAATAATAGCCACGTCTGGTGTCAATTCATAATCGGCAAGTGGATATTTTAAATTCTCTTCTTTATCCGTAATAACTGAGAAAGATGTTACTTCTGACCCTGTTCCAGAGGTTGTCGGAATCGCCACGAATTGAGCTCTTCCACCCAAATGAGGGTATTTCACAATCCGTTTGCGGATATCTAAGAACTTTTGTTTTAGTCCAAAGAACTCTGTATCTGGATGTTCATAGAACAACCACATTCCTTTTGCTGCGTCCATTGCAGAACCACCGCCAAGAGCAATAATCACATCCGGCTGGAATTTTGCCATCATTTCGGCACCCTTCATAACCGTTTCAATGGAAGGATCCGGTTCTACTTCTGAGAAGATTTCGCAGTGAACGTAATCTGGACGCTTTCTCAAATAGTAAAGTACTTTATCAACATAACCTAATTTTACCATTCCTGGATCCGTCACAATGAATGCTTTTGAGATCTTAGGCATTTTTGCAAGATATTGTGTTGAATTTTTCTCAAAGTAAATCTTTGAAGGTACTTTAAACCATTGCATATTTACATTCCTCTTTGCCACTTTTTTAATGTTAATTAAATGAATTGCACCCACGTTTGTTGATACAGAGTTACCACCGTAAGTACCACAACCAAGAGTTAATGAAGGCATATAAGCATTATAAATATCACCGATGGCTCCTTGTGATGATGGTGCATTGACAATAATCCGTCCAGCCTTCATTCTTAATCCATATTGACGAATGACTTCATTATCCGTAGTGTGGATGACAGCTGAGTGTCCTAAACCGCCAAATTCAAGCATTTCTTCCGCTCTTGTTAAACCTTCTTCCACTCCACTAACTTTGTAGCAAGCAAGCACTGGGCTTAATTTTTCCCTTGATAGCGGGTATTGTGGTCCTACACCTTCTAATTCTGCAACCAGTATCTTTGTATGATCAGGTACTGTTACACCTGCCATTGCGGCAATCTTAGAAGCGGCCATTCCGACAATATCAGGATTAACGGCACATGACTTTTCATTTATAACTAATTTTTCTACCTTTTGTTTCTCTTCTTTATTTAAAAAGTAACAATTATTTGCAATCATTTCTTGTTTTACTTTTTCATAAATATCTTTATCGATGATGACCGCTTGTTCTGAAGCACAAATCATCCCATTATCGAAGGTTTTAGATAAAATTAAATCATTTACAGCTTGATGAAGATTGGCTGTTTTTTCAATATAACATGGCACATTTCCTGGTCCTACCCCAAGTGCTGGCTTACCAGAGCTGTAAGCTGATTTAACCATGCCTGCTCCGCCAGTTGCTAGAATAAGAGCGATTTTAGGATGATTCATGAGTGTCTGTGTAGCTTGAAGTGATGGTGTTTCGATCCATTGAATACAATTTTCTGGTGCACCAGCTTTAATGGCTGCATCTCTAAGTACTCTAGCGGCCTCACTGCTGCATTTTTGTGCAGATGGATGGAAAGCGAAAATAATCGGATTTCTTGTTTTAATTGAAATCAAAGCTTTAAACATTGTGGTAGAGGTTGGATTGGTAACAGGTGTTACTCCAGCAACTACTCCTACAGGTTCAGCAATTTCTATGATACCTTCATGTTCGTTTTCGTTAACAATGCCAACCGTTTTATTGTATTTGATATTATGATAGACATATTCTGTTGCAAACATATTCTTGATAATTTTGTCTTCATATACGCCTCTTCCTGTTTCTTCAACAGCAAGCTTTGCAAGCGGCATATGCTGATCAAGACCTGCTAACGCCATTTCCTTCACAATGACATCAATTTGTTCTTGATCAAAACCCTTGAATTCCTTAAGAGCCTTTAATCCATTTTCTACTAAACAGTCAATTGTTTCCGATACAGTATTTTTAACTTCCTTCACATCAACAGCCATTAATAATACCTCCAATTGTATCAAATGATAGAATCTGTTTTCCTGCTATTCACAAACGGGATTTCTAGGAATCTTTTCAAAAGAAATATCAGTGAGTACCTTTGTATATTTTTTTACGAGAATGACGTAATTCACTGTCCAAATATAGGAAGGAATTTGTTCATCTCCCTTATACATCATCGCCTCAAACTCATCGCCAATGGTTTCTTCAAAAAGTTCTAATGTGTAGGTCTCAGCATCTGTAGAGAAGTCCTTCCATTCACAAACCATCATCATGTATCACTCCTTATTCCGTTGTAAGTTCATCTTAGCACGGAAAGTATGTGAAATACTGAACAAACTATGGCAGAAATATGATAAAAATATATACAAATTGTTAACATAGATAATTCTTCCCAATTCACATAAGCATAGTGTCAAAGAATTTTAAGTTAGCCGATTTAAGAAAAATTTAATCTTTTATTTAGAATCCGTTTATAACTTCCGCTTAGACTGTGTTTGTACTAAAAATGAATGAATGGAGGAGTCAAAATGAACAAGAAACTTATAGCTGGAATTGGAATAAGCGGTGTCATTATGCTTGGAAGTGTGTATTCGATTTCAGCCAATACTTCAGGTTTTGACCTATACAAGTCAGCACTTAAGAAAACTCATACTGCCACTAGTGCAACGATGAGCATGAGCCTTAATCTCGAGGACAATGACAAGGTCATTTTTATGATGGATTCCCTTTATAAAGGTGATAAGTTAAATCAAGTTAGTGCCATTACAACCAATCTCCGAAACGAAACCAAACAAAGTAATATGAATATGTACAAACAGGATGGCAGTTGGTTCGTCAAAAAAGCTGGAGCCGATACCGTTTATAGAATGGAAATGAACAACCCACATCACAAAAACACAACTGAATTAAAGGATGATGTAGAAAATTTAATCGATGTCATGACCAAGAATCTTCAGCAGCAAATCACCGTTGCAGAAGAGAATAACGGTACACATACCATCGAACTTGACCTTACGGGGAAAGAGATTCCTCTTACTGCCAATGCATTAAGTACATTAATGATAAAACACGCAGCCATGATTCAGGATAGTCAGGATCAGGAAAACTCAGAATTTCACATTAAGCCAACGATCCCAGAATTGGATCATGACATCTCTGTTAAGCAAATCAAACTCGTTGCTAAAGTAAATAAGGATAATTATCTAGATCAGCAAACCATCATAGCAGTGGTGACAGGAAAAGATCAATTTGGAATATCTCATGAACTCGAATTATCAATGGAACTAACGGTTTCTGATTACAACCAAACCGAAGTAGATCCAGTCGAAATTCCTTCAGATAACGTGTTGGAACTCGAAATGAATCATGGCCATTACCGTAATTAATAGTAGAGGGTGACAATATTGGAAGAAGCATTGGTGATTACCGGACTGACAAAATTATTTCCAAATGGGAGAGGCATAAATAACATCAACCTATCCATCAATCAAGGTGAAATTTTAGGGATCCTTGGCCCAAATGGTGCAGGCAAAACGACGTTATTAAGATGTATCACGGGTCTTGCTAAACCCAATAGTGGTGAAGTGAAATTGTACGGAATCCATCTATGGAAACACTTTAAAGAAGCGATTCATCCAGTGAGTGCTCTGATTGGACCAGCATCGATCTATGAAAACATGACACCCGTCCAAAATCTGAAAATGATTTTACGCTTCTATCCAGATATATCAACCACCGCGATTGATGATGTGTTGCAGTTAGCGGGCTTATCACAGAATAAGCATGAAAAAATGGCCACTTTTTCCTTGGGGATGAAGCAGCGGTTTGGAATTGCTGCAGCATTAATATCCAAGCCTCGCCTCGTTATTTTGGACGAACCAACAAACGGCCTTGATATCGATGGTTTGCTTTTTTTCAGACAAACCATTCAAAATGCAGCCAGCAAATCCGGTGTAACCTTTGTTATTTCTAGTCATCATTTATCAGAATTAGAAAAGTTATGCCATCGTTATTGTTTTCTCATCAATGGGCATGCTTCTCTCTATGAATCTACTGAAGAATCGTTAGAGGAAATTTACGTCAAAAAGGTGCAGGAGGCCTCAAATGAAGACCATGTTCGCCAACGGTTTAAATGAACTAGATAAGTTGATCGCAAGGAGAACGACCGTTTTGTTTCTCATTCTTGCTGCTGGTTTGCCAGTTTTGATCAAACTGCTTGCACATAAGCTGTTCCTTACCAATTGGATGTCTTTGCCGGCGAATAGTATTAGTTTTTCCATCTTGGATTTATTTGTTAAAATCCTCCTGCCCCTATATATTTTCATAGCGGCAACCGTTCTTTTTACAAGTGAAAAAGAACAAGGTACATTATTTCCGGTCCGCCCGATAAGCAGACTGGAACTATTCACGACGAAAACAAGCGCTATTTGTTTGATGGTCGCTATCCAACTATTTACCGTCTGGCTATCTCTCATGATTAGCAGTGCAATTTTTGATCAAACGTTCCAATTCATGACCATTTTTTCTGCCTTTGCTGCTTTTTTCGTATCATGGGTTCCTTTAATCGTGCTAACCGCTTTGACTATTTTGCTCACCCAATTTGTCAATGCCAGTGCCATTGCCGTTTCCACGATGATTGTTCTCTATTTAGTCATGATGGTACTCCCCTATGCCGTACCTAATACTTTATATTTGTTTCCTTCTTCATATTTGGCCTGGTACATGCAGTGGTTTGGAGATGTGTCAATTCGATGGCTGATTCAAAGTATCATATATTTGTGCTCGGCTTTCGCATTGTTTTTCATCACCGGCTATTATATCTTTAAGAAAAAAGAAGCATAAGCGGGTGTGTATTTCCTATGTCTATTAAACTCAGACTCCTGTGGTCCAATATCGCTTTGATCATTGTCCCTATATTTCTGTTTATGATTTCCTCAGGGATATTGGTGATTGTGTTTCTTGGTGATATTCGTGAAATGGGTTATTTATTGCCAGAAAGTCATAACTATCATAAAACCGTCCAAAAGGATTCTGTGTTGTTTTTTCGGTTAAAAGAGAAATCTGTGATGAATCCAGATGAGCTTTTGAGCAGGGAGTATTTAAAATCCCTAAGCAATGATTTACAAGAGCTTAAGGCAGGACTAGTAATTCGTGATGACAACGAAATGATCTATGCATCTACTGGACTTAAAAAAATTGAAGCAAGCCAGATGCCTCAATTCGGGGCAGAATCTAGCTTACGTAACCTAGAACAGGTAGGCGATAAGACCTTTTCGATCAAGCAGCATGATTTTTATCTGAAGGATGGCAGCGAGATATCTTTGTTTTTAATGATGGATGCTAGTCCGTGGAATCAATTTGTTAAGACCTTCTTCCCGATTCTTTTCGGGTTATGTTTATTGATCTTGATTCTGACTAATGGTCTATTAACCTACTTTATGTCAAAAAGCATTATCAAACCGATTGAAAGTTTAAAAAAAGCGGCGCAATCGATTAGAAATGGCCGCCTAGATCACTCGATTACGGCGATGCGGAAGGATGAAATCGGACAACTGACCGAGACCTTCGAAGAAATGCGGCTTCAATTAAAAGAATCGTTCGAGATTCAGCAACAATACGAAGAAAATCGAAAAGAATTGATTGCCCATATTTCCCATGACCTAAAAACACCCATCACTTCGATAAAGGGCTATATTGAAGGGATTCGAGATGGAGTGGCGGATACTCCAGAAAAAAGAACCCGGTATATTCAAACCATTTATTCCAAAGCGGTTGATATGGATCATTTAATTGATGAATTGTTCTTGTTTTCCAAGCTTGATTTAAGAAAAATTCCCTTTCATTTTGAAAAAGTAGATATGAAAGATTATTTAGAGGATATTATCGAAGAATTAACTTTTGACCTTGTGGACGTAGACCTTAGTTTTCTCAGTACTCCAAATGGTACGTTTTTCGTCAAATTAGACCGGGAAAAGTTCAAGCGTGTGATCGGAAATATCGTCGATAATAGTTTGAAATATATGGATAAAGATGTGAAGAAACTGAACATTACGCTTACTTCCACGAAAGAGGGTGTCCGTTTGATTATCGCGGACAATGGGCCAGGAATCCCAGAGGATTCCCTGCCCCTTATTTTCAACCAATTTTACCGTGCCGAGCAGTCAAGAAATAAGTTAACCGGTGGCAGTGGTCTTGGATTATCGATTGCGAGAATGATCGTCGAGGAGCATCAAGGACAGATCATCGTAGACAGCAAAGTTAAGGAAGGAACAAAAATCTCCATCCTTCTCCCCCACTATATCCGTACAGAGGTGATTTCATCATGAAGAAAATACTAATCATTGAGGATGAAAAAAGTATCGCTGAACTTGAGCGCGATTACTTGGAAATTAACGGCTTTGAAACCGATATGGTGTTTACGGGCGATGCTGGATTGCAAAGGGCGCTAAATCATGAATATGATTTAATACTATTAGATGTGATGCTTCCCCATTTAGATGGCTTTGAGTTATGCAAACTCATTAGAAACTCCTTGGACATCCCAATTATTATGGTGACGGCGAAAAAGGAAGAAATTGATAAAATTAGAGGGCTTGGGCTCGGTGCCGATGATTATATGGTAAAGCCGTTTAGTCCAAATGAATTGGTCGCAAGGGTTAAGGCCCATTTGGGCAGATATGAAAGATTATCGATGAAACAAAAGCCGGAAACGAATAGGATTGATATCCGCGGTTTATCGATCAATCGATCCGATCGGCGCGTATTTGTAAATAATCAAGAAGTGATTATTACAACAAAGGAATTTGATGTACTTGTCTTTTTAGCGACGAATCCGAATCAAGTATTTAGTAAGAATCATTTATTTGAAAGAATTTGGGGTTATGATAGTACTGGTGATATAACAACGGTAACTGTCCATATCCGAAAAATCAGAGAGAAAATCGAGCAGAATCCATCTACCCCAGAATATATTGAGACCGTTTGGGGTGCAGGGTATCGCTTTAAGTCCAATTAATAAGGAGTCGTTTCCATTGACACATATGCATTTAACCTCACTGGTATTAGCATTTATTTTATTGATTATCATTGTAATTTTACAGAGTAAAGGAAAAAATATCATAGTTTGGCATATGATTTTACGAGCTTCCTATATTATAATCATCATCACAGGCTGTATGCTCTTCTTTGCTGCTTATACGATTCCACTTAGCTATTATTTCAAAACATTGCTCGGAATCGTGATGATTGGTCTTTTTGAAATGGCCATTGTCCGGAGAAAAAAGGGAAAATCAACAGACCTTATTTGGATCCTCTTTTCCCTTGTTCTTGTCGTCCTTTTTGTTCTAGGATTCACCTTACCGCAAGGGTTTGATTTAATCAAATAAAAAGAAGTGTTTCACGGTGTAAACTAGCACCGAGGAAACACTTCTTTTTTCTTATTCATCAATTAATCGTACCTATCAGCGATCTTTCATTCGTTTCGTTTTGAACTTTTTCACGGCAGGCTTGGATGGCTTGCTTAATCAATTGGTTTAAATGTTTCTCTTCCAATACTTCTAAGCCCCTTGCGGTAGATCCACCGGGAGTGGCAACTTCATTGACAAGTTCTTCCGTACCAATGTTAGTTTTTAGCATTTCGGCAGAACCGGTTATCATTTGAGCTACCAGCTTTCTCGCTTGTTCTTTGCTTACGCCGGACATTAGGGTGATTTCTTCCAGTGCTTCTGCCACTCGGTAAATAAAGGCGGGTGCACTGCCAGTAATCGCCGTTAAATCAAAGATTTGCTGCTCCGAAACAAGCTCAAATTCTCCTATTCCACAAATTAACGCTTCTATCCATTCAATATGCTCAAAATTCACATTTTTTCCAGGTGAATATAATGTCATCGACATTCTCAATTTCGCTGCGGTATTAGGCATTATCCAAGCCACTGGTGTTTCTTCTGGCAACATGGATTCTAGATAGGTCGGGCTTATACCTGCAGCAATGGTAATAATTAATTGCCGATCGATAAGACGGGCTAAAATTTCCAATACCCGTTCATGTGCCTCAGGCGGAATCGCAAGAATGATGATATCCACCGCTTGCACCTTGCTTTCCCAATCAACCGACGTCTCAACACCATAGGTGGTTTTTACAAAATCAAGACGTTCCTTATGACCGCTATTTGCAACCAGAACATCAAATTCATCTTTCTTCACAAGCCCAGCTATAATCGCTTGAGCCATTCGTCCAGCCCCAATAAACAATACTTTTTTCCTAAATGTAGTCAAAAACTGATACCTCCATTTTCAAAACATGTCTATCATAACATATTTTGAAACCCTATACCCTGATGAAATTTTGAAAAATGTATCCAATAATGGGGCCGCCTCATTAGAGATGATCTCGAATATGATATCCTTTTGTTTTTAAAACTTTATTTAATTCCTCAATATGTTCATGATTTTTCGTTTCTAACGACAGCTCAAGCTGTGCAAATCCTGGATAAATATGTTCCCCCACATGATGAAGATTCACCGATTGAATATTGGCATCCAATTCCGTAATCACGTTCAATACCTTTTGAAGTTCCCCCGGTTTGTCTTTTAAGCTAATGGAAAAATGAGTAAATCTTCCAGACTCAACCATGCCGCGTTCAATAATTCGGGATATAAAATTCACATCGACATTTCCCCCACTTAAAACAACCACGACTTTCTTTTCTTTAAAATTCACTTTTTGATACAATAGCGAAGCTAACGCGCTAGCTCCAGAGCCTTCTACAAGTAGTTTATTGCGTTCGAGTACCATTAGCATGGTTCTAGCGATTTCCATTTCATCTACACAAAAAATATCATCTACATATTTCTGGACGAGCTCAAAGGTTTTTTCTCCTGGTTTCTTCACCGCTATCCCATCTGCCATCGTAGGAGTCGAATCAACCATTATCGGCTTATTTTCAATTAATGATTGTTTCATACTTGGACAAGCAAGGGTTTGCACTCCGTAAACCTTAATATTTGGATTTTTCTCTTTGACCGCCAAGGCTAGACCTGCAATAAGCCCACCACCGCCAACTGGACACAAGATCGCTTCAACATCTGGTAATTGATCCAATATTTCTAGACCAACCGTTCCTTGACCTGAAATAACCGCCTCATCATCAAATGCATGAACAAAGGTTCCTCCTGTCTTGTCCTTTAATTCCAATGCATAAGCAAGAGCATCATCAAACACATCCCCTTGTAAGATCACTTCTGCGCCATAATTTTTCGTTGCGGAAATTTTACTAAGAGGAGCACCTTTTGGCATAACAATCGTACATGGAATACCTAGCATTTGACTGGAGTAAGCAACACCTTGAGCATGATTTCCAGCTGAGGCCGCTACTACACCTTTTTGCAGCTCCTCTTTCGACAAAGAAATCAGTTTATTATAAGATCCCCTAACTTTAAAGGAACCCGTTTTCTGCAAATTTTCTAGCTTTAAGTACACTTCATTATTGGATGATAGGTTACTGAATGTTTTTGAAAAATCAAGTGGCGTTGTATGAACAATTCCCTTCATTTTTTCACGGGCAATAATAATGTCATCTAGAGTAACCATTTACTTCATCTCCCTCATTGCCTATTTCTATTTAGGATTTGTTTGAAAAGGGAAACTATTCTTTGCAAAATTGATCGATATGGAAATTTATGAATATCAAATTTCATGTATGTTTATTTTCAAAAAGATATAATAGAGTTATACAGCCAAAAAATAGGGGGAAATCGTGGGCGAAGAAGAGAAGGAAATTCAACAAGAGTCATCTCAAAAAGAAATGGATTGGGATGCTTTATTAACCGATGAAGAGGCTCTGGAATGGGAAAAGGATAAGAAGCAAAGGAAAAAACGGAAAAAAGTACTATTTAGAATCGTAAGTTCCCTCCTTGTGGTTGCGCTTTTAATCAGCGGATTGGAGGTATGGTTTAATGTCTTCAATATCCCTGCTATAAGATTTATAGAAGCTTCCAATACACTTTCTAGACAGCCTGAGGTAAAAGAATATAAGAAATCCGTCGTAACCATTGAATGGGATGGTGTTAAAGGCACTGGTTTTAACATTGCTCCTGACGGTCTAATTGTCACCAATAACCATGTGGTTGAAAAATCAACTAGCGTCAATGTACATACAAAGACTAGTGGATCCTTCAGAGGAAAGGTAATCGCAAAACATCCGGAACTGGATTTAGCACTCATAGATATCGATGCAGAAGAACTGCCAGTTCTAAAGCTCAATTTTGAAAAAGACTGGGATAAATGGCAAGACGAAAAGATAATCTTTATCGGAAACCCCTTGGCCTATACCCAAATTGCCAATAAAGGTACAGTTGTTGGGAATGTCTTGTTAGACAATTGGAATGTCCCAGTTATGATGATAAAAGCACCGATTTATAAAGGAAATAGCGGAAGTCCGGTAATCAATGAACACGGCCAGGTAATTGCCGTTATTTTTGCAACGTTACAAAATCCTAACATACAGTCAAAAGAAATAATTGGAGCTGCCATACCTTCTTATTACTTGGAGGAAATCGTACATTAAAAATGTCCATCACAACCCGTATGATGGACATTTCCTGGTTATTTAAATATCGTTGCAATCACATCGTCAATCGACATTTGACTGTCTACTACATATACGCCTGGGCGCAATTTATTTTCTACCCCTTTACTCTCGACGTTTTTCGAGAATTCAAAGGCATTTGGAATTAAACCCGCTCCGACAAGGACGTTGCCGACATCGATACTGGTCATTCCGTCTGCAACATTAACGATTACTTTCGTTACAGTTTTACTTTCTTCTGCTGGAGCTTCATTCTGATCTGAACCTTTTGCTTCTTTTAAGGCTTTTTCATAATCTTCCTTGGTTAGTACTACAAAACCAGCTGCTTCAAGCTTTTCTTTCATTTCACCTTCTGATAATTGAACCGTTTCAGCTACTTTCGTTTCAGAAGATTTAGCAGAAGCTTTTTGATCGTCGCTGCCACTAGTGAAGTAAACGGCGCCACAAATAGTAGTAGTAATAAGAATTCCTGCAGCAAAGCTGCTCATTAAATTAATTCTCATTGGCTACTTTTCTCCCTTCATCCTTTAATTTCTGATAGGGAGCAAGTAGTTGTTCAATTTCGCTCATAGGTACTTGTTTTTGCTCGGCAATATTCTCAATAGAGTAATTACGTCTATATAAGTCTATTACTTCACGCATGAAAAGTTTTTCTTCAGGAGAAAGTTGAATCCCTGCTTCCTTCATAACCACTTCCATGTCAAGCTCTAGATCCCGAATGGAATCTTGAATCGTATTGATTTCTTTCATCATAGATATATGAACCATGTCAACTTGATTATGGTTTACTTTTGCCGTCTGATTAGTCTTCACGATCGAAATCACAAGTAATAAAGTGGATACTGCAAACAGTACTGCTAAAGTCCATTCCATCAAAATCTACCTCCTTCTTTTGAAAAGAATTACACAAGAACATATTATACAACGAAACTAGTAATTTTTCGATTTTAAACTCAAAAATACATCAAAAGTCGTAGAGATTTGGCAAATTGCGGGGAAATAGTAATTCGATGATGATCCGTAAAAAAGACTGCTGACAACGTCAACAGCCTGAAAGATTGTAAATGATTGATCCTATTTGATTTCCCTTTTCTCATATACCGCCTCGCTGACAATATTGTACATCCGCTCAACACCTTTATCCGAGGCCTCAAAACTATAGGCATTTTCTATAGCAATTCCCAGGCTATCTGCTTCTTTTTCCGCGTCAATGTTTGCACCAAGGAAGATGAATTCCCACTGGTATATTTCTTGCTGATGTTGAATTAACTCCTTTACTTTTTTATAAGTAAACTCCCGGCTGGAATTTTCATATCCGTCTGTAGTAATCACAAAGATCACCTTACTTGGCTTTTTCTCTTCCACTATATTGGATAGCCGATACCCCACATCAAGAATAGTTTTACCGACTGCATCCAGCAGTGCCGTACAGCCTCGAACAAAGTAATCCTTTTCCGACAGTCTAACTTCTTTCGCATCTATCCCATTCCATAATATTTCATATTGTTCATCAAAGAGCACAGTTGTGACGATTGTTTTTCCCTCTAATTTCCTTTGTTTCTCAATAAAACCATTAAATCCGCCAATCGTGTCACTTTCAAGTCCAGCCATCGATCCACTTCGATCAAGTAAAAAAATGATTTCAGTTAAATTGTTGTTCATCACTATCATCCCTTCAATGCTTTTTATACTATAATGGTAATGGAATTCATCGTTTATTTGGTCGCTTTGGAGGCGACATTTTCCGGAGGGAACTTATGCTCAGTCAAGAATTATTACTAGAATTACAGCAATATATTGAATCTCAAATAAACTTACGTACATTTGCAGTAATTAAGTCGGAACCCTTTTTTGAAAGGAATCTTTCAGAAGAGCTTCATTGTAGTGAAATCGAGGATTTTATTAATCTGATTCGGAAACCCAACTTTCAAGAAATCTTATTTGGCTTTATCGATCGTCATGGTGGAAGTGATGCTGATATTTACAAGAAAGCTGGACTCGATCGCAGGCATTTTTCAAAAATTCGTTCCGGTCCCGATTATCGTCCAGGGAAAAATACGGTGATTGCTCTGGCTTTGGCACTTGAACTAGAAATTGAGGAGGCTGATGACTTGATGAGTGCTGCGGGATACACCTTGTCTGACAGTGATACAACGGACTTAGTCATACAGTTCTGCCTTGAGAAAAAAATATATAGCATCGATTCTGTTAATCATGCACTGGATTACTTTAGCTTAAAGCCGTTGATTGGCGTGTTAAAATAAGTGCTTTATTTTATCCACAAACAAAAGAGCTATGATTTTCACATTGAAATCATAGCTTTTTATTAATTGGCTGTAGTAAATTCCCCGGAACCTCAGGTTATTACCCTAACTGGCGTTTAAAGGATTTATTGGCGAAGAAGTAAGCGATGACCATGATGCCGATACACCAGGCGAGCGCGATCCAAATATCGTTGCCAACAGACCCTTCGTACAAGAGGGCACGAATCGCATTTACGATGGAAGTCACGGGCTGGTTTTCAGCGAAGGCGCGGACAATTTTAGGCATGGTTTCAGTAGGGACAAACGCCGAACTGATAAACGGCAGGAAAATCAGCGGGTACGAGTAAGCAGTTGCCCCTTCCATCGACCCCGCTGTCAATCCAGGAATAACCGCCAGCCACGTCAACGCCAGTGTAAACATCCCGAGGATCCCAGCTACCGCCAGCCATTCTAGGATATTCGCGTCGGAACGAAAGCCCATCAATAGTGCTACGAGGAAAACCACCACAATCGTAAGTGCATTAGAAACAAGCGAGGTCAACACGTGAGCCCACAAGACTGACGAACGCTTGATAGGCATGGTAATGAAACGCGCCATCAGCCCGCTCTTTACATCTGTAAACAGCCTTACTGAAGTGTAAGCGACGCCGGATGCAACTGCCATTAGTAAGATGCCCGGCAATAAATAATTGACGTATTTGTCTGTGCCTGTTTCGATGGCACCGCCAAATACGTAGACAAAGAGCAGCATCATCATTATTGGTGTAATTGCCACCGTGATAATCGTATCCGGGCTGCGCATGATGTTGCGCATTAATCGTCCTAATAAAACCCCTGTTTTGCTTTTCATTTATTTCTCCTCCTTTTTGCCGATGATCGCTAGGAAAATATCCTCCAATGTCGGCTGCTTCTCGATATATTCCACTTTCGCTGGTGGGAACATCGCTTTTAGTTCGGTAAGGGTACCAGTCGTGATGATTTTTCCGCCATGCAGGATGGCAATGCGATCCGCCAGTTGTTCGGCTTCCTCCAGGTACTGAGTCGTAAGCAAGATGGTCGTGCCACCGCCGGCAAGCTCCTTGATGGTATCCCAAACTTCAATCCGTGCTTCGGGGTCAAGCCCTGTCGTCGGTTCGTCAAGAAAAATGACTGCTGGAGTCCCGATCAGGCTCATGGCGATATCGAGCCGGCGCTTCATCCCACCAGAATACTGGTCCGCCCGGCGGTTGGCGGCATCGGTTAAGCTGAATCTTGCAAGTAAATTGTCGGCGACTTGAGCGGGATTCGAAACTCCGCGTAACTTGGCGATCATGATCAGGTTTTCCCTTCCGGTGAGCATCCCGTCTAAAGCGGAGAACTGACCTGTCAGGCTGATACTCTGACGAACATGATCCGGTTGTCGTTGGACGTCAAAACCGCAAATAGCTACTTCGCCGCCATCGGACTTCATCAGTGTCGAGAGGATATTGACCGTGGTTGTTTTCCCCGCTCCATTTGAACCAAGAAGTGCGAATATTTCCCCAGGCATCACCTCAAAATCTACCCCCTTTAAGACTTCCTTGTCTTTAAAGGATTTTTTTAAACCTTTTGCAGAAATCGCTGCATTACTCATACTTTTTTCCCCCTTAGTAGTTCCTTCCGAAGCTTGATTACGTAAACTCCACTATTAAGTCTGACTAATAATCTGTATCACTTACTACCTAGTTAAAAATATAACTGAATAGTGAAAGTGGTCATTCACATTGTAATCAGCTATTCAGTCGGTATTATTTATTGAATTTATTTTTACCCAATTGCTTCATGATACTTTGATTCAAATCTTCGCGATATTTGGCGATATAGGTTTTAGCGTTTGCCACTAGTTCGTCGGCAAACGAGGCCACGTCGTCTCCAGTGATTTCCAGCACTTGTCTGCCTTCCGCCGCACCGGCTTCGAATAAATCGATTAATTCATACTGCATGTGTAGCATATCCATCCCGTTGCCTGCTGCGAAATTCCACATGTAGTTTTGAATTTTCTTAAATACAAACTGGTAGTCCTCGGGAAGGGCTTCAACCCTTGCCATCATCATCTTATACTCTTTTTTATCACCAATCATTTTTTTGAACATTTCCAACATGTTATTTTTCCTCCCTTAATAATATAAGACATTCCAAAAATATCGAACGGAATATCTTATGTAGTTATCTTGACTTCAATGCGTTAATTTTTGATGAAACAAAATCCCACTTTTTCCAAAACAATTCAAGTTCCTGACGGCCAGCGTCATTAAGTGAGTAAAACTTACGGGGCGGCCCCATATCTGAAGGTTTCTTTTCAATATCCACCAACTTTTTCTTTTCTAATCGGACAAGAATGGTGTAGACCGTCCCTTCCACGACTTCGGTAAACCCAAGATCATTCAGGCGGCGGGTAATCTCGTAGCCATAGGTTTCATGGCGGCTGATGATTTCCAGCACGCAGCCTTCCAGGGAACCCTTTAGCATTTCAGTTAAATTTTCCATTTCCAGAGTCTCCTTTCCCTCCTCTATTTTGTCTGACTTATATTCAGTATAACTTAGTACTGGAGAAAATATTTACCGAATAGCTTTTGGGATATCCCGCTATTCAGTATTGCTTATTACATGTATATAGTAACACCAAGTAGCAAAGGATGTCAATTATTTTTCTTAAAAAAATTTATGCAATCTCACAAGTAAACCCCTACCTCCATTGAGATAGGGGTTCACTGTTTCCATGCTACTCCACTGCTACTTTTGCAACAATCACATCTTTAAGAATTTTTTCAATGACTTCATCTGGAATTCTCATCCCGATTCCAGATGGATCCTTTTGAACGGCTGGGATTAGTTTCGGAATATCGGCTGGATTAATGGGAAAATCGGCATAATTCTCTGGCAAATCTACTCTTCTTAGCTCACTAATGGCATCAATACATTGAGCTAGACAAACTTCTGGTTTCTCTGACGGATTGGTAACGCCTAGTGCCTCTGCAAATGGGCGAATTTTCCCCAAATATAACGGGGCGAGATGCCTCATGACATTTGGCAACAGGACAGCATTGGCTAACCCGTGCGGGATACCGTATTTTGCACCCAAGGTATGGGCGATGTTATGAATCGGATTTTCACCAAATGTCAGCACAAAACTGTTAATCCCAAGCGCACTTGCCTGAAGCATGATCGAACGTGCTTCGACGTTATTCCCTTGATGGACAGCCGTTTTTAAATTTTTTACTATTAACCTAATTGCTTGTAATGCCAAGGCATCCGTCATCGGGTTAGCCCTGGAAGTAAAGAATCCTTCGACCGCATGGGTTAATGCATCCATTCCTGTAAAAGCAGTAACTTTTGCCGGCAATCCCACCGTTAAATCCGGATCGAGGATGGCGATATCCGCATTGATATACGGATTTAATAGATTGCATTTCACTCCGAGCAATTCATTAAAAATGACCGCAATCGCTGACACTTCCGCACCTGTTCCAGCAGTTGTAGCAATTGCTACATGCGGGATCCCTATCTCCTTTGCCTTTGGCCACACTTCAATGATATTACCTCTTAAAGCAAGGGCGATATTGTTGATGTTTTTATGGAGTGCCCATTTGATTCCTTTAACAGTATCTAGAACACTTCCGCCTCCAATCGCAATTATCGAGTCACCATTACACTCTTTAAAATATTGGATACCATTATTGATATTGCTAGATTTTGCATCCTGTTCAATTTCATCAAATACCCCAGCCAATTGAATCCCTGGGACTGCTTCAAAAATATCAATCATTTCTTGCGTCAGTCCTGCATTTGTCAGCCCTTTATCTGAAAAAAGTACAGGGCGTGACCCTCCTAATCCTTCGATTAAGTCAGGTATAAGTAAACGCGTTCCTGCCCCAATAGATGAAATAGGCGACATGCCCCTTCCCATGCAGGTCAAATTATTAAGGGTTCTCCAAGAGCGAGAATTTGAACGTGTTGGAGGGACGGAGTCCATTCGTGTGAACGTACGAATCATTGCGGCCACGAATAAAGATTTGAAAAAACTGGTTGCAATCAATGCATTTCGCCAGGATTTGTTTTACCGCCTAAATGTCAATTTCGTTTGAAATTCCTCCGTTACGTGAGCGTATGGAAGACATTCCCTTGCTTGCCGTGTCCATTGCAAAAAAGTTTAGCCAGCTTATGAGCCTAGACGAAATGGTTATTAGTGATTCAGCCATGTCACTGCTTACTTCACATCATTGGCCAGGAAATGTACGTGAACTCGAAAACACCATCGAACGAGCCATGAATTGTGTAAATGATAACCGATTAGACGTCGAACACCTTCCAGAATACCTTCAAATAGGTAGCCCCACACATAATCACGCATCTGAAGAAAAGAAGCAAAATCCCGTTTCTACAAAAGCAAACTCACAAGCAGATCTCAGCCATGAACTCTATAAAACATCCATCAACAAAGTAGAAAAAGACACGATCTATATCGCTCTTAAAAGAACAGACGGAAACCATACCGAAGCCGTAAAAATATTAGGAATCAGCCGATCCCAGCTTTACAATAAAATAAAAAAACTTGGTATTTAAAGAAAGGCGTCTCGCCGTAAGGGCGCTGGAGCTAGCAAAAAATGGTTGGTGTTTATTCACCAACCATTTTCTACGATAAATACTTTTTAGAACTCAATTGTATTTCTTCCCGTTGGCACTCAGATTGAAACGGACATATTGGACATTCTTTGTCATTGTAAGTTTTGCTATATCTTGAAGGATCTTCAATCAAATCCTTAATAAACTGCAAATATTTTAGCCCTTCTTCGATATCTTCCGCTGTCGTGGTAAAGATATGTTTTTTTCCGTCCATTAACGTAATGATTTCCATTCTTTTCGGTCTGAGTTGTAAAACTTTTTCCGAAAAAACAATCGATAAATGGTAGTAAAGCTTTAACATTTCTGGAGTTGCCTCAACCAAGTATTTTTTTATCACAAAGGAAGAATCCGACCATTCTACTACATCAAAGGTTAAGGACAAATTAACTTCTAATTCTCCAACATATGTATTTAATCTCTCAAACAAGAACAATGGTGGTACATTTTTCGAATTAGCCGTAAGATTCTCCATTAAATAATCCGTAATCTTTGCAATCACCTGATAATACTGTATCCTTGATTCAAATATTTGGGGAGAAACCTTGCTCCAATAGTGTGCCGTTAAGGAGAGTACTTTTAATGTATGACGATGCTCCGCTGGCAATTGATAAAAGGAATGAACCACTTGATTCACGACATGTTGAACAATCTGCCGCCAATCTAACCGGCGTTTCTTCTTTTCATAGTAATCATAATAAAATTTATATGGACAGGTAATGAAGTCCTTTAAATACTCTTCTGTTAAAGAATGTGATTGGTTCATTTAATATCCCCTCCTTATCAAGAAGCTAAGTCTGCAGATTTCCGTTCCAAGTGTAGTGTTTCCTAATAGATAGTTAAATCATAATTGATAATGATTATCAATGTCAACAGATTATCTTATCTTTCTAAATTTAATTTTGAAAAAGCAAGAAAGTGGTCAATTATCTGTAAAATTCACATATATTTTTTTGAAATGTCATATTAAAGGAGGCAATGAGGATTGATGAAATCAAAAGGAAAGCGGTTGCAACGTGTGCAAAGACTTGCTCATGAAATTATGGACGAAATGAATTTAAGGAAAGAGCAAAGACCAACAGAAATCCTAATGGTGGTAATCGATAACCTGTCTCGTGCTGTTGGTGATCTTTCAGACCCTTCCGGAAACTACTCTCTCGATTACTTAGAAGAAAAAGTCGAAAAAGCCCATACTTTACTATTTGATAAGAAAAAAATAAAGTCTTACTAATGAAATAGATTCACACATCTATTAGCTGCAGTCTCTTTGACTGCAGTTTTTTCCACTTAGGGCTTTGCTATTACCCAACTACCCTTCTCCTTTAAATTTGGGGCACTCCAGAGACTCTGCTGTGACCCAACTCCTCTTCTTCTTTAAATTTGGGGCACTCAAGTGGCTCTGCTGTGACCGAACTCCTCTTATTCTTCAAATTTGGGGCACTCCACTGGCTCTTACTATGAAACTCAACCTTAATAAAAAAATCAAAAGCCCAGTCCAAGACTGAGCAATAGTGGTTTCATATACTTTTATATCGTTAACCCCTTTTTTTGCATTTGCATCCAGACCAGCACCAATGGCTACACCTGGACTTAAACCCAAAACTTATAGTGATCTCTTAAAAGTAATAAAATCGACATTAACAGGTTCGAACTCGTCAGCTCTTAATCTAAGATTTATCTGTCCCCGATGATACTGACCGTGAAGGGCGACATGGGTTAAGATATCCCTTATAGAATTGTGAAACTCCGTCCCTTTGCTATTACTGTAGGAAATGATTTCATCAAGACTATCATCGTCTATCTCAGAAAGCAATTGAGTAAAGTTATTATTATTTAGTTCTACAAGTTTTGTACAGGTATCTAAATCCACTTCTGCCCAGATTGGTAATGTAGAGCTATCCTCTCCTTTTATCCTCGTTGCCCACACCTGTTCAGCGAAAAGGATATGTGAAAATAGGTTAATAACCTGCTTACTATCGCTATCCCCTTTAATCATTTTTAATGTTTCCAGAATGCGTAAATTAGCCCAATGTAAATGCTCATACATATTTTGGAGTGTTTCCATCTGTACCACCACCTTATTTATCATATATGGTAAAGAATGAGGATACCTAAGCATTTATGCAAAAAAAATTTTAATAATAATCATTGTTAAGTATTTTTCCACATATTTCTCATGCATTAGGGAAAATTCGTTGTAACGCTTCTTTCATTTGCGGTTTCACATTAATTTTTGGTCGAGCAACCTTAGCCATTTCTTCAGCCTCTTCGATCGTCTTAGCTTTACCTATAGACAATAAAGTTCCAACTGCTACTGTACCCGCACGAGTACTTCCGCCACCACAATGGAAATATACCTTTTTCCCTTCGTTATAGGCATTTACAACATGTTGGATTGATTTCTCAATTGATTCATCTTGATGCTCGGCATCGTCAACGATTGGAGTATGGATTCGATCATACCCTGATTTGTTTTCATATGACTCGGCTCGCAAATCGAAAATAACATCGGCTTTTTCGTTTTCCATCATATCTTTTACATCGTCTGCTCCACCAAAATATATCCGATTTTTAATTAATTCGTTATAGTTCTTTGGCATCAAATACCCACCTTTTATAATGATTTAAAACAGGAATTGCTTGTGCTAAGTTAACACACCACACTCGTGTTAAACCCACCATAGATTTTGTGGTTTCTAAAGTGCTAATAGGCACAAGTTAAATTTCATTTTGACGATCGAAATCAAAGTAATCCGGTGTGGATTTAGTTAAAGGAAACGCTTCATCTTTAGAAACTCTTATCATTTCACTTGGAAAGAATTTGTTAAAGTACTTTTCAACTCGAAGATGTATGTCTTTACTGTACCAATCCGATAATCCATGCTCCTCAAATAATTTTGGCATGCCTAATCTTGTGGATCGTTTCCCCATTGCTCCATCGCCAATACTTAGCGTATCGATCCAGATATGGTCCACAATCCCTTCCAGCAAGTTAGGGAAGTCAGGAGTAAATGGCAGCACAGGAGAAATCGAGGCTTGAGTCGTTATTCCCGCATCGTGGATTTCTTTTATTGCTTTTAGACGTAATATAATTCCAGGTGCATATGGTGCAAATATTTGCTTTACATCTTCCCGATCTGTTTCAATCGTCATCGAAACAAGGACCTCACATTTTTCTTGTAATTTTAGTAACAAATCAATATCCCTTGTAATCAGCGGGCTTCGTGTTTGAATTTGAAGAAAATCAGGCGGATTTTCAATCATTTCTTGTAGGATCCCACGTGTAACGGTAGCTGTACGTTCAACGGGTTGGTATGGATCGGTTGCCGAGGACATAAAAATATTTACCGGATTGTCCTTCTTGCGAAGTTTCATGATTTCTTTTCGGTAATTTTCTGCTGCATTCGACTTGATGTTCAACCATTCTCCCCAAGGGATACCTTTGAATCTTTGCATCGGCATTTCCCTTACATAGCAATATCTGCAAGAAAACGCACAACCACTATAGGGATTCAAGGAATGCGTAAAACCAACATCCAAATACCCTTTTGCTTCGGTTAGAATATTTTTGGATAGAATTTCTTTCATATCAATCCCCATCTCAGTTGCTCCTCTCCACCATCAAGTGAAAGACATGATACTAAAAACCTCTTGAAAGGTCCTTTAATATATTATTTCTTTCTGGAAACACTTTTGCAAACATTAGGAATGATTTCATTCTTTGGCAGCTTCAGATATTTAATGAATAGGCCATGTATTATTTTTCTCTGTTGTAATCTCTGGAGTAATCTCTGGTATTGCTTGGTTCAAATTGATCTCACCTAAATACTATTTTGGTCTATAAGGATCCTCATTCTGAACGAAAGGTCTGCTCATTTTAGTTTATTGCAATCCCATGCTCCACATATACATCATCATAAAATAACCGATGGAACTTCGAATCGGCGATTCCGTAAAAATAAGCAAATGGATTGCGGACTTTTGCTGTCTTTACTTTATTGATGAGCTGCTTAAAGCTATGGAGCGCAATAGCAAGGACTTCTGGCTTTTCTTCACAGACATTCCGATAAGCAGCTATTTTTGCCATTTTCCAATATTCTTCGATGGTCTTCGCTTCTGGATAGAAATATTTAACGAGCTGGACAAATTCCTGAGGAACTCGATCACTAACAAAGTTGTGATTTAATTCTAACGGCGCTTCTGTACGTTCTTCTATCTTTTGATTAATAGTTTTAGAAGGAATAATAGTTTTATTTAGGTAGTTCAATTCTTCCGGTTTGGGTGGTTCATTTGCAGGAAAACGATTAAAAACATAGAGATTACTTGATTGAGAACCGTTCTTCCTTTCCGTTTCATGGATTGTTAGAATTCCTAATACTAGTGCTTTTTGCGTCATGCGTTTGAACGTTGAGCGGGAAATTCCATTGTCATGATAGTCCTCGTTAATCGATTTTAGAATCGTTCCAATTTTCGCATTGCACACACCAGGAAATTTCGCAGCAAAGCGAACCAGCCGTTTCAATCCGACTAGCTCACCCTTTGTAAACTCCTGTTTATGTTCCAATAACCACATTTCCATGTTCATATTAAACTCCTTAAGACTTGTAAACTGTGAAAAATGCTCGAAGCCTACAATATTGACAGATTTTAAATTCATATTTTTGCACCACACTTTCTACCTTCTATATAGAAAGGAGTGTGTATATGGGACAGGGTGGTTAGCAGAAAAATATGGCAGATTCGTGAATGTTTTCATGTTGGGAAAATACGTTAGTAAAATAAAAATTTAAGGTATAAGGATTTTTTCCATAATCATTACATCAACAAAGCATCCATCTAATTTCCCTTGGTTTTTAAATACCCCGACTTCTCTATATCCATTTTTTCTGTAAAGACCCTGCCCTAAGTTATTGAAAGGGAATGTAAACAGGATGATTTTATTAAAGTCATTCTTAATCGCGATATATTCAATTTCTTTAATTAATTTTGAACCGACTCCTCTTCCCCTATAATCTCTTCTTATATAAATTGATAAATCGGCTACTCCGGCGTAGGCGCAACGATTAGAATAAGGATTTAATGAAGACCATCCAACTATTTCGTCGTCATTTTCAATTACTATGATGGCAAAGCGGCCGTTATGGGTTTTAAACCATTCCCTCATGTAAGCAATATCTTTCTGGTTTTCTTCCAACGTTGCAACCCTATCTTCAATCCCTTGGTTATAAATGTTTAAAATCGATTCCAGATCATTTATTGAAGCCTGTCTTGTTATAAAATCCTGTCTCATTTCTTATACCCCCCTAAATTTTCCTTACTAATAACCATTATATAATAAAATTTCCAATTTCAAAGAGAAAATGGTTGCAATTTGCAAATAAATTGTATATAAATAAATCAGAGGTGAAAAGCAATGGAAAACGTTAGAGAAATGTTCCAAATTATGACAAGACGATTTGGTCTTTTAAATAAAAACTGTTGTCAAATAGGTGAAACTGAAATATCCCTTGTACAGAGCCATATCCTTTATGAAATTCTCCGTAATGATAAACCTTCGATGCAGCAAGTTGCTGATACTCTGGGGATGGATATAACGACTTTTAGTCGCCAAATACAAACACTAGTAAAAATGGAATTGGTTAAAAAAACACCTCTTCCTGATGATCGACGTGTTTCACTCCTTACTTTAACTGCTCAAGGAAATTATGTAGCGGCAAAAATTGATGCAGAAATGAACCAATACTTAAATGAAGTATTTTCAAATATGAGCGAATTTGAACGGGAAATGGTCATTAAATCCGTTAAATTACTAAACGATGCCATGTCAAAATCCACTGTTTGCTGTAAACCATTAATTTGAGCAAGGATCACTTGCTCTTTTATAATAAATAAATACTTGCAAAATGCAACTAAAAAAAGGAGGTAGTTATATGTTTTTAAACGAAATGCAGTTAAAAGCTTATTACGAAATGAAAAGAGAGGAAATGGAAAGAGCTGTATTGAATAGCAAATATTCTAGAACAAATGGAATGGAAAGGTTATATAGAGAGTTCTTCTATAAGCCAAATCCTAAAAACACACAAAATAATCTTACAGAAACACCATATTGCTGTAATATCACAACCCAACCAATGTGTTGTGATAATTAACAATCAAAATTTGATTGGAAATGTGGTTAATAAATGGGGGGGAGCTTATGTGGTCCGAAGTATTTCATAGTTTTTTATCAATAGCATTAGAACTAACCGTATTGTTCATTGGAATCTCTTTTCTAATAAATCTATTACAGGGGTTCATTCCATATAAAAAGATGGAACGAATGATGGAAAAAAGCCATCCATTAGTAAGTGCACTAGTTGCTTTAGGATTTGCATTTATCACACCATTTTGTTCATGCTCAACCATTCCAGTTGTAGTTACTCTCCTAAATAAAAAGGTGCGATTTGGCATTGTCATGATTTTCTTATTCTCTTCTCCCGTTCTCGATCCAACCATAATCACACTGATGACAGCAGTCCTCGGAGTAAAAGTTGCCGTTACTTACACAGTGATAACATCCATCCTCTCTGTGATAATTGGTTTTGCTTTAGAAAAGCTTGGTTTTGAAGAACAAATAAAAAATGTTGTAGTAAAGGGGTATCAAGAACCAGATAAGAAATTTCAATTTAAAGCTGCATTAATTGAAACGCTACAACTAATGAAAAGTGTGTATCCATATTTACTAATTGGTGCATTTATAGGTGCATTCATTCACGGAGCTGTTCCAACCAGTTGGATATCTACTTTTATGGGGGGTGATAAGTGGTGGCTCGTTCCTATAGCTGCGATTATTGGTATTCCACTCTATATTAGACTTTCTACTATGATACCAATTTCCCAAATCATGATAGCCAAAGGGATGGCTTTGGGTCCAGTAATGGCTCTCATGATAAGTTCAGCAGGTGCAAGTCTACCTGAGTTAACTTTATTAAATAGCATATTCAAAAAGAAACTCGTCTTCGCGTTCGTTGCTTCAGTCTTTACGATGTCTACTATGTCTGGATTTTTATTCTACATTATTTAAGGAGGGAACTATAATGAGTATCCTAAAAGGTCTATTTCAAAAGAAAGAAAGTTCATGCTGCAATGTTAAGATTGAGGAAGTAAAAGAAGAAGAAAAGGTTCAACCTGAAGAAGTACAAAAAAACAATTGATACTAGGAGGAAGATGAATGAAATACGCACATGTAGGTCTTAATGTTACAAACCTAGAAAAATCAATCGAGTTTTATAGTAAAGTTTTTGGAGTTGAACCGGTTAAAATAAAGGCTGATTATGCAAAGTTTCTTCTTGAATCACCTGGATTAAACTTTACCCTTAATCTTCGGGATGAAGTAAGTGGCAATCAAGTAGGACATTTTGGAATTCAGGTTGAAAGTACTGATGAGGTTAGTGCTCACAAGAATAGACTTGAAGAAAATGGTATTCTTACACAATACGAAGAAATGAACACCACATGCTGCTATGCTCTCCAAGATAAATTTTGGGTTCTTGACCCTGACGGAAACGAGTGGGAGTTTTTCTATACAAAAGCAGATGTTGATGTAAACAGTGAAAATGTTTCATCTTGTTGCACTCCCGAACTGGAGGTTGAAAAGACGACTATTCATAGTACTAATACAACCAATTGCTGTTCGAAATAATTTCATGATATATTAAGGGTCTCATCCTTAGTTGAGACCCTTTTTTAGGGGGGAATTGTATGACCGTGAATCATGCAGGTGCTTTAAAGAAGGAGTATTTTTTATCTTATTTAAATCTAATTAGACTTTCAAGAAATTGTACGGTTGAGCAAGCAAAAGAGATTGCCATGGAGATATTTTTCCATTGCAACATTGAGGAATACGGCATACAAACATATCATCAATTTTTGGATGCATTTCATGAACTTCAATTAAAAAAAGACCTATAAAGGTCTTTTTTAACAGCATCTTCCTGTATTACCTATCATTGAAATCCCATGACCATTTCCACTTCGATCAAGTAAAAGGTCTTCGGTGTTCGGTTCAATAATAGGGTCAATTGCTACTTTTATATCATTTATAGTGACGACAATATCGTCTGCTTCTGGCTCATCCAGAGCCAGTCCAATCCGAGGCTGTCCTCAGCCAAAGCCATCAAAAAAGATACGAATGTTGTTAGCATTCTCTTCTTTGAACATTTTTTTAAATTCATCGCGAGCTTCGTCGGTGATTTTCATGTCCATTTCCCCCTCTTGTACTACCTAATTACTTTAATAACTTCTAAGAATAAAGAAATTAAATTACTTCCCAATGAAAGCCATGAGGGAATAATTTCTCCTGGCCATCCAATCCTCTTACTCACCCGTTTCAGCAAAACGCTTAATGCGATCGCCGATTTCATCTCGGACACGTTGGAAAAATGCCCATTTTTCCTCTTCCGTTCCTTCTGCCCTTGCAGGGTCATCAAATCCCCAGTGAACTCGTTTTACATATGGAGGAGTTACCGGGCAGTGATCTAGTGCATGTCCGCATAGAGTAACAACCAAATCAGCACTGTTTAAAATTTCAGGGTCGATAACATCAGATGTTTGGTTTGAGATATCGATGCCCGCTTCTTTCATTGCTTTTACGGCATTAGGGTTTAATCCATGAGCTTCAAGCCCGGCACTTTTCACTTCCCACTCATCACCAAGATGCTTTTTAGCCCAACCTTCTGCCATCTGGCTTCGGCAAGAGTTTCCTGTACATAAGAAGTAAATTGTTTTTTTGTTATCCATGTTGTTTTCCACCTTTATGATTAGTTTTTAGCTGCGTGTTCTTTAAAATATTTTCTTTTAAACCATAAAGCCACGTTTACTAATGCGATCATTACTGGTACTTCTACAAGTGGGCCAATAACTGCTGCAAAGGCTGCGCCAGAATGGATACCAAATACACCAACAGCTACAGCAATTGCTAATTCAAAATTATTACTTCCAGCTGTAAAAGCGAGGGTTGTTGTTACAGGATAGTTTGCTCCAATTTTCTTTCCCATGAAAAAGGAAACAAAGAACATGATCACAAAGTAAATTAATAAAGGAATGGCAATACGAACTACGTCTAATGGCAAGCTTACAATCGCATCCCCTTTTAAAGAGAACATGATAATGATCGTAAATAATAAAGCAATTAATGTAATAGGACTAATTTTAGGAATAAATACTTTCTCATACCATTGTCTGCCTTTTGCTTTAACCAGTGTATAACGTGTAATCATACCAGCAAGAAATGGTAATCCAAGATAGATAAAAACCGATTTTGCTACTTCTATCATAGTAATGTTAACAACAGCACCTTCGAGTCCAATCCATTCTGGAATGATTGTTACAAACACATACGCATAAACGGAGAAGAATAGCATTTGGAATATAGAGTTGAATGCTACTAACCCGGCTGCATATTCCGAATCTCCTTTTGCAAGATCATTCCATACAATGACCATCGCAATACAACGAGCCAAGCCAATCATAATGAGACCAACCATATACTCTGGTTTATCTGGAAGAAAAATAATGGCTAATAAAAACATAAGAGTTGGTCCTATGATCCAGTTTTGTACAAGGGATAATGCCAATACTTTTACATCTTTAAATACTCGCCCTATTTCCTCATAACGAACTTTCGCTAATGGAGGATACATCATTAAAATTAATCCAATAGCAAGTGGAATCGATGTCGTTCCAACCTGCAAGTTGTTCATGCTATCAACAAATCCCGGGGAAACAAATCCTAATCCGATTCCTATTGCCATAGCAAGAAAAATCCAAATCGTTAGGTATCTATCCAGGAAAGAAAGGCGTTTCTTTGATGTCTTACTCATTTTCTCACTCCCAATTTAAAATAAAACTAGCAACCGCATCGAAGTGTGGGGTTGCTTTTTTCAATCATTTTGATTTTATCTATTTGATTAGGCACATGTTCTAAAATACTCTGTATCATTTCATATAACTCGTTTTGTTGATTCAGCGAATAGTATATCCACTGACCTCTCCGTTCTTCCTTAACGATTCCCGCATCTTTTAATTTTCGCAGATGCTGGCTGATCGACGGCTGACTGGTATCGAACACTTCTAGGAATTCACAAACACAGCATTCACGTTGTTTCAAAATTGCCACAATCGTCAAACGTGTTTTATCTCCCAATAATTTTAAAACGTTAGCAGCTCCCTCTAATTCCATTATTGATTTCAACATTACAAACACCTCCAATCTCTATATAAGTAAATAATAATATACCTATTTAAAATCCATAAAATTATATATTGTTTACATTTTTTGTTGAATAGTCATTACTTATGCAATCCATTCAAGGATTAATAGACGTCTTGCTACACGTTAAATCAATATATAACTATATGCTTATATCATATTGAAAGATCAAATTGAATGCAAGACCTTAAATACAAAAATCTCGATCTTGCAAACTATCCTGTTCTGTGTAAAGAATGGTAAAATTATATTGGAAACAAAGTTATTGATTAAGGAGTACAATTTTTATGGTTAAATATCCCTTTCTAGCTGTAAATTTTCTATTTTCATTCCTCTTAACCCAGTGTTCACCCAATATGATCCCTTTTAATAATCCATTAACAAATGTTAAGAATTATAAAATCTATTATGGAGAAGTGAATGATTCTGAGGCAGAACAGCTAGGTAACTATGATATGGCAATTCTAGAACCACATCAAGTCAACAAAGAACATGTCTCAAAAATTAAGGAAACTGGAACACTTACTTTCGGATATATCAGCATTATGGAATTACAAAATTGGGATAAAAAGTTTGTCAGTAAAGTAAAGGAAAGCGATTATTTATTGGACAATGCTGAAAAGATTTATATTGATAAATGGGATACCTACTTAATGGACATCGCCAGTACACGCTACCAACAGCTATTAATAAATGAAATTGAGGAAGAAATTATCCAGAAGAAGTTTGATGGAATTTTTTTAGACACAGTTGGAGATATTGATGATTTTTATCATGATAACGAAGAAGTGTCCGCCCATTTACGGGCTGGCTACCACGTGCTCTTACAGACAATCACGCAGAAATACCCAGACATGCTTCTTATACAAAACTGGGGGTTCCCTACATTAAAAACGATTTCAAAGGATTATGTTGACGGAATTATGTGGGAAGACTTCAACAAAAAGCAATTAACAAATAGCCAGTGGGGACAAAAGTGGGTCAAATACCTACAAAAACTTCAGCAAAAAGAAAACCTAGCAGTCTTCACTGTTGTGCACGATAAAAATAGTGCCAAATATAGTGAGGAGCAAGGCTTTATTCCCTTTGAAAATAAAAATGATCATTACCATTAAAAAGAGACAGCTCCCTACAAGGGTCTGTCTCTTTTAATTTAAGGTAAATTGGATAATTTTTTTGGTACGAGAGGTTGTGAACAGAACGTGTAATAATCAATATTATTTAAATAACGGTTGAATTTTCTTAATCCAAATAGCAAACTTATGAATGCGATGAAAAAAATAGAAAATCCTAAATTCCCAAACTGCAGGAGAATCACTGTTAGCAGCATGCTGCCAATAGTATAAATCCCGATTGTCCAGCATGCCCCATTTTGATCATCATAGTAAAGTAAAAGTAATACTACCGTGTACATTAGGATGAAAAACAGATAACCTAGAACGAGCATAATAAAGATTTGAATTTGTTCAAAGGTTAATCCTACTAAAGGGAGAAACTTCACCCCAAGCGCAATCGAACAAATGGCCACAAATAATTGCATTTCAGTCATAAAGGTTAGCTCAATTTTTAGAACACGGAACATGTCTTTCTTCGCTGATAAAATATCCTTCAAGGGAAAGGAATTTAGAATCCGATTATAGTACATTTTGTATACAGAATAAAAGGAAGTTTCAAGTGAAACAACAAATAGGACCATCGCTGGAAGCACACTTAAATAAGCAAAAAAGACAGGGACATCATAAAAAGGAGCAATAATAAAAGTTTCAGCAACCTTATGCTGGTATGGTCCCAACCAAACAATGAAGCTATGTCCGTATAACCCTAAGGTATAGAGAAATCCGCAAATAAATAACAATGGATATTTCTTTATATAATGGAGGAAACGAAAATACTGAAAGTTATTCACCTTAAAGTATTCACGAATATACTGGATGAACTTTACCACCATGAAAAAGAAACCTAAATCCAAACATGCCATCATCGCTGTCGCACTATTGATTTGAAAAAATTTAATACAAACGAAAATAGCTAGTCCTGAAATCGTTACCCCAATTAGAAAGCTTTTTACGATCTTCATGTAATTTTTCAAGGCAGAGACATACATGCATAAAATCCAAACGATAATTAGTTCGACAAAAAATATATAGGAAGCAAATTTAAAGTTGAATTCGAGCGGTGAGTTTAAAAAAAACAAAAATGCGGTGATACCACCAATCAAAATACAAATCGAGATAACTCCATATAAAGAGGATAAAATATTCTCATATTTTTCTAGGAAAATTTGGTCTGCAACAAATCTTGATATTGTTAGATTAAAACCACCGGTGATGATCTGTGAAAAAATCAATGCATATTGTGATCCTGCTAGGAACAATTCCCGTTCAGCGTATGGAGTATTTGCCGCTTGAAGCAAAAGCTGAACAAATGTCATGAGTAGAATACATAAAGCTAGCGGACCTATCGTGACAACCGTCGAATAGCTATACGCACGAACATTGGCCAAAAGTCCATGTTCATTAAATAATTTCTTTAATTGAAAACCTATTCCTGCCATTCGCTTTTCACCATGTCTTCATAAAGTTGTTGATACTGTTCAATAAAGCGTTTCTTTGTGTAGAAGCGTTTTGCTCGTTCACGCCCAATATTGCCCATTCTTTGTCTCATCTGTTCATTATGACTTAGATAGATAATCGCTTTTGACATCTCAACATAGTTCATGACCGGAACCACGATTCCCGCCTCACCTAAATCATCCTGCTCCCCTAAAAGAAGGCCTTTACAGTTGCCTACATCAGTTGCAACCAACGGTATACCACAAACCATTCCTTCAAGCAGCACAAGTGGTTGACCTTCACTGATACTTGATAGAACGAGAACATCTATCTGATTCAAGTAGTCGCGAACATTTACCTCTCCAGTAAAGAAAACATCTTCTAGTTGAAGATTTTCAACCATCTGGATGCACTCTTGATAGTAATCCTCATCTTCATCGGTAGGCCCGATAATAGAGAATTTTGCATTTGGTATTTCCCGTTTTACAAGAGCAAAGCTCTGAAGCATCGTTTTAATATCCTTAATGGGTACTACTCGGACAATCGCCCCTATATTTATCTCATCACCAGGATTCTTTCTTTTTTCTGGCATTGAAGAGTAGTCCGCAAAATCAACCCCATTTGGGATAATCGAAATTATATCAGGGGTACAGCCTAGCTCAACCTGGATATTTTTATTTTTTTGAAATAATGAAGTAACCTGATCGGCAGAACGGTAGGCGCAATTGGAAATATTGTAAAAGTATTGAATCCAAAGATCTTTAAAATAACCTTTTACCCATTGTGATTTTATGATTTCTTCTTCTCTTTCCCGTGAATAAATCCCATGCTCTGTTAAAAGGAACGGCTTACGATGTAAAAATTTCCCTAATCCCCCAAGGACACCAGCATATCCGGTAGAAACACTATGATAAAGATCCGCCTTAGGTAATGGATGCTTCATACAAAGAAATAGAGGTAATACCATTGAACGCATCATCCAAAACATGTCTGTAAATGGAACTTGGTCATAGTTTTCCAGACAAATTTCATGAACAACATTGAAGAAGTCTTTACTCTTCAAGAAATTAATCGGAGAATCGATACGATTTCCTGAAAACATCGATAATAAAGTGTCCCAATCTGGTTCCCTGCTAGCAAATAAAGATTTCAAAGCTTGTTTCTCATTATGAGACAATTTAAAATCTCTTCCCCATTTCATTTCATTTTCAGTAAAATCATCTAAAAAAACTTCTTCAATATGAAGCAGATTTGCTGGAAGTGAATACTTAAACTTCCCTTTGGATTTTTTCTCAGCACCAATTGCATAAATAATAAATTCATGTTCCGGAATATTCGTTATTAGTGTTTGAACCCAGCTAGAAACTCCCCCGGTTACATAGGGGTAAGATCCCTCAGCGATGATACAAATTTTCATTTTACTCGACCAATCCTATCTCGATAGATGCCCTCTTCGCTTTAATAAAGTAAACATCTTTATCCACTTTTTGAACCTCACAATCGACTAACTTCCCCATTTTCTTGTTTGTCCGAAGAATGAAACTCATCTCACCCGGAAACCGATCAATTTGCACAGAGATTCGGTCGCCTTCATCATTGATGAATACTTCAGCATTTAAATAGTTTACTAGTTGTTTCCCTGCATTATTTGCAGTGGTACTCTTAAGCCAAGGATAATCTGAATGAACTTCATGTAAAAATCGGTCATATTCCTTCCCTAACTCGCCCCACGATTTTCCAAATGATCTTTCATTATCTAAAATATCATCAGGGTGAATAAAATGGGATACGATACCGAGAGAGGTAACTCCATTTACCATAAACCACTTCTTTTTTTGTGTGTATTCATAACCTGATGTCAACCTTGGAAAATAAATAAAACGATCTCCTTGGGCAAACTCATGGACAGCTGCTTTACCTTCACTGTCTGGTAAATACAAGGATGATAGAACATTAATAGTTGGTAACGCATTTGTTACAGCTCCCTCTCCTAGTGTATCGATACGATTAGAGGGCGGAACATAGGTTTTTAATTCAGAATTAGGATATAGATCATGAATAAAGTCTTCCACGGTGTTGAGCGATTCCTCCATATCCGCTTGACTTTTCCATGTGTGATATCCTAAATCCTCTACTATTTTGGGATCGACAGTCAGCGATTGATGATTATAACCGTGGACGCCAATTTCTCCGCCCATTTTCAATAACTCACGTCCAAATTGGATAAACGAATTTCGTTCTTGTTTATCTTCTGAAAACGGCGGTGTGATATCGTCTTCATAAGATTGAATCACCAAAGCTGTATATTTCACGTCATATTTTGCTGCCCCTCTTTGTATATCTGGCCACCAAATATCTTGATAGAAACTGGGAATATCCCTACGATATTCATCATAAATCCTTTTATTTTTTCCCTTTGGAATAGGTGCAGGAAAATCGTCCATATAAAATACCTTCATATTCATAATCGGATAAAGATAATTTTTATTTAACATACTTAAAGCACCCGTAATTAAACCACGACTTCCTTTTGTCGCAAGCATGGTTCCATTAAAAACCATAAATTTTCCATTTTTATAGGGAACCTCCCAAAGTAACGGTACTTGATCGAGTGACTCAATATGAATGTTACAGTTTTCTGCTAATTTCACAGATAAGGAAGAGTTCGCCGTTATCTCTTCTCGTTTCATAGTCAGGTTTTTTTGTTTGATTAATACATTGGAATTAAGGGTCAATCCATTTGGAGTAACAAATTTCCCTATTTCACTAATTCCGAGCTTTTGATAGAAATTTTGCAGTGAACCGTTTAGTTCTGGTCGAATCGCGAAAAAAACCATGCCGCCTTTCTCCATGTAAGAGTCTAATATATTTTGATTTACTAGATTGCTAACCTCTTCACAAGCAATAATGACATATTTATACTCATCAAAGGATGGAGGAAGATTGGAATGGGTAACCGTGCTTATCTTTTTCTTCATGTAATCCAGTGTTGCTGCAATGTTGTCCTTAATGCCGACACTTCCGGGATTCTCATCGTTGTAAATAAGTAAGTATTCTTCATTATTAAAGTCTTTAACTGCTTGATCAGACAATTTTGTAATTATTTGTTCCTTCTCAACCGATATTCCATTTGGAAAGTATTTAAGAACATAATTAGAGTTTACTCCTCCTATAAAAAGGCCAAAAACAAAGACAAATCCAATCACAACGTAAATACTCTTTCCTAAACTAAATTTTTCATTCATTTGAGTCACCCTGTAACCAAAATCTAATTTTATTCAAACCATTTGGAGAAAGTCTTACAGATGACTCTCTAAGCATTTGTAATGTTTTATTAAATTTCACTTGATTTTTCATAGAAAAATAGAGCTTCATTGACATAAAATAGGCTTCCTCTTCATTGGAACAATAATCTAAAAAGGTTTGGCAGTATTTTTCTGCACTAGATAATTCTCCTAATAGGATGTCACAATTAATTTTTTTAATATAATAATCCTTTTCTGTCGGCACGATTTCAATGATTCTCTCCATCATTTGAGAATAATGATAGTAGTATTTCTTTTCTGTTCTTTTATCTAAAAAACCTGTATTTACATACGACTTTATCACCTCTGCATAAGAGGTTAATAGCTTCTGGTTATCAGGATGCTTCTCCAATTGATATTCCATTTGTTGAATGGAAGACAACAATTGACTCTTTATGTCCTGTATTGCAGTGGCAGCATAGTGCGAGGTTTCGCTATCATCGTTGTGTAATGCTGTTTGCAGGATCCCGATGTGACTGAATGTATCATTTTTTAAGATATCCAACAGCATTTTCCGTTTCGTTTGGTTATCATTTAGAAGTAAAGCATCTTTCATCGGAACAAAACTAGTCTCACGCTCAAAGTCTACTTTTCGTAAAATGTCTGCTTGCTCTTTCTGCTTTTCAATGATTCCCTCAGGTATAAACGCTCCATCAACCTTTCGATTATGGAACATAAAGTATAGGATAATTAAGCCAAAAAATGGACAAAAGATGGAAACAATCAGCTTAACAACGATGTTCTTTTGTCTTTTTCTTAGATGTATAAGCAAATAGATGGCGACGATTAGATAATATACCAACAAACCCTTAAGCATAGATTTCTTCCTCATGATAGTGTTGTTGAATGATAGATACAAAACGATTAATAGCTGGCTTTGCCGTTTCTTTATCTGTGTTGGAAAGAAGGATCCAATACGTACCATCCTCATCGGTACCGATATAGTCGGTGTCTCTTAAGGTGGCTGAAATTCTTTCTAATACCCGCTCCATATTTTTTACCGGTATAACCCTCGTAATAAAATAAGGAATGTTATGATGCTCTTGAGCTTTTTGTTTAGATTCTAATATCTTTTTAAAATACTCTGGCTTTAAAATCGTCGTTCCCTCAATATAACGCTCACGTTGTGTAGCATGAACATATTCAAATGCCCGAATAATGGAATCCGTAATTAAATTTGTCACGACATGAAATAAATTCTCATGATAAAGATTTAAGTAATCAAAGTTCATATCTTGAATACAAATGACAGCAACCGCAGCACCATCTTTCCATATTGGTGCAATCATCATTGGAAATTGGGGATCAAGTCTACGATTAATATACGTCTTGTTTTCTAAGACGGCATTTGCAAATGGACTGTTTTTCAAAACTTCAATCGAAGTCGGAAAATTGGAAAGATCAGCATTCGATTTTGAAACAAGCCGTAAAAAGCGATTTCCTTGTCCAGCAAGATAAATGGCTGCTTCTTTTGTTTTCATAATTTCTTCAAGAACATGAATTACTCCGTTAAAAACCTCATCTGGCTCTAAACTATCAATCTTCCTAATAATGGTATAGACCTCACCTACACTTGCCTCTGAATAGAGAATCTGTGTTTGTAAAGCATCCTTCACCTTTCTTGTTTCCATATATACTTCATCAAGTAATTGGTATTTTTCTTGAAACAATTGTAATTCACGAACCGCAGTATCTTCTCTTAACTTTTTTCTGTCAATAACATAACCTGTGAGTAGACCTACAAATAAATAAATGCCAAATTGAATTAAAGTCCGATGATCCATAAATAACGAAAGGATTTCTCTCCCGTTCATTAATCCTTGCCAGCCGTATAGAATAATGGACAAACCACAAGCGATAACAGCTTGAACTTTCCCAAAAATAATTCCCACTAACAAGATATAGATTAATAGAAGATCAAAATGATAGAATAAATCCCCGAATTGAATATGAAGGATGGCAGTGATAAGAAAGAGAAAAATATTTTCAATATACGGAAGATAGGATTTCATTGATTGCTCGATAAAGAAGGTGATTCCAGTATTCTTATTTTTGCTTACTTCATCAATGCTTGCGTTGGCATTGTTTGTAGAGAACCATTGGTATGTTCTTTTTAATCCTTCCTCTACCGAATATTTAGGGCTCCAATTCACTTCTTGCATTATTTTCTCATTATCCAATCTCGAATAGTGAATATCATTATTTCGTGCCTCACGATACACGACATCTTTGATTGGATCTATCTTTTTTAAATGCTCTACCAGCTGACTCACACTTGTTTCCGTGTTGGTTGAAAGATTCATTAAGCCTGAAACATTTTTTTTAACAGAACGATAGATTGCCTCGGCAACATCTTCAACAAAGATAAAATCTCTCGTCTGTGTTCCATCACCGAAGATCGTTATTTCCTCATTATTGATTATTTTTTCTATAAAGGTAGAAATAACACCACCTTCTCCATTATTTCCCTGTTTTGGCCCATAGACATTCGAAAAACGGAAACAAAGGGTGTCTAACTGATAGACTTCATTCCACTTCTGACAATAGTACTCTCCCAATAATTTGTTCATCCCATATGGTGAGATGGGATTGCAAATTGATTCCTCAGTCAATGGGATGACTTCATTATCTCCAAATACCGCAGCAGAGGAAGCAAACACAAATTTGGAAACATAATATTTTTTGGCAAGCTGTAAAATATTAATTAAGCCCATCACATTCACTTTTGAATCCTGTGATGGGCACTCAATCGACTTTTGGACACTCACTTGTGCTGCTAAATGAATGACGACATCAAATTTATTCGTTTTAAATATTTGTTCACATTGTTCATCCTCAATGTTGTAGATATAAGCCTGATGGCGAAAATATATATTGCTCTTTTTTCCAGTAGAAAGATTATCAAGTATATGTACCTCATGGCCCTCACGATAAAATTTCTCTGCAACAAAAGATCCAATAAAGCCGTAACCGCCCGTAATTAAAACCTTCATAGTTTACCTCGTGTTCATGTTAGAATCTATTCCGTGTAAATCTAATTTAATATATTTCCAAACAGAAATCTACAAAATCCGACATAAAAAGAGCACAGGCAAAAAAAAGCACCAGAAAGGTGCTTTTATAATAGCTGCATGGTTGATATGCAAGTAGCGTCATCCTCAAATGTAGAAATTTCAGATTCCGATACTTTTCCACCATGTTCAATCTTTATTCGATATGTTTTATCCCTAGGGAGCCATAAGTCAAAAAATCCATTGGATTGGGATTTCACTTTTTCCTCAAGGATCACGTTACCTTCCTTATCCTCAATGTATACATCAAACTCTTCTTCAACCAATTCACCTTGACAACCTGTCAAGCTATGATTCGTTCAGGGGTGAGTTTCATTTACATAAGGTGCAATAGAAACGAAAAAATCTTCTTTAGAAACGTCATAAGTTGACTCGCTTCCATCACTTTTCTTGACTATTAACTCTTGGGAAGTAATCGATGCAGTATCTTTCGTTGTTTTATTTGAACTATAATCGCTTACTAATTCTCTAATGTTATCCACCTTTTTTTCCTTTAAAACAGCTTCATCATCGGAACCTGCTTGTCCGCAACCCACTAATGCAGCAGATAAAAATAAAATTGGCAGGAAAATTTTTGCCTTCATAAAACGCCTCACTTCCTTTCTGTCTTCTAAACTAGTATACCATCTCATCTACTAGTAAAAATATGCCGCTCACTTTTGTCACAAAATAGTAAGGAATACATTCTATTTAATTTACTTGTGTTTTATCTATAAAACACACTAGTGGTTTACATAATATAATTATGTTAAATTATTATTTCAAAAAAGAGACCTGTAAATTCAGATCTCACCATTTTACTTATTTCCTGATCAGCTTCGAATGCTGTTGGTCTACATTATAAATAAAAGCAAATACCTCGGCGACCGCATCATACAGCTGTTCAGGAATAGTCTCATTAATTTGTAACTGACTTAATAACTCTACTAACGATGAATCCTCTTGAAGAGGTACATTATGTTCTTTGGCTTTTTTGATCATGTTTGCTGCAACCTCTCCCTTGCCTTTTGCTAAAACGGTTGGTGCAGCATGTTTGCTAACATCATAGGAAAGGGCGACAGCTTGGAGTGGTTTACCTGTTTTTTCTTTCATATTTTAATATCCACCCTTCGATAAAACTCTGTTGAAAGTTCGCCGAGATTCATTGAATGCTGGTCTAGCTTCCTTTTTTCAGTAGAAGGGGCCACATGAATAAAGGATAGTTTATAGCCAATCCTCTCCAGATTCTCTTTTAATGAAGGTGTTAATGTTGATATGATCGGGTCAACTTCTTTTTCATCGTTGATAATCGAAACATGGATGACCTTATTTTGAACCTGCATATCAATCACCGTTTGCTTGATACTTTGTAAATCCAAATAAAATAAGATTCGGCAATAATCGGGATCTATTTGCCCTTTACTCGTTTTCCGTCCATTCCATTGCAGTGTAATATCGGATTGTTTATTCCTGAATGTAAACGGAAGCTGTAGCACCATTTGCTGCAATGGTCCGACCGGATCCTGCGAGATTAATTGCATTCCCGTTAACCGATTCAAAATGGGCTCTACTTCCTTACCGCTTGTACCTAACTCATTCATGGCACCCATTAATAACGGTTTTAAAGATTGCAATGAATCGATTGAATTCTTCATCTCTTTTGGCAGCATCTGTAGGTTATTTTCATATTCAAGACCGAGGGATTGAACTAGATTTTTCAACATTTGTTTAATATCTGAACCTGAAGGAATCTCATTAAGTGTTTGATTTCCAGCAAGATTTGCAATCATGTCTTTTAATGGCTGTAACGTTTTCATAGAATCAAATTTTGGCTGGTCAAGGTATGTTCCCAGTTCCTGTAATTGCATCGTAAAAGATTGTGAGTCTTGAACCGCCACTAACGATTGAAAGGTTTGTTTTGTGAAAGGAAGATCTCTTTTGATCATCCATTCCAAAGCATTTAAGTCTTTCGAAATATCACTTTGATTACCAACCCAGGCAGCCGCTGCTTTTAGTTGCTCTTTGGCAAATGGCAGGTTATTTGCTAAAAAATACTGGAGTAGCTTTACATTTTGTTTGGTATTAGGAAGCTGAAAGCTGTCCAATAATTGCTGGGCAGAATGCGTTTGGCCAAAACCGTCCACTACTTTGAGCTGAATACCTTCTTTCGAATTCGAGCGGACTTCAAACCAATAATGATCCTTGGCGGAAACATCTGTCTGAAGATGGGCCATTAATTTCATATTCCCAATTTGGATGATGGCCGTATGATTCGGAAGAACTTTCTCTACCCGGCCATACAGGTATTGCCCAGGCTTAAACGTAACCTGGGAGGCTTTTTGGATATTTTCAGCATTAATGAGGGATTGAATTAGTTGTACGGGATGCATGGGCAAATACTCCTTAAAACACAAGTGCTAGATCATCATAAGTTTTGCTTTTATCATACCATTTTTTCCTGTTAAATAAGTAGGCAAGTTTTTGGGAAAATATAACTCTCACACAATATGCAAAACAACAGGACATAGATCGACCTGTTGTTCATCTTTATTCTAATAGACTCTATACGTTTGGCCTGTTTGTCCGCCTTCCGCACTTTTCCGATAGGCATTAACTACCCTGCTGACAGGAACAGGTTCAAATCCTGGAAAATATGGCCCATATTTATCCATGGATTCCATCACAACGTTAGGGCTGACATTATTAATCCGTATACCGCGAGGCATTTCGATGGCGGCAGCCTTAACAAAAGATCTAATCGCTCCTCCCGCCATGGCCGCGGAAACACCACCTATGATTGGATCATCCATAATAACTCCAGTCGTTAATGTAAAACTTCCTCGATCACTTATGTTATTCAGCCCCAATAAAACGAGGTTAATCTGCCCCTTAAGCTTACTTTGGATCGCGAGTTCATTGTTTTCTGGAGTCAAATCATGGAGAGCTCCAAAGTAGTTAGTCCCCGCAATACTAATGAGAGCATCGACTTGCCCTACTTTTTCATACATGGCTTTAATGCTGTCTGTAGCCGTAATGTCAACCGATACATCTGCTCCATTCCGCCCAGCCGCAAGCACTTCATGTCTTGTAGCTAATTCTTTATAGACTCCACTCCCGATTGTCCCTGACGCACCTACTAATAAAATTCTCATCTTCCAAACTCCTTTTCTAGTTTTTTAGTTATCCTTGATTTCCCTTTATAAAAATTGGTTCCAATGACGCCAATGATGATCATGGTTGACCCAAGGATATGAAACCATTCGATCGACTCATTCAAAATTACTGCTCCAGCAATCATGGAAATGACGGTTGATAAATTGTTAAAGATACTCATTTTTGAAGCTGTTAATTTTGATAAAATGAAATTCGATAAAAAAGCCGTGATCATCGTAGCGAATATACCAAGAAAGACAACCGCTCCTAAAAACTTCAAATTAGCAGCTAGCATGAGATACTCAGAAATTTCTCCTTGATGTTTTACTAAGGAATAACCATTAAAAAATACCACCCCAAAGGTAACCATGACATAGGTTAACTGAATCGGGCTAAAAGCAATCGATAAAAACCT
Source organism: Neobacillus sp. K501 (assembly GCF_053749995.1). Lineage (NCBI taxonomy): Bacteria > Bacillati > Bacillota > Bacilli > Caryophanales > Bacillaceae > Neobacillus > Neobacillus sp. K501. The sequence continues at coordinate 22,422 of NZ_JBSLYA010000003.1, read as the reverse complement.
TGCCAATACGGTATATCCGGCAATGGAGAGACAGGAAAGGAAGAGAAATAGAATCCCGATCCAATGCTCCTCCGAACCGCCAATCGAACCGCCATTCATCACAAAAATATAGACGACTCCGAAAATCGATAAAAAGATAAACATCGATTGGATCCCATTTATTTTTTCCTTAAGGAAAAAAGCTGCGAACAAAGCTGTTAAGGCGGGTGAAAACGCGAAAATCATTCCCGCTTCAGATGAAGACGTAAAATTAAGCCCTAATGCTTGAAAGCTAAAAAACAAGGTGGGGTAAAATAAGGCTAAGATTAATAACGAGAAAACGAGTTTCTTATCTTTCAGATTTATTTTCATTTTCTTTGTCTTTGAAAATAGCAAAAATACTGTTAAGGCAATCCAAGCTACCAGAAACCGAAATCCTAACGTATCGGTGGGTGTTGTTGCCTCTAAAGCGATTTTAGTAAATAAAAACGATATTCCCACAATGGTTGCATTCAATAATGCGGCCAGATAAACACGTGAATGAATAACCATTCCAATTCCCCCTAAATTACATTTCAAAAGTACCTCTTAGTTAATATTATGCAATGTTCAAATTGGAATAAAAAGGGTATAATCATGAAGAAAATGTCCCCTTTTGTTGGGGATAATGGATAACTTCCTAGAATGGGAGAGATTGAATGAAGAAAATAGATTACTTTCAAATGAGGGCATTCTTATATGCTCGTGAAACCAATCATTCTGTCGATTTTAAACTAACAGAGCTTGAAAACCTCTGGTATTGTACACAGAAGAACGTAAAGAGAAAATTGAAGCAATTTGTCGAGGACGGAGCCTGTCTTTATTATCCTGGTAAAGGCCGGGGCAATTCCTCCCAACTTGTTTTTACAAAAGCATTCCAAGATGAAATTGAAATAGTCGTTCAGGAATTAATGGACAAGGACCAGTTGGAAGAAATTGTTCAACTGTTACAGCTGCCGATTCCAAAAAAGTGGATTTCAAACGTTTCGAAAAGAATACAAGATCTATTCGGGATGCATTCATCGAATGAATCAACCGATATCCTCCGAACGATTATAACTAGAAAACTAACCACCCTTGACCCTGTACATACATCGATTAATTTTGAATCATTTCTTATCCAGCAGCTCGGTGATACCTTAGTCACTTATGATCAAGAAAATGATATCGTGCGTCCGCATCTTGCCCATCATTGGGACGTTGATTCCGAATGTAAATCATGGACATTCTACCTCCGCAAGGGCGTTCGCTTTCATCATCTTCAGATGTTAACGAGTGAAGATATAAGATACACATTTCAACGATTTCAAGCACAGACATCTCCTCATCATTGGTTAGTGGAAGACATTGAGCATATCGATTGTCCTTCCCCCCACATCATCCGATTTGAGCTTGAACGGTCAAATCCGTTCTTTTTAAGGTATTTATGTAGTCCCAACCTTGTCATCTTACCAAAAGATGAACCGTTTGATGAGAATAAGTGGGTTGGTTCTGGCGCCTTTCAAATAAAAAAACGAACGGATTGCTTGTTTGTCCTTCAGGCATTCGATGAATATTTTGCAGGCCGTCCCTTCATCGATGAAATTGAATTTTACCGTGCACCCTTTGAGGCTTCAAACTCATTTTCCTGTGATGTGAATGGGGAGGAAATCAATAGCGAACATTTACAAAAAATCTCATCGGAAGTAGGTTTCCGATTCCTCGCATTTAACTATAAACGAAATACCATAATTCATAACCGGGCGTTTCGTGAAGCCATCTACCACCTTTTTGATATCGAAAAAATGGCTGCTGAACTTGGACGTGATAATCTCAAAGTAGCCTCCAGTTACTTTTATTGGATGTCAAAGTCTCCTGAGAAAAATAGAAAACTAGTGAAACCCTTGCTTCGTGAAGCTGGATACCAGGGGGAACCGTTAACCGTCTATACTGTTGGATACCCAAACCATATAAAAGAGGCAGAGTGGCTGAAAAGTGAAGCACTAAAAGAAGGGATTCATTTTGAGATTAAAACGTATACATTAGATCAATTATATGATCCTTCCATTGAGGAAGCGGATTTATTATTTATGGGTGAGGCAGCGTCTATGGATCATCATTTATCCTTTATTGGTGCTTTTTTAAACAAGTCATTAATCTTTCATCGTTTTTTTTCTAAGGATCAAATTAATCCTATTCAGAAATACTTAAAGCAAATCAAACAGGAGACAAATTCGGTAAAACGGAACGACCTGATTGAACAAACAGAAAGGTATATTCGCGAAGAGAACCTATTTCTGTACTTATATCATCCTATCAAAAATCGAATGTTTCACCCGATGATTAAAGATATCGAATTCGAATCCTATGGTTTTGTTGACTTTCGGAAATTATGGATTAAATAGAGGAAAAACAGCAGCAATTTTTTTCCTGCTGCTGTTTTTTATTATCCAATTATAATGGTTTCCCTTTTCATTTCAACCTTTCCTACCAAATTACCAACTAGGTCTTTTAAAATCGAAATCGCTCTTTCATCTATTAAATGGTTTGAGGCATCAAATTTACCATTCGCTTGGCCGATTAATAATTCTGGTCTTCTGACTAAGTCCATGTTCAAAGCAAATAGGATTTCTCTTAAATGCATTTGTGCACGGATGGTTCCTAATACACCAGGTGTTGCACCCAAAATGGCCACCGGCTTGTTTTGCAGCGGTGTACCTGTTGAAGGACGTGATAACCAATCTAATGCATTTTTTAATGCTCCAGTGATCGAAGAATTATACTCTGGACATGTAATGATCACAGCATCAGCCTCCCCTACTAGTTTTCCTAAAATTTGAACGGATTCGGGTACTTCATCTTCCAAATCCGAATTAAATAATGGAAGGTTTGCAAGGTCCGCGATTTCAAATTGATAGGGTTGAGGTAGAAAATGACCTGCCTCTATTAACAATGCTTTATTGATTGATTCCTTTCGAATACTTCCACAGATACCTACGATTTTTCTTGCTTCTACCATGTTTCATTCCTCCAAATATATTTGATTATCCTTTTATTAACTCTTCCATCCATTCCATCACCTCAGCAGCGATGTGTACATCTCCTTCTTCCAATCGCTTTACGGCATGATTTTTTAAGTAAAATTCGAAAACATTTTGAGTCAGTTTATCGAAGTTAGTTTTAAGGAAGAAGAATTGTTCCATATATTGCTCATCATGTGGATCCTTATCCAAAATGTCAGTTAACACTTCAATCTGTTTTTTTAGAATTGTTAAGGATTCCTGTAGTTCATGACATTTAAAATATGGCAGTGATTGATATTTATCCATTTCGAACCTCTAAATCCTTTCCTCATATTTCCTTCTCTCGTTTATATTGTAAATAGAAAAAAGGACGACAAAAAGGGAACAATTCGATTCGAAATGTCCCCTTTTCAACACATCTATATTTTGTTTACTTGCCTTCAACTTCCCATTTAGAGATTTCTTCACGTACAATCGGTGCCACTTCTTTTCCTAACAGTTCAATCGCTCTCATGACATCTTCATGAGGCATCGTGCCGACTGGGCAGTGAAGCATGAAACGGGTGATTCCCACATTCTTTCGCAGGTGTATGATTTTCTCCGCAACCGTTTTTGAATCACCGACATACAACGCTCCTTCAAAACTGCGCATGGCATCGAAGGTTGTGCGATCATACCTGCCCCAGCCACGCTCACGTCCTAATTTATTCATGGCCTGTTGAGTAGAAGGGAAAAACTTCTCTGCGGCCACGTCGTTCGTTTCAGCAATAAAACCATGGGAATGCGAGGCAACTGGCAGCTTCGAGACGTCATGACCCGCATGAATAGCCGCTTTCTTATAAAGCTCAACTAGCGGTGCAAAATGCATCGGACTGCCGCCAATAATCGCTAAAACAAGTGGAAGACCGAGCAGTCCCGCACGGATGACAGAATCCTGATTACCGCCACTGCCGATCCAAACTGGTAATGGATCTTGCACTGGTCTCGGGTACACGCCAAGATTATTGATTGCCGGACGATGCCCCCCTTTCCAGCTGACTTTCTCCGACTCCCGTATTTTTAATAAAAGGTCAAGTTTTTCTTCAAATAACTCATTGTAATCTTTTAAATCATAACCAAACAGTGGAAATGATTCGATGAATGACCCACGACCTGCCATGATTTCTGCCCGTCCATTTGAGATCGCATCAAGAGTAGCAAAATCTTGAAAAACACGAACTGGATCGGCAGAAGACAATACGGTAACTGCACTTGTTAGTCGAATTCGTTTTGTCTGTGAAGCCGCTGCAGCGAGCACAACCGCTGGTGATGAGGCCGCATAGTCTTCCCGGTGATGCTCGCCGACACCAAAGACATCCAGCCCTACCTCGTCTGCGAGGATAATTTCTTCGACAACCTCGCGAATCCGCTCTGCATGACTGATGACCTTACCCGTTTCAACATCTGGTGTTGTTTCTACAAATGTGCTTAAACCTATTTCCATACAAATACCCCCAACTATATGTATCCCTGGTCCATAACCAGATTTCAGAGTGAAAATCTTCACTTAATCATAACTTTCCCAAACAAATTAAAAAAGTTTTTTGCAAAAAATATTTCGTATTACGAAAAAGATGATAAAATATTCTATAAAAATAGATCGAGGTACACGAATGATGAAAAAGCAGTGGATGATTTATGGATTGTTAACATTAGCTACAGCTACCTGGGGAAGTGCTTTTATTGCAGGGAAAGTTGCGGTGCAAAGCTTTGAACCGGCAACGGTTGCTTTTTTGCGCTTTTTCGGAGCAGCTCTCCTATTGTTTCCCATCATGTGGCTGACCGAAAAAAATCCAAAGAAGCCCACTCTCAAAGACTATGGATTATTTGCAGTTCTCGGATTAACAGGAATTGCCCTCTATAATATTTGTTTTTTTATCGCAACAAAGCATGCTCCTGTTATTAAAAGCTCATTATTTATCGCAAGTAATCCCGTGTTAATCGTGCTTTTATCAGGCTTATTTTTAAAAGAAAAAATTACAAAAAATCATATTGTTGGTATGGTAATTGCTTTAACGGGGGCAGCCTTCGTAATCACGGATGGTCATCTCCTTTCACTGTTTCAATTTGGCTTTGAACCAATCGATTTGGTTTTGCTCGGCGCAGTGGTAAGTTGGGCCTTGTATAGTGTTGTGGGAAAAGTGGTGTTAAAAAAATTCAGCTCAGTTGAATCCACCACCTATGCCGTGGCTTTCGGTACGATCTTTTTGCTGCCATTTGCTTCAGCAGAAACATCATGGCAGGAGATTATCCAAGCTGATACTTCCACTTGGATTGCAATCGCTCATATGAGCATCTTTGTAACCGTTGTTTCGTTTATCATGTACTATTACGGAATTAAAGAGGTTGGTGCTGCAAAAGCATCCATTTTCATTAATGTGATGCCAGTGTCAGCTGTTCTAATGGCAACCTTCTTCTTAGATGAAACCTTCACCGTGGCTCACGGAATTGGAGCAGCCTTTGTCTTAACAGGAGTCTATATCGGAACCAATACAAAATTATTAAAAAGAAAAAAACAAGAAGCACTTTATAACGAACCTCCAGTGCATAATAAAAAAAGCTAGCACTCAGCTAGCTTTTTTATTACTCATTTAAAATATCTATAATAGGACTCAGTACGTGCCTTAATCGAGCAACCATTACGATGAAAAACCTTCTGCATACGTATATTTGCTTCATGTGTCCCACCTATGTAATAAGTGGCTCCCATTTGTTTTAAGGCAATCAATGACTGATAGTGGTACAGTGTACTTTTTCCTTTTCCTCTTACCTCAGGGAGTATTCCAAAATAGAATAATCTTCCCTCATTTTTCGTGCCGGGTTCAATATGTGGAATTGTTATTCCGATTGGTTTATTGTCTTCATAGATTGCTAGACAAGATTTGCGCCAATCCGCTCCTAATTCACTCTTCACGGATAGGATCTGATCCTCAATCGTTAGGGTTGAGGCAGCGTTATCAGAACCACTCATACATTTCCCCCACAGCAGCTTAAATTCTTCCTCTGTAATGGTACAATCATCCAAGGAACGCCACTGATCTAGCTTCCAATCTTCAATCTCTTCTAAATCTCGATATACCTCCACTCTTGAAGCAAACTTTTCAAATCCAAGTTCCAGCAACATGTCAGCAAATGGTGAATAATGCTCCGTTGCTCTATTTATTAGGACACCTAACCTAGCCAATTTCATTTTTCCAGCGAGTAAAAGCACGTTTTTTAATTGGCTTTCCCACTCTTCATGGCTAAAAACAACTTCTTCTTTTTCTTCGAGAAATAGATAATCAGGCAGCCCATTTAATACCTTAAAGTTGCCATTTACTAGATTTTGCACATTAAAATAGTCACTCACAACAATCGTAGTCCTTTTCTAAATTATTGATCTGACAGCTTTACTAGCTGCTTACCGATATTATCCCCACGGAATAAACCAAGGAAGGCATCCACTGTGTTTTCAAAACCAGAGACGATATTTTCTCGATATTGAATTTTCCCTTCCTTTACCCACTGCGATAACTGGGTTAAGGCTTCCTTGTGATCCTTCGCGTAATCTGAAACAATAAAACCTTTCATTAATGAACTGGTTGTTAACAGTTGTCCCGCTACTCTTGGACCCATGGCTGGTTTTTCGAGATTGTATTGTGATATCTGTCCACAAATGATGGTACGCGACTGAAAATTAATCAAAGTCATGACCGCATCACTTACTGCTCCGCCTACATTATCAAAATAAACATCAACACCATTTGGACAGGCCTTCTTAAGTTCAGTGCGGAGATTTTCTGCTGTTTTATAGTTAATCGCAGCATCAAACCCTAACTCCTCGGTTAAGTAGGCACATTTATCGTCGCCTCCAGCAATACCAACTACACGACAGCCCATTATTTTTGCAATTTGACCAACAATCGTGCCGACAGCTCCAGATGCACCTGATACGACAACCGTTTCCCCTTCTTTTGGCTCTCCAATCTTCAATAAGCCTAAATAAGCAGTTAAACCAGGCATACCAAGTACATGAAGGGCGGTAGTGATAGGGGCTAATTCCGGATTAATTTTCCGAAGGGTACTACCATCCGATACATTGTACTCAGCCCACTCGAGGCGACCTTCAACAATTTGATCCACTTCAAATTTTGTATTTTTAGATACGACTACTTTTCCCACCATACCACCGAGAAATGGAGCCCCCACTTCATATGGCTTGGCATAGGATTTAGCATCCGACATCCTCCCGCGCATATAAGGATCGACAGAAAGATATAGTGTGCGGATCAGAACTTCACCCTCCTGAATCTCAGGAACTTTGGTTTCAATCCTTTCAAAATTGCTTTCATCCGGCATTCCCTTAGGCCGGCTAGCCAATAATATTTTGCGATTTAAATTGCTTTCCACATATCTCACTCCCGAAAATAGTTTTTAAAACAAGCTTTATCTACTTGTTCTATTTTCTGAATAAGATTCCCTGCTTAAAAAAGCTTTTACCTGAAAGAATGTCAATAAACTCCCATTCTATCATTTAGTCTTATTTTTCATTGGAATGATAAGAACGAAACTTATCGCAGCTAATAATAGCGTAAGAGTAAAAACCAAGGTGAAATGATTGTTTAGCCCAGCCAAGATGATACCTGCAATAGTTGGGCCAATCGTAGAACCTAATGATCGGAAAAGGCTTAGATAGCCGACTGCAGAACCCGTATCCTTTAATTCTACATGTTGCATAATCATGATGTTTAATGGTGCCCCTATGATAATACCAATCCCAAATCCCATAAATATGATTGTCATCAGCAACATGGATACAGTGGTGACAAAGAATGCCAACGATAGTGCACCTATTAAAGACAGAACAAATCCCAACATTAACACCTTTTTGGCCCCGATTTTATCAACTAACGCTCCACCGACTAGCGATGCAATCATTGAGGCCATGGCTAATGGTGTGATCCCCATCCCCGATTGCCCTTTCGTTAGTCCTAGTGTGATCTCAGAGAAAAGCGGTAGTAAATTGATGGTCGTCGCCATGATGAAACCAGAAATAAGTGAGAGTATAAAAATCACAAGTGTATTCTTTTTCGAAATGTATTTCATATTCATAACCGGATCAATGGCTTTCTTTTCGATAGGAATCATGACGATGAATAATAGGATCCCAAGAGCAATCAAATAAACATTTTCCACTGTAATTCCCAGCATCAAAGCTAAGATTGTAGCAGTAAGAAAGATAATCCCTTTACTATCAATCGGCTTTTTCACTAATTCTTGTGTTTGCTTAAACTGCGTTAACAGCAACAGAATCGCAATAGTGATCGGAATATTGATAAAAAATATCCATTGCCACGGGAAAAAGCTAATGATAGCTGCACCTAATACTGGACCTAAAATCGTACCAAGACCAAAAATGACGCCAATATAACCGAGAAATTTCCCTCTATTTTCTGGAGGATAGGTTGCTGCAATTTGCGCGGCAGTGATTGGAAAAATCCCGCCTGTACCAATTGCTTGAATCGCTCTACCAATCAAAAAGAATATGAATGTCGGTGCAACGGCCGCTATCAAGGAACCTATTCCAAACAAAATAATCCCTATTGTATAGATCGTCTTTCTGCCAAATCGATCTGAAAGCTTCCCCATGATCGGAATACTCACCGCAAAAAATAACGTATAGATTGTAAAACTCCACACCGCCCAGGATTGACTTAAATCATAATGGCCCATGATGGAACTAAGTGCTGGACCTACAATTCCATTATCCAAAGCTCCCATGAAGATTCCTAATAAAAACGTAAATAATACCATTCCTTTTGGTACTTCCTTTTTCATTTGCACCGTTATGGTTTGTGTACTCATGTTCTAACACCTTCCAATTCCTCTTATTATCTATATACTATACCCCCCTATAGTATATGTCAACCAATAAAAACCTGATTATAGAAAATAACCCCATTTAAAATCCAAGATAATATCCCTCAGGTTTTTCAATATAGGCTGGCATAGGTTGCTATCTATCAAATTACCTTTTGCCAAAAGTTTAGTTTTTGATTAAATAAAAGCGCGGCAATTTCTCGGCTAATGAATGTACCTCCGAAATCTTTTAGCGACAATTTCGAATAGGATTTCATATGATTACTTAATACAACAATGGTAACATCATCCTCTAAATAACGTTCTAGGTGCGTTGTATAGCCACCTGGATGTGAGCCCCCATGGGATAGGCTTTTGCGCCCTAGCAAGTGTTTAATGAACCAACCGTAACCAATGGTCACATACTTCCCTTGGTAAGATGGTGTTTCCATTAAATGAGTATGTTCCTTATCTAGCAATAGTTGATTCTTTAGGGCAAAATCGAAACGGTGGATATCCGCAGCGGTTGAAACGATTTCCCCGCAGGCAAATAAAACGGTAGGACTTATATGAGGTCCTCTTTCTTGATTGATATAGTTTAAAGCACCTTCGTTCAATCCCTCACGAATAAAACCAGTATGTTGTAACCCAGCCCGACTGAAAATATTTTCTCTAACATAATCGTAATAACTTTTTCCCGTGAGCTTTTCAATGATAAGTCCAAGCATCAAATAGCCTGTGTTATTGTAGGCAGATTTTTTTCCTGGAGGAAATTTCGAGCGTTGCTGTGAAACCACCTTTAAAATTTGTTCTGGTGTATAATCTTGGTCCCATTTTATTTGTTTCCTTAGCATTAAATAATTCTCAATTCCTGAAGTATGATTCAATAAATGATGGATGGTAATTCCTTTCCCTTGAAAATGTGGAAAATAGTCTCCAATGGATTGGTTTAATGATAATTCCCCTTGTTGGATGAGTTGGATGACACTTACTGCTGTAATTGGTTTACTTAACATGGAAGCTGCACAAAATTTTGTTTCCAAGGTATTTTCGATATTATTTTCTTTATCTGCCCAACCAAATGCCTGCTCAAAGACGATTTCCTTATTTTGTGAAATGGAGACAACTCCGGAAAAGTCTTTATCATTCAGATAATTTTTAATTGCATTCATCAATAGTCCTCCTTTTTAAAAAACTAACGTTCGTTAATATAATTTCAAATATTAACCCTCACTATATTTCCTTTAAGCCTTTACCATTTGCAGGAAAAAGTCCAAATGATTTCTCATTTTTGCTTCGATCTTAGAGGTATCTTTTTGATCGAATCGCAGCATGTTATATTCGGCAATCATTGAAAAAATAGGGTATTGGTATTCTGCTGCTAATAATTTCGGATCAAATGGTTTTACCGTTCCTTTTTCAATCAGTTTCGTAAAGACAATTTCAAGAAAATCAGTGGTAGCAGCAATAATATCGTTTAGAAAAATCTCTCTTGCTATTGAATCCCGATAATGCTCAATATATAAAATTCTCCACAACTTTTCATTGGTGTCATTGTCAACATGATTCTTAATATTTTCAAAGCCTTTTTCAAAAAACTGTTCTATACTTGAAGATTCTAAAATTTGATCGAGAAGATGGACAGGAGGAATAGTCTTTTTAAATTCATTTCTAAAAATATCAAAAATGGTTTCCAAAATTTCCTCCTTATTCTGGAAATGGTTATAAAGTGAACTTTCCTTAATCCCTACTTCTTTCGTGATCGTTCGAATCGAAACTCCGTTGAATCCTTTTCGGGAAAATAAATCAATCGAAGTTTCTAAAATCTTATCTTTGGTTGTTTTTTTGGCTGTGTCATGATTTATATCCATTGCAAAAATCGCTCCTAACTGGTTTGTGAAAGTACTTGTTTCGTCATAATTTCATTAAATTTATCTTCTTCTTCGAAACAGGCTAAATGTCCCGATTCCTCAAATACAATCAATTGCTTTTTCGGGGCCTTTAGCAGGTGGAAATACTTCTCAACTTCATCTAAAAATACAATTTTATCATGTCTTCCCATAACAAAATAGACTGGAACCTCTACCTCAGGAACTCGGAGAAAAAGGTTGATCGATGTCATCTCTTCCCATAAATGTGTAGCAGAGAATCCAAACCCCTTCATGAAGGTAGCTTTTTCTTTTAAGTTTAAGTGACTGCTCAAGAAATAGTTAAGATTAATAACATTGGCATTTCTTTTATGGGTAACCCCATTGAATTTTGTCAGCCATTTCCTTTGTGTTACCATATCATCCATCGATTTGTACACACCATTCTCTGGAAAACCTATCGCTTCTAATTGCTTTATTGCTTTTTTATTTCCTTGTAATTTTGCCTTTTCCAGTGCAAAGCGATACGATTTTTTCTCCTCTTCCGTCCGATTCACTGGTTGATTAATGCCAACATATGCATGGATTTTTTCTGGATACCTTTTAGCATAGGTTAGGCCAATAACGGCTCCTAGTGACTGCCCCATGATATAAAGTTTCTTTTGATTATATTTTCTGAGAAGCTGTTCAATTAATTCGTTAGCATCAGATAGAAGTTGATCAAGTGTCATGCTTTTTGCTTCAACCTTTTCAGAAAAGGACTTGCCCGAACCTCGTTGATCCCAATTGACGACCAAATAATGTTCTTCTAATGATGCATTATATTTTCGTTGTGCTCCCGTTTGCGGACTTCCTGGTCCACCATGTAAGAATAATAAAAGTGGCAGCTGGTCACTACTCCCCCGGATTGTATACCATTGTTCCACTCCACCGAGCATGATTTTTTTCAATTTAGAAATACTGCCTGCTACAATCTCCCCGTTTGCATCCCGGTATGGTGGCATATAACCTCCAAATAATCTTTTTATCATCTATCTCATCCCCAATATAAATAAACTAACGTTCGTTAGTTTATTATATGATTGGTTTCCAAATAATGCAATAAATAAAATTCAAAAAAATGTAATTTTTGGACCAAATAAAATCTATCACTCATAAAATATATGGGTAAATGCACATCTGTTTCAAAGGAGATGAATTGAATGACCATAAGACGGGCTACGTATTATGAAGCACATGCCATACTAAATTACCATATGAATGTGATGAAAGAAGCAACCATGGGGTATGTAAAGGCAAGCCGGGAAAAGGTGTATCAATTGATGACACCATTTTTAAATAGTGGCGGATATTACCTTGTCCGTGAAAAAGACAATATTATTCAGGGCTGGGTGGGCATCGGTAACACGATTGATTACAATACTGATGAAAAGGTCGGTTTTATTAATGAAATGTATGTCCTTCCCCCCTATCGCAAACAGGGGATTGCCGAAAAATTGTGCAAGGCTGCCTTTAAGCAACTAAAAATAGAAGGATATGAGAAGGTTCATTTAAATGTCTATCATGGCAACCATGCCAAACAGCTTTATCAAAAACTTGGTTTTCAGGATGTTTCTACCTTAATGATGAAAAATTTAGATTAAAATGGAAAAGACTGTTGAACCATTCTCAACAGCCTTTTTTGAATGCCTGAATGGGGTAATTAATTGTCGCTAGCGCTTCTTTGTTCGTATTTATAAGAATTAAAGTGGAATATTTGCACCTCTACCTTCAAATCCTTTAACGAATCCTTCGTTAAGTAAAACTTTTTGGATTTTTTTAACGCATGGTACTTCGACGGGTGCTCTCGAAACCATTTTTCACCTACATTTAAAAAATCCGAATTACTTTCTATTCCTTGTAGATAGAGAGAATGTATTTTCCTTTTGACTTCTTCTTCGATCAGATTTTGTAATTTTTCTAAAGGGACATCTTTCACTTTTTCCAGTAAATCTGCTTGGGTTTGAATCACAATTGAAAAGTTTGGTTCCGAGGTGCCCTTTTCATATTTCACTTTCATTTTTGGTGAACTCATCTTTACGGCAGCAACAAGTTTTCCATCCTCTTCAACACGTTGATCGATGGATACTTTGTCCTCTAACAGCCAATTTATATAAAGCGCATCATGAAAGGGAATCTCCTTTATATATTTTTGTTGTTGGAACATAGCATAACCATCATAATATAACACCGGGTAGCTTTTGTGAGCCTTCCAACTTTTTTTATCTATTGTTAATACGGGCAATTTGGCTACACCCATTGGTTCATGAAATTCTCTTAAAAATTTTAATAATGACATCGGTCTAATTTCATCCTGTAAAATCTCATTTGTATTTTTTTTATATAACACAGTGTACACGGCTGGATAATTAAACAATGCTTTAATATTAAAAACATCCCTAATTTCTTCTCTTGTCGTCATCACTCTTATTGTATGTCGTAATGAACGATTTCTCCCAATTTCCTCTACCACCTCTTGAAAACGGTTCGTAAGGATGCGGTCACTTATGACAATCGTATTGACATGACCAAAAAATAAAGGCGGCTCTGATTCCTTATATAATTCCCTCACGGCTAAATTTAATGTTTCTCCTGTGGCTGAAGCGACAAAAGTTGGAATGGGTTCTGTCGGTTTACTTCCCTCTTGCTTCGCTACATTCGCAAAATTTAAGGATTGAAGGTATACCGTATACTCCTTCTTTTCAACATGATAATCCATTCCGATTGCCACAATATACGTGATGTCTTGAATATTTTTCAAGCCAGAACAACCTGTTAACAGAATACATAAAGCTATAAAAGCAACAAACCATTTTCCATTCATGACTGATCGCCGCCTCTTGTTGAATCTTCAGGACTTGTCATGGTTGTTCTTGACTTATAGAATTGTCGTGGTGCCATTAGAAATTCCTTGATAAATTCTTTTATCCCAAGAGGTGCAAGCGATCCAAGGTATGGAACTCCAAATGAAGTAAGGGTAGAGAAGTAAAAAGTTGTTAGGATGAAACCAATGATAACTCCAAATAAACCTAAAAAAGTACTTAATAATATGATCGCAAAACGTAGGATGGTAATGGCTGAGCTCAGGTTTTGGTTCACTAGCGTAAAAGAAGAAATGTAGGTAATCGCAGCCACGACAAGCATCGTCGGTGAAGTCAACCCTGCGCGGATTGCAGCATCTCCTACAATAAGCCCTCCTAAAACAGCAACTGTCTGCCCAATGGCACGAGGCAGACGCACGCCCGCTTCATTAAACAACTCAAATAAAAATAAAACGATAAACATTTCAATCGGTGAGGATAGAGGGATCCCGAAACGTGAGACAGTAATGGTTGCAACAAGTAAATAGGGAATTTGTTCAATATTAAAGGCTGATAATGCAATCCATGCCCCGGGCAGAAAAGCTGAGATGATGAGACCTAGCATTCTTATTAATCTTTCAATAGTGACGAAAGCATAATTAATATAGGAGTCCTCTGGCGATTTCGTTTGTAATAATAAATTGACTGGTGCGAAAGAAACCGTTGGATTTCCCTCCACTATGAGCGCAAATCTCCCTTGGTTTAACACCTGAACAACAAAGTCCGGTCTTCCCGTATAGTCCATACTAGGAAAGAAAGAATACGGTCTATCGCGAACATACGATTCCAACTCATTTATGCTTGTCAAAATATCTAGTTCAACCTTTTCTAACCTTTTCTGGACTTCTTCCAAAACTCTTTGATCGAGTAAGTCTTCGATATACAAAAGGGCTACTTTTGTTTTGCTTCTCTTCCCTATCGAGTACATTTCTAGGCATAATGATGAAGTATTTAATCTTCGACGCACTAATGAGATATTGGTATTTAAATCTTCAACAAAACCATCTTTTGGTCCTCTAATCGATGTCTCAAGAGCAGATTCTTCCGGTTGCCTTTTCGGTAAGTTTCCCGCATGGATACGTAGAAATGAATCCCTTAATAAAAATAGAACATTCCCTTCAAATAGAAGGTTTGATAATTCTTCAATCGATTTTGAAGTGACTTCTTCTGCTTGAAGTAATGTTTGTAGTTTCCATTCAACAGAACCTTCCATTTGTTGACTTAATCTCGGAAAGATGTATTGATCTAAATAATGGATCTCAATTAAGCTTTCAAAATAGATGATTTCAAAAGTTTCTTTATCTGATTTATGTTCTTTACATAGGAAATCTTGACTTTTTTTGAATTGCGCTTTTAAGGTATTTGCTTTTTCCTGTAAAACCTCATTATGAAGATGTTTCGAACTTGTTATCCTAACCATGATATCCATCTCTTTTCCTTAAAACGAATAGAATGATTGCTGAAAGTAATATTTGAATAAGGAAAAATATCATTGTTCCTGGCAAAAAGTATAAATAAATAAATTTATTAAATGAATAGGCCTCAACTTTTATCGTCATGAAAGCAAATAACAACAAGTACATCACAATTACAAACTTAAAGTTCAATCGATAATGGTTCATTTTTTTTATAAAGAATGTCCCTAAGAGATACATGAATAATCCAACTCTGATTAATGCTCCGCTTAACCACTGAAACAAAGCAAAAAAATCTAAATGGGATATATATTCCCCAATGCTGAGTATCCGCCATTGCTCATAAGCCGGATAACGGAGTTTAACTGCTTCTGTAGGACCAAATTCCATAATCGAAGCCGTTAGCGGTCCAAATATCAACCCCGTTAACACCGTTAATAAAATTAATAAATGCTTAAATTTAATCGGACCCTGTGAAAAGGGCTGCAATAATACCACAAGATAAACTTCTAGAAGTCCTGATAACACATAGATTCCCCCTTTAAAAAGAGGATTTATCCCCTCATCTAACACAGGGAATAGAAGACTCGGATCTTTCAAGGTGGTGTTTGTAATGGCAATAAATATTCCAAATAACATAACAAGGGGCAGCAAAAGTCCACTAGAAATAGCCATAGATTTAATACCACCGAGTGTAATGAGAAAACAAACGGTCACAAGAATACAATTGATAATAAATACGGAGTAATCTGCGAGAAAATAGGCATTTAACCAGGTCATCAAATCCCGAAGGGTTACATAGGCACTGGAAAATAGGAAAATGATGACCGGAATCGATAAAACCGAAAAAAAGAATTTTCCAAAGCGGTTTCGAATCAACGAAAAGAACCCTTCCGTCGGACTATTTACCACAATGAAATAAATGAGCCATAGAAAAAAGATTGAAATCGGAAAAGTGACAATAACGCTTAACCAACTATCTCTTCCTGCTGCAGTAAGCAAATTAGGAATCAAAATCACATGATTAAGTATTCCTGTGGAAAGGACTAGAAGTAATAATAATTGTTTTGGGACTAATACTTTCATTAAACTCTGCATTAAAAACCACCATAAATCCATCGTATTTTTCCTATTATTTACTAAATAAAAATAACTATGTTTGTGATTTACTCTTTTTGTAGAAGATAGCCATGATTTACTTGGGGATACAAGCATGAAAATCTGATATAGTAGTATTTATGAACCCACAGAAAGGAATTAATAAAAAATGAAATGTTATTCCATTGATCTTGACGGAACACTGCTAAACTCAAAGCATGAAATATCAGAGGCAAATTTAGAGGTATTGAAGAAATTAGAAGCAGATGGACACAGCGTTGTTTTAAATACCGGCCGTGCATTTGCCGATGTCATCAAAATAGACGCCATTAATAAGATGGAAGTGCCAATCTTTTGTGTAAACGGAGCTGTCCTTTACTCGAAAACACGTGATATTCTTTTTGAGGCAACGATATCCGTTGATGTCTATAAGGAAATTTTTGCTAAGTTAAAAAAATTAGGTGTTGGAATTCTCGTATACACCAATCACGGCGGCTTTCCTTCTACACTTCCTCCGTTACAACAGAAAAGCAAGCAAGAACTCGATACCCTTTTTCAAGAATACGACTATGATCAAATATTAAAAAGTAGCGATTTGAAAATTTATAAACTGATAGCTTTGGTTCACAATGACGAGCTTGAAAGAGTAGAAGAAGTAAAAAACGAATTGGCAGATCATTTACCGATTACTATGGCGTCTTCTTTTCCAAACAATGTGGAAATAACCTCAAATGAGGCTCATAAAGGTAAGGCTCTATTACGTTACCAACAAATGATGAATCTATCGTTTGACGAAATTATCGCCTTTGGTGATGGAGGCAATGACCTTGCTCAATTTGAAGTGGCCACCACTTCAGTTGCTATGGGAAATGCGCCGCTCAAGATCCAACAAAAAGCCGATATCATTACTAAAACCAATGATGAAGATGGATTTGCTTATGCTGTTATAGAGCATTTACAGCAATTTCGTCATGTGAAAAAATAATTGATTTTATGAAAGCTGCCTATTGAAGGCAGCTTTTTCTATAATTCTATCGAGGAATATTATTCAGAAAAATCAATCTTTTTATTATAATATCTGCTATAATGAAATATATCCCATTAACGAAGGGAATAACTATGTAGATTAGGAGGAATCGCATGTATAAAATCAAAGAAAAAGAAAAATTATTCATTTACACTGGACCAGATGGATCTGGCAGGAAAACCGTTGCAAAAATGGTCGCGACCGCATTTGATATGGAAACGGTTCTCTCATACACCACTCGCCCTCCCCGTCACTACGAACAAAATGGCGAAGATTACCACTTTGTGAAAGAAGAAACCTTCAAAAAATTACTAGACAATCAGGAATTCCTTGAAAGCGTTGAGATTGATGGATTTTATTATGGTATTCGCGAAGAGGATATCGTCAAGGCATTTGAAAACCACAATCTTGTGTATTTAACGCTAAATCCAGAAGGTACGGAAAAATTGAAAAACATGTATGGGGAACGTGTCATGCGATTTTTCATCTATGCCGACCGTAATACCGTCATTGAAAGACATAAAGCAAGGCAGGATAATGATGCCGACATCGAACGTCATCTTGCCCATTATGATGAAATCATGGCATATAAAAACAGCTGTGAACATGCCTTTGAAAATTATGATTCCCCACAGATTTCTTTCCAAGTAAGTGAAGTGATTGAAGCTTTTCTAGATAGAAATAGAATTATCACAGATTATTAGGCCAATAAAAGAAGAAAAGCTCTTGTCAATAGTAGACAAAAGCTTTTCTTCCTTTTTTATTTAGGCTAACTGAGCAAATTTTTCCGAAAAAGATGCTTCTTGCCTGATTTGCATTTCTTGTTGTTCATTAATTTCTGCTATTCTGCTCTCTTCGAATCTTTTCAAACGCTGTGCACTCGTATCTTTGTCTAGCAAGGCCTCCGTTAAAAATGGTGCTAATAAATGAGCATCTTTCATGCCACAATTAATGCCAATCGCACCAGTAGGCGTCATCGTATGCGCAGCATCTCCTATTAACACCAATCCATCCTCTACCCATGTCTCACTGCGGGAGCTTTGAACTTTTAAACATACAAAGTCCTTCCATGAGCGAAGATGCGCAAGGATGTTCTCTTTAAGTTCAGGAAAGCTTGCAATCAAGGGTTCAAGAAAAGGTTCAATGGATTCCTTTTTTAGGGATAGAAACGAACCTTCTGCAATATTCCAGCCAATTTGGATAAATCCACCTGTCTGAGTGAACAGCGCAAGCTGATGACCATTCACAAGGACCATTCTCGTCGTAGGCTCCCAACCTAATGGAGCTGGTATTTTCGCCCACAAAACATCATACCCGTGAGTCTTTTCACAAGTAGGAATTTTCGCCAGCCTCCTTACCGTTGAAAAGCGCCCGTCTGCTCCTACAACGATCTTGCTTGAAATCATAATTTCTTGTCCATCCTTGATGGCTTTCACACCAGAATAATAGCCTTCTTCATTCTGTATCAAGTCTTTAAGCGTTGTATTAAAAAGCTGATGGTAATGGGGAATTTGTTCAGATTCCTGAATAACCGCACGGAGTAAATGAGATTGTGGAACATGAATCCCGACATGATCCTCACTTGACGGAACGATTGTGTTTACAATCGTATTCCCCTTAAAATACTCGACCTTTTTCATTTTAAGGATGCCAAGTTTTTCAACTTTTTCAAACAAATGATGCTCTCTCAAAATAGCTTCTGTTTCAGCGTTAATATGTTCTCCACGAAATTCCCTGTTCACCCCAGCAGATCGCTCTATCACAATGGTTGATATACCGTTTTTAGCTAATAAATATCCGAGTAATGTCCCTGCTGGTCCACCGCCAACGATACAAACATCTGCATGTAGATTCATTTTACCCACCTTTGGTTTAAATATATATTAATTTTATTTAAAAAGTTTCTTTATAAGAAAAAAAGTTAAGTATAGAATAACAAATTTAACCTAATTTTTCAAACCATTTTATCCATTGAAAAAGGACCTAAAATTGGGTCCTTTAACATTAATAGCCTTTATATGCATTAACCTTATTATTAAGCGGGATATTTTCCTCAATCTTTTTCAAGGTATCTAGGAAACAGGCAACACCTTCGTTCGGTGTCGTTACCGCTGAAATATGTGGAGTGATGTGAATACAAGGATGATTCCAAAATGGATGTTCAGGAGGCAGGGGCTCTTGTGAGAATACATCCAAGACTGCAAATCTGACCTTATTCTGTTCTAACGCTTGGAGCAGTGCTTTGTCATCAATCGTTAACCCACGGCCAACATTGATAAAGCCAGCATTTGATAGTTGGTTAAAGATATTCTCATCCAATAAATGAACAGTTTGTTCGGTCAGCGGTAAGGTATTAATGATAAAATCCATTGACTCTAACCGTGATGCATGGGAATCAATCGAATAGACTTTTTTGAAAAATTCTTTTTCTTGCCCACTTAAGGAAACACCGAAAACTTCCATTCCTAACCCAGACAATACTTTCGCTGTCATTTGCCCTATTTCACCCGTTCCATAAATCATGACCTTATGTTGATTTAATAGCTTCGGGGTCATTGGGCTCCAACTCTTTTGCTGCTTTAAATTTTGGAATTCATCGTGATATTGCATATCTTTCAGGATATAGCTCAAACAATACTCGGCAATTCTTTGACCGAAGGAACAAATGGTTCTCGTTAATAATACATCCTCATTCCATTCCTTTTTATATAAAAAACGATCGACACCAGCCCCTAATGAATGCACCCATTTCATTGTTTCGTATTCAAAATTAGACTTTAAATTAAAGGCAGCGAGAGCGTCAGCCCAGTCTAAATCATTTTGTGTCAATTCTTCTTCAGATAAATAGCGGAGATTCTTCTGTAAATTTTCCTTTTCAATAATCTCCTTGATTTCATTATACATCGGACTTACAAAGAGAATATTATTGATTTTCATGAGATTTCACCTCTGACTTTTAGTAAAGTTTTAAGAGCTATTTTTCATTCATCCGTATTGAATCTATATTTACTCATTATATAGCAGCCCATCACTCTAGACTAGTAATAACCATGTGATGACATTTAGTAAATTTAGTGTTAATTCCAATTCAAATATATGAATGTAATATTAAGAAACAGAAAATCAATGTTAAGAAATGGAAAATACTATTCTCTTTTTCTTTAAAGCTTGTAAGATAAGGATTGTAGTAAAAAATGCAAGCATTCAAGGAGGAAGATGAAATGAAAAATTTCAAACAATGGTTACTTGCTATGATGGCCGCATTTATGTTAATTGGAGTGACTACAGCGTGCAGTGGAACAGACACAGATGATACCGAAACGGAAGAAACAGAAAATACCGATGATGAAGCGGAAAATACCAATGAAGAAAATGAGGAAACTGAAGAATAAATATTTGTTTGAACAAGACGGTAGCGGCCGTCTTGTTCATTCCTATTATTATTTATTCAACTCAGATAGGATTGGAAAAAGCTGTTGTAAATGCTGTATTTCATAAGTTGGAACTACTTCATTTCTCACTTTTTCATGACGATTAATCCAAACCGTCTTAATCCCAGCACGATTTGCACCGAGTACATCTGTCATTAAGTTATCACCCACCATAATGACTTCCTCTTTTGTGAGCGACAACAAGGATAATGCATGTTCAAAAATCCCAGGATCAGGCTTTCCCTTTCCATAATCACCGGAAATGACGATTTTATCAAAATATGGAACCAGCTCAGGAGTAATTGCTAGTTTCGTTTTTTGCAAATCGGGTGATCCATTGGTTAAGAGCAACAATTGATAGTGGTCATTTAATTGATCTAGTGTGTCGAAGGTCTCTTCATAAACAAACGGCAGATTCCGTCGCTCTTGTGGAAATCGTTCAGCTAACTCATAGCCAAAATCGGGATCATCGATGCCGATTGCCTTTAAGCCCATAGTCCATGCATCTTTCCGATACCTAGGAACAATGTCTTTCATTTTCCTAAATTCATCTTGGTCATCTAAAAAATTTCCCCATAACCCTTCAAAAGGGTTAATTCCAATCATTTGTGTAAAGTCATAGGTTTCATAGGAGGCATATAGATTTCTTGCCTCTTCCCTGACAGCTTCTTCTAATTGAATAACGTCTACTCCATATCGTTGATTCGCAATCTTACAGGTTGAAGCGAATGCTTCCTTAATGCTTTTCTGATCCCAAAGAAGGGTATCATCTAAATCAAAAAATATCGCTTTAATCATTTTAATGCCTCACTTTAACCATAGTTTTAACTAGTTTACCATTTTTGAAAATGAAAAAATAATATTTTGTGAAAATTTTATAAATTTCAATTAACAAAACAAAAAGCCCTTGTGCTATAACAAAGGCCAACCATTAAAATTTAATGCTGTATTTTTCTTTGAAGAATAAGAAAAGAAAGAAGACCACATGTGTCTTCTTTCTTTCCCCTCAGACGTATCCTTTACCACCTATGTGCCTTTGCGTTCGATCTAGCTATAATGTTATGTTGAGAGATTTTTGTGTGTCCGTTTACTTGAGAACTAGCACGCTTAGGCCGTGTCCAATTATTGAAGAACTTTTGAGAATGTGGATCCAAATGATCTTTAGTACTCACAATGAATCACCTCAATAGTTAGGATAGGGATACTCTGGAACGTGATATTACAGGAATATCACTTATAGTATTTGATTTGAGCCATATAAAAATACATAACCTATAAAGAAGAATCCAAGGTAATTTTGGCAATTAAAAAAGACAATCCAAAACGGAATGTCTTTTGTTTGCCTGGCAACGTCCTACTCTCACAGGGACAAAGTCCCAACTACCATCGGCGCTGAGAAGCTTAACTTCCGTGTTCGGTATGGGAACGGGTGTGACCTTCTCGCTATTGTTACCAGACTATTTGTTTGAGATTTTATTCCCTCAAAACTAGATAATTCAGAAGAAGTTAGTAAAAACGAGTAATGCCATAAGACTTATCCAGCTGCGGCTCCTAACTCTTCGGTCGTTTCGACTCGTCCCTACAAATCCAAAACCAGGATTTGCAGTGCCGGTCCTCCAACGCCTCTCAGAGTTGAACAGTCGCCTCCGCTTTTCTATTTGGTTAAGTCCTCGAACGATTAGTATCAGTCAACTCCACATGTTACCACGCTTCCATCTCTGACCTATCAACCTGATCATCTTTCAGGGTTCTTACTAGCTTGCGCTATGGGAAATCTCATCTTGAG